>JAQWPG010000010.1 GCA_029268385.1 Gammaproteobacteria bacterium
CTCATCTAAAAGTATTAATTTTGGCCTAGACATTAAAGCTCTTCCCATTGCTATCATTTGTTGCTCACCACCTGATGTGAATCCAGCCAAGCTTTTTCTTCTTATTCTAATTCTTTCAAAGTGATCATAAACTCTCTCTAAGTCTTGCTTTGCTTCTTTTGAGTTCTCTCTAATAAATGATCCTGTCATTATGTTTTCTTCAACTGTGAGATGCGAAAAACAATGTCTTCCTTCAAGAACCTGAGCAACGCCATCTTTAACTAAGTTAAAAGCACCGTGATTTGCAATATCTTTTTCTTGGTATTCTATAGATCCTTTAGTTATTGCTCCACGCTCAGCATGCAATAAATTTGAACAGGCTTTTAACGTTGTAGTTTTTCCTGAACCATTGGCTCCAAGTAATGATACTACTTTACCTTCTTCAACGTCTAATGTAACACCACGTAATGCAAGAATTACATGATTATATACAACTTCAATATTGTTAATTTTTAATAAAGATTTAGACATTTTTTTTCCTCTTATTCTTTAGTGTGGATATGGCCACATTCTTAATTTTTGTTTTGTGGTTGCCCATAATGCTGCAAACCCACCAGGCTCTCTAATCAACAGCGCAATAATAAACACACCGTAAACCATATTTGATACATTTTCTACGACAGCTGTATTAAATGCGCCTTGGAATATAAAATCCCCTATCCATGTAAATACTATTGGAAACTCATAGACAAATATTGCTCCCAACCAAGATCCAGAAATTGATCCTAACCCACCAATTATCAGCATGAATAAAATTGTAAATGAACGGTCAACCTCATAGATCATTAAATCAACATTGCCAATATATAAAAATGAGTAAATACCACCAGCTACACCACAATAGAAGCAACTGATAAAGAATGCTAATAGTTTTGCTTTTGGAACACTTATCCCCATTACGCTTGCAGCTATATCTCTATCACGCACAGACATAAAGTTTCTGCCCGTATTACTTCTTAATAAATTTTTTGCAAAATAACTCAATCCTATACAAACAACTAAAGATAAAAGATATCTAGCTGGATATCCTTGCATATCGACACCTAATAAATTTCCTAGCCCCCAATAATCATAAAATTTTGGCGCGATTGCCACTACGCCAGAAGATTCATAGTTTAAAAACCAAGCGTATGAATTAAAAAACCACCATACAAAGTATTGAGCTGCCAATGTTGATACTAGTAAATAAAATCCCTTGATTCTTATAGCTGGAAGTCCAAACACTACCCCTACTAATCCTGCAAATATTCCTGACAATAATAGAGCTACTGGTAATGACATTAAGTAATCTGGAACTCTTAGCATTAAATTATAGGTTCCAAAAGCACCAACACACATAAATCCTGCTGTACCTAATGATAGCTGCCCTGTGAGACCAGTTAGAATATTTAAACCAACTGTTGCCAAACCTACTGCTAATATTGGAATAACATGCGCACTTAAGAAATATTCTGAAGTTGTTGGGACATATAAAAATAAAAATAGCAGTCCTAATATTACTACTACTTTATCAAACTTCATCGGAAAGATTTCTCTATCCTTAAAATAGTTAGTTACAAAGTTTCCAGTTTCTCTATATATCATTTATTTACACCCTTTCAATTAATTTTTCGCCGAACATACCCTGAGGCCTAAATACCAAGAACATTAATGCCATAAAATAAGCAAACCATAATTCTATTCCTTGCCCGCCAAATACATCGGCCAAGTATATCTCGCCTAATTTTTCTCCTACTCCTATGACTAATCCACCAACAATAGCTCCAGGAATAGATGTTAGCCCACCAATCAATATTACTGGAAGAGCTTTCATTACAGCTTCAATTAATGTGAATGATACACTTACTCTTTCTGCCCATAGTAAGCCAGCTACTAGTGCTATTATTCCTGTAACAGCCCAGACAACTGCCCATACTGTTTGAAGTGGAATTCCAACTGCCATAGCAGCCATATGATCGTCAGACACTGCTCTTAAAGATAACCCAGTTTTTGTTTTTTGGAAAAAGAAAGCCAGTACCACAATTAAAGATCCAGCAACTAAAGATGCAAAAATATCAAATTTTGGAATCAATATATCTAACCAAGGAATATGATCGGACATAAATATTGGAGCAGGATCTAGTAACCCAATATCTAAAAATTTACTCATTTGTAAACCGTGAACATCTGAATCCCATATAAATTGTGAAAAACCTTCTTGGAAAGTTGCTAAACCTACTGTTGCCATGAATAAAGCCAATAGATCCTGGTTTGCTAAGGGCCTAATTACATATCTTTCAGTAACAACACCGAATACAACCATAATTCCTGCGGCAATAAATAACGCAGTCCAAAAATCTATCCCATTTTCTGTCATCTTAACAAAAGTTAAAGACGCAAATAAAAGCATTGTTCCTTGAGCAAAGTTAAAAATACCTGATGATTTATAAATTAACACAAAACCAATTGCAACCAGTGAGTACATGACTCCCGACATTAATCCACCAACTAAAACTTCTATCAAATAAACCCAATCCATATTAACACCCCTATTTAGTGACTAACTCCAAGATATGCATCGATAACATCTTGATTTGCCATAACTTCGCTTGGTGAACCATCACCAATTTTTTTACCGTAATCTAATACTACCACATGGTCAGATATGTCCATTACTACACCCATATCATGCTCAATCATAACCGTTGTTATTCCTTGTTCTTTATTTATTTCTAATATGAAACAAGACATATCAGCTTTTTCTTCTAAGTTCATGCCAGCCATTGGCTCATCAAGTAATAAAATTTTAGGTTCAGCAACCAAAGCCCTTCCTAACTCGACTCTTTTTTGGAGACCGTAAGGTAATTTCGCAACTGGTGTTTTTCTTATAGACTCAATTTGTAAAAATTTTATTACTTTTTCAACAGCAAGTCTGTTAACCCTTTCCTCTTCTCTTGCTCTTCCAATATTTAATCCTTGCTCCAACCAAGTAGATTTCATAAATAAATTTCTACCCGTCATAATATTTTCTAAAACTGTCATTCCTTGAAACAAAGCAATGTTCTGGAATGTTCTAGCCATTCCTGCAATAGCAGCGTCTCTTGGATTTATAGATTTTCTTTCAACACCGTCATATGTAACCGTGCCTATTTGTGGTAAGTAAACTCCATTAATAACGTTTAGCATCGAGCTTTTTCCTGCTCCGTTAGGGCCAATTACTGCGCAGATTTCACCTTCTTTTACATTAAAGCTAATATCTGTTATAGCTTTAACACCACCAAACTGAAGAGTTACATTTTCTACTTTTAATATATCTGACATTTTTTTCTCTTTGCTGTTTATATTTTATTAATATTTAATTCATAAGATAA
Source organism: Gammaproteobacteria bacterium (assembly GCA_029268385.1). Lineage (GTDB taxonomy): Bacteria > Pseudomonadota > Gammaproteobacteria > Poriferisulfidales. The sequence continues at coordinate 3,390 of JAQWPG010000010.1, forward strand.
TTGATCAATATCATTAACTTTACAATTATCTTGATTTGTTTCAATTGCTGCAAAAACATCTTTTAAATTCACTTGGATATTTTTTCTCATAACCTCCATAGTTTTTGAAACCTCACCTTCATTCATAATAAGAGTTCTATGAAGAACAACAAATCTTTTAACTTTTAGCTCCGATTCTAAACTATCGTTTACACAGCTAATATGTTCTTTTATTAAGTCTTTCACTTCTTCCTTTGCTGCCAATTCTGTGTATCCCGTATACCTAATATTTTTTCTATCAGCCCATGAGTTTACAGAATTAGGATCAATAACGACTATAACTGAAACTGATTGCTGATTATTTCCTATAACAACTGCTGATTTCACAAATGGAGAGCAAGAAATTAGATTTTCAATATTTTCAGGAGAAAACTGCTTGCCAGATTTTAATGTAATAATATCTTCAGATCTTCCACTAACAACAATGTTACCTGCATCATCAAGTTTCCCAACATAACCTGAGTTGATCCACCCGTCTTCAGTTTTTGAATCACCACTTATTTTTTCGCCTAAACAGTCTGTTTTAAAACAAACTTCAGATTTATCATTAATTTTAATTTCACATCCATCCATTGCTGAGCCTACGTTTTCTGAAGATACTGAATGATCTGGCTGAACTGATATACATCCACATGAAGCTGCTTGACCAAAAGAATGTTGAATTTCTACACCAATCGCATGAAAAAAATCAAAATTAACTTTAGATAAAACACCGTCGCTAACAAAGGCATGTTTTATTTTTGTTAAACCAAAAACATTTTTTGCAGGCGCAAAAGTTGTAAGCATAATCCATGTTTTTTTTATTTTATCAAACATAGAACTCTCACCGCTTACTTCTTTATTATATATTTCCATTAAAGCATTATAATGATTCATATACCTTTTATAATTTGACTGTGTTGCCGATTCAATTCTATAACTTATCGATGTTATAATATGTTTAAAAACAAAAGATGGCGCATATAATATTGTTGGGCCTATCTCCTGCAAATCTTTTTCAATTGTTTGATTACTCTCCGGTAAATTAAACGACATACCGCTATTTAATGAGGTAACAAATGTAAACAATAAATTTGTTGGTATAGATAATGGCAAGTATGAAACTATTGAATCTTTTTCTGTAAGAGAATTTAAAGAAATAATTTTAGCGCTGTTATTTATTATTGCAGCATGGCTTACTTTGTAAAGATTATCTTCATGCTCATCAAATAGATAAAAAGCGATGTCATTTTCATTTAATGAATTAATATCATTTTCAATATTCGTAGTATCAGATTTTAAGGTAAGCTCATCATATGAATTTAAATTACTATTGGTATATGAAGACATTCCCCTTCCATCTAGATAAATAACTTTTTTAATATCGCACTCAGATTCAATACTTAAAAAAGTATCAACTTGTTGCTGATCTTCCGCTATTAATATTTCTGATTTTGATTCGCTTAATATTTTTTTAAGCTCATTTCCTGTTGATTCCGGGTGTATAGGAACCACAATTCCGCCTAGAGCCTGAATAGCAGAAATAGAGAAAATAAGTTTTGGCACATTGTTACCGTATACAGCAACCACGCTTCCTTTGCTAATTGATAATGATTTCAAAGCATTTGCAGTTAGGGTTACTTCATCAAAATAATTAGACCAATTATATGTATTCCATATGCCTAATTGCTTATATCTGAGTGCTACTGCATCTGGATGATTCTTGTTATGCGATAATACTAAACCTGGAATAGTAGCCATTTAAATTTATTCTCTCCAATTATTCTTATGTTTTTGATTATTAACGATTAATTCGTTTATTATTATTATTTTAAATTTAATGAAATTTAAAAGCAATCAAGATATGTAAAGTACACCAACGCTGCCTTTGTTACAAGGTATTAATGCAATTTTTTATTTATTATATAATCTATATAAGTATATTATAATGTGATTATAATATTGAAAAACACAATATATAGTGTTAGCATACATGTCCAAGTACTATAAAAAATAGGTATTTACTATTACTTGGATAACTAAAAAACAGAATACTGCAAACAAATATATAAACCTATATATATTGCCAATTATTTGCACTTTTGGATTCTCAGGAAGCAATTCGTTTAAACATATACAAACACCTTTATCATCAAGTGAGGAAAAATGCTATGTTCAAAAAGATATTTATTTTACTGTTAACGAAAATAAAAAACTAAACGATTTAGAGAAATCTATTTTTATAAAGAAAATAGATAATAGATTGCCAAGATACTTAGCTTACTTTAAAAAACATACTGAAAATTCTATTTTTTCTTGGAAATTAATTGCGGCAATTTCATATCAAGAGTCTCATTGGAACCATAAAGCTGTATCAAAAACTAAAGTCAAAGGACTAATGATGTTGACCAAAGATACAGCAAGCTACATTGGTGTAAAAAATAGATTAGATCCAAATGAAAGCGTATATGGCGGAGTAAAATATTTGGAAAATATATTTAAAAGACTTCCATCAAGTATAGTTGGTTCAGACAGAATATGGATGACTTTAGCTGCATACAATGTTGGTTTAGGTCATTTGGAAGATGCACGTGTTTTAACAGAAAAATTTGGCCACAATCCAAACTATTGGTCTGATGTAAAAAAACATTTGCCACTTTTGAAAATAAAAAAATATTATAAAAAAACTAAATATGGCTATGCAAGAGGTAATGAACCTGTAAGGTATGTTGAAAGAATACAGGCTTACTTAAAAATTATGTACGAAGAAGAAAAGCATTATCTAGCATCTCTTAGCTTTAAAGAATTTTTTAATTACTAGAGAACACTCTTTCTCAAGAACACCCCCAATAAATTCTGGCGTATGATTTAAAGTAAATTTTTTTTTCATAAATTCAAATTTACTAACAAAATTTTTTTCTTTATCAGCATAAGCACCAAAAATAACACGATCAATTCTTGCTTCACATATTGCTGATATACACATTGGACAAGGCTCCAAGGTTGTATATAAAGTTGAATTAGTAATTCTGTAATTATTAATTTTTATACACGCTTCTCTTATTGCGTTTATCTCAGCATGTGCAGTTGGATCATTTAAACTAATAGACATATTGTGTGCTCTTGATAAAACAGTGTTGTTTTTAACAAGAATTGCACCAACAGGTATCTCGTCTTTTTTTTCAGACTTTCTTGCTAGAAGAATACATTCTTTAATATATGATTCGTTATCCATTATATATCCATAGAACTGAGGTGCTTATATTGTTATTATGTTTTTTTAATTATAAGTATTAATACAAATCAATTAACTTTCAAGGAGTAAATGATGAGCGAAAGAATAGTAATGAGAGTTGCAGAATCACTAGTGGCTGGTGGTCCTCCCGGAACAGCAGCAGAACCAGAAATAATTATTGGTGAACTCGATGGCCCTGTTGGAACCGCATTTGCAACACTATTAGGAGATCAAGTTAAAGGTCATTCTAGGGTTTTAGCAATAATGAATACAGATATTATGGTTAAACCAGCAACATTAATGGTAAGTAAAGTAACTGTAAAAAATACAAAATATACAAATATTTTAATGGGTACTGTACAAGGCGCTATAGCAAATGGTGTTTTGGACGCGGTAAGAAATGGTGATATTCCAAAAGAAAAAGCTAATGATTTAGGAATTATTGTTTCTGTATGGCTTAACCCTTCAGTTATTGATGACGACAAACTAGATCATAAAGTACTTTTTGATATTCATCGAAAAGCAACTTCACAAGCAATTCATAAAGCAATGAAGAACGAGCCTAGTATTGATTGGTTGTTAGAAAACCAAGAAAGCATAGTTCACAAATATTACCAAATGGGATTAGACGGTAAAATTTAAGTAGCATAATATCGTGAGAAGATTTTTTAACTAATTTTATTCTCACGATTAACTTAAAAAAATTTAAAGTTTAATTTGAAGTAAATTTCATTGTAAATGGATCAGCGCCAGCTTTTAAATTTATTAAGTTATCACTACCATCAGTTGTAAAATCAATACTAACAGATCCTGAAATGCCAAAAGACATTTCAAATGTTGTTGTATCTGGGCTAACAATTATAGGATTACTAAGTTGAATAGGATAAAATATTCTAGCTGCATTTAAATGATTTGTTGCAGTTGTTAAATCATCGTCTTGCAATAATTTACCTGCTCCTTTATCAGAACTACCCGGAATAGATTGATAGGTTGAGCCAAAAATTGCCTCAAAGTTGGCGTTTTCGTCTCCTGGATCATCTGCCATATTTTCTATGATTTCAGTATTAAAGACTGGCGTTGCATCTACAGTGTCTCCACAAGTCATGGCTATTGAATCTGTCGCGGAACTATCTTCACCGTATGATTTTACTTGCGTAGCAGTATATCCTCGTTGAGCATCTGTTGCATTAGTGTAAGTTGTAACGACTCCATTTGTCCAACAAGTTACTCCAGAGCTAAAACTTGCACCATTTACATGGTAGCCTTTCATTGCTTTAGAAAATGTTTGCTCGTGTTTTATTTCAAGATGATTATCTACAATAACATATGCATAGTTGTATGTTCCAAGTTGAAAATTTAAAGCGCCTGAGATCAAGCTTTCGGATTGCGTTATAGCGCCCGAATCTGTATCGTGCTGCAACGATATTGCTTTACCATCTGAATCCACAAAAAAGTTATAACAGTTAGGTGCTGCTGTCGGGTTAGAAGTTGCGTTAGCATCTAATATATCTGTTTTGCAAAGACCTGCTTTGTAAAAAGTTATACGATATTCATCAGGTTTCTCATTGCAATAATTTTTTAAGTTTCCGCTGTCTGCGTCGGTAACACCACCAGCATCGTTTCCGGTCGTAGCAATCGTAATTACATTACTTGTTTGTGTGCATTCTCCAGCGCAAGCTGCTGTATCACTATCCGCACAACCTTCTGCATCAATTGCGTCACTTAATGTATCAGCATGCACAACGATATTTATTGAAAACGATAAAACCAAAGTTGTAAAAAATAATTTTATAAATTTATACATATTCTCTCCGTTTAGAAACCACTTACAACAACATTTCCTGAGCTAATTCTAACAACTCTGATCCTGTTCTCTCTTTCTACGGGCTCATATAGCTGATCTCTAACACTAACCATTTCCATCATGCCTCTTGAAACAACACCTGAGCTTTGGACATCACCTAAAGGGATTACTAGACTTATTTTACCAAAAGCATCTTTCTTTTTATTGCCCTCTTCATCTCTGTATCCAATCTCAAATTTAACTAGCCCATATTGTCCAGCAATTCCATACTGCTCACCTTTATTTTCATATGTTTTTGCAGAATTTTCCCAATCAAAGTAAGTTCCAAATAATCTTAAATCAAAACCAACAGGAATATGATAATCAATTCTTGCATCCCACCCATCTAACGCTTCTTCTGTAGCACCACTTGTTAATGTGACAACATCACTTTCAGCCTCATATATATTGCTTCTAAAATCAAATACACTTGATATCGCTTCTACACCAGCACCAATTCTTCTATGATTGTCATCGAACGCATAGTCATAAAATATATTTACTCCCAAGAGTACTTTATCATCATTAATTAAAGCTCTATAACCTAAACCAAAGTTAATAGTCTGCTCATCTTTATTATGCGTTAATGTATTTTGATTAAAGAAAGTAGTGTTTTCATATTCTACAATACTATTTAAGTTTGTAATGCTAAATGCTGGGTTATAACTTTCTTGAGCTTCAATTTGAATATCTAAATATTTTACACTATCGTATTTAGAAAGACTTTCTGTCAAACTTGATGTTAAGGATTTTAATATGCCATTTGTAGCATTAAGAGCTTTTGCTTCGGCAGCTTTAATAATATCATCGTCAGCTCCAGCACAAGAAGTAGATATTGAACTTACATATAATATTGCTAAAGTTAATATTCTAATATATGGGCTGCTCATGTATTTAATATACAGGGTTATAATAATTATACTATATGTTATTTATTTCTATCCTGAAATCCATAAAGGCAAAATACCAATTTCTGCATCAAATACATAACCGAGAATTAAGAAACTTACTAAAGTTATAATTAGCATAGAAACAATATTTAACCAAAATCCTGCCTTTATCATATCATTAATTTTAATTCTACCACTTCCAAATACTACCGCATTTGGAGGTGTTGCAATTGGTAGCATGAATGCACAACTCGCCGCAATAGTTGCCGGTATAACAAAAAAAAGAGGGTTGTAATTTAAACCCGCAGAAAATATTATTAAAATTGGAGCAAATGTCGCAATGGTTGCAGTATTTGAGTTTAGTTCGGTTAAAAATAAAATCAAAGCAACCGAAATAAATATTAATATATAGATATTATAATCATTAAAATAAAATGAGAAACTTCCGATCCATAACGCTAATCCGGATAAATTAAAAGCTTTTGAAAGCGCAATTCCACCACCAACTAAAAGAAGCACACCCCAAGGAATTTTGCTAGCAGTCTCCCAAGTACATGCTCGATCTTTTTTATTAACAGGAATTACAAATAAAAGTAATGCTCCAAATAAACCTATAGAAGTATCATTTAAACTTAAATTATACATCTCATTTAGAGGTCTTCTAAAAATCCAAAGTATTGCTGTTAAAAAAAATACTATGCCTACAATTTTTTCTGAAAGAGATGGGCATCCAATTTCTACCTTCATTTCAGAAACTATTTTACTTAATGATTTAGATTTTTTTTTGGTAACTTTAAAAATTATATTTGTCAGAAAAAACCAAACTATAGGTATTAAAAAAATTGCGGTTGGTAAACCAATCTTTAGCCAATCTATAAAACTAATTTCATAATTATAACTATCGCTTAAAATTCCAGCTAGCATGATATTTGTCGGTGTTCCAATTAAAGTAGCAGCTCCCCCTATTGAAGCTGAATAAGCAACCGCAAGCAATAGCGGTATAGCGAAATCTTTGTCTTTAATATTTAGTTGATTAGAGAAAATTGTAATTACAGATAATGCAATTGGTAACATCATTATTGTTGATGCGGTATTACTTACCCACATACTTACTAATGACGTAGAAATCATAAATCCAGCTATTATATTTCGAGGACTTGTTCCTGATATTGATAAAATATTTAAAGCAATTCTTTTATGCAAACCACATGCTTGCATAGCTGCGGCTATTATAAAACCTCCTAGGAATAAAAGTACTAATGGGTGAGCATATGAATCTGCAATTAATTTCAAATCAAAAATATTAAATAATGGAAATAATATAATTGGCACTATACCAGTTAAGTATATTGGAATGGCTTCGGTAACCCACCAAATTGTCATTAATAAAGCAATGCCAGCAGTCATCCATGCGGCACTACTAAGATCTTCTGGGGGTTCAAAAAAAATAAATATCGATAATATAAATAAGCCAAATAATAATCCAAATAAAGAAACCGATTCTCTATTTAACACTGTTATTCCCACTCAATAGTTGATGGAGGTTTTGAAGAAATATCTAGACAAACTCGGGAGATCTCAGGAACTTCATTAATGATTCTTGTTGATACCTCTTCTAAAAAATCAAATGGAAAATCAAAGGGTTTTGCTGTCATAAAATCAATTGTTTTTACAGCCCTCAAAGACACAACATTTCCATAAGATCGTCCATCTCCTGTAACTCCAACTGATTTGACTGGCATGAAGACTGTAAAAGCCTGCGAAATTTTATTATATAGACCTCTGTCGTGTAACATTTTTATAAAGATGTCGTCAGCACTTCTAAGAATATCTGCATAATCCTCTCTAACTTCACCCAAAATCCTAACTGCTAAACCTGGACCAGGAAAGGGGTGTCTATTAATTAATTTTGGCTTAATTCCTAGATCAATTCCTAATTTTCGCACCTCATCTTTAAATAGCTCCCTCAATGGTTCTAGCAATTTTAAATTCATGTCTTTAGGCAAACCACCTACGTTATGATGTGATTTAATTAAGTGTGCGTTATCAGATGAAGCTGCAGATTCAATAACATCAGGATATATTGTTCCCTGAGCAAGCCATTTTGCATTTTTTATTTTTTTTGCTTCACTTTGAAATACATCAATAAATGTTTTCCCAATGACTTTTCTTTTTTCCTCAGGATCAGTGATTCCATGAAGTCTTTTTAAAAACAGTTTAGATGAGTCAATGTAAATAATTTTAATATTTTTAAAATCTTTAAAACCTTCTTCAACTTGATTTTTTTCATTAAGTCTTAAAAGCCCATTATCAATAAATATACAAGTCAATTGATCTTTAATTGCCTTATGAATTATTGCTGCAGCTACAGATGAGTCAACTCCTCCTGATAATCCCAATATCACATGATCATTTTTTACTTTATTTTTTATTTCAGCTACTTGATTCTCAATTATATTTTTTGTAGTCCAGCTCCCATTAGATTTACAAATATTATTAACAAAATTAAAAATAATTTTTCCTTTATCTAAAGTATGCGTTACCTCTGGATGAAATTGAATACCATATATTTCTTTATTATCTGATTTTATAGCTGATAATCCTTTTTTATTAGTTGATGCAATAATTGTAAAATTTTTTGGTGCTTTTATAACACTATCACCATGAGACATCCATGCCTCTATTGATTTATTCACGCCCTTAAATATTTTCACATCTTTTGTAATTTCTAAAACTGCTTTTCCATACTCTCTTGAAGTTGACTCTTTTATAATTCCATTAAATTTCTTACAAATTAATTGCATTCCAAAGCAAACACCCAATAACGGTATATTTTTTTTAAAAAGTAAATCAGGTAAATCATAGGTATCATTATTTGTTACTGAGCTTGGACCGCCCGAAAGAATAACACCGATGACATTACTATAGATTTCTTTTTTATTTAAAGAAGAGGGGTTTAGAACTTCACAGTACGTATTATTTTCCCTTATACGTCTTGCAATTAATTGTGTATATTGAGACCCGTAATCAATTACTAGAATTTTTTCTTCGTGCATTATTTGTCAATTTGGTAATTTGGAGCTTCTTTAGTAATCATTACATCATGAACATGACTTTCCTTCATTCCAGCGTTTGTTATTTTTACAAATTTTGCTTTGCTGTGAAGATCAATTATAGATGCGCATCCCAAATAGCCCATGCTTGATCTTATTCCACCAAGCAATTGATGAAGTATACTGGTCATACCGCCTTTAAATGGAACTCTCCCTTCAATACCTTCAGGAACAAATTTATCAGATGTGCTTTCTGGATTTTGAAAGTATCTTTCACTTGACCCCCCTTTCATTGCCCCAATTGAACCCATTCCACGATAATTTTTATATGTTCTGCCTTGATATAATTCAATTTCTCCAGGCGCTTCTGTTGTGCCTGCAAATAAACTCCCTAACATTACTGAGTCAGCTCCCGCTGCTAATGCTTTTGAAATATCTCCTGAAAACCTTATACCGCCATCTGCAATTACTTTAACTTTTGTGCCTTTTGTTGCGCTCGCTACATCTGATATAGCAGTTATCTGTGGCACTCCTACACCGGCTACGATTCTTGTAGTGCATATTGAGCCTGGACCAATTCCAACTTTTACAGCATCAACTCCTGCTTTTATAAGCGCTTTTGCTGCTTCTTTGGTTGCGATATTGCCAGCTATTAATTGAATTTTAGGGTATTTTTTTCTAATTGATTTAACAGAATCAATAATCATTTTCGAGTGTCCATGCGCAGTATCAATAACCAAAATATCAACTTCAGCTTTAATCAATTTTTTAATTCTTTCAGCCATGTCTTTTCCTACACCAATTGCAGCTCCTACTCTTAGTCTCTGCAAACTATCCTTACAAGCATTTGGGAAATCCTGTGATTTTTGCATATCCTTAACTGTGATCATGCCTTTTAGATGAAATTTTTTATTAACTACCAAAACTTTCTCAATTCTGTTCTTATGCAAAAGAGTCTTGACGCTTTCTTTAGATGCACCTTCTTGAACAGTTACAAGTCTGTCTTTCGGTGTCATAATCGTAGAAACTTTTGGATTTACTTTACTTACAAATCTCAAATCTCTCGAAGTAACTATACCAACAAGATTTTTTCCTTCAACAACTGGAACTCCGGATATTTTATGCCTAGATGTTAATTCAATAACATCTTTTATTGAGCAGTCTGGAGAAGTTACAACCGGGTCTGTAATTACTCCACTCTCATATTTCTTAACTTTTACAACTTCATTTGCTTGCTCATCAGGTGATAAATTTTTATGTACAATACCAATTCCACCTTCTTGAGCTATCGCAATCGCAAGCTCTGACTCCGTTACTGTATCCATAGCAGCAGATAATAGTGGGATATTTAATTGAATTTTAGACGTAAGCTGTGTTTTTAAAGATGCATCGGACGGAAGAATGTTAGAGTGATTAGGCACAAGAAGAACGTCATCAAATGTTAGAGCTTCCTGAATAACTTTTAGCATATTAAACCTCTCTACAAAACGGTATTATAGGTTTTATTTCGAAAAAGTAAACAAAAGTATCTTTATATTGTATATTTAAAATATTATGGAAGATTTAAAATCAAAAATATTTAGTGTTAGTGATATAAACAAACACGTTAAGGAATTATTAGAATATTCATTTGATGGATACACCATGGTTGAAGGTGAGATATCTCAATTGCAAAAAAGCCAATTAGGGCACGTTTACTTAACTCTTAAAGATGAAAAAAGTTCAGTAAGATGTACATTATGGAGCTCTAGAGTTGATAAAATGCAAGTCGCTCCAGAAATAGGGCTAAAAGTAATAATTAAATGCAAAGTTTCATTTTATGAAAAAACAGGTTCATATCAACTTGATATAGTTGGGCTATCATCAACTAGTATTGGAAAATTTCATGAGCTTTTTGAAAAGTTAAAATTAAAACTTAAGAACGAAGGATTATTTGACGAAAAGTTCAAGAAAATTTTGCCAAAATATCCAAAAAAAATATCAATAGTGACATCTCCTACTGGGTCGGTAATAAAAGATATTTTAAAAATTCTTGAAAGAAGAGTTCCAGGGATTTATATTGAAGTTTATAGTTGTAATGTGCAAGGAGAAAATTGCGCAACAAGTATAATAAAACAACTTATTACAATTAATAAAAATAATAATTCAGATATAATAATTATTGCTAGAGGTGGTGGTTCGCTTGAGGATTTAATTGAATACAACAATGAATTCTTAGCAAGACAAATCTATAATTCAAACATACCAATTATAACTGCTATAGGTCATGAAACAGATACAACAATATGTGATTTGGTATCAGATGTCAGAGCAGCAACTCCTTCGGAAGCAGCAGAAATTGCTTCAAGCGAAACAACACAGGATACATTAAAAAATATTTCTGAATATATAAATAAATTAAAAAATAGTACTCATAGATTATTAAGTAATTTTAAATATGAGCTTCAAGAGCAAAAGAATGTAATCGAAAAAAATAATCCTTCAACGAAAATTTATAATTATTATCAAACTATTGATATATTTTATGAGACTTTAAAATCTAAATTTCTATCAAATCTTCTTATCGAAAGAGATAAAGTTAATTTATTAAAAATAAAATTAAAGAATTCAAACCCTTCTAATAAAATTATAACTTTAGAGTCAGCTGTTGCTAATAAAAAAGAGCTTCTAAAAAGTCTTTTAAATAGCGTCTTAGAAAAGAAAAAAAATATTATAGAATTAAGAAAAAATACTATTAGGGATATTAGTCCACTAAACATTTTAGAGAAAGGTTATTCCGTTATATACTCAAAAGGAAAAATTGCTAAAAAGACTTCAGATTTTAAGATTAATGACAATGTTACAATTAAAGTTATAGATGGAGTTGTATCATCTAACATTACGAAGATTAAGAAAGACTAGTCTTCTTTTTTCCACTGCCAAGGTGTTTCTTTACAAACTATAAAGTATATATATACATTTATTAGTAATATTACTAAAAGCGCTAGTCCAGCTCCAATAGCCCATAACACATCATGTGGGTTATTTTGAAATCCAAACGCATTCATTCCCCAAAAACTTGCAGATGTGAATGCTATCATAATTACTGCTGCTAAATATTCTCTCACTTTTATCCCCTCTGTAGTAAATTAATAATAGTTTACTTAATATAACATAATTTGTCAGTTTTTAATTATTTTGATCCTGAGTCTAAAAATTTATCAAAAAATATTTCTTCGTTTGGCATACCTTCTGAAGTAAATTCTTTAATAGCAGCATCAATCATAGGAGGCGGACCACACAAATAACCCTGGCACTCTTTCATATTTAATTTTCCTTTTTCTATATAGTCCGACTTTAAAAAATCTGTAACCATACCTCTAGGACCTGTCCAATCAGATTCTTCAGGCTCCATATTTAATACATATACAAACTCAAATTTAAAATTAGGATTCCATTTCTTTTGTATTGCTTCTAATTCAGACTTGCTGTATATATCTTCTTGGGTTCTTGCTCCAAATAAATATATTGCATCTCTTTCGACTTGATCAATTGCTGCTTGTTCTAGCACAGCTTTAACAGCACTCATTCCACTTCCGCCAGCGATACATACCATCGGACCTTTTCCATCTCGATAATAAAATGAACCAAATGGTGTTTTAACTTCTAGCTTTTGCCCTGTTGGGTCCTTATCAAATAACCATTTACTAAATCTTCCCTTTGGAACATTTCTAATAAAAAAAGATAATTCGTTTGGATTTTCGTTTTGCGGTGCTTTTGCAAAAGAGTATGATCTCGATGTACCAACTTGCTTAACCATTAACTCTGAATATTGCCCTGCGGCACCATTATGCTCTAAGCCATCAACTCCAATTGTTAATTCCATAATATCATGTGTTAATGGGGTTACTTTATTAACAACTCCAGTATATGATTTAGTTGCGCTAGCTTTAGCATCACTATCAATTTCTACATCTATGCTTAAAGGTGTTTTGGCTCTAGACTGACATGCTAGAATCATTCCGTCTTTTATTTGCTCACCATCTAATACGTAACTAAAGTCGGCTGTTGCTTTTATTTTTCCTGAGGTTAATTTGCAGGCGCATGACCCACAACTTCCAACTCTACAATCATGAGGGAATGCTACTCCTGCTTTAAGTGCTGCATCAAGTACGTTTTGCTCAGGCTCAACTTCAAATTTAAACTGGTCAGAGTTTAAACTTACTTCTTTAGGCCCCTTTTTTTTGCCAAATCCAAACATAAAAATATAGTAATTCCTTGTGTCTAAAACACTAACTTAGTTAATAAAAAATTAAATTTCTAGTACGCAAAACCTATGCTGAGTTAATGCCTACACCTCTTAAAGTTCCAGACTCAATATCTTCTTTTGTAGGTAGGCAAGTGTAAGGAACTATAGCTTCTTTACTTGTAGAAGGATGGTTTTTAACTGCTTCACACCACTCACTAACTTTTACTCTTGAAGATATTACGTCATTGCCTGAAATTTCTAATGCATTAACACAAGCCATCCAGTGGATATCAGCCAATGAAAATTCACCGCAAATATACACACCTTTTTTTAACTTTGGATCTGGTGGGTTTGCTAATATATTCTCTAATATGTCAAATGCCTTATTTACTGTATCTATATTACCACCTGATCCTGTCAACATCCCATAAGCTTCCATCTGAACATAATCGGTTGCTATATGAGCATATTGATACATTATGGCTCTAATCACTCCATTTCTTGGAACTAAAGATGGGCCAAATCCCTTGTCATCTAAATAAGATATTATAGCATTTGGGCCATAAACAACATTATCTAAGTCTTTTAGAACTGGCGCGCTGTGAAGAGGTGAAATATCTGCAGCTTCTTCACCACTATCAATTTTATGAGTTTCAATATCTACGCCTTTTTCAGCAGCAGTTTGTAATGCCTTTGCTGTATTTATACAGCTTGGATTACCATATAATTGCATTGCCGATGCTAACTTATCACCGATCATATTTCCCTCCTACAGAGAATACTATTTTAAATTTTTATTCTATTTTTAAAGCGCCTGATGGACACTCAGAAACTACGTCTGCTATCTTATCTTCCGAACTCGCAGATGTATCAATAACAAATTTTCCATCTTCTACTTTAAAAACCTCAGGTGCACCTTGCACACATTTTCCAGCGTGAATGCAAACACTTTCGTCCCATGTTACTTTCATATCGTTCTCCTCGCTTTTTTAAACTTCGACTTCTATTTTACCGAAAAATCTAAACTCTGCAAAGCCTTATATATACATAAAGTGATATATTTGCATAGAATCAAGATTTTTTAAATTTAAGACTTAATGAGTTTATACAGAAGCGTTTAAATGTCGGACTTGGGCCATCATTAAACACGTGTCCCAAATGAGATTCGCAATTAGAGCACTGAACTTCTATCCTATTCATTCCGTGGCTATTATCTTTGATGTTTAACAAATTTTCTTTGTTTATCGGGGAGGTAAAACTAGGCCAGCCTGATCCTGAATTGTATTTATCTTTTGAGCTAAATAATTGATTGTCGCAACATTTACAAAAATATATACCATCTTCATAGAATTTATCATAGCTGCCAGAAAAAGCAGGCTCAGTTCCCTTTTTTCTACATACCAAGTATTCTTCTTTTGTTAATATGCTTTTCCAATCTTTTTGCATTAAAGTATAAAAAAATTTATTGGTCTAAACCTTTCATTGTAAGTTTAATTCTTCCTTGTTTGTCAATCTCTAAAACCTTAACTTTTACAATTTCCCCTTCTTTAACCTTATCTGTAACATTTTCAACTCTTTCTTCACAAATCTGAGAAATATGAACTAAGCCATCTTTCCCAGGAAGAACTGTAACAAAAGCTCCAAAGTCCATTATTTTTGCAACTTTTCCTTCATAAATTTTATCAACTTCAACATCTGCAGTTAGTTGTTCAATTTTTGCTTTTGCAAGCTCCACGGCGTCTTTATCTACAGCTGAAATTTTAATCATTCCAGTATCGTCGATATCTATTACTGCACCCGTCTCTTCTGTTAAAGATCTGATTGTCGCTCCACCCTTTCCTATGACATCTCTTACTTTATCAGCTTTAACTTGTATTGTTACAAATCTTGGTGCGTTTTCTGAAACCTCGTCTCTAGAAGATTGAATTACTTTATTCATTTCTCCTAAAATATGAATTCTTCCTTCTTTTGCTTGCGCTAAAGCTATTTTCATAATTTCTTCAGTAATACCATTAATTTTTATATCCATTTGGAGAGCTGTAACACCATCGTTTGTTCCAGCAACTTTGAAGTCCATATCGCCTAGATGATCTTCGTCGCCCAATATGTCTGATAATACTACAAATTCATCACCTTCTTTTATTAAGCCCATAGCTATACCAGCAACAGGTGCTTTTATTGGAACTCCAGCATCCATTAATGATAAGCTTGACCCACAAACACTTGCCATAGAACTTGATCCATTTGATTCTGTAATCTCAGATACAATTCTAATTACATAGGGAAATTCTTCTGGGGTTGGCAGTACTGGCACGATAGCTCTTTTAGCAAGCTTTCCGTGACCAATTTCTCTTCTTTTAGGAGATCCTACAAAGCCAGTTTCACCAACTGAGTAAGGCGGGAAATTATAATGCAGCATAAATTTATCTTCATATTTTCCATCTATTGCATCAATTATTTGCCCATCTCTATCGGTTCCCAATGTAGCAACAACAATAGCTTGGGTTTCACCTCTGGTAAACAATGCACTTCCATGAGTTTTTGGCAACAAGTCAACTTCTATACTTATCTTTCTAATAGTTTTATTGTCTCTTCCATCGATTCTTGGTTTGCCTGCTATAATATTTTTTCTTACAACGTCTTTTTGAAGGTCGTGTATTGATCCTTCTATGCAATCTTTTTTGCAATCATCAACGTTATTAAATTTTTCAAGAGCACTTTCCCTTATTTCTGATATTTTAATATTTCTTTCTGCTTTATCAGATATTAAATAAGCATCTGTAATATTATCTTTGTAATGATCATAAACTTCTTTTTCCAGACCTTCATTTTCGTTTTCTGGTTTAACCCAACCATAATCTTTTATACCAAACTCATCTGCAAAACTATTAATCTCATTTATCAAGTGTTGCATTTCATTATGTCCGAACGAAACCGCCCCAAGCATGACATCTTCACTAAGCATTTTTGCTTCTGATTCAACCATAAGGACACCGTCTTTAGTTCCTGCAACCATCAAGTCTAATTCTGATGTTGATAACTCTGTTTTACTTGGGTTTAAAATATAAGAACCATCTGCGTATCCAATCCTAGCTGCTCCCAATGGCCCTTGGAATGGTACACCAGCTATTTTTAATGCTGCTGATGCGCCAATTAAAGATGCAACATCTGCATCAACTTCGGGATTTAAACTCATTACTGTGCAGATAACTTGTACTTCATGAGTAAATTCTTTCGGGAATAACGGTCTGATAGGTCTATCAATTAATCTTGAAATCAGAGTTTCTTTCTCTGCTGGCCTTCCTTCTCTTTTAAAAAAACCACCAGGTATTTTTCCGGCAGCATATGTTTTTTCCTGATAATTGACCGTTAATGGAAAAAAGTCTCTTGACTGACCATCATTTTTTGCAACAACTGTAGTTAGCACAACTGTGCCTTCCATATTTACTAATACAGCACCATTTGCTTGTCTTGCAATTTGACCTGTTTCTAAAATTACTTCGTGATTTCCGTACTGGAACTTCTTTTTCAATGGTTTCATTGTTTTCTCTTAGGTTATCTTCTTAGACCTAAAGAAGAAATTATTGTTTGATATCTCTCGCTATTTTTTCTTTTTAGGTAATCGAGTAGCTTTCTTCTTGTATTCACCATTTTCAACAATCCATGACGCGAATGGTGGTCTTTTTTATGAACGCTAAAATGCTCGCTAAGAAATTCAATCCTTTTCGATAATAACGCTATTTGAATTTCAGGAGACCCAGTGTCTGACTCCCCTTTTTGGTATTGCTCTATAACTTTACTTTTTTCTTCTGTTGATAATGCCATAATTTCCACTTATTCTTTAATTTAAGGCCGCATTCTATCACGTTATATTAATCAAACAAACATTAAGTTTTATACTAATATTTTTTTTGGAAGTAGCTCAGAATTATTATTCACTTCACCCATGCCAATAAATACATTATTAGAGTCATAAATCTTAATTTTTTCACACGTATTTTCATTAATTTTAACCTTATTTCCATTTAATACCTTCTCGATATTATTACTCGAAAGGTAGCATGAGGGTATATTATTTACTAATAAATCTACATTTATTAGATACTTACTACATATTTCTTCACTAGAACTTAATAAAAGATCTTCTAGTTTTACTGAGTTTGATAAATCAATATCTTCAATATGCGTTCTTTCTAATTTAGCAACTAAAGCACCGCAACCCAATTCTTCGCCAATTTGCTCTGCCAACGTTCTGATATAGGTTCCTTTTGAGCATTTTACTTTTAAAGAAAGATGTTCACTATCAAAGACATTTAAATCAATATTATGTATATAAATTTCTCTAGCTGGTCTTTCAATCTCTATACCTTCTCTAGCATAATCATATAGCCTTTTTCCTTTGTGCTTTAATGCCGAATACATAGGAGGGACTTGGCTTATATTACCAATAAATTTTTTTTCAATTTTTCTCAGATCAATATTTTGAATTTCTATTGGGTAATTTGTAGTTGAAATTTCTCCATCAAGATCGCCTGTACTTGATATTTCCCCAAGTTTTATCAATGCGTAATAAGACTTATCTGCATTAATAAATGCTGAGCATAGTTTGGTAGCTTTATTGAAAAATATTATTAATAATCCACTTGCTAGAGGATCTAAGGTTCCAGAAAACCCAGCTTTTTTTTGATTTAATTTCTTTTTTACTTTTTTTAACGCGTCATTAGAACTTATTCCCGAGGGCTTATTTAAAAGAATGCAGCTCTGTTTAAAATCTAACATGATTATTTTAAACTTTTGTTAATCAACTCTTCTAACTCAAATGCTTTTGATTCTGTATCGTCAAAAATGAATCTTAAATTTGGAACAGATCTTAAGTTAGAGCTTTTAGATAATTTTCTTTTAAAGAATAATTTTGAAGAGTTTATAGCTTTTGCTATTTGATCTATTTCTTTTTTTTTTTTATTTTTATGATTAAAAACTATAAAAAAAATTTTAGCATGCTTTAAGTCTTTTGATATTTCAACTTCTGTTATAACAGCATCTTTTATTCTTGGATCATTAATATCATTTTGAATAATCTGTGCTATCTCTTTTCGTATAACTGAGGCTATTCTATGTGTTCTCTGATTATCAGAATCATATTTCATTATTCTATTTTTCTTGCGACCTCAATTCTCTGGAAGACTTCGATATTATCTCCCGGCTTAACATCATTATAATTTTTAACAGCAATTCCACACTCAGTACCAAGTTTTACTTCTTTAACGTCATCTTTGTGTCTTCTTAAAGATTCAAGCTCACCTTCGTATATTACAATGTTATCTCTTAAAACTCTTATTGGATTTCCTTTCTTCATTACTCCATCAATAACCTGACAACCGGCAACTGCTCCCATTGCAGATGATTTAAAGACATCTTTAACTTCCGCAAGACCTAAAATTTCTTCTTTTGTTTCAGGGGAAAGTAAACCACTCATTCCAGCTTTTACATCATCTATCAAATCATAAATAATACTGTAATATCTTAAGTCAATCTTCTTTTCTTCCACAGTTCTTCTAGCCTGACTGTCAGCCCTAACATTAAAACCTAAAATCATCGCATTAGATGCTTCAGCAAGCGCAATATCAGATTCGTTAATTGCGCCAGCTGATGAGCTAATAATTTTAACTATAACTTCATCCGTATTTAATTTTAATAGTGATTCACATATCGCTTGAGAACTACCCTGAACATCAGTTTTTAATAAAATATTAAATGATGGAATTTCACCTTTTTTTAAATTACTAAACATATTATCTAGTGTTGGAGCTTGATATTGAGATGCAAATTTATTATCTCTAATTTTTGTTTTTCTAAATTCTGCAATATCTCTTATTTTTTTATCATTTACTGCTGACAAAACTTCATCTCCAACTTCTGGAGCTCCTGATAATCCTAAAATTACTACTGGGGTTGATGGTGTTGCCTTATCTATTCTTTTTCCATTTTGATCAATCATTGCTCTAATTCTTCCAAATTCTTTACCGCATAAAACATTATCACCTGTATTCATACAGCCTTTTTGAACAAGGATTGTTGCAGTCGCACCCTTACCTTTATCTAGAGCTGATTCCAGTACCACACCAGTTGCAGATCCTTTAGATACAGCTTTGAGTTCAAGAACTTCAGACAATAATGATATTGATTCTAATAAATTATCTATGCCTGTTCCCTCTTTTGCAGAAACCTCAACAAAAATATTTTCTCCACCCCATTCTTCTGGAATAATTTCATAATTTGTTAGTTCTGTTTTTACATTTTCTATATTCGCGCCTTCTTTATCAATCTTATTCACAGCAACTATGATTGGAACACCTGCCGCCTTTGAATGTTGAATAGCTTCAATGGTTTGAGGTTTAACTCCATCATCAGCAGCAACAACTAGGATTACAATATCAGTGCAATTTGCTCCGCGCGCTCTCATAGATGTGAATGCCGCGTGTCCAGGTGTATCTAAAAAAGTTAACAAACCATGTTGAGTTTCAACTTGATAAGCGCCAATATGCTGAGTAATTCCACCTGCTTCTCCAGAAGCAACTCTACTTGCTCTAATATAATCTAATAACGACGTTTTACCATGGTCAACATGTCCCATTATTGTAATCGCCGGAGGTCTGGACTCTAAATCATATTTATTATCTGGCTCTATAGTCAATAAATTTTTTTCAATATTTTCGTAGTCTATAGATTTAGCTTTGTGGCCCATTTCTTCTATAAGTAAAGTTGCGGTATCTTGATCTAACGACTCATTAATAGTCGCCATTACTCCCATTTTCATTAAAACCTTAATTACCTCTGCAGATTTGACAGATATTGCGGAAGCGATTTCTGAAACAGAAATAAATTCTCCTAATTCAACTGTATGAATAACTGGTTCTGTTGGCTTTTCAAATTGATGCTTGTCGTCAACATTACTATCACTTTTACTTTTTTTAGAAGACTTTCTTCTTACAACTCTATTTTCATCAGATATATGAATCTTTTTTCTTCTACTTTTTGACTTAACAACAACATTACTTTTTTCCTCGTTAATAAATTTTGTTTTTGATTTCTTTTTTTTATTTTTATTTGCGTTTTCTGATTCGTTATTAGATTTTGGTTCTTCTACGATATTTTCTATAGTTGTTTCTTCTTCGGTTTTTTTAGTACTATCCTCTACGGATACATCTTCTTTATTTTCAAGATCTTCTTCAGCTGTTGGGCCGTCTTGATTATCTTCTACTTTTTTTGGCTCAAGCTTTTCAGTTACCTGGTTATTTTTTTTTGAGAAAACTTTTTTCTTTCTAACTACTGTTTTTGTCTTTTGTTTTCCTAAATCATTATTATCATCTATAATTTCTTCAGGATTTTCTACTTCTTTTTTTACTTCTGGTTTTTTTGTAACTTGATTATTTCTAACATAATCTAAAAGCTGCATTTTTTCTTCATCACTAATTAAATCATTTTCATCTTTTTTATTAACGCCAGCTAATTGCAACTGATCAATTAATCTAGCTACTGGAAGCCCAACTGTTTTTGAAAACTCTTTAACTGTAATATCTGTCATTTTTTTATTTTGTTCCTTCAAGCATTGGTGCTCTTGCTGTCATAATTAATTTACCTGCGACTTCTTCAGTCATATTTGCAATAGGCATTAGTTCATCTATTGATTGATCTGCTAAATCATCAATTGTAATGATACCCCTGCATGCAAGTTCAAATGCTAAATCGTTTGTCATTCCATCCATCTCTAACAATGCTTTCGAAGGCTCCGCATCCATATTTAATGACTCAGGATTTATAGCTTGTTTAAGTAAATAGTCTCTTGCTTTACTTCTTATTTCTTCAACAATATTTTCATCAAATGCCTCTATCTCTGTCATATCCTTTGGAGGAGCGTAAGCAATTTCATCAACGCTAGAGAACCCCTCTTGTGACAAAACCATAGCGATTTCAGGTTTTATATCTAGGTATTTAACAAAATTTTCGCTTATTATTTGTGTTTCTGCCTCACTTTTTTCATCAGCCTGTCCTTCGGTCATAACATTTAAGTCCCAGCCTGTAAGCTGACTTGCAAGTTTTACGTTTTGCCCACCTCTGCCTATTGCTTGAGATAGTTTTTCTTCTTCCACCGCAATATCCATACTCTTTGAATCTTCATCCATAACTATAGATAATACTGCTGCCGGGGACATTGCATTTATTACAAATTGTGCTGGATTTTCATCCCACAAAATTATATCAATCCTTTCTCCAGCTATTTCATTTGATACTGATTGAACTCTAGATCCTCTCATACCTACACACGCGCCTACTGGATCTAATCTTGGGTCATTAGATTTTACAGCTATTTTAGCTCTTACTCCTGGGTCTCTAGCAGCACTTAATATCTCGATTAAATCTTGCCCGACTTCTGGCACTTCTAAACTAAATAAATTTATTAGAAAATCTGGGTGAGTTCTAGAAAGAAATAATTGCGGCCCTTTTGCTTCAGCCCTTACTTCTTTTAAAAAGGCTCTTACTCTATCTCCATTTCTAATAGCCTCTCTTGGAATAAGGTCATCTTTTTCAATAAAGCCTTCTGTGTTATTACCCAAATCAATAAGAACTCCATTATGTTCAACACGCTTAACTATACCCATTATTAATTCGCCAACTTTATTCTCAAAAGATTCGACGATTCTTAGTCTTTCTGCCTCTCTTACTTTTTGAACAATAACTTGTTTCGCGGTATGTGCTGCAATTCTTCCGAATGGCACAGATTCAATTTCTTCTTCTATTGAATCTCCAATTTCTATATCTTCGTGTTGTTTTGTAGCATATGCATGAAGTATTTGAGCATCTGGAGAAGTGAATTCTGGATCATCATCAGACAAAACAATCCATCTTCTATATGTTGCATAATCTCCTGTAACTCTATCTATAGAAACTCTTACATCAACTTCCTTAGAATATTTTTTTCTTGTAGCTGTTGCTAATGCAATTTCTATAGCATCAAAAATAATTTCTTTATCTACACCTTTCTCATTTGAAACCGCATCAACTACATTTAAAATTTCTTTACTCATTTTAATCTCTCCAGATTATATCTTTAATCTTGCAATATCTATTGAATCATATTTAATTTCATAGCTTTCTTTATCGTCACTAATAACAACATAATCATTGGTAACATCTGCTATAATGCCTTTAATATTTTTTCTGCTATTTACCAACCATTTTAATTTTACCTTGACCCTTTCATTTAGATACTTGCTAAAATGGTCTTGGGTCATTAAAACTCTATCAAAACCTGGTGAGGAAACTTCTAACACATAATCAGAGTCGCATACTTCCTCAGTATCTAAAAGATGTGAAATCTGATGGCTTACTTTCTCGCAATCATCAATTTTTATACCTTTATCACTGTCTATATATAATGTAAATTTCAAAGAGCTATTTTGCTGCCCAATATTTAAGCCCCACATCTCATATCCCATCGATAAAACTATTGGTTTTATTAGTTCTGCAATTTCACTTTTCAATTAAAATTCACCCACTTATCCCAATTATTTTACTCTTAGACGAAAAAAACCCCATATAGGGGCTATATAAAATCCCATTTAAGGGGTCTAATAGTGTCTAACAAAATACTTACAACAGTATATTTTGGAAAGCATAAAACATCAACATATTTAAAAATGCCATTATTTTCATATATTTCCAATAGAAATCTATTAAATATAATTAATTGTCTAAATTAACCTTAAAACTAATTATCGCTTTTCTCCCTAAGATTTCTTTTTCTCTCATTAGGATCTAAATATCGTTTTCTCAGCCTAAGGCTTTCAGGGGTTACTTCCAAAAACTCGTCTTCATTAATGTAAGACATCATTTGCTCTAAAGACATAATTCTTGGTGGGACCAAAGTTACCGCCTTATCAGTTCCAGATGCTCTTACATTGGTAAGCTGTTTTCCCTTTAAAACATTAATAGCTAAATCATTTTCCTTGCTATGTTCGCCAACTATCATTCCTTGGTAAACTTTTGTTTGAGGCTCTACGAACATTATTCCGCTAGATTGTAAATTAAAAATTGCATAAGCGACTGCTGTGCCAGTTTCAGTTGAAATTAAGGCACCATTTCTTCTAGAGCCCATTTCTCCTTTATATTTTCCGTACGAATGAAAAACTCTATTTATTACACCCGTTCCTCTAGTGTCTGTTAAAAATCTACTCTGGTATCCTATTAGTCCTCTAGAAGGAGCTAAAAATATTAAACGAACTTTGTCTCCTTCTGCAGATTTCATGTCAATCATTTCTGATTTTCTTTGATTCATTCCGTCAATTACAGTACTTGAAAATTCTTTATCTACATCAATCGTTACTTCTTCTATGGGCTCAAGCTTATTATTATCAGAATCTATTTTATATAAAACATTTGGTCGCGACACTGTTAATTCAAAGCCTTCTCTTCTCATTTGCTCAACAAGAACACCTAATTGAAGTTCTCCTCTTCCACCGATCTCAAAAGCATCTTTGTTCTCATTTTCAGAAAATGTTATTGCGACGTTAACCTCTGCTTCCGCCATAAGTCTTTCCCTGATTACTGTTGATGTAACCTTTTTTCCTTCTAGTCCAGCTAATGGAGAGTCGTTTACCAAAATTGTTACAGACATTGTTGGAGGATCAATTGGGGTAGACTGAATCGGAGTTGAAACTTCTGAGTTGCAAATCGTATCTGCAACAGATGTTTTTGTTAATCCGGCTATACAAATTATATCGCCTGCATGAACTTCGTTAACTGGCTCTCTTTCTGCACCATTAAATCTTAGAAGTTTTGTTAACCTGCCTGTTTCTACAATTTTACCGTCTAAATTTATTGATTTAACACTATCGTTCACTTTTGCAGAGCCTTGTTCCACTCTACCTATTAAACATCTCCCAAGATATGGGTCAGAATCCAGAAGTGTTGACAACATGGCAAAAGGTTTTTCAGCATCTACTTTTGGCGGGGAGACATGATTAATAATTAAATCTAAAAGAGCATGAAGATCTTTTTTTTCATCAGTAAGTTCTGCAACACACCAACCGTCCCTTCCGGATGCATACATTATTGGGAAGTCTAATTGTTCATCGTTGGCGTCTAAAGATACAAATAGATCAAATACCTCGTCTATAACTTCATCTGGTCTTCCGTCAGGCCTATCAACTTTATTGATTATTACTATTGGTTTCAAACCTTGAGCTAAAGCTTTTCCTAGCACAAATTTTGTTTGGGGCATTGGTCCTTCAGCAGCATCTGTTAAAAGTATAACGCCGTCTGCCATACCTAAAACTCTTTCAACCTCTCCACCAAAATCAGCATGGCCTGGAGTATCAATAATATTTATTCTAGTTTCTTTCCAGTTCACTGATGTAGGCTTTGCAAGAATAGTGATTCCTCTTTCTTTTTCCAAATCTCCAGAGTCCATCAGCCTTTCTTCTACTTGTTGATTTTCTCTAAATGTTCCACTTTGTTTTAAGATAGAATCAATTAAAGTTGTTTTGCCATGATCAACATGGGCGATAATAGCGATATTTCGCATATCTTCTGACATAAGCACCTATAAAGTAATAAAAGAATTTAATTGGTAGCGGAGGTAGGATTCGAACCTACGACCTTCGGGTTATGAGCCCGACGAGCTGCCAGACTGCTCCACCCCGCACCGTATGTATGGAGTTTACTTAAGTAATATAATTTATCAAGTAAGTATCTCAAAAACATACTTAAATATATAATCAGGAAACAAGAATATCAGTATAATAGATGTCGGAATTAAAGATAAAACAAATAAATTAAATTTTCCTATTGTGTTTATTAAACTATTACTACCCCTCTCAAAAAACATAAACCAAATTACTCTGAGGTAATAATATAAGCCAATAACTGTCATTAAAACGACGATGACTGTCGCTATTATTAAACCTCTGTCGATCATCGCATCAAGAATAAGATATTTTGCATAAAATCCAATAGTTAAAGGTATTCCAGCGGTTGACAACAAAGTGATCATTAATAATATTGCAATATATCCAGAACGATTTGAGAGACCTTTTAAATCATTAATGTATACTAAATCAAATTTTTTTGATGACATAAAAGTTATAATTGATATTGCGGAAACTATAGTAATAGAATACGAAACCACATAAAAAGCTGCTATAGAAAAATTATTATTTACTGCTAAAAAAATTCCCAAGAATATAAATCCCGCATTAGCCACTCCAGAATAAGCTAACATTCTCATAATTTTTTTTTGTGCTAATGCAAATAAATTACCTGCTAGTATAGAAAACATTCCTAAAAGTAAAAGTAATTTTGAAAAATTATCATTATTAATTATAGGATTATCTTCAAGGAATCTATAAGCTAATACAAAAAAAGCAATTTTAGGTATTGAGGCAATGAAATTTGTTACAGGAAGAGGTGATCCCTCATAAACATCTGGTAACCACATATGAAAAGGCGCAACTGCAAATTTAAAAGCAACACCAATAAACACTAATATATACGAAAATAAATATAGGTTTGATGATTCATTTAAATTTTGATGTTTAGCTATATCTTCAATTGATAAGGACCCTGTAATCCCATATAAATAAGAAAAACCAAAGAGTATAATTCCAGAAGCGATAGTGCTTAAAACAAAATACTTTATTGCAGCTTCACTAGATATAATGCTCGACCTATTTAAAGCGATTAATGAATATAAACTAAGTGAGGATAGCTCGATTCCGAGGAAAAGGACTATTAAATTATTTGAAGATATTATTACAAAACAGCCAAGCAAAGCGAATAACAATAAAGAATAAAATTCTCCAGAAGCTAACTTTTTATCTACTAAATAATTTCTAGATATTAATATTTGAACCAAAAATATAAAATAACATACATATTTAAAGAAATCGGTTACATTACTTTTTATAATAGAACTATTAAAAAGAAGTGATGCATTAACTGCATAATTTTGAAAGCTTAATAATAAAGCGGTAACCACTGACAACAATGTAATATGAAATACATATTTAGTCGAAAATCTAAAAGTCCCAGCCAACAATACAATCATTGACATGATAAACAGGATAATTTCCGGAATAAAATTCATTAAACTATTTAGTGTATTTTCTATAATCATATTTTTAAAATTATGTTATTTGTCATATTTTCCAAAGTTGCGTTCATAAAATTCATTATATAATCAGGATAAAAACCTAATATAAGAACTAATATAGCCAATACAAAAAGAAGTATTTTTTCAATCAAATTTGCATCAATACATTCCTCTAGAGTTATTTTAACTTCTCCGTACACAACTCTTTTTACAAGCCATAGTGAATAAACTGCTGAAATTATTAAAGTAGTTGAGGCAAAGAAAGCATAAATATAGTTTGCTTTAAATGATGACATAATAACTAATAACTCCCCTACAAAACTTGATGTTCCTGGCAAGCCACAGTTTGCTAGAGCAAAAAATACAAAAAACCAACTATATACTGGCATCTGATTCAACAAGCCACTTAAGTCAGATATTTTTTTTGTTTTGTATCTATCGTAAATGGATCCAACGCACATAAATAATGCTGCTGAAACAAAACCATGAGAAATAATTTGATACATACTCCCTGACAAACTAATGATCATGTCACTACCGCTCTGAGTATTATCGAACAATTGAAAAATTACGAAAAACCCCAGCGTTACAAATCCCATATGTGAAATTGAAGAATATGCTATTAATTTTTTCATATCATTTTGCGCTATAGCAACTAATCCAACATAAACTATAGCAATCAAAGACAAAGTAATAAAAAATACATCCAAAGATTGTGCCCCCATTGGAACAACAGGAATAACAAATCTTATAAAACCATATGCTCCTACTTTTAATAATATTGCGGCAAGAACGACTGAGCCTGAAGTTGGAGCTTCTACATGAGCATCTGGTAACCACGTATGAAAAGGAAACATAGGTATTTTTATAGCAAAAGCTATGGCCATAGCAATAAAGAGCCATTCTTGCTCTATTAAGGAAAAATCAGATTCGTAGAATGAAATAACACTAAAAGATGATATTGAAGAGTTAATATACAGAAATGCTACTAATAATAATATTGACCCAAGAAAAGTGTATAGGAAGAACTTAATAGATGCATATATTCTATTTGCACCACCCCATATTCCAATAATCAAAAACATAGGTATTAATAAAGCTTCAAAAAAAATATAAAATAATATTGCATCAAGAGCTGAAAAAACTCCTATGGTAAGTCCGTTAGCGATCAGAAAACTAGCATAATATTGATTAGTCTTTTTAACAATAAGCGTTGAATTATAAAAAGATACTATTAAAAATATAATTGTATTTAGTAATATTAACAAAACTGATATTGCATCTACACCTAGATGATAAAATATATTTATAGAGGGAATCCACTCAATTTTTTCTACAAACTGAAAAGCTGCATTACTTTCATTGAAGCTCAGTAGTAGGAAAATAGATAAAATAAAAACAATAAAATTTATAAATATATTATACGTGTTTAATATGTATATTTTCTTATTAAAAAATAATAAAAATAAACCTGAAATTATAGGAATCCATATCAATAAAGATAAGATATTTTCAATCATATTACCCTCGCTAAAATTATTCCAAATATAATAACAAGTGAAAAAACTATAGAAAAAGCATAGTGGTATAGATAACCGCTACTCTTTCTCTTAAAAAGGACTGCTAAACTATTAATCTTTTTTGGAAAACCATTAACAACCCAGCCATCTATTAAGCCTAAATCAAAATTTTTTGACATTTTAAAAGAAATACTTTTCATAAAATCAGAAACTAAGATAAAAAATTCATCAAATTTATATTTAGATTTAATTATTAAAGAAATTTTATTAAATAGATTATTTTCAATAAAATTAAAACTTATCTTATCTTTGTATATTTTTTTTGCTATATAAAACCCTAAAACTAGTGCTAATGTAGCTGGCGATAATATTCCGTGCTCTATAAAAGTTATAATGCCGTTATAATGTATATCGCTTACTCCAAACATAAATATTGGGAGGTCTATAAATACTTTAATTAAATACCCTGAAATTATTGATAACACTGATAGTATTATTAGTGGCAAAGTTATTATCTTTGATTGCTCCCTAATATTTTCGAAATCTTTATCCCTATATTTATTGTAAAATACTAAAAACAATAATCTTAATGAGTATATGGTTGTTACAAGAGCAGCAAGAAGTAACATTAAATACGCAACAAACGAGATAGAACTGTTTTCATAAAGCATTACCTCTAATAATAGATCCTTTGAAAAAAAACCAGAAGTTAGCGGAAAACCAATAATGCATAACGTGCCAATCATAAAGCTTACGTATGTTATTGGTAATTTTGATTTCAAACCACCCATCTTTCTTATATCTTGGTTATGATGCAAAGACATTATTATTGAGCCTGCACATAAAAACAGAAGTGCTTTAAAAAAAGCATGTGTATATAAATGGAAAAATGATACCGTGTAAGCATTAATTCCTAAAGCAGCAACCATATAACCAAGTTGAGATATAGTTGAATAAGCTATTACTTTTTTTATATCATTTTCAAAGATAGCTATAGCTCCAATAAATAATGCAGTTGATGCGCCCACTAATAAAATAAAATCTGCGGTGAATTCTGTAAGGACATATAGTGGGGATAGTCTTCCAACCATAAATATACCAGCTGTTACCATTGTTGCAGCATGTATTAAAGCTGATATTGGTGTTGGTCCTTCCATCGAGTCTGGCAGCCACACATGCAAAGGTATTTGTGCTGATTTTGCCATCGCCCCAATAAATAAAAATAAGCAAGAAAAATCTATGTAACTTAAGCCGAAATATATTTCCAAGTTTTCTAAATCGATTTTATTTAAATTAAGAAATATAGTTTTATAATCAAACGAATCGAACGCAGCATACACCATTACGATCCCTAATATAAAAAACATATCGCCAATTCTGTTAACCAAAAATGCTTTTAAATTAGCTTTAATAGCAGATTGTTTTTTATAGAAAAATCCAATTAATAAATAGGATACTAAACCCACTCCTTCCCAACCAATAAATAACTGAACTAAGTTATTTGATATTACTAACAGTATCATTGAAAAAGTAAACAATGCTATGTACGAAAAGAACCTTTTAAAATCAGTCTCTTCTTTCATATAGCCAATACTATATAAATGAACAATCGAAGAAATAGATAAAACTACAACTAACATTATTGCTGAAAATTTATCTATCAAATACCCCATACCTATATTTAGGTCGCCAACTGATATCCATTTGTAAAAATCATCGTAATAGATAATTTCTTCAGCAGAATATATATCAAGCAGAATAATTATAGATAATACCAAAGAAACAAAAACTAATAGAGTTCCAATAATTCCAGAATAAAAGTTATTTAAAGAAATTGGACTCAACCCAATTACTATTGAGCTTAAAAGTAATAAAAATGGTATGAATAATATTAATGATTCCATTGATCTAACCTTTTAGCTTATTAATTAAATTAATTTCTATTGAGTTTCTTATTCTATATAAAGAAACGATAATTGCTAACCCGATCGCTGATTCTGCAGCAGCCACAGCTAGTATAAAAAATACAAATACCTGGCCAGAAATGTCATTACTAAAGTGCGAAAAAACAATAAAGTTTGTATTAACAGATAAAAGCATTAATTCTATAGACATAAGAAGTAATAAAATATTTTTTCTATTAATAAATATACCTGCGATGCTTATACAAAAAAGTAATGCACTAAAAACAAGGTAATGTGTCATAGTGATCATAATTCGTCGCCTTTTATAATTTTGAGTCTTGATTTTTTATTTTCTAAAATTTGCTTTCCTGGGTCTTGTCTTAAAGATCTTTGTTTTTTCGACATATTTATTGCTATTGCGGCAATTATTGCTACAAGCAGTATAAAAGCAGTAATTTCAAAAGAAAAAACATACTCCGTAAATAGCATTAGACCTATTTCATAGGTGTTATTTAGCTCTGAGGAGACAACAATATTTGCTTCGTCAGAAAAATTATGAAATAAAATTATCATGTAAAGTTCAGCAAACATAATTAAAGAAGTAGTTACAGAGAATAATAAATATAATTTTGGACTGGAATTTTTTTTCACTGGAATATCTAAAAGCATTATCACAAATAGGAACAATACTAGAACTGCTCCGACATAAACCAGAACCAAAACTATTGATAAAAATTCTGCTTTAAGCATTAACCACAATATTGCACTATTAAAAAATATAAGGACCAAAAGAAGAGCTGCATGAACAGTATTATTAACTATGACTAAGCTAATTGATGAAAATATAATTACTGATGTAACCAAATAAAATAATATTGTTATTATGTCCATATATTACCTTCTCTGAGATTTTGCAGCTTGGTCTGCTAATATTTCACTTTCATATTTATCACCAATTTTTAAAAGATCCCCTTTTTTTAAAATATTTTCTCCGCGCTCTTCAAAATGGTATTCAAATATCCTTGTCTCAACAATTGCATCAACAGGGCATGCTTCTTCACAAAAGCCGCAAAAGATACATTTAAATAAATCAATATCATATTTTGTAGTTCTTCTTGTACCATCATTTCTTTCTTCAGTATCAATTGTAATTGCTAATGCTGGGCAAACTGCTTCACATAATTTACAACCTATACATCTCTCTTCGCCGCTTGGGTATCTTCTCAAAGCATGAAGTCCTCTGAACCTAGGAGATTGAGGAGCTTTTTCTTCAGGATAATGTAAAGTAATTTTCTTTTTAAACATATTAAGTAACGTTACCTTAAGACCAAGCAACAACTCGTAAAGAAAAAAACTTTTGAAAAAGTTTTTCATAAAACTACTCCTTGAGCAAACCATGGTTCAACTTCATAGTATATAAATATCATTTCCACAAAAATCCATACCAATGTTATAGGGATTAAGATTTTCCAACCTAGTCTCATAATTTGATCATATCGATATCTAGGAAAAGTTGCTCTAAACCATATAAAACAAAACATAAAGAAAAATGTTTTTATAATAAACCAATGAATACCATCGTTTATTAAAAATAATAAAATATTATTTACAAAGCCATTTAATTCAAAATTACCCAGGCTACTTATATTAAATGGCGAAAGCCAACCTCCAAAAAATAAAATTGTTGTTAAAGCTGATATCAATATCATATTTGCATATTCTGCTATGAAAAATACAGCGAAACCCATTCCCGAATACTCAACATGAAATCCTGCCACTAATTCTGACTCACCTTCTGCCACATCAAATGGCGCCCTATTTGTTTCTGCAACCCCTGAGATAAAATAAATTATAAACAAAGGAAACAAAGGAACCCAAAACCAATGAAACACAGATCCTTTTTGACTATCTATTATGTCGCCAAGATTTAAGCTTCCAGATACCATTATTACCCCAACAAGCGCAAAACCCATTGCAATTTCATAAGCTATAATAAGAGATGCCGACCTCATGGCGCCAAGTAATGCATATTTTGAATTTGAAGCCCAACCTGCGATTATAATTCCATATATTCCTAATGAAGTCATAGCTAGAACATATAGTAAGCCAGCATTTATATCCGAAAGAACCATCACGCTGTCAAAAGGAATAACAGCCCAAGCTGCAAAAGCAACAGTAAAAGTTATAACTGGAGCAAGTAGAAATAAAAACTTGTTTGAATCTGTTGGAATTACAATTTCTTTAAAAAATAATTTTACACCGTCTGCAAATGGTTGTAACAATCCTTTAGGCCCAACTACATTTGGACCAAGCCTTCCTTGCATTGATGCGATAATTTTCCTTTCTGCATAGGTGTAATAAGCAACGACTATTAATAATGGCACCATAATTATACCAATCAATATTAATGTATGGGGTAATACACTTAACTCATTGTAATAAGTAATAGTTGTATTTAAAATATTTTTTATATAGTCATACATTTTCAATAATTATTGGTTGGTGTTGTTTTCCAAGGTCATAATGTTCTTTATTTGAGTTAGCAATATAAATACAATCATCTGAAACATTATCGTCAATAACTAACTCAGCTAATAAAGTATTATCGCCCTGCTTAACTATCACTTTGTTTTTAGATAAATCTATATTATTTTGCTCTAAGGTTTTTTTATTCACACTAACAAAGTTCTTATTCGAATTAACTTTATTCAAAGATGAAGATCTTCTTACTATATTATCCACATAATAACTATTGCATGAGCCAGATCTTATGAGAGTATTTTCATTCGAATCTTTTTTCATCTTAATATCTTTATATTCTTTCCCAACAAAAGACTTATAATTTCTAATAGCTTGATCTGCTTCATTTAGAATATCAAGATAATCTAATGAGTTATCAATATTTGCACCATGAATTAACCGTAATTTTGTTAAAATTTTCCAGCCTTCTTTTGACATATGATGTGGTTTACAACTTTGCGCAAAAGATTGCCACGTACCTTCAATATTTACATAGGTTCCAGGGCTTTCAAAAGTTGTAGCTAAAGGCAGAATAACATCATAAAGATTTTTATCTTCTTCAGTAATAAAACTACTTATTCCTAAAACAAACTTTGCGTTTGATAAAGATTTTTTTAGTTCAGAATAATGATAGAAGTCTATAAAGTCTAAATTATAAATTATATAGCATTCTAAGTGCTCATTAATAGAATCAAAAACATTGAAACCAATATTTCTACTATTTTTCATCCCCTCAATTTTATTTGGCACACATCCAGAAAGCCATGCACCTGCTTCATTACTTCTATTGCTTAAAAACCCTCTATTAGATTTTGTCAAAACTGAAATGATATTAGTTAGGATCTTCAAATCTTCGTAATCTGGATGACTATTTAAATTAGACCCCAAGAGAATTAAAGAGTTAGTCGTTAGGAGGTCATTGCTAATTTCTATAATTTTTTTGTTTGTTAATCCTTTAAAATTTTTCTTTATATCGTCAGGTAAAATAAATTTATTTAGCGTTTTATCATTTACTGTAATAACTGTTAAGTACTCAATAATATCTATTAAAGTTTCGTATAATGATCTAGGTTTTATTAATAAAGAAATATTCGTATCAAAGTTATACTTATAACTATAGGTATGTATTGAATTAATTTTTGCATTTTTTAAAAAAGATTTTCTTACTTTATGGGCCAGAATTGGCTGGTCGTAAGTTAGATTACTATCAATAAGTAATACGGAGTTGCTGTTTTCAATTTCTTCAATTGGGATATCTATTTCTGGGAAAATATCATCTTTTTTATAGCTAAATTTATTTTGAGAAACTCTGTGATCAATATTATTGATATTATTTTCTCTCAACCATTTTTGGAACAAATATTGTTCCTCAATAGTTGAATTAGCACTTATAAATCCAGCAGATTTATTAAACTTAATTTTACTTATGCTATCTTTAATGATATCAAATGCTTGTTCCCATTCAACTTCAACATGTCTACCGTTGATTTTTGCGATTGGTTTTTTTATTCTATCGCTGTGACCCAAAGCTTCGTAAGAAAATCTATCTCTATCGGAAATCCAAACTTCATTTATTTTTTTGTTTTCATGTGGCACTACTCTAAAAATACTATTATCCAAAACATGTATATTCATATTTGAGCCAACACAATCATGTGGTGATATATGTTTTACCTCTTCAAGTTCCCAAGTTCTTCCCTTCATATGAGATGGTGCTGCATTTAACGCTCCTACAGGACATATATCTATCATATTTCCAGACATTGGAGAATTTATTGCAGATGTTAAATAAGTTCTAATCTCCATACCCTCACCTCTACCTATCGCACCAAACTCCTTAATCCCAGCTATTTCTTCGCCAAATCTTACGCACCTAGTACAATGAATACATCTAGTCATATTAGTTTTAATAAGAGGGCCAATTTTATAATCTATAACAACTCTCTTTTCTTGCTCATATCTTGATTTTACTCTCCCATGCATCAGTGCTTGGTCTTGTAATTCACACATACCTCCTTGATCACAAACTGGGCAATCAAGAGGGTGGTTGATTAATAAAAATTCCATAGTATTTTTTTGCGAATCTACAGCAAGTTTAGATTTTGTAAAGTACTCCTGGTTTTCTAGGGCTGGTGTTGAGCACGCTGGTTGGGGTTTACCCACACCAACTTGTTCAATTAAGCACATTCTGCAGTTTGCTGCTATAGAGAGTTTGTCATGATAACAAAACCTTGGAATGTGAATTCCATTTCTATCAGCTATCTGTATCAAAGTCTCACCTTTATTAAAGCTGCATTCTTTATTATTGATTTTAATCTTCATTTTTTATGCAATACAAACTCTTTATTATTATTTTTCTCTTGGTATAAATCTTCTTCTTTTTTATCTTTAATATACTTCAAAAACTCTTCTTTATAATTTTTCATAAAACTCTCAACCGGCATTGCTGCAGCGTCTCCTAAAGCACATATAGTACTTCCTGAAATCATTTTTGGTATTGATTCTAAAGTTTTTATATCATCTAGATTTCCATTTCCACATAATATTTTATCAATAATTTTAAACATCCAGCCAGTACCCTCTCGGCATGGTGTGCACTGACCGCACGATTCAGAGTAATAGAATCTCGCGATCCTATGAATTACTTCAACCATATTTGTGTCTTCATCCATCACTATAACTGCTCCTGATCCGAGCATAGACCCAGCTTGAGATATAGATTCATAATCCATATTTGTTTCAAGCATGACTTCTCCTGGAACTACTGGCACTGAAGACCCCCCGGGTATAACTGCTTTAATTTTTTTTCCATTTTTCATTCCGCCTGCTAACTCAAGGAGTTTTTTAAATGGTGTTCCAAGTGGAATTTCGAAGTTACCAGGTTTGTTAACATGTCCTGATACAGAAAAACATTTAAAACCCGGACTATCTTTTGTTCCTACAGAATTAAACCATTCTGGGCCATTCTCCATAATCTTAGGTATTGATGCTAAAGTTTCAACGTTATTTATAATTGTTGGAGAACCAAAAAGGCCTTTTACAGCTGGGAAAGGTGGCTTAAATCTTGGGAAACCTTTTTTTCCTTCAATAGATTCAAGCATGGCAGTTTCTTCACCAACAATATATGCGCCGGCACCAATTAAGTCATGAATCTCAATATTAATACTTGTATTTAATACATTTTTACCAATAAATTTATTTTTATAGGCCTCATCAAGAGCTACTTTAAAACTAGAATAAACATCATCAATAAATTCACCCCTAAGATAGCAATATGCAGTATCTGCACCAATAGCATAACTAGCAATCAACATTCCCTCTATAAGAGCATGAGGGTTATATCTTAGAATATCTCTATCTTTACATGTTCCAGGTTCTGACTCGTCAGCGTTACAAACAAGATATTTGATTTCTTCAGAGTCTTGATTTATAAAACTCCATTTTCTTCCAGTTGGAAATCCAGCACCACCTCTTCCTCTAAGACCTGATTTCATAACAGTTTCAATTATTTCCTTTTTATCGTAAGCGCTTAAAACAATATTTTTCCATGTAGAATAACCACCCAAACTTACGTAGGTTTCAAAACTATTAGGATTATCTTTTGATAATGTTGAATAACACAATTCATTTATCCTGATATTATTTTTCATCTTCAATATCTCTAATTATTTTATCTATTTTATCTTTTGTTAAGTTTTCATAATATTTATGATTAACCTGCATCATTGGAGCTCCAGCACAAGCCGCTAGACATTCTCTCTCATCCTTTAGAAAAAATTTATCTGAAGATTTTCCAACCTTAATATTAAGTTTTTTTTCAAGATAAGATAAAATTTCATCTGAGCCGTTTAGCATACAGGAAACATTCGTGCACACAGATATAGTATGTTTTCCTATTTTTTCTAATTCAAACATGGAATAAAAAGCTGCAACTTCGTAAACATCTATTTTTTTTACATCTAATAGTCTTGCCACAGAATCAATATGTATAGTTTTAATATATTTATTTTCTTTCTGAATCTGATGAAGAGCAAAAATAATTGCAGGTTTTTTTTCTCCGTGAGGAAATTTTAACAACCATTTATTAATTTTTACACAAATCTCGCTTGGTATATTATAAAAATTATTATCATTCATAAAATTTACCTATCAATTTCTCCAAAAACAATATCTTGGGTTCCTATGACTGCAACAACATCTGATATCATGTGTCCAGCTACCATTTCATTTAAAGCCGCCAAATGCGGGAACCCTGGTGCTCTTATTTTCAATCTATATGGTTTGTTTGAGCCATCAGATATTAATGTTACTCCAAACTCACCTTTTGGATGCTCAACTGCGCTATATACTTGTCCCTTCGGAATACAATAACCTTCTGTAAAAAGTTTAAAATGATAAATAAGTGACTCCATATCTTCCTTTACCGCATCTCTACTTGGAGGTGTTATTTTGTTATTATCTGAGATAACTTCTCCTTCGTTATTTTTCAACCATTCAACACACTGTTTGATAATTTTATTTGACTGCCTCATTTCTTCTATTCTTACCAAATATCTATCATAACAATCACCATTTGTTCCAATTGGAATATCAAACTTAATATCTTTATAAACTTCATAAGGTTGTTTTTTTCGAAGATCCCAAGCAACACCTGACCCCCTTAGCATTGGCCCAGTGAATCCAAGCTGCAGCGCTCTTTCTTTTGAAATAATTCCAATGTCTACTGTTCTTTGCTTCCAAATTCTATTGTCGGTTAATAGAGTCTCATATTCGTCAATACATTTTGGGAACCTATCTGAAAAATTGTCAATAAAATCTAACAAAGTTCCTTCTCTTGACTCATTAAGTTTATCAATATCCTTTTTTGTCTTCCATTTTGTCTCTTCATATCTTGGCATTTTTAAAGGGAGGTCTTTTGCTACACCGCCTGGTCTATAATATGTTGCATGCATCCTAGTGCCAGATACTGCTTCATAGCAATCCATCAAGTCTTCTCTTTCTCTAAAAGCATATAAAAATACGGACATTGCGCCAATATCTAATGCATGTGCACCCAACCACATTAAATGATTAAGAACTCTTGTTATTTCGTCGAACATTACTCTTATGTATTTTGCTCTAATTGGAACATCTATATCTAGAAGGTTTTCTATAGACATAACGTAAGCGTGCTCGTTACTCATCATAGAAACATAATCTAACCTGTCCATATAACCTATACTCTGGTTATAAGGTTTACTTTCTGCTAATTTTTCTGTTCCTCTATGCAGTAAACCAACATGAGGGTCTGCTCTAACAATAACCTCTCCCTCTAATTCTAAAATTAATCTCAAAACACCATGGGCTGAAGGATGTTGTGGCCCAAAATTCATTGTGAAGCTTTTAATTTCAGGCATTTTTATCTTCCTTTTCTAAAACTTCTCTAATTACTTTTGGAATTAAAACTCTCGGCTTAATTGTTACAGGCTGATAAACAACTCTTTGTTTTTCTAAATCATAATTTACTTCTACATTTCCTATTAAAGGGAAATCTTTTCTTAAAGGGTGCCCAATAAAACCGTAGTCTGTTAACAGTCTTCTTAGGTCCGGATGATTTATAAATATTATGCCAAGCAAATCGTAAGCCTCACGCTCATACCAATTTGCTGAGGCCCAAATCGTTGTAGCAGTTGGCAACGAAGGGTTCGTATCATCTTCGCAATAAAACTTGACCTTTAACCTAGTATTTGAGCTTACTGACAATAAATTATATATTATGCCAAATCTTTTTTTTGGTTGATTAAAATGTGTTTTTGAAGATTCATAAGTATATCTACCACTACTATCTTTCTTGACTCCTCTACTGTAGCCTTTGTTGTTAGCATTTTTTGCATTCCATTCACTAATTTCATAATCTGAATAATCTACAGCCACAATATCAATCAATGTTTCAAATTTTAAACTTTTATTGTTTTGCAGAACGCCCATTACTTCTAAAAATTTTTCATTCTCAAAAATAACTATGTCGTCATCCTCGATAGTAAATTTAAATTTTAATAATTCATTTCCAAAAAGATTTTGCAAAAGACTATTTTGCTCAATAAATGTTTTCTTTTGTAAATTATTTTTATCATTCATATTCTTCACCGATAAATTTTGTTAATTTATCTCTTAATAGATTTTTTATTATGTATTTTATTTTTTAGCTGCAAAATTCCATATAACAATGCTTCTGCTGTCGGTGGACAGCCAGGCACGTATATATCTACAGGAATAATTCTGTCGCAACCTCTTACGACCGAATATGAGTAATGATAGTAACCGCCGCCATTTGCACATGATCCCATTGAAATTACCCATTTTGGGTCAGCCATTTGGTCGTAAACTTTTCTTAATGCAGGTGCCATTTTATTTACCAATGTGCCCGCTATAATTATAACGTCTGATTGTCTTGGGCTTGGTCTAAACATCATGCCAAATCTATCAAGATCGTATCTTGATGCCCCAGCATGCATCATTTCTATAGCACAGCAAGCTAAACCAAAAGTCATAGGCCACATAGATCCAGTATTAGCCCAATTAATCAGTTCTTTTGAAGAAGTTGTTACATAACCGTTATTATTATTTAATGATTCTATGATATCCATAACTTAATCCCAATTTAGGGCTCCTTTTTTCCATTCGTAAATAAAACCGATTATTAATATCAATAAAAAGATACTCATAGAAATTAAACCGCCAACACCTAAACTTTCAAGTGCTACAGCCCACGGAAATAAAAATGCTATCTCTAAATCGAAAATAATGAATAATATTGCAACCAAATAAAAACGTATATCAAATTTCATTCTTGCATCACTAAAATTTTCAAAACCACATTCATAAGCGGAACTTTTAGCTTCATTTTTCTCGCCTTTGTTTAAAGCTCTTGATGCTAAGATAGGAAGCGCGCCAATAATAATACTAACTATTATGAACAATAATATTGGAAAATAGTTATTTAACATAATATTTTCGTACCTTTTATTAAAGAAATTTAATATTAACTGAGGATCAATAAAATACAAAAATAAAAAAGTTATTTAACATAATATTATAAACCTACTCAGTGCCTTATAAATTACAACATATAAATAAAATAATACAATAGATTAGCAAGAAAAAGATTTTATGGGGTAATACACACAACCTATATCATATATTAATGATTTTGTATGGTTATTTTGGTGCCGATGGCCGGAGTCGAACCGGCACAGCTTTCGCCACTGCCCCCTCAAGACAGCGTGTCTACCAATTCCACCACATCGGCAATGTTAAAATTAATCTGGAATAGAAATATTATCTTGTGAAGTATTATCTTGAGCTGCACCACTTTCACCATTAACGTCTTCTAGAGAAGAATCATTCGATATGATGACACTATCATCTGAAACTTTACTTTTTGCTAAATAAGCTAAGGCTAGACAATTTAAAAAGAAAAGAACAACTAAAAAAGTAGTAAGCTTGGTAATAAAATTCCCAGCACCAGAAGCTCCAAATACTGCGCCAGATGAACCGCCGCCAAACATTCCACTTGCGTCGCCCTTACCTTGCTGCATAAGAATAAAAAATATTATCAATATAGATAATATTACCGCGACTACCAATAAAATTGTATAAATCATATAAGTTCCTTAAATTTTTAGATTACATATTTTTGTAAATTTTTTTGCATCCAGAGAAGCGCCACCTATTAAAACTCCATCAACATATGGTGTTCTAAGTATCTCTTTAATATTTTTAGAGTTTACGCTACCCCCATAAAGTACCATTATATCTTTTTCTTTCAAAAAAGGGTGGTTTTCTGAGACATAAGTTTTAATAAATCTGTGTATAAAAGAAATATCTTTAAGTTCTGGAGTATATCCAGTGCCAATAGCCCAAACTGGCTCATAAGCAACAATAACTTTCTTAGGTTTTATTTTAGGATAGTTTGCCTTATTGCACAATTCTCTAAGTTGCCTAATAATCTTATCCTTTGTATTATTGCTTTCCTTGTCACTCTTGTCTTCTCCAACACAAAAAATTATCTGGAGATCATTTGCATAGTATAGATCATTAGAAGTTGAATATGATGTAGAAATTCTAAGCTCAGAATGACCAACAAGAATGTAATGACACCCAGAATCAAAAAACATTTCACTGGAATTACCGCTCGTAAATGGTTTGTCACCAACATTGGCATTTAATTTTTGCCCACCCAGATAAAAGTTATTATTATCTATATATGTACTAATTTGGTTTATATAAAGATCTGGCGGGAAAAAAATTATTTCATGCTCTGTGTTTAAATTATTTTTAAAGTAATCAAAATAATCCTTTATGAATTCTTTACTTCCATTATCTTTCCAATTTGCAGCGATAATTTTTTTTATCATAATGTTTTTAGCTTATCGTTAATATAATTTTTTATTTGCAAACTCATATTATCAACAATTTTATCTTCCTTAGCTTCAACCATAATTCTTATGCAGTTTTCTGTTCCAGATTTTCTAATTATCACTCTCAATTTTTTACTTAAAAATTTATCTGAAGCTTCCTTAATTGCAATCTTAATAATATTGTCTGATAAATTTCTATTAAAGAAAATATTAGTTATTTTTTGCGGGTATTTTACTAATATTTTATTTTCATTTTTTTTTCTTAGAATATCAGAATAGTGTAAAAATTGTAAGGCAGCAACTATCGAATCACCTGATGTAGAGTGATTGAGCATTAATATATGCCCTGATGTCTCACCCCCAATATTATAATTATTTTCCTTCATTTTTTGGAGAACGAACTTATCACCGACATTTGATCTTATAAAATCAATGCCTTCATTTTTCAAATAATCTTCTAAAGCAAAATTAGTCATTGTAGTTCCTACTACACCAGGGACCTCTTCGTTATTAAATTTTTTCCCTCTAATAATTGTATAAAGAATATCGTCTCCATCATAAATATTATTATTTTTATCTATAATTGCTATTCTATCTCCATCACCATCCATAGATATTCCATATGACGAGCCATCTTTATTTATTTGTGCTGGCAAATTTTCCAAGTAAGTAGATCCACATTTATCATTTATATTTTTTCCGTTAGGATTATCGTTATAGCTAGTTATTTTATATCCAGCTTTTTCAAAAGCATTTTTTGCAATTATGTAGTTTGCTCCATTGGCCAAATCTAGCGTTAATTTCATTTTAAGATTATTTTTTGTATTTAGCGTGCTTAGACAAGAATTAATATATTCATTTTTTACCTCATTAGAAACATCTTTTGGCTCATAACTATTATCTTTACATGTGTAATTTTGAGCTGATAGTTTTTCTATGTAATTTTCAATGTAATTTTCATCTTCATGATTAATCTTATAACCATCTTTATTAAAGATTTTAATTCCGTTGTCCTGATATAAATTATGAGATGCGCTAATTACAATTCCAAGATCATAATTATTTTTTTTTGTATAAAATGCGATTGCTGGAGTAGGGACTATTCCGGCATTACTGAGCTTGCAGCCTTCGTTGCTCATACCCAATGATATTAGCCTAATAATTTTTTCACAAGACTCTCTAGTATCGCATCCAAAGATTACACTTTTTTTACTTTCTTTGGATTTAAGAAGAGATTTTGCAATTGCAGCCCCCAAAAGCACAAAGAAGTTCTTTGTTAAAGGTGCTTTTCCGAACTCACCACGGATTCCATCTGTGCCAAAGTACCGCTTAGACACAATATTTGTTAGTGATTGCTTGCTGGATCAGAAAAACCTGATTCTTTAATATCACTACTGTTAGAAGAAGATTTGTCATCATCATCATTTTTATCATCCCATCCTTTTGGTGGGCGAGGTTTGATTCCAGCCATAATATCATCAATCTGGTCTTTATCTATAGTTTCATATGTCATTAATGCATCTGTCATTGCGTGCAACTTATCCATATTATCTTTAATCATTTTTGTGGCTGCAGAATACGACTTATTAATTAATAACCTAACTTCAGAATCTATATCGTTTGCAGTATCATCTGACATAGTTTTTGTCTGTGTTACTGAACGACCTAGAAAAACTTCACCCTCGTCATCTGAGTAGGACATTGGGCCCATTTTTTCAGACAAGCCCCACTTGGTAACCATATTTTTTGCAATCTCGGTAGCTCTCTCTATATCGTTAGATGCCCCAGTGGTTACCTTGTCTTTTCCATAAATTAATTCTTCTGCAATTCTTCCGCCGTATAGAGTACATATTTGACTTTCTAGTCTTTGTTTATTATTACTATACCTATCGTCTTCAGGTAGAAACATTGTTACCCCTAAAGCTCTTCCTCTTGGAATAATTGTTACTTTGTGAACTGGATCATGTTCGGGCACTAATCTTCCAACAATCGCATGTCCAGACTCATGATATGCAGTAAGTTTCTTTTCATCTTCACTCATTACCATTGATTTTCTCTCGGCACCCATCATAATTTTATCTTTAGCTAGCTCAAATTCATTCATACCAACTTTAGTATTGTTAGCCCTAGCGGAAAATAATGCCGCCTCATTTACTAGATTAGCTAAGTCTGCGCCAGAAAAACCAGGAGTTCCTCTTGCGATAATTGATGGCACAACATCATCTGCAATTGGTACTTTTCTCATATGAACTTTAAGTATTTGTTCTCTTCCCCTGATATCAGGAAGAGGAACCACTACTTGTCTGTCAAACCTTCCTGGGCGAAGTAGTGCTGGATCTAAAACGTCGGGCCTGTTAGTTGCTGCTATAACTATTGTTCCCTCGTGACCTTCAAATCCATCCATCTCAACTAATAACTGGTTTAAAGTTTGTTCTCTTTCATCATGCCCGCCACCAACTCCTGCCCCTCTATGTCTTCCAACAGCATCAATTTCGTCAATGAAAATAATACAAGGTGCGTGTTTTGTGGCCTGAGCAAACATATCTCTTACTCTCGATGCTCCAACACCCACAAACATTTCAACAAAATCTGATCCAGAAATTGTAAAAAATGGAACTTTTGCTTCTCCAGCAATAGCTCTCGCCAATAGAGTTTTTCCTGTTCCTGGTGAGCCAACCATTAATACGCCTTTTGGAATTTTTCCACCAAGCTTTTGAAATTTTGATGGGTCTTTTAAAAAATCAACCAGTTCTTCCACTTCTTCCTTAGCTTCCTCTACACCAGCAACATCTGCAAAAGTTACTTTATTCTGCTCTTCTGTCATCATCTTAGCTTTACTTTTCCCAAATGACATGGCTCCTTTGCCACCTGACCCACCTTGCATTTGCCTCATAAAGAACAACCAGACTCCTATAAGAAGCAACATGTGGAACCATTGTATTAAAATTTGTAAAAACAATGATGGTTTTGCTGGGGGCTCGGTAAGAATTTCAATATTATTAGATAATAGGTCATCAACTAGTTTGGGGTCATTTAAACCATAAGTTAAAAAGCTTGTTCCGTTCTTGTATGTTCCGGATATTGTTTTTCCATCAGCTTCGATTAGAACGCTTTCTATTTGATTGTCTTTTACCTGATTAATAAATTCTGAATACGAAAGGTTTGTAGAACTCTCTTTTTGTGGTGCAAAATTATTAAACACTGACATAATTACTACAGCAATCACTATCCACACCAACATATTTTTTAACATATCATTCATAATTATTAATCCTGCGTTATTAATTCGTTTTTTAAATTAGTTGCCAACATATATATTTCTCTACTATTCGATCTCGAAGCCTTTGGTTTAATTATCCTAACTTTATCAAAATGTCCTCTAATCTCTCTCAAATAATCGTCAGTTCCTTTCCCCTGAAATAATTTTATAAGCAAATTTCCAGAGTTATTAAGTACATTTAATGCTATCTCGACAACCATATCAGCTAAATTTAACATTGCTGGAACATCTGCACTCTCTATACCACTTATATTAGGGGCAATATCTGACAT
Source organism: Gammaproteobacteria bacterium (assembly GCA_029268385.1). Lineage (GTDB taxonomy): Bacteria > Pseudomonadota > Gammaproteobacteria > Poriferisulfidales. Next base: position 47,702 of record JAQWPG010000010.1, read on the forward strand.
TACAAGGTCAATTTTATCGAAACTGTCGTTTTTTAGATAATTATCCGAAAAATCTTCTATATCTGATTGTACAAAATTTACATTTTCCAAATCTTCCATATAGAGAAGATCAATAGCAAGAATTTCTATATTTTTATGTTTTTGAGAAGCATATTGGCTCCATCCACCCGGAGCGCTCCCAAGATCTAAAATTCTTGAGTTAGCTTTTATTAAATTATACTTTTCATCTATTTCTTTTAATTTAAATACTGCTCTTGATCGCCAATTTTCTTTATTGGCAAGTTTGACAAATTCGTCATTTATATGATTTTTATACCATTTTGAAGATTTTTTACTCATAAGATATGTTTAATATCTCAAATTCTTTTTTTCCACTTGGAGTCTCCACGGACGCAACATCGTTTTCCTCTTTACCAATTAGAGCTCTTGCTATAGGTGAGTTAATAGAAATCATGCTTTTTTTAATATCAGCTTCATCATCACCAACAATTGAATATGTAATTTCTTTTTCGTTGTCAAAATCAAAAAGAATTACGGTAGCACTAAAAACAACCTTGCTTGATGTTATTTTTTTAGGGTCAACAATCTCTGCATTAGAAAGCTTTAGTTTAATATCTTTAATTCTTCCTTCCACAAAACTTTGTTGTTCTCTAGCCGCATGATATTCTGCGTTTTCTTTTAAGTCACCATGCTCTCTTGCTACAGAGATAGAATCTATTATTTTTGGTCTTTCTACATTTGTAAGAAAATCTAGCTCGTCTCTAAGCTTTTTTTGACCGTTTACTGTTATTGGAAATTTATCCATGCATTAATTATGAAGATGATGTGGTTTTTACGCAAGCTTAAAAATATCTTGGAGTTTATACACACTAAGATTCTTAGAGTAGGATATTGCGTCAACTAATGCATTAGCGCCTGCCACTGTCGTTGTATAGCAAACTTTATATTGCAATGCTTCTCTTCTTATCAAATATGAATCTGTTATAGCTTGCTTTGTTTGAGTTGTGTTTATTATTAAGTCTATCTGATTGTTCTTAATCATATCAACTATGTGTGTTCTTCCCTCTCTTACTTTATTAACTCTTTTGCATTCTACGTTATTTTTATTTAAAAATTTTTGTGTTCCTTCTGTTGCGATCAAGCTAAATTTTAACTTTATAAGTTTTTTGGCAACATCAATAATGTATTTTTTATCTTCATTTTTTACGCTTATAAAAGCGGTTCCTTTTTCAGGAATTATTACATTAGTTGCGATTTGAGATTTAGCAAAAGCTTCACCGAAATTTTTTCCAATACCCATGACTTCGCCAGTTGATTTCATTTCTGGACCTAAAATTGGATCAACGCCCGGGAATTTTAAAAAAGGAAAAACTACTTCTTTAACAAAGCAAAGTTTGTGCTTGATATTCTTGGGTAGTTTTTGCTTTTTAATACTTACTCCAAGCATACATTTAGCTGCTATTTTTGCAACAGATATACCTATAGATTTAGAAACAAATGGAATTGTCCTTGATGCTCTAGGATTAACTTCAATAACAAATATATTTTTATCTTTTATTGCAAACTGAACATTCATTAGTCCTTTTACATCTAGTTTATTCGCCATCTTTATAGTGATTTCTTTGATTAATTTTATTTGCACTTTACTTATTGAATAAGTTGGTATTGAGCATGCGGAATCTCCAGAATGAACGCCCGCCTCTTCAATATGCTGCATTATTCCAGCTATGAAAACATCGCCCTTAAGATCTCGAACAGCATCGACATCTATTTCAATTGCTTCATTCAAAAACTTATCTATTAATACTGGTGCATCATTAGATACTCTTACAGCCTCAGTTATATATTTTTTAAGCTCTTTTGGCTCATATATAACTTCCATGGCTCTTCCACCTAAAACATATGATGGTCTAACAATTATTGGATAACCAATTTTTTCAGCTTCTTCAAGTGCTTGTTTTTTATTTCTTGCCGTACTGTTTGCAGGTTGGAGAACATCTATGTCTTTTAATATATTTTTAAATTTCTCTCTATCTTCAGCAGCATCAATAGATTCAGAAGAGGTTCCTATAACTGGCACTCCGAATTTAGTTAAATCATTAACTAATTTTAACGGTGTTTGCCCGCCGTATTGAACGATAACCCCGTCTGGTTTTTCTATATCTACAATATTCAAGACGCTTTCAAGAGTTATAGGTTCAAAATACAATCTGTCTGAAGTATCATAATCTGTCGAAACAGTTTCTGGGTTACAATTAATCATTATTGTTTCAAAACCCAACTCTTGTGCAGCTTTTGAAGCGTGTACACAACAATAATCAAACTCTATACCCTGCCCAATTCTATTAGGACCACTACCAATTACAATAATCTTTTTATTATTTGAAGGAGATGATTCGCAAAACTGCTCATATGAAGAATATAAATATGACGTTGTGGTAGGAAATTCCGCGGCGCATGTGTCTACTCTTTTGTAAACTGGTTTGATATTATTTTTTATTCTTTTTTTTCTAACCACATGTTGAGTGGTGCTCATGAGGTTTGCAATTTTAATATCCGAGAAACCTTTTTTCTTATAAAACAAAAGATCTTTTGATGATAAATCTTTAATCTTTTTACATGATATTGCTTTTTCTATTTCGATCAAATCATATATTTGCTCTAAAAACCATGGATCTATACTCGAAATTTTGTGCACTTCAGCGACTGTATATTTTTTTCGAAATGCTTCTGCTACATATAATATTCTACTTGGTCCTGGTTCCTTCAACTCATATTCAAATTTAAAGTCATCCATTTCTTTAAATTCTTCTAGTTTATCAAGTCCGCTTATGTCTAACTCTAAACTTGATAATGCTTTTTGTAATGATTCTTGAAAATTTCTTCCAATCGACATTACTTCTCCAACTGATTTCATTTGAGTTGTTAATCTATTGTTTGCATTTGGAAACTTTTCAAAAGCAAATCTAGGAATTTTTGTTACTACATAGTCAATAGTTGGCTCGAACGATGCTGGTGTAGCGCCCCCAGTTATTTCATTTTTTAATTCATCTAACGAATATCCCACTGCAAGTTTTGCGGCAATTTTAGCAATTGGAAAACCAGTTGCTTTCGAAGCTAACGCTGAAGATCTTGAAACTCTTGGATTCATTTCTATGACAACTAACTTTCCATTTTCTGGATTTACAGCAAATTGAACATTTGATCCACCAGTATCAACGCCTATCTTTCGTAGAATTGCAATAGATGCATTTCTCATGATTTGATATTCTTTATCTGTAAGCGTTTGCGCAGGGGCTACTGTGATTGAGTCCCCAGTGTGAACGCCCATTGGGTCAAAGTTTTCTATAGCACATATAATTATACAATTATCATTAGAATCTCTAACAACCTCCATCTCATATTCTTTCCAACCCAGTAAAGACTCCTCTAAAAGAATCTCTGTTGTTGGAGATACGTCAAGCCCTCTTTTTGATATTTCAATAAATTCTTCCATATTATATGCTATGCCTCCACCGCTACCTCCAAGTGTAAACGATGGCCTTATAATAATTGGGAAACCTATTTCTTTTTGCTTATTGATAGCTTCGTTGATTTCGCCCACGACAAAAGACTTTGCGCTATCTAAATTGATTTCTTTCATTGCTTCTTTAAATTGAGCTCTATCTTCGGCTAAGTCGATTGCTTTTTTTGAAGCTCCAATCATCTCAACATTATATTTTTTTAAGATACCCAACCTATCTAAATCTAATGCGCAATTTAATGCAGTTTGCCCGCCCATAGTTGGCAAAATTGCATCTGGCTTTTCTATCTTAATAATTTTTTCTACAATTGAGTGATTAATAGGCTCGATGTAAGTTGCATCAGCCATTTCTGGATCAGTCATTATTGTCGCTACATTTGAATTAACTAAAATAACTGAATAACCTTCTTCTTTTAAGGCTTTACAAGCTTGCACACCAGAGTAATCAAATTCACATGCTTGACCAATAACAATTGGCCCAGCTCCCAAGATTAATATTTTTTTAATATCATTTCTTTTTGGCATTTATACTCTTCTTCATAAAATTAATAAAATCTTTAAATAAATAATTAACATCTTGTGGTCCTGGGCACGCCTCTGGATGGCCTTGAAAACTAAATATTGGAAATTTTTTATGCTTTATTCCTTGTATAGTATTATCAAATAACGATCTATGAGTAACCACAAATGATTTTGGCAAAGATTTTTCATCAACCACAAATCCGTGATTTTGGCTAGTAATCATAACCTTGCCGGTTTTTAAATCTATTACCGGATGGTTTGCCCCATGATGACCATACTTCATTTTTTCTGTTTTTGCTCCGCTTGCTAAAGAAATTAATTGATGGCCTAAACAAATTCCAAATATAGGAATACTGTATTCAAAAAGCTCTTTAATTGTTTTTATTGCAAACTCACATGGTTCTGGGTCTCCCGGACCATTTGATAAAAATATTCCATTTGGTTTTAAAGATAAAATTTCATCTGCTGTTGTTTTTGCTGGAACTACTTCAACCTCACAATCCATAGAATTTAAAATACGAAGTATATTTTTTTTAACTCCAAAATCGTAAGCAACCACTTTAAGCTTTTTCTTGCCGGAAGACTTTCTATCACAATGCTGAAAAATATTTTCATTAAATACATACTTCTTTTTTGAAGAGACTTTTGATGCAAGTTCAGAACCAATAATTCCTGAATATCTAGCTAACTCTTTTTTAGTTTTTTTTATATCTTTTTCATTGTGAATAATGCATGCGTTCATAGCGCCTTTATTTCTTATAATAGAAGCTATATATCTAGTATCTAAATCTGCTATACAAACTATTTTCTTTTCTTTTAAGTAATCCAAGAAATCTATTTTTGATCTCCAGTTAGAGGATTTAGTTGGCACCTCACTTAACACTAATCCACTTACATAGGATGAATTTGATTCTTCATCATCTTTATTAATACCAACATTACCTATATGGGGGTAAGTAAAAGTGATTATTTGATTTTTATATGAAGGATCTGAGACAACTTCTTGGTATCCGGTCATCGCTGTATTAAAAACTATTTCACCATATGAGTCTGCTTTATAACCAACTGATTGACCGTAAAAAATTTCTTCGTTCTCTAAGATTAAAATTGCTTGTTGCAAAAGTGTTTCCTATTAATTGTTTAATTTAATCAACGCGGTTTATAATGAAAGCGCGTCACTCATTGTATACAACCCTTTATCTTTGTTAGAGATCCATCTTGATGCTAAAATCGCACCTTCGGCAAAAATTTTCCTATCAAAACTTCTGTGGTTTATTTCTATAGATTCATTTTCTAAAGTGAATTTAACCATATGATCTCCAACGACATTACCTACTCTCAAGCAATGATGCTTAACATCTTTTTTATTAACAAGATTATTTTTAATAGCATCTTCAAATGCTAGGGAAGTTCCTGACGGCATATCAACTTTATGTTTATGGTGATGCTCAATAATATCAATATCTGATATATCTCCAATAGAAGATGAAATATTTTCAACTATTTTTAAACATAAATTTATACCTATACTCATATTTGAAGCTTTTAAGATTGATATTTTTTTACTAGCATTTTCTATTTTTTTAATTTGCTCTTTAGAAAAACCAGTAGTACCAATAACTATTTTTTTATTATTTGTTACACATGCCTGTAAAATTTTCATAGAGTATTCTGGCCTTGTAAAGTCAATACATACATCACAGTCAGAAACTGCCTGTTCTAAATCTTCAGAAATTATTTTGTTATCTAAGCTTGATAGACTTTCAATAGATTTTGATTGATCTCTAACAACACCTGATGATAGCCTCATATTAGATGCATCTAATAAGACTAGTTTTGCTATCTCAATTCCCATTTTTCCAGAAATTCCAGGTATGCAAACATTTATAGGCATTATTAGTCTGTGATTATTAAAATTACATTATATTAACATAGAGTTTGGTTAGGGCTAAAAGAAAATTTCTATTTAAAGAAATTTTTTACCCCATCAATCCAAGATTCTGACTTTGGGCTATGTTTTTTCTTACTATTCTTGAGTTTATCATCAAACTGAGATAATAAATTTTTCTGTTCTTCAGATAAGTTAACGGGCGTTTCAATTTGTACAGAGCACATTAGATCACCTACCCCACCACCTCTTACTGACTTAACTCCTTTTCCCTTTAATCTAAAATATTTGCCTGTTTGAGTGCCGGGAGGAATATCAATAGATACTTTATTGTTGCTTAATGTTGGTATTTCTATTTCAGATCCTAATGCCGCTTCGGCAAAAGATAGAGGTATCTCACAGTATAAGTTTGTACCATCTCGTTTAAAGATTGAATGTTTTAATAGATTAATTCTTATAAATAAATCACCTGGAGGTCCTTGATTAATTCCCGCCTCACCTTTTCCTGCTAATCTAACTCTATCTCCATTATCAACTCCAGCAGGTACAGAAACTGAAATTTCTTTATTAATATCCATTGCGCCACTTCCATAGCATTTAGAGCATGGATTTGATATGACGGTTCCTTTGCCTGCGCATGTTGGGCAGGTTTGCTGAATTGTAAAAAAACCTTGTTGAGCTCTTACTTGTCCAACACCATTGCACATAGAGCATGAGACTGGCTTAGACCCTGATTTTGCTCCTGAACCATTACATGAATCACACGAATCTTTTGTTTTAATATTTATTGACTTCTCAATACCGAAAGCTGCTTCTTCTAGTGTTAAACTTAACTCGTATTCTAGATCTGCGCCTTTATATCTTTGAGATGCGCCTCTAGATTGATTACCACCAAAGATATCGCCAAAAATATCCTCGAAAACGTCACCAAAACCTGAAGTATTAAAACCTCCGCTAGGTCCACCGCCTCCACCAAAATCAGTTGTGCCATATTGGTCATACATTGATTTTTTTTGCGGATCAGAAAGCACATCATAAGCTTCCTTGGCTTCCTTAAATTTTTCTCCAGCTACTTTGTCATTTCCAGTTCTATCTGGGTGATATTTCATAGCTTTTTTTTTAAAAGCTTTTTTTATTTCACCACCAGATGCTCCCTTACTAAGACCTAAAACTTCGTAGTAATCCATATCTGCTCAATTATATTCTTTGATTATTTTTTATCGTCATTAACTTCTTTGTACTCTGCATCAACAACATCTGACTCATTGCTTGAATCAGAATTTGCATCGTTATCAGGCGAACCGTCATTTTGTTTAGCCTTTTCTGCCTGTTCAGCATACATCATTTCAGCCATTTTTGCAGAAGCCTCTGAAAGTTCTTTAATACAATTCTCAATAGAATCCTTATCTTCGGTTTTCAAAGCTTCAACTAATGCAGCATTTTTTTCCTTGATATTTTTTTGATCATCTTCTGTGACTTTTTCCCCAAGTTCCTCTAAGGATTTATTAGTTGCATGCACCAAGGCATCTCCTTGATTTTTTATGCTAACAAGTTCTTGGAATTTTTTATCTTCTTCAGCGTGCAGCTCTGCATCCTTTACCATTTTTTCAATTTCGTCATCTGACAAACCACTCGATGACTTAATAATTATTGATTGCTCTTTATTAGTTGCTTTATCTTTTGCAGAAACATTTAATATTCCGTTTGCATCAATGTCAAAAGTAACTTCAATTTGTGGCATTCCTCTCGGTGCTGGAGGAATATCAGAAAGATTAAACTGACCTAAAGATTTATTACCTGAAGCCATATCTCTTTCACCTTGAAGAACATGCACTGTTACTGCAGTTTGATTATCTTCAGCTGTTGAAAATGTCTGGTTTTGCTTTGTAGGAATAGTCGAGTTTTTCTCTATTAATTTTGTCATAATGCCTCCCATAGTCTCAATTCCAAGAGACAATGGTGTGACATCTAATAACAATACATCTGTAACATCCCCAGCTAAAACTCCACCTTGAATAGCTGCTCCAGCAGCCACAGCTTCGTCAGGATTAACATCTTTTCTAGGCTCTTTTCCAAAATATTCCTTAACTACTTTTTGAACTAAAGGCATTCTTGTTTGCCCACCAACAAGTATGACGTCATCGATATCGCTTTTAGAAAGCTTTGCATCCTTTAGAGCGACTTCGCATGGAGTTATAGTTCTCTTTACTAAATCTTCAACCATAGATTCAAATAACGCTCTAGTAATTTTCATATTTAAGTGTTTTGGACCACTTGCATCAGCAGTAATATAAGGAATATTGATATCAGCTTGTTGACCATTTGATAATTCTATCTTAGCTTTTTCAGATGCATCCTTTAATCTTTGAAGCGCCAATGGGTCAGATCTTAAATCAAAACTCTGTTCTTTTTTAAATTCCCCAACTATATGATCTATTAATTTTGAATCAAAATCTTCTCCGCCAAGTTGAGTATCACCATTAGTAGATAAAACTTCTATTTGGTTTTCTCCATCAATATCAGATATATCAATTATAGAAACATCAAATGTCCCGCCACCAAGATCATAAACAGCTATTTTTTTATCTCCCTTTTTTTGATCAAGGCCATACGCAACTGCTGCTGCTGTTGGCTCGTTAATAATCCTTTGAACATTTAAGCCAGCAATTTTACCCGCGTCTTTAGTCGCCTGCCTTTGAGAGTCATTAAAATATGCTGGGACAGTAATAACAGCATCTGTAACTTCTGAACCTAAATATTCTTCGGCAGTTTTTTTCATTTTCATTAAAACTTTTGCTGATATTTCTGGGAGCGCCATTTTATTATCGTCGATTTGAATCCATACATCACCATTATCTGCCTTAACAATGGAATACGGTAAAATAGCTTTATCCTTTTGTACTTCTGAGTCAGTAAATTTTCTTCCTATAAATCTCTTTATTGCGTATACAGTTTTTTCTGGGTTTGTTACAGATTGTCTTTTTGCCGACTGCCCAACCAGGGTTTCCGCATCTGTAAACGCAACTACTGAAGGTGTGGTTCTATCGCCTTCGCTGTTTTCAATAATTTTTGGCCTATCACCTTCCATTACTGAAACACATGAATTTGTTGTACCTAAATCAATACCTATAATTTTACCCATTTTAAACCTCTTTATTTAGTTAATATCTTAGTTAAGATATATATGTGGACACATTGTAAAAAATCAAGGGTTTATTGATTTTTTTTAGAAACAATTACTAGGGCTGGTCTTAATAACTTTGACTTTAATTTATAGCCTTTTTGCATAACTTCTAAAACAATATTCTCTGAAATTTCTGATTCTTTTGTTGCCATTGCTTGATGATATTCTGGATCAAAATTTTCATTTAATGGGTTTATTTCTTCAATATCAAGCTTATCAAAAACCTCTTTTGTAGTTTTTAGCAACAAGTTATTACCCTCAACAAGATCATCTAATTTTAGATTTGGGTCAGTTGACAGCTTCTCAGCTGCTTCAAGGCTGTCCATTATAACCATTAATTCTGCAGATAATTTTTCTGTTGAGTACAGTTGAGCTTGCTGAATTTGTTTTACAGTTCTCTTTTGAAAGTTATCTAACTCTGCTTTTGATCTAAGCAATAAATCATTTAAACTTGCAATTTCTTCAGTCAACAAAGTTTTTTCATCTTTTTCTTCATTTTTATCATTTTCTTTATCATTTTCTAAAACTTCATCTTCGACGGGAAGATCTTGTTCTTTTATAGAAACATCTTTATTTTCATCTTTTTTCATGGGATCCCTATGTTTTTAAACTAGTAATATCTATATAAGGCTTACTTTGAAGATTTCAAGGCCTCTGTCAATAATTTTGCTGTTATATCTACAATTGGTATTACTCTATCATAGGCCATTCTTTTTGGCCCAATTACTCCTAATACTCCAACCACATCATTATCAAATTCATATGGTGCGCTTATAACGCTACAATCGTCTAAAACATTATAACCAGATTCTGCGCCAATAAATATTTTTACGCCATCCGAAGATATACTTTTATCCAGTAAGTGCAAAATATTATTTTTCTCACTAAACGCCTCGAATAAAGTTTTTAACTTCTCTATATCTGATAATTCTTCGCAATTCATTAATCTTGTTTGGCCACTTACAAAAAGATCATCGTTTTTTTGAATTTCATTTGTTTCTAAAAATAATTTTTTTCCGAATGTTATTGCTGATGACATTATACTATTCATATCTTTTCTCATATCATCTAACTCATTTAATAAAATTTTTCTGATATGGTGAACAGATTGTCCAGATATAATAGTATTTAAATAGTTTGATGCCTCTTGCAACTCTGATGAATTATAATTTTTTTCTAAATTAATAATTTTATTCTCAACATCATTATTTTTATTGATTAATATTGCCAGTATTTTATTATCACTTAGTTTCAAAAAATCAATCTGTTTTAATTCCATATTTTTATGCGTTGGTAGCGAAATTATGCCAGCCAATCCTGTTATATTGGACAAAAGCTCATTTGTGCTTTTAACAATATTTTTTCTTTCTGCATCCTGTGTCAAATTTAATTTTAATTTTTCTATTAAATTATTATTTACCGGTTGCACTTTGATCATTTTATCAACGAACATTCTGTATGCTAATTCTGTTGGAACTCTTCCTGCTGACTTATGTGGTGAATATATATAACCAAGATCTTCTAAATCAACAAATACATTTCTTATTGTTGCAGAACTAATACCGATATCTGATGCTTTAGAAAGCTTTGAAGAGCCAACTGGCTGCCCATCAGAAATAAAGCTTTCAATGAGTGCTTTTAATAGTAACTCTTGTCTTGTGTTTAAGCTTTCCATAATAAATTATAAGTTTTTTTTTAATAATATAATATTATAAAATATATTATAATACTTATATGTTAATGTTATAAGAAAAAAAAGGGGGCTGTTTCTAATGTTTAAAAATATCGCAATTATCTCTAAAATTGACGACTATAGCGTAAAAGATAGTCTAGATACGGTAATAAATTATTTAGATAAAAAGAATATTAGCTATTTTTTAGATAACAACTCAAGTATTTTATTAAAAGATAAGACTTCTTCTGATATTAATGAAATGAAAAATAAATGTGATATAGCTTTTATTATTGGTGGTGATGGAACTCTTTTAAGATCTGCTCAAGAATTAGCAATAGCAAACATACCAATTTGCGGTATCAATAGAGGCAGATTGGGTTTTCTAGTAGATATATCTCCAAATCATATTGAAGAAAATTTAGAAAGTATCTTATCTAATAATTATACGGTAGATGAAAGAATATCACTTATTGGAACAGTATTGAGAAATGGAAAAGAAATCTCAAAAAATATTTCTTTTAATGACGTTGTTGTTCATAGTAAAGATGCCGTCAGAATGATTGAAATGGATACCACTCTCAATGGCGAAAAACTTTATACTGTGAATGCTGATGGTCTAGTTGTTTCAACTCCAACAGGGTCAACTGCATATTCTTTATCAAGCGGCGGTCCTATATTGGAACCCACTATGGAAGCGTTGGTAATGGTGCCAATATGCCCACACTTACTTAGCAATAGACCAATAGTAATCAATATGAATAGTGCTGTAGAAATTAAGCTGTCTGACAAATCACATACAAACGCTAGCGTTACTTTTGATGGTCAAATTAACGTCCCCATAGAAGCAAATGATACAATTAGAATAAGCAAAGGAGAAGTTACACTTAAACTCATTCAGCCTCCAGGAATAAACTTCCTTTCTATACTGAGAGAAAAGTTAGGGTGGGGATACAAACCTTAAAAATTTATGTTATCAAGTATTTATATCAAAAATTTTGCAATTATTGATGAGATAGAAATAGATTTCCATGAAAATATGTCAGTGCTAACTGGCGAAACAGGCGCTGGGAAGTCGATCCTTATTGATGCAATAAATACAGTATTTGGTAACAAAAAAATAAGCAAGATATCAAGGAACAACAGTCTAGATACGGAAATAATATGTCACTTTAGTATATTAAATAAAAATATTTTAGAAATTCTTAAAGAAAAAGATTTGATGGACGAGAACAATTGTGTTTTTAGAAGAAAAATAAACATAAAGAATATTTCAAAAATTTATATAAATGATAAGCTAGTGAGCTCCGGTACTGCAAGGTTAATAGGGGATTTAATAATTGATATACATGGTCAGCATGAAAATCAATTAATATTATCATCTGACGAGCAAAGAAATAGACTTGATAACTTTATTAATATAGGTGAAAAAAAGTTATGTATTAAAAATTTACTCTCAGATATAAATAATATAAACAAATCACTTTCTGAAACAGCTTTGACTCCAGAAGAATATAAAGAAAAAGTATCGTTACTAGAATACGAAGTAAAAGAACTTGAAAATGAAGCGTTAGAACCAGACGATTACGAAAAAATATATGAAGATTACAGAAAACTAAGTAATGCAGATATTTTAATAAATAAGATTAATCAATGCAAAAGCCTAATAGAAAGTGAAAATAATTTAAATATTAGTTCATTACTTTCAGATGTTAACAAAAATTTAGAAGATATTAAAAATATAGATAAAAACACAGATGATATTCAGAGTGCCAATATCAATATTCAAGAAGAAGTTAGAGATTTATCAAAGATGTTAGAAAAATACGAACATTCAATAAATGTTGATAATGAAAAACTTGCTTTGCTGAATGAAAAAATAAAATCTCTTAATAATCTCTCAAGAAAATATGGTGTGAATGAAAAAGATTTAATTCAAATTCTTTATGACAAACAAGATTTATTAAATAATTTAATAATAAATAAAGATAATATCGATAATAAAAATAAAAAAATTGAAGAAAATATTTTAAATTATCACAATATTGCTAAAGAAATATCAGCAATAAGGATAAAAGAGTCTGTAATATTAGAAAAAAAGATTAGTGAGGAATTAAAAAAACTTGGTATGACTGATTGCCAATTTAAAATTGATATAACAACAGACAAAAATTTGGTTAATAAAAATGGATATGACAAAGTGATTTTTTTAATAAAAACAAATAAAAAATCAAAATTACTTCCATTGAGTGAAATAGCTTCAGGTGGTGAATTATCAAGACTTAGTCTAATTATTCAATTAGAAACAAGATCTAATAATGATTGTGAAACTATGATTTTTGATGAAATTGATACTGGTATTGGTGGTGCAACTTCAGAAGTACTTGGAGCTCACCTTTCAAAATTATCAGAAAATACTCAGGTATTATGTGTCACACATTTAGCTCAAGTTGCCGCAAAATCAAAACATCATTATCTCGTTTCAAAGGATAAAAATATTTCAACTACAAGGCTTACATACTTAGATAACGAAATGAGAGTAAATGAACTTGCAAGAATGATTGGTGGAATTAAATTAACAGAAAAAACATTGCAGCTTGCAAAAGAGCTTATTAGCTAAATATATTTTTATTAAAATGCGCTACTTTTTATCTTTTTTTTCTAAACGCTTGAATTCTATAACAGTCATTATTGCACCAGCTATAGCAAGAGCAAAACAAAAGCAGCCAGTAAAAAAGATTAGCGAGTCATCCATAATCAACCCTTCCTAGTTATTATTTTAAAGTAAATAGCAAAAGCTAAAATTGATGGGATCCATGTTGCAGTAAATAATGCCTCTTGTTTTGTATCAACGCCTTGAAACCAAAGAAATGCCGTTGTTACAAATGCAACCGCAACTGAGAGTAAAATACATATATCTGAAATTTTCAACATAATAAAATCCTATTCAAAAAAATTAATCTTCATTCCAAAAAGCCCAAGACCCTATGAGTAAGAAAATTACTGCTAAAGATGCATGTGCTCTTATACTTGTTTCTTGTGGCAGTTCTATCAAAAATGGAACGACATCAATCATACCAAGAATAAGCCATATTAGCGCCAAAGATCCTAAAATAATAGCTGCTTTCCCAATTTTTCTTTTCATAAAATTATTATTTCAATATTTATATTTTTAAAAAGAACTTCTATTCTTCATCAGAGAACTCGCCATACAGGATCATACTATGATCTAATATTTTAAAATTATATTGTTTTGCTAACTCTTTTTGTCTATTTTCTATTATTTCATCATAAAATTCTACAACTTTGCCGGTTTTTAATGAAACCATATGGTCATGATGATCGCCATGGTTTAGCTCAAAAACTGCCTGACTATTATTATCAGAATCAAAATGATGCCTAATTACTATTTTAGCAGCTTCAAATTGTGTTAAAACTCTGTAGACGGTTGCCAGACTTATCACCTCTCCATCAGCAATCAACTCTCTATATATATCTTCTGCAGACATATGGTGATTTTTAGCATTTTCAAGCTTACTAAGTATTTTAACTCTAGGTAATGTTACTTTTAAACCTGCATTTTTTAATTCTATATTACTCATAATTACTATATTATCCTTATTTATGGAAACAATACACAAAAAAAAATGAAATTTTTCAAACTATCCACAATAATAACAATAATAATAATGGTATCGGGATGCCAACTCCTGCCAGAAAATGCTCAATTAAAGAGTTATCGAGTTCTTGTGCAACAAGGAAATGTTATTGATGAAAGTAAAGTTGACTCACTAAAAGTTAAAATGACAAGAGAGCAAGTAGCTTTCTTATTGGGTGAACCAGTACTTAATAATATTTTTAATAAGGATAGATGGGATTATGTATATTATAGAAAAAGAGATCCTGAAGAAACACAACTAAACATGATTAGTATATTTTTTAAAGAAGATATAGTTATTAGTATGAAAAGAATTTCAAAAAATAATGATGGTCTATTTGAGGTAAACGAAGCAAATAATGAATTACCTAAATTAAATAATGAAATAGCTTCATTAGATAATAATATTTTTGACGATGTAGAATTACAAACAGAAATTAAAGATAAAAAGCAATCAAAAGAAATCAATCAAAGTAGTGAAATAGAAAATATCGAAGAAGATGAAATAAAGATAAACAATAAAAAAGAAAGTTTAATAGATAACAATAAAGATTCAACAAACCCTAATAAAACTGAATTAAGTAGTATCACTAAAAAAAATATTAAAGACACAGAAGGCAACAAAAATAAATTAACAGAAAGCTTAAAGAGGCTAAGTGATTTTGATGTTGTAAAATCAATAATTAATGATTGGTCAACTGCTTGGGAAAATAAAGATGTTGAGAGCTACCTATCATATTATACTAGTGACTACACTTCAGAATATTTTGACAGTCATCAATTATGGAAAAAAGATAGAGAGAATAGAATAAAAAATAAATCATCGATCAAAATACTTATAAGCAATATCGATATTGAGTTTAATATAGAAGAATCAGAAATAGCTTTTGTAAAATTTATTCAAAATTATGAGTCAGATAAATATAAAGACAGCGTAACTAAAAAAATAACTTTAATAAAAGAAAATAATAATTGGAAGATTACAAATGAAGTAGTTATTGATGGAAATTATTAATGCTGCTTAAAATTAAATTTTCTTTTTTCATTTGGGCTCATTCTTAAATTATCAAATATTTCTACACGATCATTTTCTTTAATAATATACCTAGAATCGATTAATTTTCCGTAACATCCAAAATATCTTTTTTCCAAGAAATCCTTAGAAAATATTTTCTTACTAATAAGTAGCTCTTGAACATTTTTTAATGTTAAATTATCTATAAATTTAATATTTGTTGAAATAATATTGTTGTTTGAGCTAACATAAATTACTTCAATGTATTTCTCTGAATTCACCATAACTATTTCATTGATTCTTCAACAAATGATTTAACTAAAATACCAGAAATTTTTTCTAGAGATTTGCCAACAGCATACTCGACTATTTTATTCTTAGGCTCATAATTAATATATAAAGTTACAATTGTTCTTCCATTAGCTTCTTTGAATTCCCATTTTCCATCTAAGAATTTAAATGGACCATCTACGAGCTTCATTTCTATAAATTGATTCTCGCATATGCTATTTCTTGTAGTGAAGCTAGTTTTTATTCCCTTTATATCAAAGTCTAACTTTGCCTCCATACAATCCTTATCTTCAGTGATAATAGAAGAATTTGTACAAAATGGAACAAAATTTTTATATAAGTTTACTCTATTTACAATATTGAAAACTTTTCTTATATCTGCAAGTATTATTGCCTCTTTTTTGATTTCCATTTTTTAATTTACATAAAAATATTAATATTAAATCCCAAAGCATTTAACATTACTATGATTACTGCTATTGGTGCTATAATTTTTGCAGAAAAATACCAAGACGATCTTAATATGTTTGATTTAATTTGCAATTCGGAGTCAATATTTTCTTTTGATAATAACCATCCTACAAACACAGTTATCATAATTCCACCCATTGGAAGCAAAATATTTGATGTTAAATAATCTAGTAATTCAAATATTGTCATATTAAATAATTTTATATCTGATCCAATATTAAAAGAGACTATTGTTCCAATCCCTATTACCCATGCTAATCCTGCTGCAATAATTGAAGCACGCAGTCTTGTTATATTATACTTTTCTATTAGCCAAATTATCATTGGCTCTATTAAAGATATGGAAGACGTCCAAGCTGCAAAAATTAAAAGTATAAAAAATAATGTACCAAATAACTGGCCACCTGGCATTGCTCCAAAAGCCACTGTTAGTGTTTGAAATATTAAACCTGGTCCTTGCGTCATTTCTAATCCACTTGAAATTACAATTGGGAAAATTGCTAATCCAGCAAGTAAAGCTACTAAAGTGTCAAGAGAGGCAACAATAACACACGTTTCGGGAATAGAGATTTCACTAGATAAGTAAGAACCATAAACCATAAGTGCACCCATTCCTAAACTCAAACTAAAAAATGCTTGCCCCATAGCAATCAAAACTGTTGTCCATGTTACTTGACTCCAGTCAGGGTACAACATAAATTTTAAACCGCTATAAAAATCTCCTTCTATAGCAGAAAAAATCACAAGTGCTAATAATAAAACTAATAATGCCGGCATTAGTCTTACAACTGCGCTCTCTAATCCAGATTTAACACCCTTAGCAACTACTATAGCTGTAATAATAGAAAATATTGTGTGCCATGCCAATAATCTTTCAGGATCCGATATTAAGTTAGTAAACATAGATGCAGCACCTGCTGCATCAATATTATTTAATGTTCCGAATGCTGTTCTAACAGCATATGCCATTGTCCAGCCAGCAATAACTCCATAGTAGGATAATATTAATATGCCTGCCGTAATTCCTAAAAGCCCAATAACTTTCCAATTTTTTGATCTGTTTTCTTTGTCAGCGATATATTTAATTGATGCAATAGGATTCAATCTACCCCTTTTCCCCAAATACACTTCAGCGAGCATTATTGGAATTCCAATAAATAAAACGCATAAAATATAAATCAGAACAAAAGCCCCTCCTCCATTTTCGCCTGCAATATAAGGGAATTTCCAAATATTACCTAAGCCTACAGCTGATCCTGTCGCAGCTAATATAAATGCTGTTCTGGAAGACCATTCACCATGTGAGGAAGTTCTATTTATTGCCATTAATTGATACTTTTATTATGTTAATATTGTTAATACTATGGGACAAAGAACTAAAAATACAGAAAATATTATAGCTGTCAACAAAAAAGCTACTCATGATTACTTTATTCTTGAAAAAATGGAAGCTGGTATGGTACTTGAAGGCTGGGAAGTAAAAGGTATTAGGGAGCTAAAAGTACAGCTTAAAGAGGCATATGTAAAAATCATTAGAGGGGATATCATATTGATTGGCTCAAATATTACACCTCCATCATATATAAATAAAGATACTATTAAAAACCCAACAAGAACAAGGAAACTCCTTTTGAACAAAAAAGAAATAAACGTATTGATTGGCAAAGTTCAAAAAGAGGGATTGACCCTAATTCCACTCTCACTTTATTGGAAAAACAATAAAGTGAAGTTGAGATTAGGAATAGCTAAAGGTAAGAAAAAGTTTGACAAAAGACAATCAGAAAAAAATAAAGATTGGGCAATTGAAAAAAGTCGATTAGCTAAAACAAATTTAAGAAATAATTAATTTAATCTCTATTACATGAAAAAACTTCGGTTTCTAAATTCATTCCTGTTGATTTAACACCTTCTACACAATCAACATAGCTACTATATTCTCCAATCACACCATTATTACCAGTAGCAATCCAGTTTCCCGAATCTTCGCTATATTTTAAAAATCCCCAAAAACCAACTATTAACAAGATTATTAACATAAATACTTTATCCATCTGAGTTTCCGCCCTTTAGTTATTATTTGAATTTAATTATTATATCAAAACTTAGAGATATTCCAAATACATCTGCCGTTCGATTCCTCATCAATTTTATTACATAGCTCTTTATGATCTCTTAACTCATTTTCATTTGCTTTATACACCAAAGATTTGCCATTATATTTTTTTGTATCTAAGCTCTTTTTTTCCTCACTTTCACTTTTTGCTAGATCAAAAGATATTTGACCTCCAGTCATTGATAAGTAAACATCACCTAAAATTCTTGCGTCTAACAGAGCCCCATGAAAATCTCTAGAAGAATTATCTACGCCATATCTTTTGCATAATGCGTCAAGACTGTTTTTTTGACCTGGATGGAGTTTTCTAGCGTAAGTTAAGCTATCAAATATTTTACATATTTTAGAAATTTCAACCTTATGTTTTGATTTTTTATACTCATGCTCTAAAAAGCCTATATCAAATGGAGCGTTGTGAATTATTAACTCTGCGCCATTAATAAAATTTAAAAGTTCATCTTTTATTTCATTAAAAAGAGGTTTGTCCTTAAGAAAGTCATTAGTAATTCCATGAACACTCATTGCGCCTTGATCAATTTCTCTTTTTGGATTCAAATATTGATGGAATTTATTACCAGTATATTTTCTATCAATAAGCTCGATGCAACCAATTTCAATTATTTTATGATTCCTGGTAACATCTAACCCTGTTGTTTCAGTATCCAGAACAATTTGCCTAATCATATTAATTTCTCACTTTTTCTTGATATTGCTAAATTTGCTAAGTCATCTGCCATTTCATTTCCAGGATTACCGCTATGGCCTTTAACCCAATTCCATTCAATGTTATGTTTCAGATTCAGCTCATCAATAATTTTCCACAGATCAACGTTTTTTACATCCTTTTTATTTGAGGTCTTCCAGTTATTTTTTTTCCAATTATTTATCCAATCATTTATACCGTTCATTAGATACTTAGAATCCGTATAAATAATAATATCTGATTTTTCAGAAAACGTCTTCAAAGCTTTTATAGCTGCTACTATTTCCATTCTATTATTTGTTGTATTTTTTTCATAGCCATATAGCTTATTAACTGATTTCTTATTTTCAATTACAGCTCCCCACCCTCCTTCTCCAGGATTTCCTTTGCATGCACCATCTGTATAAATCACAATATTATTTTTCATAATTATTATTAACTGCAGGTTTTGAGAACTTTCCAAGTATAATATTATTTTTTTTATGCCAATTTTTTATTGCTATAAATTTATAAGTATTTTTTTTTGCATAAATTACATAGCTATTACCAAAATAATTTATCTTTGATAAAAGATTATTGTTTAGAAAACTTAAAGTTTTTAAAATTTTTTTATTTCTTACTGGGGGTATTTTATTTAAATTAGTAATACTACTAATATCGTATGAAAATAACGACATCCAATCCAATATTCTTGAAATACTAATATATTGTCTTTTCTTAAAGATTGAGCTTATTGGTAATAGTCCATACAGACCAAGAAAACTTACTCTATTAAAGCTTGCTAAAATAATTTCACCATCGTCACATAAAACCCTATTCACTTCTCTAAAGGCAGCGTGATGATTACTATCTGCTTCAATTGCGTGTATCAAGATCACGCAATCTATTGAGGAATCTTGAAAAGGCAGTTTTTTCGTTTCTGCAATAATATCTGCATTCTGAGAATCTGAGATATAAAAACTGTTAAAATTATAATTTTGATTCATTAGCTCTTTTATAATAACTTCAGAGCCAATATATAAAATATTTTTTTCAAACGAAGGCTTGGTAATTTTATTTATTGCACTAATTATTAATTTAGAATTAATTTTGCCAGCGTTTGTAGTATACCAATTATTTATTTCGCAAGTATTAAAGTTCATTTTTATTTTTTTATCTGAGGCACGGATTGCAATAAGTTTCTCGTATAATCATTAGCAGTGTTATTGATTATATCAGAGGTAATTCCACTCTCAACCATCTTTCCTTTATGCATTACAGATATTGTGTCTGATATATTGGATATAAGCTTTATATCATGTGATATAAAGAGGTAAGAAATATTTGTTTTATCTTGTATTTCCATTAGCAGATCAAGCACTTGTTTTTGGACTGTTACATCAAGAGAACTAGTTGGTTCATCACAAATTAATAACTTTGGATTTAGAACCAAAACTCTTGCTATTGCAATTCTCTGTCTTTGTCCCCCAGAAAATTGATGCGGATATTTTCCCAAAGAACTCTCGTCTAAACCTACATTTTTTATAATCTCATATAAAATTTTATCAACATCTTTTGTGTCTAATTCTGGTCTTAAAAAACATAATCCTTCTTTAATGATAGCTCCAACTCGCATTCTAGGATTAAGTGAAGAAAACGGATCTTGAAATATCATTTGATAGTTTTTTCTAAAATTTCTTTTTTCTAAACCATTCATAGTCAATACATTTTTGTTACATATTTTAATATTTCCAGATGTTACATGACTTAAACCCATTATTGCTTTAGCTATAGTAGTTTTTCCAGATCCTGATTCACCCACTATTGCATGTGTTGATCCGGGTTTAATCTTAAAACTTACGTCATCAACTGCTTTAATATACGAAAAATTTCTTGATAAAATAGAATTTTTTTCTTTAAAAAATACCTTTAGATTTTTGACATCTAAAACATCACTAGATTCTGAATTAATATTTTTTTTTAATTTCCTTTTATAGCTTGATGATTCTAATAATGATTGGCTATATAAATTTTCAGGATTCTGAAAAAAAATATTAGAAGGATTACTTTCGATAATCTCCCCACTTTTCATTACAATTATTTTGTCAGATATCTGTGAGGCTACCGAAAGGTCATGTGTAATGAATAAAATTGCCATATTTAATCTTTCTTTTAGCTCTATAAGTAAATCTAGGACTTGTTTTTGAATAGTTACATCTAATGAAGTTGTAGGCTCGTCAGCAATCAGTAATTTTGGCTTACACGCTATAGCCATTGCAATCATCACTCTTTGCTTCATCCCACCTGATAATTGATGAGGGTATAAATTAATTACTCTATCAGCATCTTTAATTCCTACTGAAATTAAATTTTTAATAATTTCTTGGTTAATATCTTTGCTATTATAATCCATGTAAGATTCTTTTAGTTGATCCCTTATACTCATTACAGGATTTAAAGATCTCATTGGCTCTTGAAATATCATGGATATATCTTTTTTCCTTATCATTCTCATTTCTTTTTCTTCTATTCTAAGAATGTTTTTACCGGAAAATATTATTTCTCCTTTTTTTATTTTACATGATTTTTCTAACAATCTAATTATTGAAAGTGCTGTAAGTGATTTTCCACTACCTGACTCTCCTATCAGGGATACAACTTCTGATTTTTTTATTTCAAAACTTATATTTTTTAAAATTTCTTCATCGCTATTAGATTTTATATTAAGACATAAATTTTTTATTTTCAGTAAATTATTCATAATTTTTATTAGCTCTCGGGTCAAATGCATCTCTTACAACATCTGAAAATAGATTTGCAAATAAAACTAAAACAAACATAAACAAAAACGCTGAGAATAACGACCACCATACTACTGGCTCTCTTGACATTTCTAGTCTTGCTGCGTTTATCATATTCCCCCAGCTATAAGTTGTTGGATCAACACCAATATTTACATAAGATAAAACTGCTTCTGCTAATACAAGAGCGCTAAAATCCAAGACCACTGTGATTATTACAATATGCATAATATTAGGAACAATATGCCTAATTATTATTGAAAACTTATTTAAACCAAAAGTTTGCGAAGCCTGAACGTACTCAACTTCTCTTAACTTCATTGACTCTCCTCTAAGTAAACGACATAACCCTGTCCAACTTGTAAGTCCAAGTATCATGCATAAGAAAAATAATCTTAAATCAGCTCTTTCATATATATTTTCAAATTCTAGTGGATTGTTAGCCATGTAAACTTGCAGCATTAAGATTGCAGATGCAATAAGTAAAACACTTGGTATTGAATTTAGAGTTGTATATATATACTGTATAAAATCATCAACAATACCTCCAATATAACCCGCAAAGATTCCGAGAAATATTGCGAATGGTAACATCACAATTGTTGTTAAAGTTCCTATAAGTATTCCTGTTCTAATACTTTTAATACTTTTATATAAAACATCTTCTCCAACTTTATCCGTTCCTAAAATATAATACTGAGAGCCAAGATCATATAATAGTATGGTTATTAAAGACATTGAAAACAAAGAAGTAAAAAATACTTTATTTCTAATTAAGGGATCTAAGAAACTATTATTTTTGAATATTTCTCTTCTAAAAATAATTATATAAATAAAAAAACTTAAAACTAAAATTTTAATAATGGATATAGATCCAGTAATAAATATATTATATGCATTATCGTCAGAATATTTATTATGATTTCCTTTGTATAAAAGATCTGGATATATTCTTTTATCCTTATTATTAGTAAATTTTACTGTTTCCTTAGAGTATAAATGCGATGAGAATGGTGAGGAGTAGCTCTTCTCTGAGTTCTTATGTATAGGCAACAATATTATATCTAATAAGCTTTTTATTTCAGACGTATAAACATATTTGTCTGCTTCTGTATCATATAGCTTTTCTTTAAAATGAATTGAATCTAATAATGCTGTTGAAATAAAAAAAAATAGTACTACGGATGATATAATCCCTGTTTTATTTCTAAAAACGTACGACCATGTTTCTCTAATATCAGGAGTTTTTCTAACATAATTCACATATAAAATTATTGAAATAACTATCATATAAAAAAATATGTCTGTTAATAAAAATGTAAACATTATTTTAACCTTACTCTTGGGTCAACAAGTGTATATGAGATATCTGTCAGCACTAAACCTAATATATATAGGATAGTTCCAAGAAAAACCATTGCTCGAACAATTGCAAAATCTTGACTCTGAATAGCATCGATTGTGTAACTTCCAAGGCCGGGTATGCCAAAAAATGATTCGACAATTAAGCTTCCTAAAAATAGTAATGGGAGTATTACAACAACACCTGTCAGAATTGGTATTAAAGCATTTTTAAAAACATGGTTAAAAAGTACTGCGCTTTCTGACAAACCTTTTGATTTTGCTGTTCTAACATAATCTTTCTCAATTTCTTCTAGAAATAAAGAGCGGTACCACCTAGTGCCAGACCCTATACCATATATAACACTAATAACCACAGGTAGGATCAAAAACTTAATAGATTCATAACCATGTTCGTATCCAGATATTGGAACTAAGTGCAGGAGTTTACTAATAAGATATTGACCGCCAATAATATAAAATAGACTTGAAATTGACATAAGGGCTACACAAAATATTACGCCAAGATAATCGACTTTTGTAGATCTAAAAAATACAAAAAATAATGCAAACGTTATATTTATAAATAAGCCAACTAGTAAAGATGGTAAGGCAATTGCTAAGCTTGGCCACATTCTTTCTTTGATATCATATTTTATATCCCTCCCACTATCAGACATGCCAAAATCAAAAAGAAATAACTTAAAAGATTTTTCATAAAAAATTGTTTCTTTAAAAGAATTTAGTCCACTTTCAGAGCTATTATAAAAAAGCGGGTTATTATAGCCCCTTTCTTCATTCCAAGAAGTTATTTGCTCTTGAGTCACTCTTTTATTTCCTAAATGCAATCTTGCGACCTCATCAGGAGAATTAACAACAAAGAATAATGTAAAAGTCAATAAATTAACCCCTATTAAAATAGGGATAGCATAAATAATTCTTTTAAAGATATACTTAATCATAAATTTTTTCTTTATCTTTCTTTTTAATCATAATTATGACTGAAGCTATGAAAATTAAAATAGCAAATAAGAGAATATATAATAATGTAAAGTTTGCTTTATTCCATAAATTTATTTTCTCAGATCTAAGAATATTATTTATTTTTTTATACTTAAGAGTATTATTTGCCATTAAGTTTGACTCTGTATTTTCTACCCATTTATGCGACAAAGAAAATGATTTCGGGTGAAAGCCCCAAATCCAAGGGCTGTCGTTCTGAATTATATCCAACATACTTTTTATAATTTTTTCCCTTTGCGGAGAATTTTCCATATTTTTCATTTCTTTAAAAAGTGAATCAAACTTAATACTATTATAGTTTGAAGCATTTTCTCCTCCAAATTTTACTTTTCCATTTTTTCCATGTAAAAGAAATAAAAAATTTTCTGGGTCTGGGTAATCCGCATTCCATCCCCACTGAAATATTTGACCAGTCCCATTAATCATTTTTTCTTGAAAGCGATTATAGTCTGTGACCCTAGTGACTAATTGTATATTAATTTTTTTAAACTGTTTCCTTAGCCAGTTTAAAAAAGCATAAGTGTCAGCTCCCGCTCCTGTTGCTTCAAAATATAATATCAGTGGCTTTCCTGTTTTTTTATCTATTCCGTTATTATATCCTGCCTTTGTTAATAGAATTTTTGCATCATCAATACTCCTTTTAACCACTGTTCCATTCTTAATCTTATAAAGTATTTTGTTATAATTATTTGTTCCGTCTTGATAACCTATAATACCTGGCGGTATCGGGCTTTGCGCTATTATACCCCGCCCATTTGCAAATATTGATATGTATTCGTCATAATCAATTGCAATTGATATAGCCTGTCTTAATAACTTTGATCTTTCACTACTGCCACCTATTACGGTATCAAGCATATTAAATCCTATGTAGTATGTGGAAGCAGACGTTGCAGTTGTCAAATGAATGCCTTTATCTTCTAGATCTTTATTTAACGATATATCACCTGAATTATTTAGTGAAATTGCTTGATCGTAATTATCAGAAGCAATGCCTGAGTTATCATAATATCCTTGTAGAAATTTATTCCACCTTGGAATTTGCTCTTTTTCTAATGAATATATAGCTTTATTAATAAACGGTACTTCTTTTTTATTATTGTGCTCAATTATTTTTCTATTAATTATCTTGTCTTTTCGAGATGGGTATACTTCACCTCTAAAGTTTTTGTTTGCTTCCAATACCATTTTTAAATTTGGGTTATTTTCTGTTAATTTAAATGGCCCAGTTCCAATAGGAAACCAATTCAGCGTAATATTCTTTTTTTGCAAACCAGGCTGGCTATAAAAAGAATCTGCTTCCCAAGGCATTGGTGAAAAAAATGGCATAGCTAACCAATAAATAAACTGCGGGTATTGTTTTTTTAAAGTGATTGAAAATGTATACCTATCTATTTTTTCGACTCCTGAAATATCACTTTTCCTGATAATATTTATTCTTTCTTTGTGACTACCATATTTTATTTTACTTATTTTTTTCTTATACTCATTAAATCCATAAATATAGTCTTGCATTACGCCAGATATAGGTGAATGATTTTTATAATCTGCCAATCTCTTAATTTGATAAATATAATCATCAGATGTTAATTCTCTTGTATTTTCTTGCCTGAAATCTTTTAAGGTATTAATATTTGCTAGCTGATTTTCACTCAAATCATGATATGCATATTTCTTATTTTTCTTGTAAAAAGCCGGATGATTTTGATACAAGATACCTTTTTTTATTTTTAAAATATATTTTGTATAATGGGCTTTGCTCTTGTTGTCAGTTTTATTAAATTCATTATCTAAATAATATAATTTTGGCATTTCGCTTGCTGTTAGAGGTATCAATTCATACGGCTTTTTTAAATAATGATATTGAAACAATGGTTCATATATTTGAGCAATAAAAGCATATTCATTTGAACTATACGATCTAGCGGGGTCTAAATGTTTTGGCCTTTCTTGAAAAGATGAATAAAAGACTTTGTCGTCTTCAGTATCTCCATACGGGCTATTTAAAGGCTTATCTGAACACCCTGCTACTGCCAGCATAGATAATAAAAAAATATTTTTTATAAATCTTATCATTTCTTGTTGCTCTAATTATTATTTTTATATTTATTATATATTTTACTGCATTATAAATAAAATATGATATACAATACATGAATGAAATTTCTAGAAGGAAAAAAAGCATTAGTATTAGGTATTGCAAGCAATAGATCAATTGCATGGGGTATCTCTGACTCTTTAAGAAAAAATGGAGCAGAACTTGCATTCACATATCAAAACGATAAGTTGAAAGATAGAGTTGATAAGCTAGCTAGAGAATGTGATTCAGACATAATTATGCCGTGCGATGTATCGGAAGAAGGCAGCATAAAGAATATGCTAGATCAACTTTCTAAAAAATGGACAGAGTTTGACATTATTGTTCACTCTTTGGCATTTGCTCCCAGAGAAGAGTTAGAAGGAAATTATGTTGATAAAACTACAAAAGAAGGTTTTTTATCTGCTCACAGTATAAGTAGCTATAGTCTGTTAGAGTTGTGTAAAGAAGCAAAACCAATGCTGAAAGGATCAAACCCTTCGGTTATATCTCTATCTTATTTAGGAGCTGTTCGAGGCATGCCAAACTATAATGTAATGGGCGTAGCAAAGGCTAGTTTAGAAGCTAATGTAAGGTATCTTGCCTATGCAATGGGAGCAGAGAATATAAGAGTAAATTGCATATCCGCTGGACCAATAAAAACTTTGGCCGCTGCTGGAATATCTGATTTTAGAAAAATGTTAGATCATGTAGAAAAAAACGCGCCGTTAAGAAGAAACGTAACAATTCAAGAAGTTGGAGATACAGCATCTTTTCTGGCATCAGATGGGGCAAGTGGAATTACAGGTCAAGTTTTATATGTTGATTCCGGTTTCAATATTATTGGAATGCCTGCTATAGATTAATTCTCTATTTCCCTAAAACACTAACACAACAAGAATCTCCAAAAACATTTACACTTGTTCTAAACATATCAAGTACTCTGTCAACGCCCAAAATAATACCTACG
This sequence comes from Gammaproteobacteria bacterium, assembly GCA_029268385.1. Lineage (GTDB taxonomy): Bacteria > Pseudomonadota > Gammaproteobacteria > Poriferisulfidales. Next base: position 74,933 of record JAQWPG010000010.1, read on the forward strand.
GCTTCTAAAGGTAAGCCTACAGCGCTAAGAATAACTATTATTGCAACAAAGCTTGCAGAAGGAATACCAGCAACACCGATAGAGGTCACAAGTGCTAAAGAAAGTATTAAAAATTGATCAATATAATTTAAATCTACTCCATATAACTGCGCGATAAAAATTACTGCAACACACTCAAATAATGCTGTTCCGTCCATATTGATAGTTGCGCCAAGTGGTATTATAAAATTAACACGCTCATTCTTATAATTTAGATTTTCTATAAGACATTTAGTAGTAACAGGAATTGCGGCCATAGATGAACTTGAAGAAAAAGCAACTAACAATGCAGAGCTCATGCCTTTAAAATGCTCAAATATATTCCTCTTAAATAAAAACAAAACTATTGAGTAAAAAAATAACAAATGAATAGAAAGGCCAAGCATAACAGTAAAAAAGAAGCTAGATAATACTAAATAACTATCAGGACTAAAATTAATTGTAGCCTTTGCTACAAGACAAAAAACCCCATAAGGCATAAAAAACAATATATATTTCATAATCTGTAAGAAGACGAGATAAATTCCTTCCCAAAAATCTTTTAAGACACCAACACTTTTAGATGATGACGATGATTTTAAAGCCAAGCCAAAAATAATGCTAAATACAATAACAAACAACATGTTTCCATTAATTATAGAAAGAAAAATATTTCCCGAAAATATATTTAATAAAAAAGAGCTTACAGAATAATTATCTTGAGTGTTTATTAGCTCATCTAAATTATTAACAGAAGATAGTCCAATTAAGCTAGCAGCACCCGAACCATTTATAACTCCAGGTTCAATAAGGTTTACAACGAAAATACCAATAGTAATAGCTACAAAACTTGTAATAACATAAAAAATAATAGTTTTTATACCTAGTCCCGAAATATCTTTTGTAGACGTAAATGACGATATATTAAATATCAAAGATGACATTATTAGTGGGACAACAATCATTTTTAAAGAATTTATAAATATTGTTCCGAACAGATCAAATATATCATAGAAATAAATCCCTAAAAAATTTTGAGACCTATCTAAAAGTAAACCACTTAAAAAACCTAGCAATAAAAATGAAAAAATTAGTTTAGATGATGGTAATTTTTCCATTGGAATAATTAAAGATTCTTGGGATAAATTTTAATATCAGCTTGCTCACGAAGACTTTGTATTACCGAATATAAAACAGAATTTACATACTCATTATTAAACATAGTTTTTATTGATTTTTCGCTAAGATCTGAAGTTCCTTCATTAATTTTTTCTAAAACAATAAGTTCGTAATTTCCCGTACCAGATTCTACGCTAGTTATATTATTTTTTTCTGTTAAAGAAAAAAGCTTTACTAGTAATGACGGAGGGATATTTTTATCAGATCTTTTTATATTGGAATAATTTGTAGATTTTCTATTTGTAAGTTTTTCTATATCTTTTAAAGTTGAACCGCTATTTAACTTTTTTTCTATATCTTTAATAGTGTCTTTCATTGTAACAATAGATTTTTCTGTATTAATTAAAGCTTCAACCTCACTTATAACGTTTTCATATTTTTTATATTTAATTGGTGATTTATTTTTCAATCTTAACATAATAATATTTTCCCCTACTTCTATGGGTTGACTGTTAAGACCTTCATTATAAACGCCAGTAGAACTAATCTCTTTAAGAATTTTTTCATTATTTAATACTTTATGATCTTTTTTGATTTTTGATAAAGTAGATAGTCCTGTTGTTTTTTTATTAACCGAAAGAAATATTTCAGCTTCAGATAAAGAACTTGGATTTTCATACAAAATATTTGAGACTTCTTCAAAAATTACATTGTATTTTCTAGTAACCAATATGTTTTCGTAATCTTTTTTAACAATTTTTTTGACATCTTTAAATTCTTTTATTTGCGCCTCTTTAATTTTCTCAACTTTTAAAATATAAAACCCTTGATCTGTCTGAATAATATTTGATATATCATTGATATTTTCTATCTTAAATACTGCGTCACTAATATCTTTAGATAAATCATTTCTATATACCCAACCAATACTACCCTGTTTTTTATTTGATAACTTATCATGAGAATATTTTGTTGCTAAAGACTCAAACGAACTTTTGTTTTCTAATTTATTATGTATTTCTTTGATTAGTTCTGCATTTTTTTCTTTATTATGTTTGATATTAGATAAAAAAATCTGTTTTACCTTTCTTTTTTCTGGTGTTATGTATTTGAACTTATTTTCATTATAATAGTTTTTTAACATTTCAGAATTAATACTTAATTGTTTCTTTAATATTTTCTTATTAAAAACTATATATTCGATATTGAGTTTTTCAGGCATTGAAAATATATTTCTATACTTAACATAAAAATCTTTTTTTTCTTTTTCGGTAGAATTATTATTTTTATTAACAAAATCTTTATAACTTAATGATAACAGCTTAAAATCTCTAGTTTGATACTTTAATTTCTTTAAATCTTTTAGTTGTTGAGATGTTAAAAATGATGACTCAACAATATTATTATAAAATTGTAGTGTTTTTAATTCAGATTTTCTTATCCTTTCGTAGTCTGGAATTTTAATTCCCTGGGTCTCTAAAAGCTTTTTATATCTTACAGGATTAAATTTTTTTTCAACATGAAATAACTTGTTATTTTTAATATCTGATATTAAAGAGTCTTCTGAAATTTGAAATTTATTTTTGTTAACAAAATTTCTTACCAAAACGCTATCTATGAGCTCGTCTAATACAGATCTTTTAATTATTTTTTTTTGCAGCTCTGCTTCACTTTCGTCTTTTGATATCATACCCTTCATTTCTTGAAGTCTGTCCTGATATTCATTATTCAACCTTTCTGATGATATTTTTGTCTCATTAATTTCTGCAACTATAATATTTCCGCCTGTAAAATATTGATCTATACCCCATAAAGCAAACGGAATGCTTATTCCAATAACAATTATATAAGCAATCCATCCTGTTGATTTATCTCTAATGTTTTGTAACAACTGTGCTTCCTTTATAAAATTTTTACATGGCGGAGTGGACGGGACTCGAACCCGCGACCCCCTGCGTGACAGGCAGGTATTCTAACCAAACTGAACTACCACTCCTTTTAATATCCTCTTGGTGGGTGCTGAGGGATTCGAACCCCCGACATCCGCCTTGTAAGGGCGACGCTCTACCAACTGAGCTAAGCACCCTATCAATCAAGGGCGGGCTTAGTTTAGAGCATCCTTAAGAGCTTTACCAGCTTTGAATCCAGGTGTGTTTGAGGCTTTGATTTGAATTGATTCACCAGTCTGAGGATTTCTTCCCATTCTTGCGTTTCTATGTCTTACTTCAAAAGTACCAAAACCTGGTATTGTAACTTTTTCACCAGATTGAAGTGTTGATGTAATTGCTCCAAGAACAGCTTCAAGCGATCTTCCAGCTTCAGCTTTATTTGACTCTGTTGTTTTTGCTATTGCATCTATTAATTCTGATTTATTCATTGTTTTATCCTCTAAATTTTTTATATGATTAAGACGTTTTTAAGATTCTTAAATTATTTTCCTGCTTCCCCTGTCATTTATACAATAAGGGTAATTTCTATGTCAACAAAAGAAACATAATAAATAAAATTAATTAATAATAATAATATTATGTTTATCTAATTAACAGCCCTAAATACATGAAATTATTGACTTTATATACTAATGCGTCAAAACATCTTTATTTTCTGTTTTTCCTGATATTTTAGTTTGAGGAAGAGCCAATCCGGTTATTGGTTTTTCTAAAGCAATAGATAGAACCTCTTCAACCCACTCAACTTTTTTAATTTCAAGATTATTTTTTATATTATCCGGTATCTCAGAAAGATCTTTTTCATTCTCTAGAGGAATTATTACAGTCTTGATTCCACCTCTTAATGCCGCTAACATTTTTTCTTTTAAACCACCAATTGGTAAAACCTGGCCATGAAGATTTACTTCGCCAGTCATTGCCACTGATGCTTTCACTGGGTTGTCTATTAAAGCTGAAACTAGTGATGTAGTAATCCCTACTCCAGCACTTGGTCCATCTTTTGGCACAGCCCCTTCAGGAAAATGAACATGTATATCTTTATTTTCGTAAAAATCTTTATCAATACCTAAAACTAAGGATCTTTTTCTAACAATTGTCATTGCAGCACTAATTGATTCTTTCATTACATCACCTAGGCTACCAGTTAAAATGTATTTACCTTTTCCAGGTATAACAGCTGTCTCAACACTTAAGAGTTCACCGCCAACTTCTGTCCAAGCTAAGCCATTTACAAGCCCCACAACATTTTCTTTTTCAGCCTCACCATGTTTAAATCTTTTAACACCTAAAAAATCATTGATATTATTTTTATCTATCTTGATATTTTTAAGTTTTTTATCAAGTAAAAGCTTTTTCACAACTTTTCTACATATTTTAGAAATTTCTCTCTCAAGATTTCTAACCCCAGCTTCTCTTGTGTAAGACCTAATCATTTCTAAAAATATATTTTTATTAAACTTTATATCTTTATCAGTAAGACCATTATTTTCTAACTGCTTTGGCATTAAATACTTCCCTGCAATACTCTCTTTTTCATTTTCTGTATAACCTGGGATTCTAATGACTTCCATTCTATCTAGTAGTGGCCCAGGAATATTCATAGAATTAGAAGTTGCTACGAACATAACGTCAGATAGATCAAAATCAACTTCTAGATAGTGATCAGAAAAAGTATCATTTTGTTCAGAATCAAGAACTTCCAATAAAGCGGAAGATGGATCTCCTCTGGAATCCATGCCCATTTTATCAACCTCATCTAATAAAAATAATGGGTTTTTAACCCCAACTTTAGAAAGATTTTGCATTATTTTTCCAGGCAAGGAACCAATATATGTTCTTCTATGACCTCTTATTTCTGCCTCATCTCTAACGCCACCTAATGACATTCTAGTAAATTTTCTTCCAGTTGCTTTGGCGATAGATTTTCCTAAACTAGTTTTACCAACTCCAGGAGGTCCTACTAAGCATAATATAGGTCCTTTTAATTTCCTTACTCTTTGCTGGACAGCTAGATACTCTAAAATTCTTTCTTTTACTTTTTCTAAACCATGATGATCATCTTCTAGTATTTTTTCTGCTATCACTAAATCTTTAGTGACTTTACTTCTTTTTTTCCAAGGCACGTTAACTAAAACGTCTATATAATTTCTTAGAACGGAAGCTTCAGCAGACATAGGAGACATCATTTTAAGCTTGTTAACATCCCCTTTTATTTTTTGCATTACATCTTTAGGCATTCCGGATTTAATAATTTTGTTCTCTATATCTTCAATTTCATTAGGGACATCATCCATATCACCTAATTCTTTTTGAATGGCTTTCATTTGCTCATTAAGATAATACTCTCTCTGACTTTTCTCCATTTGATTCTTAACTCTACCCCTAATCTTTTTTTCTACCTGGAGAATATCTAATTCGTTTTCAATTAAATTTAAAATATTTTCTATACGATTTTTAACATCATTTATCTCCAAAATAGCTTGCTTCTCTTCCATTTTCAAAACCATATGGGCAGCTATAGTGTCAGCAAGTCTTGATGGGTCATCTATTCCTGATAGTGATGTCATGACCTCTGGAGCTATTTTTTTATTTAATTTTACATATTGATCAAAAGAATCTATTACTGTTCTCGAAAGTATTTCAACTTCCCTATCATCTATAATATTTTCATCTATTAGATTTACTTTAGCCTCAAAATAATCTTTTCCATATATTTGCCCTTGTATTTCTGCTCTACTTGCACCTTCAACCAATACTTTTATAGTTCCATCGGGTAATTTTAGTAACTGTAGAACTGTTGCTAATGTTCCAAAGCGATATATATCACTATCTTTAGGGTCATCTAAGTCTGCTGTTTTTTGAGCTACCAGCATTATTTGTTTATTGGAATCCATTGCAACTTCTAATGATTTTATTGATTTTTCTCTACCAACAAACAAAGGTATCACCATATTAGGAAATACAATTACATCTCTCAGGGGTAGAACTGGAAATACTAAATCATCAGAATTACTTTTTTTCATAGATTCGCCTTAATAATATGTTACTCACAATTATATTATGTGGGTATATTTCAATATTTCAAGATACTTTTAATCTTTAGCGGCTTTTTTTTCAACAGAATTTTGATCGTATATCAAATAGGGCTCTGTTTCTCCACTAATAACAGCTTCGTCAATAACAACTTTAGAAACATCAGGGAGTGAAGGTAAATTATACATGGTGTCTAGTAAAACATTTTCCAAAATTGTTCTTAGTCCACGCGCTCCAGTCTTTCTTTCTTTTGCTTTTTTTGCAATGGCTAATAACGCGTTTTCTCTAAATTCTATTTCAACATTTTCCATTTTAAATAATTTGCTATATTGCTTAGTAATAGCATTTTTAGGCTCTAAAAGAATTTTTATCAACGCTTTTTCATCTAACTCATCCAAAGTCGCTATCATAGGTAGTCGACCAACAAATTCAGGAATTAAACCATAAGAAATTAAATCTTCTGGCTCTACTTGATGCAGAACCTTTAATGAATCAATATCGTCCTTAGAATGAACTTCGGCAGAAAAACCAATACCACTTTTTTCTGTTCTATCTTTAATTACTTTATCTAGGCCAGCAAATGCTCCGCCAACGATAAATAAAATATTTTTAGTATCAACTTGTACGAATTCTTGCTGAGGATGCTTTCTTCCACCTTGGGGAGGGACTGAAGCGGTAGTACCTTCTATAAGTTTTAATAACGCCTGCTGCACTCCTTCTCCAGAAACATCTCTAGTTATAGATGGGTTATCAGACTTTCTTGAAATTTTATCAATTTCGTCAATATAAATAATACCGTTTTGTGCTTTCTCTACATCATAATCACATTTTTGTAACAATTTTTGAATAATGTTTTCAACATCTTCACCAACATACCCTGCCTCTGTCAATGTTGTTGCATCTGCAATTGTAAAAGGTACGTTAAGAAGCTTAGCTAAAGTTTCAGCTAATAATGTTTTTCCGCAACCAGTTGGGCCAACTAATAAAATATTACTTTTCGATAGCTCAATACCATCATCTTTAGAAAATTGAGACTCAAGCCTTTTATAATGATTATAAACTGCGACTGACAAAACTTTTTTTGCTCTTGCTTGATCGATTACATATTCATCTAGTGATGCATTAATTTCATGAGGTTTTGGAAGTTTTTTATCATCACTAGGTTCTTGATCAAGCAATTCTTCCCTAATTATGTCATTACATAACTCTACGCATTCGTCACATACAAATACTGATGGACCGGCTATTAATTTTTTAACATCTTGCTGACTCTTACCGCAAAACGAACAATATAGTAATTTATTATCTACATTTTTATCATCATCGCTCATAAGTATCCTTCCTAAATTTTATACTTTAAAAATTAACAATCTAGACATCTTTTCTAGATTCTAAAACGGTATCTATAATCCCGTATTTCTTTGCCTCATTAGAATTCATAAAATTATCTCTATCTGTATCTTCTTTAATTTTATTAATATCATTTCCTGTATGTTTAGACAAGATGGAATTTAAATTTTCTCTAACTTTCTGAATTTCCTGAGCATGAATTTGTATGTCAGTTGACTGCCCTTGAAATCCCCCTAGTGGCTGATGAATCATTATTCTAGAGTTAGTTAAGGCAAATCTCTTTTTCTTTGCACCACCAGCTAACAATACAGCACCCATACTAGCTGCCTGACCTATACATAATGTACTTACATCCGGTTTACAAAATTGCATTGTGTCATATATAGCCATTCCAGAAGTTACTGAACCGCCTGGAGAATTAATATAAAGAGAAATATCTTTTTTTGGATCCTCAGACTCTAAAAATAATATCTGAGCAATAATTACATTGGCCATGTAGTCTTCTATTGGGCCAACTATAAAAATAATCCTTTCTTTTAGTAGCCTAGAATATATATCATAAGCTCTCTCGCCTTTTGATGATTGCTCTACAACCATTGGCACAAGATTTAAATTGCTTATATCTTTTTTATCATAATTCATAATGTCACCATACTAACAAATATTTATGTTTAGTCTATCTAAGTTCCACTAGGTCATCAAATGAATAATCTTTTTCTGTAACACTAGCATTACTTACCACCCATTTAATGGCAAGATTTTCAAGAATAACAGACTCCATATTCTTTTTAGCCTCTTCATTATTTAGATAGTATTTTTCAATCTCTTCTCTATTGCCTTGCCCGCGAGATATTGTATCAATCCAACTATCAATAGCTTCTTTTGATAAGGTAAACTTCTCGGCATTAATAATTTCTCTTAAAAGCAAGCCAGCTTTAACTCTTTCTTCAGCTTCCTTTGAATATAATTTTTCCATATCTTCATGACTAATTTTAACATCACCATTAGGGTTTGTTTCTTTATCCATTCTATGGATTTCTTCATTTACTAAACTTTTAGGAATTTCAAACTTTTGAGATTTACTTAATTCTGAAATCACATTCTTTTTTAAATGAGAGTCAACTAAAGTTTCTGCATCTTTTTGCATTCCTTCCTCAATTTTAGAATGTAGACTCTCTACTTTTCCATCTTCAATTCCAAGTTTTTTTACAAACTCTTCATCTATTTCAGAAATTTTTGATTCCAATACTTCTTTTACCTGTATCTCAAAATTAACTGGCTGAGATGCTAATTTTTGATCCTGGTAGTCGTCAGGAAAAGTAATATCAAGATTTTTTTGCTCTCCAGCTTTAACACCCTCTAAGCCTTCTTCGAATCCAGGGATAAGTTGCTTGCTCCCAATCTCTATAAGAAAATCATCTGCTTTATTATTTTCAAATTCCTCTCCATTTATCGTTCCCTTAAAATCTGCCTTTACTCTATCGCCAACTTTTGATTCTCTATCAACGATGTTCCAATCTTTATATTGCTCCGCAATTTTATCAACAGCTTTTTCTAGATCTTCTTTTTTTACCCTCAGAACAGGTTTCTCGAGCTTTATTTTCTCAATGTTTTTTAGTTCTATTTCGGGCATCACCTCAATTACAGCTTTAAAAGTATAAATATTTTTATCTTTTGATTCTTCCATAGAAATTTTGGGCGGCGCTACTGGATTCAACTTTTCATCTATAACTACTTTGATATAATTTTGCTCAATGTGTTCACTCAAAGATTCGTTAAAACATTGTTCATAGTGCTTGCCTTTAACCACATTCATTGGGACTTTTCCTTTCCTAAATCCTTTTAAATCAAGTGTTTTACTTAGTTCTATTAACTTAGTTTCTATTGTTGGTTCAATTTCTTTTGAGTCAAAACTTATTGTTAACTCTTTTTCCAATCCTTTTAAATTTTTTACTTTTGAAGCCATTTGATCCTCTACTTTTTAAAATGGTGGGCTAGGAGAGACTCGAACTCTCACGGGTTGCCCCACTGGTACCTAAAACCAGCGCGTATACCAATTCCGCCACTAGCCCAATAAAATATAATTTTATACGCAAAAAAATCATTATGTAATTACCTTATGTACTATAATTAAAAACATGAGGAATATATTGTTCTTTACAATTTATATAATATTTTTTGCAGTATTGTCATCATTAATTTTCACCTTATTGTACATGCAATTTGATGAACAACCAATGCTAGCTCTAAATAAAGCCATTAAATATGGTGCAATTCTATTGTGCGTCATATTTATCGTGCCGGCAATGAAGCTAAACAATCTATACGAAAGAAAACTAGTTGGTTATTTAGAGCTAAAACTAGAATTTATAGTAAATATTTGCAAAGGTTTTGCAATTAGTCTAATTCTTATGATTCCTCTCATTATACTTTTCATAAGTCTCGGTATTAGGACATTTGATTTTAATCTATTTAATTTTGATCAAAACTTTATGTATACAATCTTATACATATTATTTATAAGCTTGGTGATATCTATTATTGAAGAATCTTTTTTCAGGGGCATTATGATTCAAGAAAATAGTAGTAAAATGTCTACTATCAAAATTATTATATTTAGCAGTATGGTCTACTCTCTATTTCACTTCATTAAAATCCCTTTAATAGTTGATGATAATATTTTTTGGAATACAGGAATTAATGAACTATCAAGTGTCTTTTTAAACTTTAAAGATTTTTTGATAATTGACGCTGCAATAACACTTCTGATGCTTGGAATTTTGTTAGGATTAATAAGGGTTAATTTTAAAACAATATCTTATGGAATTGGTATACATTCTGGATTTGTTTTTACAATAAAGACCTTTAAAAGTAATTCCTCTCTCAATCTTGAGTCTGATTACATTTATTTACTAAGTAATTATGATAGTTTTACTGGTTATCTTGCAACAATATGGATCACAACTCTTATTTTATTTTACCTAATATTTATATATAAAAAAAAGTAGCTGTAATCCATTTATGAAAATTTTACATCATTGAAGAGAAACCAATATTACATTTAAAGTCTGGTTCCATTTGCGGCCCATTTACATCTCTGTATATTGGTGTTCCACACTGAATTCCAATTCTTGATTTGGATTTTGGAAACTTATAATTTACACCTATGTTTGAAGAAACTCTTAAGTATGAATGATTATATTCAGCCCAAGTTAAATGTGTAGTATTACTTCTATTTGCAGATTTTCCACCAATATTTTCTTGGTGCTCTACATCTAACCCAAACGAAACACTAAAAGAGTTTGATACTGGCTTAGCTACCCATGTTGATAACTCTCTTCTATCCCCAAGCTTCCAACCTTCGCTATTATAATCAATTCTTTTCAATGCATTAACTTGAAAACCATAAGACCAGTCATCAAGAACTTCTTGAAAACTATATCCAAGAGTAATATCGTACGTTCCAGAACCTAATTGCATTGGATAGGGCAGAGTTTTTAAAACTCCACTCATATTATGATCTTTCTCATCAAATTCACCTGTGGGAATTGATAATGCTAATTTAAAATTAGATTTATCAGATAATTTATAAAGACCTGCGATACTTAAATCTCCAATTCCTCTGCTGCTTGTAGAGTGAAGATTGCCAGCCATCATTCCTGTCAGCATTTTCATTGTCATTTCTTTTTCAATATACGGAAGCATTGCCATAATAGAAAATTTACCGTTAACAGCATACATAGCACTAAACATATGCATATCCATACTCATATCTGTTGGCGCCATACTGTAACCAAGGCCCTGTATATCATTATTGCTGATAGAATTTGTTCCGTTTTTACAGCATTCCATATCCATGGTTCCAAACTTATATCCAAACATAAGTTTTTTTGGCATCATATTTTTCCCGCCTTTAACTCCAACTGGAAAAACATAATCGGGTCTATTCATACTCATCATCATGCCTTTCATGCCTTTCATGCCTTTCATGCCTTTCATGCCTTTCATGCCTTTCATGCCTTTCATGCCTTTTACAATAAAAACTGAAGATATTGAATCTCCACTCTTAGTTAAAAAAGTTACATCTATTTTTTCATTTTCAGAAATGGGTTTAACAGGCTTTATTAACATCAAATGATAACTCATAGGTTTAAATTCTAATTTAGAGTTTGCAGAAATTAATATAGATTCTTGTTTTACCATTTTCATAACATCACCATCTTTTATGGTATTGTGCATTTCAATTGACTTAAAACTACTACTTCTTACCCCAGTTAAGATAATATCTTTATTAGTGTTATTTGAAATTAAGAAATAGCCAGCTGTCATTGGTACTCCAGGAGGCATCATGCGGATGCGCGAATTTTCAATAGAAATATCCGTTGCGTATAAGTTAGTTGTTACTAGTGTTAACAATATTAAATTTAAAAAAAATTTCATTATTTTTTCCTTACTGTAATTATTTTATGCTAATCGTATTTATCAAAAATACAAATGTTTTGTGATTCTTAAAATTTAAATTTAAGCTAATGCTGGGGGGGCTCTAATAGATTTTTTATTTTTATAATTAAATGATTCTATTGTATTTTTAAAAACAATAATTTCATGATCTAAAAGATATTTTTGATCAACGTTATTAAAATTACTAATTATAAAATTCGATTGTACATCAAGGCAGCAATTCATCAACTCAGCTTTAATTAAAGGTTTTTTTGAATTCTTTAAGCTATCTGCTGATATTAGTTCTATTCCGTTTATCGTACATAGTTGTATATAATTATCACTACCAATAGAAAATATTGTTGCTAATGCATTACTTGTCTGCATGAAAGCAATCGAACAGATTACAAATATTCTTATATATTTATTGATTATTTTCACAGTATTTATTATACGCGTAATTAATTAATTAATAATATTAGTATAACTGAAGATACAATTATTAGGAAATTTATAACAACAGAAAGAAAATGAAGTAATTTAAATTTTTTTTGATTATCTATATCTCTAGATTTATTTATTTGTGGCATTAATATGTAATTACTCAAAATAAAAAAGAATAGTATTAGGCAAGATAAATATAAAGTATTTCCGTTCTGACCTGTGTAAAATAATAATATTGTTAATAATAAATACTGTAAACCATTATACATATAATAGGTTGGGAAAATTGATCTGACAAATTTTCCAGCTTCTTCATTTGGCAGCACTGTGAATATTTTTGGTGCTATTGCAATTGAAAAAAATAACATTGATCCTAGAACCAAAGAAGGGATTATTTTTATTAGTAATTCCATATTTTACTCCAAAAGATATTTACTATTTAACTTATATAAAATTATAAAAATTATTTAAAGAAATATTTTTATAAAATGGGGCGAGAGACGGGGATCGAACCCGCGACAACCGGTACCACAAACCAGCGCTCTACCAACTGAGCTACTCCCGCCATAAAAAAAGCTGGTGCGCCTGATAGGACTCGAACCTATTACCCTCGGATTAGAAATCCG
>JAQWPG010000002.1 GCA_029268385.1 Gammaproteobacteria bacterium
TCATTAAGTCTACTTTTTGTTCTTTTAAAATCACTATTTATTTTTTTTATATTGCAAAGATTATCAATCGACACCTTTGCTGAGATTATAACTTTAACATTTCTATCATAAAATTCATCAATCATATTAAGAAATCTTCTAGCTTCATCAACTAATTCATCATTCATTTCTGGCACATCTGAAATAAATACATTCTGATAAATTTTTGAAATTTCTATGTAGTCATTTTGCGACCTTCCATCTCCGCATATAACATTAAATTTAAACCAAACTGTATTTGACGATAAAAATCTAACATCAATATCTCTGTTATTAACAGGTATTGTTGCGCCTTCAAATACTGGCTTTCTTGTAAACCAGTTAAACCAATCAGGAGCGATTGAAGAAAAATATTGCTGCATATTTAAATCTGTTTGCTCATTATTTGGATAATGATATGTCCTAATATTACCAAACTTTAATAACCTATAATCTTTATTACTATCTAAATGTATAATTTCTGAATTCTCTTCTATTAGTTTTATTGCGTATGTAAATTTTTCTCTTTGAAGACCTTGTGCGTATAAATTTTTTGGTTCCGTATTTGACGTGAAAACTATGGTAACTTTGTTTGCGAATAATCCTTTTAGAAGTTCACCTAAAATCATAGCGTCAGCAATATCATTAACGACAAACTCATCAAAACACAAAACGCTTATTTCTGAAGATATATCTTTTGCAATTACATCAATAGGATTCACAATATCTTTCTTTGAATTTAACTTTTCATGGATTTCATTCATAAACCTGTGAAAATGTATCCTTTTTTTATCTTTTATTGGAAGTTCCTTGAAAAACATATCCATTAAAAATGTTTTCCCTCTACCAACTCCCCCATATAAATATATACCTTTATTTTTTTGGTTACCGCTTTTTCTAAATAAGTTTACGCCAATATTTCCAAGTATTGAATCACCTGGGTTTCTAATTCCAAGAATTCGGTTATATAATTCTTGAAAAGAATTAATGGTTTTTTGTTGCTCAGGATCTATGAAAAAATCATTTCTTGAACTCAGAGCTTTATATTCATCTATTAACATAATATGATTGCAGTCTATATTTGAAACGAATAAAAATACAGCTCTTACACTAAATTTTCAAGGTATTAATAATGGTTATAACTAGATTTGCACCAAGTCCTACGGGAAATTTGCACATAGGAGGCGCTAGGACAGCGCTATTCAATTGGCTCTACGCAAGAAGTCAGGGTGGTAAATTTCTTCTTAGAATAGAAGATACAGATAAAATAAGGTCAGAATCTAAATATGTCGAAAGTATATTGGAATCTTTAGATTGGCTGGGAATTGATTATGATGACAGCCTTATTTATCAAAGCGATAGAACAGATATATATAAAGCTGCCGTAGCTAAATTATTGGAGTTAGGGCACGCATATTACTGCAATTGCTCTAAAGAAGAGCTTGATAAACTTAGGGCTGAACAACAAAAAGCTGGTTTAAAACCAAAATATGACGGAAGAAATAGGGAGTTATCATTAAAAAAGGCTGATGATACTGTGGTTAGGTTTAAAACCCCGCTGGAAGGTGAAATTGAGCTTAATGACACTTTAAAAGGCAATGTTTTAGTAAATAATAAAGAACTTGACGACCTGATTATCCAAAGAGCTGATGGAACTCCTACTTATAATTTGACCGTTGTGGTTGATGATATCGAAATGGGTGTTACAAATGTAATTAGAGGCGATGATCATTTAAATAATACCTTCAGACAGGTACATATGATGAACGCGCTTGGCTACAAAATACCTTCATACACACATATCCCACTAATAATGGGTGAAGATAGAAAAAGACTATCAAAAAGACATGGCGCAACAAGCACTTATGATTTTCGCAAGGAAGGTTTTTTGCCAATCTCGATCATTAATTATCTAGCAAGACTAGGGTGGGCTGAAGGTGATAAAGAAAAGTTCACATTAGAGGAATTAATTGATTTATTTAATTTAAAGAATTTAAACAAATCGTCCTCAATATTTGATTATAAAAAGTTAAGCTCTCTTAATAAATATTTTATAAAAGAATTGCAAATTAATGATTTATATAAAGAATTTATTTATTTAACCGATGATTTTAATACCCTAAAAGAAGAAAGAATTATAGAGATAATAGAGGCGCAAAGAGATAGGTGTAAGACCGTTAAAGAAATTATTGATGAAAGCCAATTCTTCCTGAAAGACGAGTTTGATATAGATAAAAAACTTGTCGATAAATTTTATATAAAAGAAAATATTAATTTATTTGAAGTATTGATAAGCAAATTGCAGCTCATTGATGAATGGACATTAATAAATATAAAAGATGTTATTGATGCAATTATGCAGGAACTTGATCTTGATCTTCCTAGATTTGCAAAACCTACGAGGGTTGCCTTAACAGGGTCACTTTCTTCTCCATCTATTGATATTACTATTTATTTGCTCGGCAAAGAGTCTTGTATTAAAAGGATTTTGAATGCAAAGACTATGATTGCTTGACATTGAGAGCAATCCGCTACAAAATCTCACACTTTCTAGGGTCCCCATCGTCTAGAGGCCTAGGACACCGGGTTTTCATCTCGGCAACAGGGGTTCGACTCCCCTTGGGGACGCCACTTTGTATAAAACTGGAGTCATAAACCAAGTATCTCTAGTATTTTAAATTATGAGTGATTTTGATTTAGATAATTATATAAGTAACACTGAAGATTTTCCAAAAAAAGGTATTCTTTTCAAAGACATTAGTCCTTTATTACTAAACCATAAAGCAATGACAAAAGTTATAGATATTTTTGCTACCAACGCATCAAATATGAATGCTGACCTAATAGCTGGAATTGAATCAAGAGGATTTCTTTTTTCTACATTATTAGCAAGTAGGCTTGGAATTGGCTCTCTTATGATTAGAAAACCTGGCAAACTTCCTGGCGATATAATAGAAAAAAATTATTCTCTAGAGTATGGGGAATCAAAATTATCAATACAAAAATCCAAGAATATTATTAATAAAAGGGTTATTATTGTCGATGATCTTATAGCTACAGGCGGTTCGTTAGCGTGCGCAGAGTCCTTAATCAATGAAGCCAGGGCAAAAGTAATAGGCTGTTTTGTTTTAATAGAGCTTCTTGAGCTGCATGGAAGCAAATTAATAGATAGTAATATTTTTTCAATAAAAAAATATTAATAGTTTTTAAATATTTATAAATTAAAAAAATTTCATTTATTGTTACAAAAGTATATAATTTTGAATGTAGATTTTATTTTATATGTTTATTCATATAAATTCAGATCCTAAAGATCCCAAGTAAAGAACTAGGCATGGATAAATCATTTATTTACTATCACAACCCAAGATGTAGCAAATCAAGAGAAGGTTTGAAAATCCTCGAAAAAAATACTGAAAATGTAAAAGTAAAATTATACTTATCGGATGCAATATCTTTTTCTGAGCTTGAACAAATAATTAAAAAACTTCGTATTAAGCCAATTGACCTTGTGAGAAAAAAAGAACCTTTAATAAAAGAAAAAAATTTATCTATAAAGGATATGACTGATAAAGAAATAATAGAAACTCTATTAAATTACCCAATATTAATTGAAAGACCAATACTTGTATCTAATAACGATGCGGCCATTGGAAGACCGCCAGAGCATATTAAGTCTATCCTGTAATAATAATCCTATATAACCCAAAACTATCTATCAGCGTTAATGCTATATAGTTAGCAAGCATTCCAAATGAGCCTCTGGTCCATGAAGCCCAGGTATAAAGTATGCAGCCCAATATCCATACGGTGTAAAGCTCAAATAGAGGAGGGTTTGGTACAGTTAAAGCCATGACTATAGAGCACCCAATAGTAATAAACCAGGCTAAAAACTCCACAACAAATCTAACTGGATGAGAAGTATAATCTTTTTTTATCCAATCTATCGTAACTAAAATTTGTTTCATATTTATAAACCTAAAATAAAATCTTATACTACTATAATAAAATTTTAAATTATGTTTATTTTATAGATTACATGCGAATATCCTTTGTACATTCCCTAACTACTTTTTTTAAATTTTTAAAATTTGATTCACTTGATAGTTTAGGGTCAGAAAATGAAAGGCATAATATTCTAGCTACGGTTTGAGTTCTAGCAGATTTTATAGATTGTCCTTCACTAAGAGATTTATTAACTTTATGCGAAATAAATAAGTTGGTCATTTTTAGAATAAAATAATTAATATCGCTTTCTCTTTTAGCATCAAGGTAAACATTAATAAAATCATCAGGTTTTATCTTGTCTAAACTTAAAGTATTAAAAATTTTTTTTAAATTACTAAAATTTTTATTTTTTTTATCTATTATCAGCTCAATAGGGAAAATATCTCTCTGTTTGAGATTTTTGTTCCAAAGATTTATATCTTCATCAAAGCTTAAATTTGGGTAATCGTTACGTAGCATTAAAACAGTATACATAAAACAATTTATTATTTAACATATAGAGATGAAAATAATATTACCATTATTTGTTTTTATAATATATTTTACTGCTAATACTTACGCAGATAATTATAATAATTTTTATTCAGACTTTCATAACTCATCAAAAGTTTTTACTGATAGTGATGAAATGAATGTAAAAAATTTTACTGATCCTAATGAAGTTAATCTTCCATGGGTTAATGCGTTAGTTAGAATACCTTTAGGTAGTGGAGGTATTTACAGAGGATCAATTAAAGATATTAGCGGCTCTGAAGATTTTTTAAATAATCAATTTAAGACAATAATTTATCTTCACGGTTGTGCCGGCCATTGGGCTGGAACAGCAAAAAGAATAGATTTTTTTGCTAAAAATGGATATGCAGTTATAGCGCCTCCAAGCATGGCAAGAAAAAAATATGCTCAATCTTGCGATACATCGATACCAAGAGGAGGCATGTATAGAAGTGTTTTAAAAATTAGACATATAGATGCAGAAAATGCAATTTTGAAAGCAAAACAACTTAGTTGGACCGATAATGAAAACATTTTCTTAGTTGGTTTAAGCGAGGGTGGTATAACAACTGCTACCTACACTCCAAAAAATATAGAATCTAGTGTTAAAGGTAGGGTTATTGAGGGGTGGACATGTAATGCTGGATGGGAGGAGTATCAAGGTGTTAATACTCCGTATAATGAGCCTGTGTTATCTCTAGTGGCAAAATATGACCCATGGTTTCAGGCTGAATACCTGAAAGGGCATTGCGGTCAATTTAAGAATAATAATCCGTTGAGTAAATCAATAATAATTGACGACGGTACTCAGTTATCAAAAGGGCACGGTTTAATGCATGATAAAAAGATTCAAAAAATAACCCTAGATTTCCTAAAAAAAATAAGAAAATAAATTACTTACAATTAATACTTTTAGTAACTTCTAGACTAAGTTTCTCAGTATTTTCATCATCGTATTTTGTCAGATCTTCAAGTATAACTTTAAAGTTTAGCGTGTTTACATTTGGATTTTTTGCAATATGGCCCACTATTGCTTCATCCGCCATAACACCAAAAGTTTTTAAAAGACCTCTAATATCCTTTTTGCACATTTCATCTGACATGTTCGTAACTCCTTTATAGTTTGCTAAATATTATCATGTTAACCTATGTTATATGGATAAAGACTTAATTAATACCATTCTTGAAGGACTTTTTTGGCTTGCTACCGCTTGGCTTACAGTTTTTATGTTTCTAACAATATTTGGACTGGCTTCTATTTCTGGACAGATGGATGAGTATAAGATACTTCAGGTTGGCAAATTAGCAGTTATTGGCATATCTGTTTATACATTTTTTTGGTTACTGAGAGGCGTAATATCAAAAAAATGGTGGTATTAAAGCGATATTATTTATCTATTTTTGTAACAAATTCTTTTATATCTAAATTTGGTATTTTTTTACTTTTGCCATCTGGGGTCCCAATATAAAGATAACCTAAGATTTTTTGATTGCTCGATAAGCCTAAAGATTTTTCAATATCGATATTCATGGCAAAAATCCCAGTTCTCCATATACCTCCAAAATTCAAAGCATGTAATGCTAGCAAGATATTTTGTGCCGCCGCTGCAGTAGTAAACATTTGTTCGTGTTCGGGTACAGAAGGGTGATCTGTAATATTTGAAACTAAAACCACAATCATAGGAGATCTATAAGGTAGGCTTTTATATTTATTTAATTTTTCTTCAGAAATGCCATCAATATTATTCTTTCCATAATTATAAAAAATTTCCGATAGTTTATCTAAACCAGATCCTGTAATTTGAATAAACCTTGAAGGCCTTAACCATTTGTGATCCGGTGCTCTTAATGCAGCCTTATAGATTAAATCCATTTGCTCATTACTTGGGTATGGGATTTTAAGTTTTGAGAATGATGTTCTAGTTAAAATATTATTTAGTTCTTTCATGGTAATTTTAAATTTATTTAAGGAGCTACCCAATTAAAATGAGTTTCTTTTTTAAAAAAAGAAATTATCATTCTTTCATGGCCTTTATGACTCAAATTCAACCAGTCTATTTCGTCAATTTTTATATTAATTATAGAAAAATTAATTTTTCCAGATTCTATATCAGGAATATTTTCCTTAGAGAATAAATAATCTTTTGAGTTTTTTATAACTTCGCCCGGAGCACATTTGTTTATGTAGCATTTTTTACTCATAGGTTTTAATGCATTCCATTTTTTTAATATAGTTTCTTTACTTTTTTCAATAGAAATAATTCCACGCAATCTAATTTGAATTTTTTTATCTTTATCATAGAACAAAGCACATACATTGCTATCATTTTTTATTTGGTTAATTTTTTTTGATCTTAAGTCGGTATGGAAACTTATTAATCTTTTTTCTTTTTCTACATTTCTTAGAACAACATTTCTTGCGTCTGGTTTATTGTTATTTATTGTGGATATTGAGAAAATATGAAATGGATGACCGCCTTTTTTAAGACTTAAATTAAACTCTGACCATATTTCATTTAAAATTTTTTCTTTTTTATCCATATCAACTATTATGTTCTTAACCCTTTTCCAATCTTTAGAAAATATATACACAAAGCAGCCAAAACAATATTAAATAATAAGATTATTAAAAATGCTATAGCGATACTTACATCTGTGATACCTAACATAGAAAACCTTAAAGCGTTTATTAGATATAAAATAGGATTTATTAAAGCAATATCTTGCCAAATTCCTGGCAACATAGATATTGAGAAAAATATACCTCCTAAATAAGTTAGAGGGGTCATAATAAATGTAGGAATAACGTTAATATCATCCCAATCACTTGCAAACAAGCCATTTAAAAAGCCACACATAGAGAATAAAGTTGATGATAGTATTATTACTATCATCATAAGGAATAGATTGTGCACTGTAAATGTCACAAAAAACTGCGCTGCAATTATTACAACAACGCCAACAGATAGTCCGCGAATTACGCCGCCAGTAATAAATCCTGCAAGTATCGTATAATTTTGAATTGGGGAGACCAAAAGCTCCTCAATATATCTATGATATTTTGAGATGTATAATGATGAAACAGTATTTGTATAAGAATGAGTTATAACTGACATTAAAAGCAACCCAGGAAAAATAAAATCAGTGTAACTAAAAGATTCTATTTGACCAATTCTCTCTCCAATTAAATTTCCAAAAATTATAAAATATAAAATATTTGTTATTACTGGAGGGATTAGTGTTTGTTTCCAAATTCTAGAAAATCTTAGAACCTCTTTTCTAACTATAGTGTTATAAGCTGTTATTTGAATTCTAAAATTATTATTTATCATTTTTATCTACTAACCTCATAAATAACTCTTCCAACCTACTTGTTTTATTTTTTAAGGATTTAACTTTTATTCCTTGGGAAGATAATTCTTGTATTAAGAAATTAATATTGGATTCAGTCGACACTGAAACCTCAATTGTATTCTCGTCTAGAACTTTAAAATATTTATTATCTAATGAAAAATCTTCAGAAATTAAATTCTCGGTATATAAGATAAATTTTTCATTTTTAAGCTGACCGAGAAAATTTTTCATACTTGAATTTTCTAATATTTTTCCATCATCAATAATTGCTATGTTTTTACATAAATTTTCTGCTTCTTCTAAATAATGTGTTGTTAAAATTATTGTTGTTCCATTATCGTTTAAAAGTTTTAGGTAATCCCACATTAGCCTTCTAACCTCAACATCAGCTCCAGCAGTTGGTTCATCTAATATAAGTAACTTAGGTTGATGAATTAAAGCTCTTGCAACCATCAGCCTCCTTTGCATTCCTCCTGAAAGATTTCTAGAGAATTGATCTCTTTTTTCCCATAGCCCTAATTTTTTTAAAAGTTTTTCTGATTCAGGTATAGCAATCTTTCTAGACAACCCGTAATACCCAGCTTGATTGGTGATAATCTCGCTTATTGGTTCAAAGGTATTAAAATTTATTTCTTGTGGAACTAATCCAATATAAGTTTTTGCTTTAACAAAATTTTTATCAATGTCAATTCCATATATACTAATATCACCGCTAGTTTTTTTAATTAGCGATGTTATTATTCCGATAGTCGTTGATTTGCCAGCACCATTAGGCCCAAGAAGAGCGAAAAAATCACCGTGTTGAATCTCTAAATCGATTCCATGAAGAGCTTTATGCCCATTGGAATATGTTTTAGTTAAATTATTTATTACTAAAGCTGAAGAATCCATGATTATATGTTTTTCCTTAAAGGATATTATAATAAACTACAAAAAGCATTATGACTATGACGAACAACAATCCGTATAAATTATGTGTAGCACCAATGATGGGGCACACTGATATGCATTTTAGATATTTATTGAGGCTAATATCAAAAAGAACTATGCTTTATACAGAAATGGTAGCTTCAAACGCTATTCTTCATAACAAATCAAAAAAGCTAAATAAATTAGAACATGTAAATGATGAGCCTGTAGGTTTTCAATTAGGAGGTGACAACCCAAAGCAACTAGCTGAATGCGCAAAAATTGTCGAGTCTTATGGATACAATGAAATTAACCTAAATATTGGTTGCCCAAGCAAAAGGGCGCAATCAGGTAACTTTGGAGCTTGTCTATTTGATCAGCCTAAATTAGTAGCATCATGCGTTCGTGAAATTACAAAAGTAACAAGTCTTCCAGTAACTATAAAAACCCGTTTAGGGATAGATAATATTGATGATATTAGTCATTTAGAACATTTTATTAATGTTGTTTCCAATGAAGGTGTTAAAACATTTCATTTGCATGCGCGTAAAGCTATTTTAAAGAAAGGTATAAATCCTAGAAAAAATAGATCAATTCCGCCAATAAATTACGAAAGAGTTTATATAATAAAACAAAATTATCCAAACCTAAGAATTATTATAAATGGTGAAATTGATAAGCCCACAGAGGTTGTTAAGCATTTAGAAAATGTTGATGGTGTGATGATTGGTAGAGCAGTTTGTAACAATCCATTTTTACTTAACGAAATAGATGTTTTGATTCATAATGAAAAGATATTAGACAAAGAAAACATATTAGAAGAGTATTTCCAATACATAATAAAAAACTTTAAAGAAGAAGTTAAAATTACTGATTTTACTAAACATTTATCATGTATATTTAAGGGTTATATAGGCTCAAAACATACTAGAGCTTATATGTGTCATGAATTAAATTATGAGAAAGAACCTGTTAAAAAACTAGAAGAATTAATATTTAAGGAGGATTTATGGAAAAATGGTCAAGATTCGATCACAACGGTGATATAAAGTTCGGGAAGTTATCTTCAGATGGTGCTTCTATAATGGTGTTCAATGGTGATATGTTCACGCAGCCAAAAGATACCGGGGAAGTTATATCTGTTAATGATGTTAAAATGTTATCACCTTGTAAACCCTCTAAAATGATTGCTTTATGGAATAACTATAAAGCCCTAGCTGATGAGAAAGGCTTAAGTTATCCAGAGAAACCTTTGTATATTTTCAAGTCTCCGACTTCATTTGCAGGGCCAAATGACCACATTGAGCATCCATCTAATTATGACGGCGATGTTTTCTTTGAAGGTGAATTAGGCATTGTTATTGGTAGTACTATTAAGGATCTAGATAATACTTCCGATGCCCAAAACGCTATTTTTGGATATACCTGTATTAATGATGTCACAGCATTTGGTTTGCTTAAAAATGATCCTAATTTTGACCAATGGACCAGATGTAAAGGTTTTGATAATTTTGGGGTCTTTGGACCATGTATTGCAACTGGTCTTGATGCCAAGGATTTAAATATTAAAACCATTATCAATGACTCAGATGTTAAGCAAGATTATCCTGTAAGTGACATGATGTTCTCAACTAATGAAATTGTTATGTATCTATCTCAAAACATGACTCTATATGCTGGAGATGTTATTTGTGTTGGAACATCGCTTGGACTTGGTCCTATGGAAAAGGGCTCTAAAGTAACTATTGATATTGAATCTATCGGTTCTTTAAGTAATACTTACGGTTAGTTTATATAATTTAACATAATAATGATTATGCGAAGTATTATGGATAGGCAATGAAAAGGATAGCAATCATAGGCTCAGGAATATCAGGTTTATATGCAGCCTATTTGATGGATAAAGACTATGAGCTAACAATATATGAAAAAGAAAATTATCTTGGTGGCCATACAAGAACCTTGAGCATTGAGTATGACAAAGGAATTAACATTGATGTTGATACGGGCTTTATAGTTTTTAATAAAAAAAACTACCCTAACTTCACAAAAATGATAAATGAACTTAAGGTAAATATTGGTAATAGCGATATGTCGTTTGCGGTAACCGGTAATAAATCAAAAGATCCAGAAATTAAATATTCGGATTTTAGAAGTTTTTTTGCAGATAAAAGTAATATTCTTAGCTACAAACACTATAATTTATTATTTAATATCAATAGATTTAATACTTTATCTAAGAAAGCTCTAAATAGCTTTAATAATAATTTTGAGAACATAACCCTAAAATCTTTTTTAGAAGAAAATAAATTTAATAAATTCTTTGTTGATAACTATATTGTGCCCATGGGAAGCTCAATATGGAGTTGTAAACCATCGCAAATATTGGAGTTTCCGTATTTGTCATATGTAAATTTCATGAATAATCATGGTTTATTGAGCATCAGTAACCAACCTCAGTGGCATTACATTAAAAACGGAAGTAAAACCTATGTAAATAGCCTTAAAAATCGTCTTAGAGCCAAAATTAGGCTTAATACTGAAGTAAATAAGGTTGAGTATGCTAAAAATAATGTAAAAGTTACAACATCTAGCGATGAGCAAGTCTTCGATTACGTTTTCTTTAGCAACCATCCTAACGAAATTCTAAATATCAGTAAAAGTTTGTCAGATAAACAAGCTATGATCTTAAAAGATATAAAATACTCGATTAACGAAGTTGTTTTACATAAAGATAGCTCTGTAATGCCAAAAAATGCCAAATGTTGGGCCAGCTGGGTATACAAAAAGTTAGATAATGATAAGCCAATACTCTCTTATTGGATGAATTCGCTTCAAAATATTGATAAAAAATACCCTATTTTCGTCTCATTAAACGCTGGAGGCCAAATAAATAAGAGTAAGGTGTTCAATACACACATATTGGAGCACCCTATTTTTGATATTGCGGCAAGAAAAGCTCAAGAATTAATACCGTCTATTCAAGGAGTGAATAATCTTTTCTTTTGTGGCGCTTATAACAAATATGGATTCCATGAAGATGGAGTGGTATCTTCAATAAAAGCAGTTGAGAAGTTGAAAAGCATAGATGTCTAAATGAAATTTATAAAAGCTAAAGTATTTCATAAAAGAAGTTGGCCAAAAACAAATGAGTTCTTATATAAATGTAATTACGTTAGTTTAAGGCTGCCAATAAAAGATAAAAAAACAAAATTTTTTAGCTTTAACAAATTTAATATTTTATCAGTTAATGAGAAAGATTATGCTTATGAGAGCACAAATTTATTTAAGTGGTGTTGTGATCTTATAGATAAAAAATATAACGATAAAATAGATAGTTTAGAGTTAATTACAATGCCCAGAATTCTAGGTTATGCGTTCAATCCAGTGTCATTTATATTTTGCTACTATAGAAAAAAACTAATTTGCACAATTTTAAAGGTGAATAATACATTTTCTGAAAATCACTATTATATAAATTATGTGGCCACAACTAATGATAAATATGAACAAAACTATGACATTGAAAAATTATTTCATGTATCCCCATTTCTCCCAAGAGAAGGATACTATAAAATAAAATACAAGAATAATGAGGATTGCATCAATTTTAATATAGACTATTATGATAAAAATAACGAAATTGTATTAGAAACTCATATAAATGGAAAAAAAATTGATGTAAGAAGTAATTTAGCTGTTTTAGCAAATGTACTAAGCTCAACTTATCTTGTAACAAGAGTTATATATCTTATACATTTTCAAGCAATAAAATTATTTTTAAAAAAAATAAAGTTTTATAAAAAACCTAAACAGAATATTAATAAAATATCTTAATAATGAATTATATTGAAAAAGTTAAAATTAATTTATTTATCTCAAGTTTGAAAAAATGTGAAAAAGGATCAATTAAAATAATCGACCCTGATAATAAAATTATAGAGATTAATAAAACAAATGATGTTTATGCGGATATCAATATAAAAAGCTGGTCTATAGTAAGTAATATGATAAAAAATGGAGATGTGGGCTTTGCTTCTGATTATAGAGATGGAAACTGGACATCTACCAATCTTAAAAATTTATTTACTTTTGTAATTATTAACGACAAAACATTAAGTAAATTATTATTTGGAAAATTTATTACAAGGTTTTTTTCTAACATTAAATATATCTTTAACAAGAACACTATTAAAGGAAGTAAAAAAAATATAGAAGCACACTATGATTTGGGTAACAACTTTTATAAAATATGGCTTGATAAATCTCTCACCTACTCTTCTGCATTATTTTTAGACTCCAGTAATAGTCTTTACCAAGCACAAGTTAATAAATATAAACGTATTAGTGAGATTTTAAAGACATCAAATAATAATAAGCTGCTAGAAATAGGCACAGGTTGGGGAGGTTTTTTAGCTCAATCAAAGAATGACTTTGATAAACTTGACAGCATCACAATTTCTAAAGAGCAATTTTCTCACTCAAGTGATCTTCACAAAGACAATTCAAATGTTAATGTAATATATGATGACTATAGAAATATTTTTCAAGAATATAATTCTATAGTTTCAATAGAAATGTTTGAGGCTGTTGGACAGCAATACTGGAATACATATTTTCAAAAAATTAATAACCTATTAACAAAGAATGGTAAAGCCGTAATACAAACTATCACTATTGATGATAAATTATTTGATGCTTATAAAAATAGTACAGATGCTATAAGAACATTTATTTTTCCAGGGGGTATGTTGCCCTCCCCTAATATATTTATGAAATACGCAAAAAATAATGGTTTTAAAATTCTTGACGCTTTCTCTTTTGGTGATTCTTATTCAAAAACTTTAGATTTGTGGAACGATTCTTTTAAGAAAAATATTAAAGAGATTGAAAAGCTAAATTTTGATGAGAAATTTATTAAAATTTGGGAATACTATTTAACCTCATGCTCTTCAAGCTTTATCAACCAAAGAACAAATGTTTATCAATTCACATTACAAAAAAATTAAATATGGAAAAATATTGGATTATAGGTTCTAGCTCAGGCATCGGAAGAGAGCTTGCAAAAAAACTCGATGCAAAAGGTTATGATTTAATATTATCTTCTAGGAACCAGGAGAGTCTTAATGAGTTAAATAAAAGCCTTATAAATAATCATGAGGTTATTCCTTTAGACTTGTCAAATAAAGACCAATGTTTAAGTGTGTCTAAAAATATAATTAATAAAGAAATGGATTCTTTAAAAATAATTTTTATGTCAGCAACCTATAGTCCTGACGATTCTTCTAATTATGAGAATGTTATTAATGTTAATATTTTAGGACTACTTCACATATTATCTATTACTAAAGAATTTATTAAAAATACCAACAGCATTAGCCAATTAATTATTTGCTCTAGCCTAGTTGCCTATAAAGGATTACCTTACAGTCAACCATACTCAATGACAAAAGCAGCGCTTTATAATCTTGCTTCTTCGCTTCATATTGAGCTTAAAGGTATTGTTGATGTAAAAGTTATAACACCAGGTTTTGTTAAGACTCCTTTAACGGATAAAAATAATTTTCCTATGCCGCTAATCATTAGTGCAAATACAGCTGCAAGGATAATAGCTAAAGGAATAAACTCCAACAAATTTGAAATTAGCTTTCCAATACCAATGTATCTGATCATGAAAGGGTTACAAACATTACCAAATTTTATGAGCAACTTTATATCCTCGTTAGTAAAGAAAGGTACTGATAAAATTTAATTTGGCTGAACAGTCTTATTTTTTGATCTCACCCAAGATAATATCCCGCCTGAGGCATTATAAACATTAGAGTAATTAGCTTGCTCATCGAGAAATTTAGACACTATTCCGCTTCTTTTGCCACTTCTGCATATAATTATTACTGGGTCACCTTCTTTAGCAATTTTTTTAAGATTAGAAAGCCATTCGTCGATGTTATGATTCCCTTTCTTGTCAAAAAATGTCATTAGATGGCTCTGCTTTATTACGCCTGTATCCTGCCATTCAGATGCTCTTCTAATATCAATAATTGGCACGCCATTTTGCATTAAAGATATAATTGCTTGATTATCAGCCTCTTTAACCTCTGCAAAAGCTTGGGCGGTTAATGCGCATAAGAAAATTGCGATTAGTTTCTTTTTCATAAATTTAGTTTTGTGCATTTATTATCAGTATACTTTGCTAAAGGGGTTTCAACATTAACATTAATATTGTTATCATCAAAGTTAATAGACACGTAATACATTCCTCTTTTAGCATCTTCCTCTGCTAATATATATTTTACATTAATAGTTTTGATGTCATAAACTCTTTTATATCCGTTTGGATATAATTCGATTAAGTTTTTTTGGTTATAACTCCATCTCTTAACATGCCCGGGATATGCTCCGCTCTCACATTTAAGTTTTACCATCATATTTTCTGAAGCAGATGATTGCATAGAAAAAAAGAGCAAATAAGTTATGATCGATTTAATTTTCATAGCAAAAATAGAAAATATTAATTATCACCTTCTTTTATAAATATACCATCAACCATTTTTCCCTTACGATCCTTGATATCATCATATGCAACAGATAAACATTCCTTCATAGTTAGGTTATTTCTGACCATTATATTAATTAAAACAACCATCATATCTCCGATATCATCCCTAATATCTTTGCCTTTGCATAAACTGTCTGAAAGTTCGCCTGCTTCTTGAATTAGTTTCATATATTGATCTTTATCGGTACTTCCATCTATAAGGTTTCTATCTCTATGCCATTGCCCTATTGATTCTTCGTAGTTAATATCAGTCATGATTACTCCCTTATGTGATGTGAAATTTGTTTATTAATATAACAAAAGTAGTTAATCTGTCCACCAATGTGTATAAATTAAGTATAAGTTTATATGTACAGATATGGCACAAGTAGAATTTATCTTAAAAAACAGTTAGATTTAAAGCATAAAACTTTATGGAGATATATTATGAAATATTTACTACTAGTTGCATATTTGTTTTCAGCAACCTCTTTTGCTGGTCATTGCAATGCTGGCGCATCTCATGATGATGACCATGATCATGATTCAGAAGCTTCTCATTCAGAAATGAAAAAAGAATCAAAAGTCAAAAAAGATAGTGATTCTGAAGAAGTCGAAGCTAAAAAAGATAAAGAGTCTGAAGCTTAATTTAGTTGAGAATCGCTCTAGAAATGGATTTCTAGAGTTTATTCTGATTCTTTGACAAATTTATCGTCTTTAAATATCCCTAAGTTTATCTTGCCATCTTTGTAAGTATAAGCACCCTCGCCGTTTTTCTTACCATCACGCCAATAACCTTCGTAAAGGTCACCATTTGGATAATTATAAACTCCAAAACCATGTTTCTTGCCATTTTTAAAACTACCAACATAGGTTGCCCCATGAACCCAGCAGTTAAAAACACCTTCTCCAGATTCCTTTCCATTTAAGAAACCCCCAACATAAGTTGCTCCGTCAGAATATGTATAGGTGCCTTTACCATGTGGCACCCCATTTTTAAATGAACCAACGTACGTATCACCATCAAAAATCGCAGGGCCAAAACAATTAGTCCATTTTGAGGTGTCTGAAGCTTCGCACCTTTCCAGTTCCGCAAAAACTTCTGTTTGATAAGTAAAAAAAATAAAAAATACTGCTAATAAATTAAATTTCATAAATTTTCCTTTTTCAAAGCCTTATATTAATTATAAGACTTTTTGCCAATAATTGTAGGAATGCCATTTGATTCCTCGAAAGTTTTGAATACTTTCTTCCAATTAATTGAAAAACCTGGATTTTGTTCACTAAAATCCATTACCAATTCCACTGGCATATGGATATTATCAGTGGTAAGAGTATTCTTTTGATTATTGGAATATACCTCTTTTTTATTAAAAGCATGAACTTCCATGTAAAGGAAGTTTTTGTAAACTCCTAGCTTAATTGGCTGGTTTATAATTTTTACCTTGGTCCCAACTGGAGCATTATAAAAAATCGTTTCAATATCTTCGTTTCTAAGCCTAATACATCCATGCGATACCATCATTCCAATACCGTGCTTTTTGTTTGTTCCATGAAGTAAATAACCACCATCTACATTTAATTTCATTACATATTTACCAAGGGGGTTATCAGGCCCAGCCTTGACTACTCTGGGTAATATTTCACCTCTTTCCTCATGCTCTAAAATAATTGATTTTGGGGGGTACCAAGTCGGACTTTCAACCTTACTTTCTATGAAAGTTTCCCCCAAAGGTGTTTTCCAATCTAACCTTCCAATTCCTACAGGATAAGTCAGCACTTTTATATTTTCATATAGGTCAGAGCCTCTAATATAGAAATATAATCGTAATTCTGCAAGATTTAGTATTATGCCGTTATAGCTCTCTTGAGGAAGAATATACATTGAAGGAATCAAGTATTTTGAATTAGCTTTAGGATTCCAGTGATGGGAATTAGGGTTAGCAATCAGCAGATCTTGAAAACCAGTTTCATAACGAATTGCTAAATCTGCGACAGTTTCATCTTCTGAAACCAGAATAGTTTTTAATTCTCCAACTACTGTTGAGTTTTTTTCAACATCAAAAATTTCTAAAGAATATGCTAATTCACTAAAGCATAAAGATAATAATAAAGTAATATTAACTAACTTTTGAAAGCTTTTTAAATAATACACAGATTGAAAATAAAATGGTTTCATTGTTTTGTATAATATCTATATTCTTTTTAATATTAATTAATTTATCATAAATAAAGTCTAATTTCTTCGAATTATAATCTTTAATAATATTATTATTATTACTATAAAACTTAGAATTATTTTCTAATACATTAGATTTTTGAAAGTTAATAATTATAAATAATAACATATTAATAATATGCTCAATTTTATAAACTGAAAACTTTTTTGAAAAATTGATTATATTTTCTGATGAAGAAATAACATCTTCTAAATCATAGAAAAAATCATTAATTAAAGAAAATTTTTCTTCATAAAATTTTGAATTAACATTCTGATTATTTAAGTTTGAAAGAACATAATAATTGTCAATATCAATCTCATCCAAATAACTTAGATAATTATTAATATCATCAGGGCACGGATTGTTACATTTGAGAATTGTACTTCTACTCAAAATAGTCGGAATTATTGAAGATAATTTGGATGTAGTAAAAATAAATTTTGTTCCCATGGGTGGTTCTTCAATAATTTTTAATAAAGAATTAGATGAACTTACATTTAATTTTTCAGCATCTTGAATGCAAACTACTCTTTTATCAGTTTTTAAATATATTTTTTCAAGAAGATCTCTCACCTGCTCGACTTTAATATTTTTTGATCCTTCATCGACTCTGATTATTTTATAATTAACATTTTCACTAATGGGATAGCCAGAATTGCCGCCCAGATAGTATTTTGCAACCTCATCCGCTAAATCTTTCTTACCTATTGATTTATTTCCTGTAAAAATTAAACAGTTAGGAAACTTTTCTTTATCAATTAAATTCTTGGCATAATTATAATTTTCAGAAAGCCACTTATGATTCATAACATTTTTTTATCCGACAATATTTTCTTCTTCGCAACTCTGTCTTCTATCAAGATTTTTAAAGTATCCTAAAATTTCACTAGGACCATATTTTATAAATTCTCTTAAGCTATTACCTTTGTATTCACAATACGAGGTTTCTGTTTCGTATATTTTAATTTTTTTTAAGTTTGGAAGATATTCTATTAATATTTCCCAAATCACGATAGACAAAAACTCTGTACTTGACCTCCAAGAAAGTTCTGGGCAGGTTAGATTTAATGTTTTATGGTCAAATTTATTTATTACAAGGTTTTTAGTTATGTTTTTTATTAAAGAATAGTCAATAACAAAACCAGTCATGGGGTCAATTCTATCTTGAATTGTAATTTCTATATCATATCTACCACCATGTAAATTTTTACATTTTCCATCGTGATCAGTTATATAGTGAGCTGAATCAAATACAAGCTTTTTTGTTATACTTGCTTTTGGTGTTTTCATATAAAATTTTTCATAAAGACAAGGTATTTCTTCTATATACTCATTAATATAATTCTTTAGATTCTCGCAATCGTTACTTGTTTTTAATCTTGCTATGAAATTTTCGTTAGTTATATCTAGTTTTACTATTTCAGTATCAAAGTTATCCAAATGATTTTTTATAATATCAAATACGTTTTCATCTATATCTTTTAAAAAAATATAACCTTTAGATATATAACCTTTACACATTAATACAATAGATAAGTATAAAGAAAAGTTTTTTATTTCATAATTTTGTATGTCTATAAGATTTAAATTCTTTTTATTTGTTACAAGATAATTGCTTGTAATTATTTTATGTGAATCATCTTTGTACTCATTAGATTCTTTAAATAAAAATCCCAAATCTTGAACCTTCTCGCGCACCCAATATAAATAATCTAGTTTTCTTACTTCTTCAAATATTATTACTTCATTGTCAAGAGTATTTAGAAGATTTAAATCGTAGTAAGCTTTTAAAATAGTTCTTTGTTCGTCATTTGGTATTTTTTTTTCAAAGCTATGTAGCTCTGTATTTTCTTCTACTGAGTTATTTTGGGGTATTAGTGATTCAAGTGGTAATGCGTATTTAAGAGAATATTCTTGAGTGGTTAAGCCTTCTGTTTTAATTTTCTTATCTTTAGATGACATTTAATATTTTGAAGGTTTGGTTTATTAAATAACTGCTCGTAAAACTGCGCCAACCAAAAGATTGGCTGACGCAAATATTACAAGATAGTACTAGAATCCTTGGAAAGGATGATCTGTGCTGTCTTTTTTAGATAACATTTCATCTACTGATGGGAAACCATTGACTGCTGCTTCAATAGCGCCTTTTGTAGCTTTATAGTTATTTTCGTAAATAGCTTCGTCGCTATTAGCTTCCCAATGGATAAATACTCCAACACAGATATATAAATCGTCTGCTTCACCTTTAGGGATGATTCCAGCTTCAACACTATCAGCTACAGCCATAGCTACAGCTTTTTGAGCTGGTCCAAACATTTGTACAGCTTGTTTAGCGCCTTTAATTGTAACTTTATTAAACATCATTGTATTTGGTTTACAAACTAAGTTTGGACCAACTACTGCTAATAATGATGTGAAACCGTCTTTGTTGTTACAAAGACCATTACAAAATGCTGTTTCAACTGCTGAGCCGCGTGGACCGATTAATAAATCGATGTGAGCAATCTCTGCCATTGTTCCTGTTGGGTCATTGTCGTTAACTAACGATTCCCCTACTAAAACTTTATTTATTGCCATGATATAACTCCTATTATTATAATAATTTAACTAACAAACTAGCTTACGCAATTAATTTCTGCGAATAGCTAAGTTATGTATTATAAACCCAAGCGGTTAATAAAGATACTTGCCACTACAACATCTGCTGTTGTTCCTGGGTTTAACCCTTGTATCTTAAGCTCTGCATCCAGTAATAACAACTTATTATTTAAGATATTTGGATTTTTTAATGAACAATATTCCTCTGCTAAGGGCTTAAATTTAAGCGAAACCTCTTTAGCCTTGTCTATATCATGTTTCCTGGCTATCAAAGAGTCTGGATTTGAACTAATTAATTTTAAAAACGTAGCTGTTGTAGCGCATTCTGCATTATTCATAAACTTAAAGTAGTTTCTCCAATTTATAGATATTTCATTGATAATATTATTAAAATTTGTATTATATTCGCTTGCTATATAATCGTATGAGCTAGCAAAATTCATCGCCTCTTTGAATGTAAAATCTGGCGCTTTATTGTGGTTTAAATCAAATTTATCTTTCGAGCCCATGCCTCCAGCTTTAGCAATATTTATAGCCTTATATATGCTTTTAGTTTGCTTAACATCAATACTATCAATAATCTTCTTTAGATTATTTTGCTTAAATTTAAGCTCTTTATCCAAATATATAGCTTCAACTATAGGCACACATAACAGTATTATTCCCAAGTTAGTGTTACAACCCACTACATCCACTGATGCTTTAACGCATTCTAAAATTTTAGCCCCAATATCCTTGTTGTGCTCGCATATAATATCAGAACAAGCCATAGAGCTTTGCAAAAAATCCTTATGTGTCATTCCATACGCAGGCTTATCAATGAAAACATTCCCTGGTTTAATGGAGAATACGTCCAGTTTGCACGCATACTCAAAAGCCATTTTTATCTGATTTTCAGTTAATAAAGACATTTATTCACCACAAACTCGTATGAAATCAGCTATCATCTCTTCAGCTATATTTTTGTTGCTATATACTGATTGAAGACCTTTCCAAGCAGGAATACTGTTAACTTCTGTAACCGTATAGCCATCTTTACTTAACATAATATCAACTCCAGAATAATTCATACCTAAAGCTAACGATGAATCTATAGCAAGCTTAATCATCTCATCATTAGGCTTAAAAGGCTTACAAGTAGCACCATTTGCAACATTATTTATCCAAGATTTGCCTTCTCTTGTCATCGACGCAACAACAGTTTCATTAATTACAAATAATCTCCAATCCGCAAATTTTCCTTCAGGGTGCTCCAAATATTCTTGAAGATAATATACGTTATTGAGATTTTCATAATCAGGGTGGATATTATTATCGTCTAATATCTCCAAACCTTTTCCTTGCGAACCAAATATTGGCTTACAAACACATAGCATTCCTGAAAATTTTTCTCTTAGTTTTTTTAGATCTTTAACATTACTTGTTATAAAAGTTTTTGGAGTTGGTATTTTATGAGCATTTAAAATACATGATGTTCTTACCTTATCAACACTTTTTTCAATGCACACAGTGTTGTTATAAACGTTAATTTTATGCAATTCTAGAAAATGAAGAATATCTAAATGGAAACAAACTTCTTCTAGTGTTCCACCTGGTATACCGCGAACAAAAGCACCATCTATATTTTTTAGAAAAATTTCTTTTCCTTCAAAAATAATTCTTGGTTTATCATCTACAATAATTGAAGATTCATTAATTTTAGCAGTAACAACTTTTTTATTGTTACTTTCAAATGCTTTTATTAATTGATTAGTATGCCACCCATCATCTTCGGTAAAGATTAAGAACATTATTATAAACCAAATGATTTTTTCATGAGTTCGTTATCTATTTCACCTGATACAAATGTATTACCTGTTTTCATGTTAGATATTATAACCTTACTTGGACTAAATAAATTCGCATCAATCTTAAAAAAATCATATTCATAATCTTTGAATATATTAGCGAATGGCTTTCCATAATCGTTAGATGTTGAACTCGGCATTTTTTTACATAAATCTTCAGCTTTTTCATCTGAAGTATTAACCAATAACTGCGTTATTCCAGCAAAAATGATCGCATCGTTTGTTCTACCCATTGCTGTTAAAAAATCTGGCGATGTTGGTGGTATTGGAGAACTTCCAAAACCTTCTATTATTTCATTCATTGGAAATTTTAATTCATGAGCTTTGTGTAATGCCACTTCCAGAACTCTTGATACCACTTGAATATTTCCAGCAATACTAGATGTTGGGGTTATTATAATTGTTAAATTACTTGTATCTACTTGGGTGTCGTTTGAAATTTTTTCTATAACATCATTTGGCGGAAAAGAATCCACCTCCATTACAATACACGTTTTTTCGCTTTTATCAGAATAATTAATATCTTTAAAAAGCGGCTCTTTTTGAGCTAATGCTCTTGCAGGTCCAGAACCTAATGCATTAAATTTAGAACCCTCCTCCTTTGAAGATAAGCTCCATCCTGCGTACTGTGACCCTAAACAAGCTATAACAGGATCATTTGTATTAACATGAACTGTTAAAGGCCAATCATTATTTTGTAATGTATTTAGAATATGAACTCTGCCTATCCCTCCTAAACAAATCTCACTAATTAATCTGCCAGCCTCCATGTTACCAAGGGCATTAACCCCTGCGTCTACGATAGTGCATCCGTTGTAACCCTTGTCAACTTTTACTCTGTAATAGTCTTTGTTTTTAATTAAATCATTTACTAGCACATGTGCTTTTTCGTTTACACTAATCATATTAAATTATCTCTGCGGTTATTAGTTTATCTTTTACCAATGATATATTATCTAACAATAATTTTTTTGCTTTTTTTTCATCATCTGATATTGAGTTAATTGTACATATTGGTTCTCCAACTTCAATGTGATTATTTATTTTAGGGATATTGGATACAAAACTGAATTCTTTTAAATCAGTTTTTATTACAAAAGAAGAATATGCAAATAAATTTTCAAAACACGCTATATGAGAACACCTTTTTTTATCGACAAACAATATATCGTTAAGGCTTGCATTTATGTGGGCATCAATAAAACCGTCATTAAAAGCTTTATCATATAAAAAACATGTTTGAGTAATTCTTGGATTAATCTCTAAAAAATAAACATCTTTATTTATTATAAAATCTATTCCATTAATTCCGACGAGACCATAATCATTTATAAAAAAATTTATCATATTTTTCAAACATTGAGTTTGGTCTTCATTAATTTCAACATTTGATAATGCTCCAGAAAAGCAAAAATCAGAAAACATAGTTTTTTTATTATAAATTTTGTTTACTCCA
The DNA here is from genome assembly GCA_029268385.1 of Gammaproteobacteria bacterium. Taxonomy (GTDB): domain Bacteria; phylum Pseudomonadota; class Gammaproteobacteria; order Poriferisulfidales. The sequence continues at coordinate 23,443 of JAQWPG010000002.1, forward strand.
ATAATTTTATAATTTTTTTTATTATCTGAAATAAACAAAATTGAAAAAACTGGTCCTTCTATGTATTTTTGATAATACTCATCTTTAGAACATTCTTCTGAATCATCTTTTAATTTCTTAATACCTAACCCACCTGACATATAAGAATTTTTAATTAATACAGACTTATGAATACCTTTGATATCTGAAAAAATCTCTGGCGTTTTTATATTGTTTCTTTGTAGTTTTAATATCAGCGATTTATGATCTTGTAAGTTTTTAATTGTTTTAGAGCTATTGCCAATAATTTTTCCATATGACTGCAATTCTTTATGAAAATTTTTTCCTCTTTCATAACCTGAAGAAACTATTATAAGCGTTTCACTTTTTTTTAAATTCAAATCTTTTAGAATTGATAGTACATCATCGTTTACCAAACCATATGGATTAGGATTCTTGTATGCCTCCCCTATCAAATCCTCATCATTATACGAATCTATATTTATAACTCTTTTTTTTAAATGAGCTATTGATTTACTTTGCTCAACTACTGAGTTACCAATTAGAACAATATTATTTTGAGGAAACATACTCTCTTGCTAATTCCAAGGCATCGTGAAAGTCTAAAAATACAGGCTTTTCTGCTCCAGCCATTTTCTTTAGAAGCTTGCTTTGCGCTTGGTATTTAACTTGGCCTATTGCTAGTGCACCAATTCCTACTGCTCCTGATATTGATGCTGTTAATTCCTTACAATCTTGCATTGCGTCTAAACCAGCTACTCCCGACGGAGGAACCGCATTAACATCTGCAGCGACCTTTAAATTTGAAGCAACTTTGAGTTGTTTTTCGGACACAAGTTGTATTCCAGCAGCGCCACTTGCAAGAACTACATCGATATTTTCGATCTGAGAGTCAAATTCATCATTGGATGCTCCAGAAATAACAGCAGAAGAATTCAAATAAGTATCCTTACAAAATTTTGCAAGTTCTTCACATTTTTCTTTTTTTCTGCCCATTATTATTACTTCGGCTCCAGCAGATGCTGCCAATATACCTGCAATACATCCAACAGGACCAGTGCCACCAAAAACAACTACTTTTTGACCTTCAAAACCTTTATTAAACTTAGATTTTAAAGCATCTTCTACTTTTGCGATCATGCCTGCTGCTGTAGTAAAAGCTCCACTTGGGTCGGCAAAACCAGAAAGGGTAAATGGTGGGACTAGTGATTTTTTACATATATTAAGCATTTCAATAGCCTTGTGAGGATCCCTGCCACCTACAAATATTCCTGTTTTATTTATACCTGGAGGCCTTGAAAAAATTGCATCTTGAACAAGTCCCTCTACATCATCAATTTCTATAGATGTGTAAGGGACACATTTGTCCCATCCAGCGTCATATGCCATATTCACATCGAATGGACTTAAATTTTTTGCAGTTGTTATCATATGCATAATTAGTGGCTTACTCATAATTTATTCCTTATTTATATTTAAATTTATATTTTGCTCTTCTTTGTTACTATTATTAAATTCAATGCAAGAGCCTTTATTTCTTCCTTGAATAATTTCTATTTGCAAATCTTTGCATAAAAAATTTTGCCTAATATCTTTTGTCAACTTATGTGCTGCTGTATCGCTATCAGTTAAAATAAATCCTGTTGGACCCCATGAGCTTTGACCAACCCCCATAAAACCTTTTTTTTCCACATAACTCATTATATTTGCGATATCAGGATTTGAATAAACACCTCCCTGAATCGGAGAAAAATGAGTACCAACAATTTTCTGTAGTTTACCAATAGCTCTAGAAAAATCATTAAAATTTTTCTCAATCAAGCTAGGCAATATAACCATATTTACTAAACGGCAAAGTTTTTCTGATAAATTTTCTGGAAAAGGTTTTAAAGTCTTAAATGCATTATATTCTTTTTGTCCGTGTATACCTTTTTCTCTGCTATTAACTAAAAGAATTATTCGCCAATTTTCTGGGAAATCTTGTCTAACAGTTATAGGAGGCAGTTCTTCTGATTTACCTTTTCCACCATCAATCAAAAATCCACCATCTTCAAATGCACCGATTCCTATTCCAGATCTATTACCTCTGTCTAAAACTTTTCCTATATCCATTAAATTTAAGTTAAGATCAAATAATTTTGATACAGCTACGCCTATAGTTAACGCTAGTTGTGTACCGGAACCTAAGCCAGCGTGTTCTGGTATTTTTTTATGAACATCAATAGTTACAGACTCATCAACCTCGTAAGCTTTTAAAATCAAATTAGCATACACGTATGCTCTTTTATTTAAATCATCTATTTTATTTTCATTTTGCATTGAGTTTTTTGAAACAGTTACTGAAGTTTCAATGCTATCGATAGCAAGTCCAACACTTCCAAATTTTCTTCCGAGCGAACCATTTAAATCCATAAAACCAAGATGTAATCTTGCTGGAGAAGTTATTGTTATTTTTGAGTTGTTTTTCATTTAGACGCTACTATATTAATTTTATTTTAGATGCATTCTAGCATTATAGAAAAATTTCGACCATGGCGATATTATTTCACTATCTCTAGTAGGAAACTGCTTAATATTCATCAATCTTTCAGGATGAGGCATCATTAAAGTAACATTACCAGAACTCGACGAAACTCCAGCTATACCTTTATAAGAGCCATTAGGATTACATGGGTAGTTTTCTGTGATGCTTCCATAATCATCAATATAATTCATGCATATCTTATTATTGTCATGAAGTTTTATATATTCATTTTCCGAGAGATTTGCTCTACCTTCTCCGTGAGATATAACTATTGGAAGTTTTGAGCCATTCATATCAGTTAAGAAAATAGAATTAGATTTTTCTACTGCAACCATAGTAATACGTGATTCAAATCTCTCGCTTTTGTTTTGTATGAAACTTGGCCAGTTTTCTGATCCTGGGATTATGCTTTTTAAATTTGACAGAGTTTGGCAGCCGTTGCAGATTCCAAGCGCAAATTTATCAAGATTATTAAAATAATCAGAAAAACTAGTCCTTAAAATATCGTTATGCAATATTTTGTTAGCCCACCCCCTGCCAGCCCCAAGAACATCTCCGTATGAAAACCCGCCACAAAATACTGCTCCTTGAAAGTCATCAAGATTATTCTCTTTAATTACTAATGAATTCATTGTTACGTCTACCGCATCGAATCCATTTTCACTAAAAGCGTTTGCCATCTCATAATGTCCATTCACTCCCTGCTCTCTAAGAATGGCAATTTTTGGCCTTGTTTTACTAATCGAAAAAACTTTATTTACATCGGGATCAGAAAAACTTTTATTGATATATAACCCCTTATTATCTTTATGACCAATTTTACTAAATTCACTTTCTGCAGTATCAGTATTGTCCCTTAACTTTTGAATTTCATAGCTTGTTTTATGCCAAGTTTTATGAAGATCTTCTAATGGGCTTGTAAAAATAGTTTTTTTATCTTTTGATATATTTACATCATATGTACTGTTTATTTTTGCAATAACATAATTTTCTATATTACTATCCGAATAAATTTTACGAACATCTTTAAGTAATTTATTTGATACCTGTATAACCACACCAAGTTCTTCATTGAACATATATTTATTTATATCTTTGAGATCTTGTTTAAAATCAATATCAATTCCAACGTGTCCTGCAAAAGAGCATTCAAGTAACGTTGTTATTAAACCGCCATCTGATCTGTCGTGATATGAAAGAATCATGTTGTTTTTTATTAGATGTTGGGTAGCTTTAAAAAAATTTATGAAGCAATTTACATTATCAACTTTAGGGCACTCAGTATCACTTGTTCTCAAAACCTGAGATAGAGCTGATCCGCCAGTACGATAATTTCCTCCAGATAGGTCTACAAAAAGTATAGACGTATCATGATCATTAATAAACATTGGTTTAACTATATTTTTTAAATTATAAACACTGGAAAAAGCACTTATAATTAAAGTGTTGGGTGATTTTACATTTATCTCTTTATTGTCTTCAGACCAAGACATTTTCATAGATAGCGAATCTTTGCCAACCGGTATGGTAACGCCCAGCTTATTACATATATTTGATGTTATTGATTCAGCGGTTTGATACAGACTATATTTATCAAATTCACAATCAAAACTTGACATCCAGTTCGCTGAAAGAGCAATTTTTGATAGATCCCATATTGGCGCTGAACAAATATTTAATATAGATTCACAAACAGCCATTTCTCCAGATGAAACTGGGTCATGAACAGCTATGGAGGATTTTTCACCTACAGACATTGCCTCACCTACGTTGAATGAAAAATCGTTAGATGTTATACCGCAATCAGCTACGGGAACTTGCCATGGACCAATAAGCTGATCTTGTACAGTTAAACCTCCGACTGACCTATCACCTATAGTAATCAAAAACTGTTTTGATGCTACAGAAGGCAAAGATAAGACTTTATTCAAGCAATCTGAAAATTTGAATTCACTGTAATCGTTCGAACTTTCCTCTAAATTACTAGAATTGACACTTATTTGTTGCTCGCCTTTCTCTCCAAAAAGTAGATTCATCGGCAAATCTATGTAACATTGCGAGTCATCTTTCAATATAAATTTCTGATTATCTGTTGCACAGCCAATAATGGAGAATGGGCAATTTTCCCTTTGGCAAATAGCTTCAAAGACATCAATATCAGTATCTTTTATGGATAACACATAACGCTCTTGAGACTCATTACACCATATTTCAAGTGGCGTTAAACTTTTATCAGCTATAGGAATTTTTGAAATATCAATAATCGCGCCTTTGTTGCTGTCGTTTACTAGTTCAGGAACAGCGTTTGATAAACCTCCGGCACCAACATCATGTATTGATATAATTATATTATTCAATAAGTTAGAGCATCTATCTATAACTTCTTGACATCTTCTTTCCATTTCAGGGTTTTCTCTTTGCACCGACGCAAAATCTAGATCCTCAGTTTTTGAGGAAGAATGCTTTGATGATGCGGCCCCTCCCCCTAAACCAACTAGCATAGATGGTCCTCCAAGGACAATAATTAAGTCAGAATTTTCAATATTTGATTTTTTATAGTTTTTATTGTCAATAGAGCCGTAACCACCAGCAATCATAATAGGTTTATGGTATCCATAATAAGATTTTGTATTAATTTTTTGCTCGAATGTCCTAAAATAACCCACTAAACAAGGTCTTCCAAATTCATTATTGTAAGCTGAGGCACCTAAAGGACCTTCAATCATAATCTCCAAAGCAGTCGCAATTCTATCAGGGTATGAGACACTTACACCTTTCTCCCATGATTGAAGAAAGCCAGGTATATTAAGATTGGAAACATTGAAGCCACATAAACCAGCTTTAGTTTTAGAACCACGACCTGTAGCAGCTTCGTCTCTGATTTCGCCTCCAGAACCAGTTGCAGCGCCTGAAAATGGTGATATTGCGGTAGGATGGTTATGTGTCTCAACTTTTATTACCGAGTGTGTATCTGTCTCTTTATAAGAATAACTATCATCCTTATTAATAATAAGTTTATTTGTTTTAAAAGAACTAGTTACGGCAGAATTATCAGAATATGCTTTAATAACATTGGCGGATTTTTCTGGCTCTGTTGATTTTATAAGCTGAAACAAAGACCTATCTTTTTTCTTTCCATCTATAATCCATGATGCATTAAATATTTTATGCCTACAATGCTCGGAGTTGACCTGAGCAAACATCATTAACTCAACATCTGTAGGATTCCTATTTAAGCCTTCATAATTCCTTGTTAAATATGATATTTCTTCATCTGATAAGGCTAAACCTAGCTTCTCGTTACATAATTTAATATAAAGCTCTATGTTATCGGCTTGAAAGTTAAGTTCTCTAGATTCAGATTGAGAAAAATTATAATCGGTATAATTAAAAAAAACAGTTTCTGTCATTTTGTCAAAAAACTGATTATAAAATAAGGGATTTTTTATGATTTCCAAATCAAAATCATCAGAAAATCTAAATATTTTAACTTTTTCTATAGATCTCAGCTTTTTTAAGCCACTTGCATAAAAAATATCTCTAGCTTTTGAACCCCACGCTGACTCAACACCTAGTCTTGGTGTTATTAATAAATACTTTGAGTTTTCAATTTTAGTATTAAGACTATTCGATAATAATAGGTGTTTTGATATATCGAATTCTTTTTTTGTAAACTCTAAATTTAAATCTAAATAATATCCATAATACATTGAAAAATCACAATTAATACCAAGCTTTTCTAAGACTTTTTTTTGTATCTTACTATTAAGTTGTGTCTTAGAAACTTTGTTTTCTTGTAGTATTAACATATAAAAGCGTAGAATTTGTATAGAATTTATGGACCTCACTATAGCATTTAATCATAGGAATTTATATTGTTAGAATACTTAAAAGATTTTAAAAAAATCCAAATATTCTTCTTCATTATCAACAGAATTGAGCTTATGATAATTGTAAATTAAAGAGGATTAATATGACTGAAATTGCATTGTTAATAATTGGATTAGTTGTTGGACTAGCATTAGGATATTTTCTAGGCAAATCAAAAAAGCTCAAATCCTCAGATTTATCTCAACAATCAGGGCTTGCCACACAAATCTCAGAAATGAAGGGTGAAATTAAGGGAATTTTCACAGAAATAGAGAAATCTAGGGATAGATCAGAAGATAAACGTGATGCAAAATTACAAGACATGAGTAACACTATTGATTCTTTTAATCGAACAATTTCTGGTACTAAAACCAGAGGTATGGTTGGCGAGTCAATACTCAAAGAGGCTCTTAAAAATTCTATTAAGGCTGGGGTAGTAAAAACAGAATTAAAAATTGGATCAAAGAATGTAGAGTTTGCGTGGGATTTAGGTGATGGTAAATATATTCCTATTGATTCTAAACTTCCCGATATTGTTCCGCTTGTGAGTCAGTATGAAAATTCAAAAAATACTGAAGAGCAAAAGTTATTATCAAAAAAAATAAAAGATAAGGTTGCTAAAGAGATATTAAATATACAAAAATATCAAAATCAAACCAATACTATTGATAATTGTATTTTAGTCATTCCTCCTTCAATACTAGATATGTCACCGGAACTTGTAGGTATAGGAAAGGACAGTAATGTTTTTGTCTGTTCATACAAAGATGTATTTCCAATTGCTCATATATTAGAAGAGCAGTATCGTCGTTTTAATGAAGAAGGAGATATCGGAGAGTATAAAAAAACTATTAAGCAACTTGACTCTATACTAGATAAAGTTATTTCAAAAACTGAGACGCTAGACAGAGCTATCAAGCAAATCTCAAATGCTAATGATGAGATTAAAGACGAGGTAGCTAAAGGCAAAAGGCTGTAAATACGACCTATTTTATCTACATTCACAATATAGTATAATAAAACTTCGGGGGCGATCTGGATTCGACGTGGATTGCAAAGCCCTAGGTGCATGTCGAGTATATAGCTATTCTCGTTAAAAATGCTATAAACTTATAGTTGCAAACGAAGACAACTACGCACTAGCAGCTTAATCCTGCTGGTCATCATTCAGAAACGTGCTTGTGCATTTCAGTTTGGTGTCGCTTAACACAAGATAGCCTTTATTCTCGCCATTAGAATAACTGCGAAACTCAATTGGATAGTGTGATTAAATGTCTGCTCGTTAACATTTATTACATGAATTTTGATAACGAAGCTAAACATGTAGTACCAAAGGTAGAGGATTTGCGGACGCGGGTTCAATCCCCGCCGCCTCCACCATAGACCGTTTTATCGTATTGAATAGAAAAAAATAATATTTATCAGGTATCGTTTTCATGAAATCAAAAAATATAACCAATATTGCTATTATTGGTGGGGGTGCTAGCGG
>JAQWPG010000011.1 GCA_029268385.1 Gammaproteobacteria bacterium
GATAATGAGAAAAATAAAAACACTTCTAGGTTTATTTGTTGCGGTATTACTTTCAGGTTGTGCAGCAGATCAAGCGTTACTAGATAGATTAGAGTTAGTTGAAGAAACAGCAAAACAAGCTATTTCATGTTGTGATGCTAACTCACATAGAATGAATAAAATGTTCTATGATGCACAAAAGAAATAGTTAACTATTTCTGACAGTTCTTACAGTAAAAACTCGACCTTTGGTTAATTTTTATTTGTAGAATGTCACTTTGACATATGTGGCAGGGCTGAGAAGTTCTGCCATATACTTTAAAGTCAAATTGAAAATATCCGCTTTTACCATCAACATTAATATAATCATTTATTGAAGACCCGCCTTTTTTAATAGCTTCTTTTAACACATTCTTTATAGAAACAACCAAATCTCTACAGTTTTTTTTAGTTAATGTCTTAGATGCTTTACTAGGTTTGATACCTGAAAGAAATAAAGATTCTGAAGCATAAATATTTCCAATTCCCACAACAATATTTGAATTCATTAAAAGAGATTTGATAGCAACACTTCTATTTCTAGTTTTTGTAAATAGATATTCATCATTAAAATCTTTATTTAAAGGCTCAGGTCCTAGATTTATTAACAGTTTATGAAACAATGTTGGATGTTTAATAGAATAAAAAATCATTCCAAACTTCCTTGGGTCATTAAACCTAAGTATTTTATTTGAACTCAATTGTATCTCAAAATGATCATGCTTCATTCTCATATCTTTTTTACTAGCTATTCTTAAAGTCCCAGTCATACCAAGGTGAATAGTTAAATAAAAATTATTACCAGAAATAATTATATATTTTGCTCTTCTTGTAATTTCAAGAATTTTTAAATTAATAATTTTTTTAGTTAAATCTTTTTGTAGATTCCAACGTAGTTTTTTCACAAATACAGAACAAGATTTAATTTTTTTATTAATTAAATAAGGCTTAATACCATTTACGGTTGTTTGCACTTCAGGAAGTTCAGGCATTTAAGTTAATTGTTCCATTAAATTAGAATCAATTTTTCCATTATAGCCTAATTTAAAAATAGGTATATCTGTGAAGTTCGATAACTCATCAAAATTATCCAGTGGAGTTTCTTTGGTAACATCATTTAAAATAATAAATTTAATTTTTAAATTTAAGTTTCTTATTGCTTCTATAGATAATAATGTATGATTTATACACCCTAATGTATTTTTAACTACTAGGATTATTGGCAATTTTAGTTCTTTAGCAAGATCGGATGTAAGTTTATTTTTAGCAATTGGAGAAAACAATCCTCCGCACCCTTCAACGAGATTAATGCAATTCGCATTTTTAGATTTATTTATTTTTATGAAACTTACTATATCGCTAAGCTCTATGCTTCTATTTTCCATTTCTGCAGCTTTTGGCGGAGAAGCGTATGCTTTGAATGTGTATTTACATATCTTATTTAACGGTATTTTTTCAAGAATAGAAAATTTAGTTGCATCTTTTGGGATTATTTTGTTATTTGGTTCTATGCAACCAGATTCAACAGGTTTTAAAAAATGGAACTCTATCTTATTCTCAATTAAAAATTCACCAAATCTAAGCATAAACCATGTCTTGCCAACATCGGTGTCCGTCCCTGTAATTAAGAAACCCTTCATAAAAACTCCCAATTATTAAATGTTCATGTGATAATAATACACATGAGTAATAGTAATATAAATAGAAGAAAATCAAATGAAGTAAAAGTAGGAAACGTCTTGATTGGTGGAGATAATCCTATTGTAGTCCAATCTATGACTGACACAAATACCTCTGACATCGAAAAGACAACTAATCAAATTTTAGAATTAGCTAAAGCAGGATCTGAAATAGTAAGAGTGACAGTGAACGATGCTGATGCAATTCAAGCTATACCTTATATTAAAGATAATATTCAAAAATTAGGTTTAAATATACCTTTAGTAGGCGATTTTCATTTTAACGGACATATTTTGTTAAATAAGTATCAAAGTGAAGCTTCACATTTGGATAAATTTAGAATAAACCCAGGTAACGTTGGGAAAAAAAATAAAAAAGATAAAAACTTTGCAACAATGATAGAGGTCGCATGTAAATTAGATAAACCAGTTAGGATTGGTGTTAATTGGGGTAGTCTTGATCAAGATCTACTGGCTGACAAATTAGATTTCAATAATAAATTGGATGTTCCAAAATCACTTGATGATGTTATGTGTGACGTAGTAATAGCTTCAGCCTTAGAAAATGCTAAATTAGCTGAATCAATTGGTATGAATAAAAATAAAATCATCATTTCTTGCAAGTTAAGCAAGGTAAATATGTTGATAGATGTTTATCAAAAAATATCAAAAATGTGTGATTACGCATTACATTTAGGACTTACAGAAGCAGGCAGCAATGAAAGGGGTATTGTGTATTCTTCATGTGCATTAGGTCCATTATTACTTAACGGAATAGGAGATACCATAAGAGTCTCTTTAACCACAGATATAAACGGAAACCGCTCAAGAGAGGTTGATGTCGCAAAATTAATTCTTCAAAGTCTCGGGATTAGGTATTTTTTACCGGATGTAACATCATGCCCAGGATGTGGCAGGACAAGCAGTGATTACTTCCAAAAATTAGCTTTTGACATCGATCAACATATTAAAAAAAGTATGCCGATATGGAAAGAAGACTATCCTGGAGTTGAGAATTTAAAGATATCAGTTATGGGCTGTATTGTTAATGGGCCAGGTGAGAGTAAACATGCTGATATTGGAATTAGTTTGCCAGGTAGAGGAGAAAATCCTACAGCGCCTGTATATATAGATGGAGAAAAGAAGTTAACTTTGAAAGGGGATAATATAACTAATGACTTTAAAAAGATTTTAATTGAATATATTGATAATAGATTTAGACAATAATTAATTATTTAATTCTTGAGAATCTTTCTAATGCGATATTTCTGCTTGAACTTAAATCAACGATAGGTTGAATTAAATTATCATCTGACAGTAAATCCTTATCGTCACCACTAGAATATAAATTAAAGTTTTTTAGCCATTTTTTGGTATAAATATTTTCAGGATCAAATTTCTTTTCCTGTAGAAGTGGATTAAATATTCTAAAATAGGGAGCCGCGTCTGTACCACAACCAGAGACCCACTGCCAACCCATAACATTATTTGCAATATCAGCATCTAGTAATGTATCTCTAAACCATTTCTCACCTTCTTGCCAAGGTATTAATAAATTCTTGGTTAAAAAAGATGCTGTTATCATCCTCGTTCTATTATGCATCCAGCCAGTCTCCCATAATTCATTCATAGCTGCATCTACAATTCTGATACCAGTTTCACCTTTTTTCCATTTTTCCAGATTTTCATCATAATTTTTTTCCCATTCAAAATTTTCATATTTCTTATTGAATGGTTTGTCAACAACATATGGAAAGTGATATAAAATGTAATAAGAAAATTCTCTCCAGTAAAGCTCTTTAATAAAATGCTCCTCATGCTTACTCAGGGTATGGTTATCATGAAACTCAAAGTAATTTATTATTTGATTGGTAGTGATTTCGCCAAATCGAAGATAAGGGGATAATTTAGACGTTCCTTCTGTGCTTGGTAAGTCTCTTATCTCTTTGTAGTTAGATATGGAATTTTCAAAAAATTTTTCTAAGGTCTTTAGAGCATTTTTTTCACCTGGCTCCCAATGAACATCAAATTTTTCACTCCACTTATTATCTGATGTTGAAAATATTTTTTTCGTATCCATGTTCTTTTCATCAATAATAAAATTTTTAAAAGGTGATGTTGGGAATTTAAGAACTTGTTTTTGAGAATAAAGTAACTTGCAGTTTTTATAAAATGGTGAATAAACTTTATATGGTTCACCAGTTTTATTGAGTATATGCGATGGGTGAACCAGAGTTGATTTATTATATGAGAAAAATTTAACATCTCTCTTTGCAAGTTTTAGTTTTAAGCATTTTTCTTTTTTTATGAATTCAGGGTGCTTGTTTTCATTTATATGTACGGAGTAGAATTTATACTTATCAGTAATTTCTAAGGCCTTATTTACGAAGTCACCCTCAACTATATTGAGTATGAGATTTTTTTCTTTAAAACTTTGTTTAAGTTTTTTGATACTTTTTTGTAGCCACCATAAATTTGCAGATCCATGTGTAGATACATATAATTTACTGTCATATATGAATAAAAAAGTTACTTCACAGCCCGATTTGACAGCAGAATTTATAGCATCATTATCATTTAGTCGTAAATCATTAGAAAATAGAACTAAGGATTTCATTTTCTAGTATTTAATACCTTCGACTTTTGCAAGTTTGATAAGAACCTCTTCTAAAAGATATCTTGATTGCGCAGATGTTGCTTCCAATTCTTTATGAATCTCTGCATCCTTAGCATTTCTTGCTTCACACTCCGACGAATATTTTTCAAAAGCTGTTAGCTTATGTATTAAATCACTTAAGTGTCTAGGGCATTCACAGTTTATTGTGCTGCCAGCATTAACAATATTGGCAAGATCTTGATCTGTTAACAATCTGTCTGTTGAAGTAGATTTTAAGTAGTTAGAGAAATTGTTACTACACCATTCAGTAATCTCTGAGTGGTTTAGTGGAAGAGATATAGTTCCTGTATCTTGAGTTGTCAATGTCGCTATATCACTTTCTTTTCCAAAATCATAAGCGCAAAGTAGCTTTGTAGCTTTAGATTGCTTAAGAATCTTTTGTATTGTTTTAAAAGTACCTTGATTTATTGTAGGTATTTCAGCAATGATAAAGTCTATTTTGCAATGATAGTTTGATTTTATATTTCTTGGATCTTGAACTACATCAATCATATTTAAACGCATGCTATCTAGACTTTTCTTATCAAGTATAGTTCTACCTAAAAGTATGAAATTCAAATCGTTTTTACCAGTACTGGATAAAGCGGTTTTGCAACTTGAAATTCTTTTTTCTAAATTTTCAAAATTAAGATTAGCAACTGCGCTTATAGCGTCACCGTTATCAACTAATTTTTTTATTAAAAGAAGCCTATCAATATCAGCTTGTGAATATAGCCTGTCACCTGCATCAGTTCTTATAGGTTTTACAACTTCGTATCTTCTTTCCCATGCACGAAGGGTTTCAGGACGTATTCCAGTTATTTGTGTGGTTAAACCTATTCTATAGTTTTGCTCTGTATTCATAATATTAATCTTTGTTTAGTTATCATATTAATAAATATATACAAGGTTAATATTTAAATCAAGTATTATTTAGATATATATGTACAATATTTGTATTATTCTAAGTTATTGTAATTTTTATAGATAATATTACTAAATTTGTACAGATTTATATGTACAAATAAAAAAAATGTGGTATCATGATTTTAAGTTAACAATTTGTACATCCCCTGGAGCACCTTGCTCCGCATACTTGTAGCCGGAATTCCGGCTACTTTTTTTTAAGAAATTAAGGAGGCAATATGTTTGGATTTGGAGATAAAAATAAGGTACACAAAGTAACTATAGCTAATACTGGAGAGACATTTGAAGTTACTGGTAAAATAAACTTACTGCAAGCTGCTCAAAACGCAGGTATTGATTGGCCTTGCGACTGTAAAGTGGGTAGTTGTGGAACATGTAGAGCAGTTCTTAAAGAAGGAAAAGTTAAAGAGCTAGCTGACTTCGCATATACTCTTGATGGAGACATGCTTAAAGAAGGATACATCCTTGCGTGTCAATCATCACTAAAAAGTGACATAACTGTAGAGTTAGATAAATCTCAGAAAGCTGTTGAAGCAACTAAAATGTAATTAATCATTAAATTCCAGTTCAGCCCCAAAAGGTTGTTCTGGAATTTCTTCGTTCGTATAAGCAATATTTCCAGAAACAATAGTTGTTAAAACCTTGGTTTTAAATGGAACGTCTGAAAATGCTGACCAACCACATTTATGCATCATAGGCATTTTATCTAATACACCTATATCTAGAAAATCTATTAATACTAAGTCAGCCCAGTAACCTTCTCTAATAAAACCTCGTTCTTTAACGTTGTAACAAATAGCAGGATTATGGCAAATTTTTTCAATAATTTTCTCAAGAGTGAAAATGCCATTATGATAAAGTTCTAGCACAGCTCTCAAAGAATGTTGGATTACTGGGAGGCCTGCAGGTATATCCTCATATTTTCCAGTTTTTTCAGATATTAAATGGGGCGCATGGTCAGTTGCAATTACATCAATATTATTGTTATTAACAGCTTCAATAAGAGCAATTCTGTCAGATTCTTCCTTAATTGAAGGGTTACATTTTATAAAACCTTTCTTTGTAGCATAATCCTTTTTTGAATAAAGCATATGATGAATACATACTTCTGCAGTAATAGACTTTCCTGCAACATTGCTACTGTTGGAAAAGAAGTCTATTTCATCTTTTGTTGTTAAATGGAGAACATGAAGTCTAGAGCCATTATTTTTTGCTAAATTCACAGCTAAAGTTGATGACTCAATACAACATTCTCTACTTCGAATTTCAGTATGCATTTCAAGAGGTATATCATCTCCATACTTTTCTTTCGCGGCTTTAAGATTTCTATCAATTATAGGAGAACTCTCACAATGAGTTGCTATTAGTTTTGGGCAATGAAGAAATATATCTTCCAGTGAATTTAAATTATCAACTAACATATTGCCAGTAGACGCACCCATAAATATTTTTACACCGCAAGCTCTTTTGGAGGTATTTTTGATTTCTTCAATATTGTCGTTTGTGGCACCTAAATAAAATGAATAATTAGCAAAAGATCTATTATTAGCAATATCAAATTTTTTTTCTAATCCGTCATTTGTGATTATAGGTGGTTTATTATTTGGCATATCCATGAATGTTGTTGTCCCACCTATAACTGCAGCCAATGATTCAGATCTTATGTCAGCCTTATCAGTAAGGCCAGGCTCCCTAAAATGAACTTGGTCATCAATCATTCCAGGAATTAAGTACTTTCCTGAAGCGTCAATAGTAATATCAGCCTGAATATGAGATAAATTATCTGATATTTGATCAATTCTCCCGTTTTTTACGAAAATATCACTTATCTTTCTTGTGTTTTCATTGATGATTGTTGCGTTTGTTATTAATATAGATTTCATTGTTTTTACTCGTTTTATTTAAGTGTATAATTATTAACTCTACTATGAATTTTAAAATATATAATACTCTAACTAAAGAAAAAGAGCTATTTCAACCTCTTGATCGACAGTCTATAAAAATGTATGTATGCGGACCTACAGTTTATAGTTACGCCCACATTGGAAATGCAAGACCTGCTGTAGTATTTGATGTTTTATATCGTTTCTTAAAAAATATTTATCCTGAAGTTATATATGTTAGAAATATTACAGATGTAGATGATAAGATAAATGAAGCTGCAAAAAAAATTAATAAACCAATAGCTTCTATAACAAAAAAATATACTGACATATATCATCAAGACATGAAGAGCTTGGGTGTTCTTAGTCCAAATCATGAGCCACGAGTTACAGATAATATTAGCCAAATAATATCTATGATACAGAAAATCTTAGATAACAAAAAAGCCTACATAAATGATAATCACGTTTTGTTTGATATTACATCATTCGATCAATATGGAAAATTATCAAATAGAAATACAGATGAAATGTTGTCTGGAGCGAGAGTAGAAGTTGCAGATTATAAAAAAAATCCCGGAGATTTTGTACTTTGGAAGCCGTCTAATAAAGACGAGCCTGGATGGGACAGTCCTTGGGGGTTCGGAAGGCCAGGATGGCATATTGAATGCTCTTCAATGGTAGAAACTTATTTAGGTGAGGAGATAGATATTCATGGTGGTGGTCAAGATTTGATATTTCCTCATCATGAAAATGAAATTGCACAAAGTTGCAGCGCACATAATAATAAAATTTATGCAAGATACTGGGTTCATAATGGTTATTTAAATATGGAAGGCGAGAAAATGTCTAAATCATTAGGAAATATTATCACAGTTAAAGAATTATTAGAGCAGTATGATGGTGAAGTAATAAGACTTGCGTTGTTAAGTACACATTATAGAAAACCAATAAACTTTGGTGAAAGTTTGTTAGAGCAGTCAAAAAATATATTAAATAAGCTATATAAAAACCTTGATAATGAAAGTGATGAAGACTTAATATCAAAAGATATTTTAGAACCTCTATCTGATGACTTAAATACACCATTAGCGATTTCAAATCTATCTAAGATTAAATGCTCAAAAACACTTAAAAAAAGCGCTAATTTACTTGGCTTACTAAATAGAACATCTAAGGAGTGGTTTGCATTAAATAATAAATCCACAATATCTGAAAATGATATAGAATTGCTAATAAAAGAAAGAGATGAAGCACGAAAATCGAAGAATTTTGTGAAAGCTGATGAAATTAGAGATCAGCTAGACAATAATAATGTAGTATTAGAGGATATTGACGGAAAGACAATATGGCGAGTAAAAAAATGACAAAAATATTTAAAGAAAGAAAAACAGTTGAGCAAGTAGAAGAAGGAGATGAGCTAGCCCCCAAATTTGATGAGAACGGCTTAATGCCAGTTGTTACAACCGATGCAAAAACTGGAGATGTTCTAATGTTAGGTTATCAAAATGAAGAAGCAGTCAAGATGACTATAGAAACAGGAGAAGCTTATTATTGGAGTAGAAGCAGAGAATGCTTGTGGCACAAAGGCGCGACAAGTGGTTTGATACAGAAAGTTATAGACATAAGAATTGATGATGACCAGGATGCAATTTGGCTTAAGGTAGAGTTAAAAGGCCTAGAGGCAAGTTGCCATGTAGGGTATAAATCTTGTTTCTATAGAAGTATTCCAACAGGAAATATAAAAGAAGACATTAAATTAATATATAAAGAAGATAAAAAAGCGTTTGAACCAGAAGAAGTATATGGAGATGCTCCTAATCCAACAAAACTATAACTATATTTATGGTTCACTTATATCAATCCTTAAAAAGCACAATTAAATTTGGGTATAAATCTAGAGTAATTGAAGATAGCCTAGGAAATACGGTGTCAAATATAGGGTTAATATATAAATCAATATTACTTGGCAATGTTCTGTTAAGAGTCTTGAAAAATAACTCAAATAGACCTATAGGACTAATGTTACCAAATATAACTCCTGCAGCAATTGTCTTTTTTGCTATTCAATACTTAGGTAAAGTTGCAGCAATAATAAATTTTACATCTGGTGCAAAAAATATAGTTTCTTGTCTTGAAAAATCAGATGTTAAATATTTAGTAACTTCTAGAAAATTTGTTGATCAAAGCAATATGCAATCTTTAATATTAGAAATTGAGAGCAGAAATTATAAATTTATTTATCTTGAAGACATAAGAGAAATTTTATTTTTAAAGGATAAGGTATTTGCCGTAAAAGATTTCCTATTAAATATTTTTATATCAAAAAAATTAAACGAAAATCAATTAGCAGTAATCTTATATACTTCAGGAACAGAAAGTGAACCAAAAGGAGTTGGACTTACGCATCAAAATCTTTTTTCCAATAGAATGCAGGTTCTTGAATCACTTAAAATTAACAGAAATGAAAAATTTTTCACGTGTTTGCCATTTTTTCACTCTTTTGGCTTAGGAATAGGCGTTCTACTTCCTGTTTTATATGGTTGTAAGGTATTTTTGTACCCAACACCTTTGCATTTCCAAACAATTCCTAAACTTATAGAAAAAACCAGATCGACTGTATTTTTTTCAACAGACACATTTTTAAAAAAATATATACCACATATAGAAAAATCTAATTTTAAAAATTTAAAATATTTAATTGCAGGAGCTGAAAAGGTTGAACAAAGCACTCATGATAAATACCATAAGCATGGTATACAAATTCTAGAAGGCTATGGTGTGACTGAGGCATCTCCAGCTGTTTCTGTGAACACAAAAGAAAATTATAAAATTGGGTCGGTTGGGAAATTTATCACAGGCATTGAATACAGGATTGAAAAAATTGATGGTTATACACAAGGCGGGTTACTATTTATAAAAGGAAAAAATATTATTACAAGATACTTTGGGCAACAACAAGAATTTGATTGGTATAACACAGGTGATGTTGTGAGGGTTGATGAAGAAGGTTACTTATTTATTTTAGGAAGGTTAAAAAGGTTTGCCAAAATAGCTGGCGAGATGATCTCATTATCTCAAATTGAAGAGTTTCCTAAGAAGCTTTGGCCTGATAATAATAACGTAGTTTGTTCAATAAAAGATAATACAAAAGGTGAGGCATTAATATTATTAACTGATAATAAAAAAGCAGACCTGTCAGTATTAACTAATTTTATGAAAGAAGAAGGTTTATCAAATTTATATTTGCCAAAAAAAATAAAAATTATAAGTGAATTTCCTATATTAGGTAGTGGTAAAATCAACTATAAGAAACTTCAAAAAATTTCAGAATCTTAAAAAAATTTTTTACTTAATCTATTTCCCAGAGCGCACATTAGCTCATATGGTATTGCATCTATTGAAGATGATACTTCTTTAATGTTTATATTCTCTCCCCAAAGCTCTACATTTGACCCCACTTGAATATTTTTATCTTGAATATCTATCATAATAATATCCATTGAAACTCTTCCCACGATATTAAAAAAACTCCCTTCAAAAAAAACTTTACCAATATTACTTAATCTCCTCGGAATTCCATCCCCATAACCAATGCCTACTGCAGCAATTCTTGTATCGTTCTTAACTTTATAAGTATGTCCGTATCCTATAGATTCGTCTTTCTTGCACGTTTTAATTGATACTACTGGGGCAGTTAAAGTCATTACAGGTTTAACATTAATTTTGTTCGATGAGTTGCATGGATTTACACCATAAAGCACTAAGCCAGGTCTTATCCAGTGTCGGCTGTAATTATATTTTTTAGAATATCTTATAGTGCCTGCAGAATTAAAAATACTATGTTCAATATTTTCCTCATTTATTATATCTTGCAAAACATTAATTTGCTTATTTGAGAAATCATCTTTATCTTCGTCAGCACAAGCCAAATGAGTCATAATACCAACATGATTGCTTATAATTTTGCACTTTTGAAATACTGTCTGAAAATCAGAGCTATGAAATCCCAATCTATTCATTCCAGTATCTATCTTAATCCATAGCTTAATATTTTTATCAAGAGTTGTATTTTCTATTATTTTTAACTGTGATAAGTCGTGAATTACTGGTCTGATATTATTTTCTGAACAATATTTATATTCATTGCTATGTGAAAATCCTTGCAAACAAACAATTTCTTTGTCTATGTTATTATTTCTTAGGTATGTTGCTTCTTCAATTGTTGCTACAGCAAAGGCATCAGATTCTTTAAGCAAATGCGCAACCTCAAGAATACCGTGCCCATATGCATCAGATTTAATCATAGACATTACTTTAGATTCTGGAGAAAATTTTTTTATTTCGGATAGATTACTAATTAAATTATTTTTATTAATTAAGATAGATCCATTCATTTAAAACCCTCTGGTGCAGAGTATATCTCAGGAGTATAGTTTTCGAATCTAGTGCACTCTCCAAGAAATGTTAGAGTAGTTTTAAAAATAGGTCCATTTCTTTGCTTGGCTATTATGATTTCAGCTTTACCTTTATCTGCAGAATCCTCATTATAAACTTCGTCTCTATAAATAAATGCTATTAAATCAGCATCCTGCTCAATAGCTCCTGATTCCCTTAAATCTGACATAATAGGTCTTTTATCAGTTCTATTTTCTAAACTTCTATTTAATTGTGATAGTGCGACAACAGGAACATCTAATTCTCTAGCTAAAGCTTTGAGAGACCTTGATATTTCAGAAAGCTCAGTAGCTCTATTTTCAGAATTATTGGTTAACTGCATTAATTGCATATAATCAATTACAATTAAATCTAAACCTTTCTCTCTTTTAAGTCTTCTTGCCCTTGCTCTTATATCTGTAGGTGTTAACGCAGGAGTATCATCAATAAAAATATTAGCTTTTGATAGCAATGCTACAGCATTGGTTAGTCTTGGCCAATCTTCGTCCGTAAGTTTTCCTGTTCTAATTTTTTGTTGATTTATTCTCCCCATAGATGATATTAGTCTAGTGGATAATTGAGTACCTGACATTTCCATACTAAAAATTGCTGTGACTGCATCGTTCTTTAGGGATGCATATTCAGATAGATTCATTGCAAAACTAGTTTTCCCCATCGATGGTCTTCCTGCAACAATTATTAAATCACCACCCTGCAAACCAGTAGTTTTATTATCAAATTCACTAAAGCCTGTAGCTACACCAGTAACAGATTCACCTTTTTCAGCTCGTTCTTCAATTTGCTCTAATGATTCTTTAACTAAATCGTTAATATTTTGAAATCCATTATTTGCTTTTAATGATTCTTCAGATATGTTAAATATTTTTTGTTCTGCTTCATCGAGTAAAGCTTTACTATCGATCCCACCATCACGAGATTTTTCAATTAAATTATTACTTACACTTATTAGTTGTCTAAGTATTGATTGCTCCCTAACAATATTTGCATATGCTTTAATATTAGCCGCAGATGGAGTTTGATTTATTATTTCAGATAGATATGTTGAGAAAGACTTATCGTTGTCTGTATTAGCTTTTTCATTTATGGTGACAACATCAAAAGGAACGTTATCATTAACAAGATTTACAATACACGAAAATATTTTTCTATGTTCTTGGTTATAAAAGTCGTTAACCTGAAGAATATCAGCTATTTGTTCCCAAGCCTCATTATCTAATATTAAGCCGCCTATAACAGCTATTTCAGCCTCAATAGAATTAGGAGTTTTGTTAAGACTTTGAAATGTAAGACTTTTACTCATTGTGCATAATCAAGCTATATAATTTTAATATTTTATATTATCAGCTTTGATTATTTGTTTCGACAATTAGATTAATTATTGCGTCAGTATCTATTCCTAGATGTAAACTAATAGAGTATTCGCCTATCTTCTTTATAGCTCCTTCAGGCATTCTTATCTCTTTGCGTTCTATCTCATGCCCATTGGCTATAAGTTCTTTTTCAACTTCATATGGACCAATTGAGCCAAATAATAAGCCTTCTTCATTTGCTTCTGCAGCAATATTGATAGTAAATCCATCAAGTTTACCTTTTCTTTTAATAGCAATATCTAGATTATCTTTAGCAATTTTTTCAAGTTCTTCTCTTCTTGCTTCAAACTCCTTAAGATTTTCTTCGGTAGCATATTTTGCTTTAGCTTTTGGTACTAGGTAGTTTCTTGCAAAACCAGGCCTTACATTAACTTTATCACCTAGCTCACCTAAATTTTCTATTTTTTCTAGTAATATTACTTCCATTTACTTTGTCCTATTTTTTAATGATTGTCAGAATATGGGATTAAAGCTAAGAAACGAGCTCTTTTAACCGCAGTTGAAATTTGTCTTTGGTATTTTGCTTTTGTACCAGTAATCCTACTTGGTAAGATTTTTCCTGTTTCTGTAATATATTCTCTAATAAGATCAAGGTCTTTATAATCAATTTCAGAAATACCTTCTTTTGTAAATTTACAAAATTTTTGTTTTTTAAAATATCTAGACATTTTCTACTCCAGTCTCTACATGTTTTGTATCATCGGATACTACATCTGTTTTCTTTTCTAATTCCTCTTTTTTATTATTCTCATCTTCAGATAATATTGAAGAGCTTTCTGTTATTGCTGATTTTCGCTGCAAAATCATATTTCTTATAACAGCATCGTTAAATTTAAAGTTAGAAGATAATTCTTCTAACACTTCTAAATCACATTCTATGTTAAGAAGTATGTAATGGGCTTTATGAATTTTATTTATTGGGTAAGCTAACTGCCTTCTTCCCCAATCTTCTTCTCTGTGAATTTTACCCCCACCTTTAGATATAATACCTGAGTATTTTTTTATCATTGCAGGGACTTGATCACTTTGATCAGGGTGAACTAAAAAAACTATTTCGTAATGTCTCATATTTTTCCTTATGGTTTATTGTCTCTTAGATTCTCTAAGTAGAGCAAGGAATATGCATATTACATAATGAAGATTGAGACTGCAATTATTTTATTTTTGAATATATTGTATTCACTAAAATACCCGTTGCAACAGCCATATTGAGGCTCTCAACAACACCATTCATAGTGATTTTTAGAGTATAATCACAGCATTCAATAGTTTTTTTTCTTAAACCTGAAGCTTCTCCACCTATAACTAGAGCAATTGGAGTTTTAAATTTTACCATATTTACATCTTTTGATGCTTTATCAGACGCCCCATAAATCCAATAATTATTCTTTTTTAGCATATCAAGTACTCGAGAAATATTTTTTACTCTTATCACAGGTGTAGTTTCAGCAGAACCTGCAGCAACCTTTTTTACGGTTTCATTTATATTTACAGAGTCATGGTCTTTTATAATTACTGCAGACACATTAAATGCATCACATATTCTTAAACATGCACCTAAATTCCTAGGATCTGATACTTCATCCAGAATAAGTAAAATATTATTTTCAGGCCGACTCTTTAAATAGGTAGGAATATCCTTTTCAGTGATTTCCTCTTTCTTTTTTGCAATAGCTAAAACACCTTGATGACTTTTTACATTTGAAATTTCATATATTTTATTATTAGATATTTTTTGAATAACTATACTATTTTTTTTTGCTTCATTTTTTATTTCTTCAAATTTACTTGAGTTTATGTCTGATAAATATATTTCATAGACATCAAATGGCCTTACTTTAAGCAAAATTCTAACTGCGTGAATTCCTACAATGTTATCTTTTCCAGAATTTTTTTTCATTTTTTAACTAATACAAAATCAATTTTTTTTTCAGAAGGTATTGCGCTATGTAATTTCACTTTAATTTTATCACCTATTTTATATATTTTTCTAGATTTGTCTCCAATAAGAATATTCTTTTTTTCATTATAAATAAAATACTCATTACCAAGTGTCGAAATATGAACTAAGCCTTGAATTGGTTGTTCTAAAACAGATATAAACATTCCAAAATTAACAATTGAATTTACTGTTGCAATAAAAGTTTTGCCGATGAATTGTTTTGCATAATTACATAACAGAATGGATTGCAACTCTCTTTCAGCTGCTTCAGAATTCCTTTCATTTTCAGAGCAAGTCAAACCAATTCTCTCCAAATTACTAAAGTCATATTTTAAATCTTTTTTTTCAATAATATTTTTTATTATTCTGTGAACAACTAAATCAGGATACCTTCGTATTGGTGATGTGAAATGGTTATACGATTTTAATGCAAGCCCAAAATGCCCAATGTTTTTTGGAGTGTATTCTGCTCTAGCCATTGATCTTAATAGTATTGAGGTCACAAGGTGGTCATCTAGTTTTTTTCTAGATAAATCAATTAACATGTTAATCTCCTCAGTATTTGGAATTTTTGATTTGGTTAAGGTATAACCAAGATTTTTTAAAGATACCGAAGCATCCTCAATTTTCTGCATTGTTGGTTCGTCATGAACCCTGTATAAAGAAGGAAATTTATTTTTTTTAATAAAAAGACTGCTGGCTACATTTGCTAAAATCATGCATTCTTCAATAAGTTTTTGCGACTCAAGTCTAATATTATTCTTAATGCCTTTTATTTCATTATCTTTATTAATAATAAAAGAAAATTCTTGTGTATCAAAATTCACAGCATTTCTTTTTTCTCTAGATTTTTTAAGAACTTTATATAGTTTAAAAAGATTGCTAATATTCTCTGATACATTTTTATCTTTAATGATGTTTTTATTCTTTATGTATTTATCTACTTGAGTGTAAGTTAATCTCGCAGACGAGTTAATAACAGCATTATAAAACTTATATGATCTAATTTGACCATTATTACTAATTAAAATTTCAGCAACAATTGTCAGCTTGTCTTCATTTGGTCTCAGAGAACACAAATTATTTGACAATATCTCCGGGAGCATTGGAACAACATAGCCAGGAAAATAAGTGGATGTCCCTCTTTTTTTTGCTTCTTTATCTATGTTAGATTTATTTTCGACATAGTGAGCAACATCTGCAATCGCTACATATAATTTCCAGCTTTTCTCAAGTTTTTCACAATATACAGCATCGTCGAAATCTTTAGCATCTTCTCCATCTATAGTAACAAAGTCCAAATCTTTTAAATTTTTTCTTTTAAAAGATTTTTTTTTAAATTTATTATTTTTGTATTCTTGAGTTTCTTTTAAAACACTTTTATTCCATTCATTACTAAGATTAAATTTTTTAATAATCTTTTCGATTTCTGCATTAAGGCTGAATTTTGTTTTTTTCATTTTAAGTATATTTGAATTTTATTAGAAGCAAATCTAAGTGGGCAGTCTTGAAAAAATTTTTAGTTTTAATTTTTAATCCAGGGATTTGTTTACTTTTAAAATATCTTTTATCTTAATAATACTTACTTTTTCAGAATAATCTCTTATATCTTGAGTAATTTTCATTGAGCAAAAATTTGGCCCACACATTGAACAGAAATGAGCGTCTTTTGCTGGTTCTTGCGGGAGTGTTTCATCATGAAAGTTTTTAGCTTTTTCTGGATCTAAACCTAAGTTAAACTGATCTTCCCATCTAAACTCAAATCTAGCTTGCGATAACGCATTATCTCTAAGTTGAGCTGCATATTTACCCTTAGCAAGATCTGCAGCATGAGCCGCTATTTTATATGCAATGATACCTTCTCTAACATCTTCCTTATTTGGCAAACCTAAATGCTCTTTGGGAGTGACGTAGCAAAGCATGGCAGTTCCATACCACCCAATCATAGCGGCGCCTATTGCAGATGTAATATGATCATAACCCGGGGCAATATCCGTAGTTAAAGGGCCTAATGTATAAAATGGAGCTTCGTGACATTCATCTAATTCTTTTTGCATATTCTCTTTTATGAGATGCATTGGTACATGCCCTGGGCCTTCTATCATAACTTGCACATCATGCTTCCAAGCAATTTTGGTAAGTTCACCTAAAGTTTTAAGTTCAGCAAATTGGGCCTCATCATTTGCATCTGCTATTGAACCCGGTCTTAATCCATCACCTAAAGAAAAAGTGATGTCATATTTCTTCATGATCTCACATATTTCTTCAAAGTGTGTATATGTAAAGTTTTCTTTATCATAAGTGAGGCACCATTTGGCCATAATTGAGCCGCCCCTAGAAACTATTCCTGTGGTTCTATTTTTTGTTAATGGGATATATTCTTTAAGAACACCAGCATGAATTGTGAAATAATCAACCCCCTGTTCAGCTTGCTCTATTAAAGTTTCTTTATATATTTCCCATGTTAATTTTTCAGCTTTACCTTTAACCTTCTCCAAAGCTTGATATATTGGAACTGTGCCAACTGGCACAGGAGAATTCCTCATGATCCATTCTCTTGTTTCATGTATATTTTTTCCTGTAGATAGGTCCATCAATGTGTCTCCGCCCCATCTAGTGGACCAAATCATTTTTTCGACTTCTTCTTCAATGGAAGATGATATTGTAGAGTTTCCAATGTTGGTATTAACCTTAACTAAAAAATTTCTACCAATAATCATTGGTTCTGATTCAGGGTGATTTTTATTTAATGGTATCACTGCTCTTCCTTCAGCAACTTCTTTTCTAACAAATTCTGGAGTAATTAAAGTATGTTCTTTAAAGTAATCTCCATTTTTTTGACCCATTAAATGTTTGTATTCTTCATCATCAGCAATCCTATCAAGAAGAATATTTTCGCGAATCGCTATATATTCCATCTCAGGAGTAATAATTCCTTTTCTAGCCAAGTGCATCTGAGTGCAGTTATCTTTATATTTTTTAGACCTGTTGGCCACCCAATTTTTTCGTATCTTTTTAATACCATTTACTAAATTTATCTCATAATTGTCATCTGAATATGGACCAGAAGTATCATATATAGGTATTGGAGGATTTTCTTTAGTGGTGCCATCAACATTTTTTGTGGGATGTTGTAGGATTTCTTTCATCCCAACTTTAACATCATTGTCAGATAGCATAGGTATATATATTTTTCTATGGCAAGGATTTTGAATTTTTAACGCATTTGACGAATTTTCATTAAGCTTTATACTCTTTTCGTCTTTTTTAATATTCTTCTCTGCTGTCATAATAGTCCTATAATACAACAAATTGGCTGATATTTTGATTTAATTATTAAATTAAAATTTATAATGTTGCAAAAAGCTGTTAACCAAATAAACTTATCTGACATAAAAGAAGTTTGCAAGTGTATTTGTTATAGTTAGTAAAGTATTTAAAGAGATTATCAGGAATTGTCATGCAAGTTACAAAAAAAAATATGATTGAAAGTCAGTTAAAACCAGAGGGAATAAGTTGCTCTAAAACCATAGACTGTATCTCTAGAGTAAATAGAGAGGATTTCGTACCCAATAAGTACAAAGCATCTTCATATGCCGAGTATGATATTCCATTAGCAAATAATTACTCAATGTTAAGACCTGTAATCTCAGCTAAAATTTTACAATTATTAAAAATTAATAAGAATGATAAAATATTAGAAATTGGAACCGGAACTGGATATCTTAGTTGCTGTCTCTCAATGATGGGCAAAACTTTAGATACGGTTGATATTGATAAAGATATTCAATCTAAAGCAAAGGAATCGCACGGTGTATATAATTTATATAATATAAATTATATTAATGAAGATGTTTTTTCCATATGGACTCCTCATAAAAAATATGATGTCATTGTATTTACTGGATCAGTTGATTCTAGAATAGATAAACTTGAGGATGCTTTAAACATTAATGGAAGAATGTTTGTTGTAATTGGAAAGTATCCTGTAATGAATGCAAATATAATTAAACGTGTTTCTGAAAAAAAATTAGTGCTTGAGCAGTCATTTGAAACAACTTTGGACCCATTAAAAAATATTAACAAAAAAAATTACTTAAATTTTTAATAATTAATTTTTATGATAGAAATGACAGCCCTTGAGCTTAACGAATATATTACCAAAAACTCAAATATTGTATTAATAGACGTAAGAGAGTCTTGGGAATATAGTGTTGTATCTATTAAAGATTCTATACATATCCCAATATCCGAAATTCAAAATAGAATGCATGATTTTAAAGAAGACCAAACTATAGTATTTATATGTCATCATGGAATAAGAAGCAGAATGGTTGGAAATTATTTTCAGCAAAATGATTTTGAAAATATTATTAATTTAAGAGGTGGAATAGATTCATGGGCAAAGACTGTTGATAATAAGATGGCAGTTTACTAAACAATCATATTATGAAACATTTTTTATACTTTTTTTATTTAATCAATTTATATTTTATTGCAAACGCTAAAGTTTATTCTGTAGATTTAGTAGAAGTTTACAATATTGCTGTTAAGAATGATCCGAAACTTTTAGCATCCGAAGTAAAGCACAAAGCTATAATGCAAGAATATCCAATTGCAAGATCATACTTGTTGCCTAATTTAAAATTTTCTGCAAAAAGCCAAAGAACAAGAGAATCTATTGACGGGGCCGTATATGGAAGATCGTCTTCAACAACACAATTTACTACTGACGAATATAGTATTAACTTGAAGCAACCCTTGTATAGGAGAGACTTATTTTCTTTATTAGAAAAATCGGAATACCAGATTGCAAAGTCCTTAGCTGAGCGAGAGTCAGCGCGACAAGACTTAATTATTAGAGTTGCTGAAGCTTACTTTGATATTCTAGATAGCTTGGATAATATAAATTATGTAAAGTCCGAGAAAGCTGCAATTAAATCTCAGTTGAATGAATCAAAAAAAAGGCTAGAAGTTGGTCTTATTGCAATAACTGATTATGCAGAAGCCCAAGCGTCCTATGATCTATCAGAAACACAATATATTGAGGCAAAAAACTTAAGTGACATCTCAAAAGAATCTTTGTATGTTTTAACAGGTAAGCAGTTTAAGAAATTTTCTTCTTTAGATAAAAATATTAAAGCTAAAGACCCAGATCCTAATAATATAAAAGCATGGGAAGATTTTGCAATTAAGCAAAATTTAGATTTGGTCGCCTATAAGCGAGCACAGGATATAGCTACTACAAATATTAAATACGAAAGATCAAAACATTTTCCAACACTTGATATATATGGAACAGTTAAAGAAACTGACAAAGGTGGGGGGTCATCCGGAGCCTTTGAATCAAATAATGATTACATTGGTATAGAGTTAAATATTCCAATTTTTATAGGTGGTAATACATATTTTAATAGTAAAAAAGCGTCGTATTTAGAAGAACAGGCAAGATATGATGTTTTACAAAAGAAAAGGGAAGTTATAAGAGATGCAAGAAAAGCATTTCTTAATTTAAAATCTAGCATTAGCAAAGTAAATGCATCAAAAAAAGCATTAGAATCAAACGAATTATCAGTAGAATATAATCAAGCAGGATTTGAGGTTGGAACTAGATCGACTACCGATGTTTTGCTTGCACTCAAAGATCTTTATAAGGCAAAAAAAAATTTTTCAAAGTCAAAATATGAATATCTTCTAAGTAAGCTAAGATTAAAGCAATCTATAGGGACCCTATCTATTGATGATATCAAAGTTGTTAATAGTTGGTTAAATTAAATGTTTAATAATAAATATATATATTCTTTTGCGTTACTAATTTTACTTCCATTTTTATTAATTTACATTATTTTTATAAGTATAAAAAAAGATGATTTTAATTTTATAAAAAATCGGCTGGGCATACTTAATAAAATAAATAATACTAATAATATATGCATACATTGTACTTCATTAGGAGAAGTAAATGGCGCAAAAGAATTAATTAAAGAAATTATAAAAAATAATAATGTTTTAATATCTACTAATACTAATTCAGGAAAGATCCGCGCGTGTGAATTATTTCCTGATTTAGACGTTGTATATTTTCCTTTAGACTATAAATTTATAGTTTCTAATTGGTTAAAATCATTGAAAATTAAAAGTATGATCGTATATGAGACAGAAATTTGGCCAAACTTTTATAAAATTTGTGGATATGAAAATATTAAATTATGTATAGTTAATGCAAGAATACAAAAAAACTTACATAAAAAAAAATTTGTAAAAAAAATTTACGCGGAGGCTTTAGAAAACTGTCAATTTATTTTGTGTAAGTCTAATTATGAGAAAAAAAAGTATTTAAAATTAGGAATAAATGAAAAAAATATATTTTCTATAGGTAATCTTAAATATGCATATAAGCCGCAAGTAATAAAAGAGGAAGATCAAAAGAGAAAAAGTACGGAGTTTTCAAATACTAAGAATTTTTTCTTAATGGCATCAACACATGATCCTGACGAAAAAAACTTTCTTCAAGCAATACAGGAATTATTAATTAATGAAATCAGTGTTGTCATTGCCCCAAGACATATCGAAAGGTCAAAAAAAATCGCAAACATGTTTAGGGATATTGGAATTAGCGTGCATTTTCTATCTAACGCTAGTAAAAATTATGTATTAGGTGAGTGGAGTATCAACGCAGTCTTAATTATTGATACCTTTGGAGACCTATCGAAGTTTTATTCAAATGCAAGATACGTTTATGTTGGAGGTGGTTATTCAAGAAGAGGGGTGCAAAATATCATTGAGCCTTCAATATATGGTAAGCCAATCTTAGTAGGACCAAATATTGATAATTTTTACGAAGAGATTATGAGTCTAAAAGAACAAGATGGTATAACTGTTATAGAAGATGTGGCAAGTATTTCGACTAAAGAAAGTATAGTTAAGCATATAAGAGAATTTCGTAATTTAAATGATGAGACTCTAATTAAAAGGGGTGATGTAGCCAAAGAGCATAGTTTGAAATTCAAAAATATTGTTGAGAAGTATGTTGAATTTCTCAAGCAAAAAAAAGTTATTAGTTAAATTTTTCGATAATTTTTTTCATTTCACTTTTGTAATTATTTAATTTAGAAAGAGATCTTTCTAAACGTATCAAACTTTTCTTAAATAATTTTTTTTTATAAAAAAAATAAGAATTGTCAAAATCAACTAAATAAAAATTATTCTCCTGATCTATTATAATATTTTTTGAATTTAAATCAGAATGGTAAACATTTTCATTGTAAAATTTTTCTAAAGTTAATTCTAATGAATTCCATAGATCCAAACTCATTTTTTTGTTCATTATAAAATCATGGAGAGTTCCGTTATTTTGAATTTTACAAGTTATTAAGCTAGCAGTATAAGTAAATTTATTTTTGATTACTTTAAGAGCCGCAGGTTTTGGAACTGGGAGACCTTTCTTAAATAAAATATACAAAAAATTATATTCTTTAACAGATCTTGTTGATGCCATTGAGTCAAATAAATACTTGTCGTGAGAAATTTTTGAAATTAATCCACCGCGAATATAGTTTTTCAGGATAAATCTTCTTCCTTCTAATTCAATTTCATAGGTTTTACCTCTACCATTGATTTCAGATTTGATTAGTCCCTCTTTAGTTATATAATCAATACTAAACAATTTATCAGTGAAATTATGAAATTCATTAGAATCGTATTGTATATATATATTTTTATTTCTTATAATTTCGTTCATTATTCATTATATGCAAAATAGTAAAAAAAAAGTAGATAATATATGTATTTTGCGAACATCATCGCTTGGTGATATTTGTCATATGCTTCCCTTTGTATATACACTTAAGAAAGAATATCCAAAAGCAAGAATTACTTGGATAATCGGAAAGAGTGAGGCAAATTTTTTAGGAAAAATTGATGGGATTGATTTTATAATATTTGATAAAAGTAAGACGTTCGTATCATACATTGAAATTTTTAAGAGATTACGCAAAATTCAATACGATGTGATGTTCCTTATGCAGGTTTCTCTTAGATCAAATGTAATAAGTTTATTAATAAACTCAAAAATAAAATTAGGATATGACTCAACAAGATCTAGTGATCTCCATACATTTTTTTCCAATAAAAAAATTACTAGCTCCCCGCATGCACATGTTGTAGATGTTTTTTTGAGTTTCCTTAAATTTTTAAATATTAAGAAGAGCTGCTTTCTTTATAAATGGTATGTTGAAGAGAAAATTTCTAAAAGACAATTATTTGATAAGTTTCCAAATTTAAAAAATAAATATTTTGTTTTAAGCCCATGCTCAAGAAGTGCTAATAGAAATTGGTTAGCAGAAAGATATGCTGAAGTTGCCGATTACCTAATAGAAAATTTTGGTTTGGAGTGTGTTATATCTTCGTCACCAAACAAAGATGAAAAAGAATTTGTAAATAATGTTATAGGTCATATGAGAAGAGAATCCATTAATGTTTCAGGAGAAACTAACTTAGATGAGCTTTTAACATTAATCAAGCATTCAGAATTATTGATTAGCCCAGATAGTGGTCCAATTCATATAGCAACATGCGTTGATAAACCCGTTGTTGGACTATATGGCGTTACAAATACCGTAAGAGCTGGCCCTTATAAAACTAAAGAATTATGTGTTGATAAATATAATGATGCGTTATTAAAATATGAAGGCTTAAAACCACATGAAGCAAAATGGAGATTTAAAAATAATAATAAAAATGTTATGAGTTTAATTCAGACAGAAGAAGTAATAAAAAAAATAGATCAATATTTTTCTAAAAGGAGTGTAACTTGATTATTGTAACTGGAGCAGCAGGTTTTATTGGTTTTAACATTGCTAAGAGATTAAATTTGATGGGCATAAAAGACTTGATATTACTTGACGATAAAAATAAGTTTTGTAACCCCAAAAAATTCTTAGAATTAGATTATAAAGAATACAGGCATTACAAAGATTTAAATAATCTTAAAAATATACAATGTATATTTCATGAGGGAGCATGCTCAGATACCATGGAATATAATAAAGATTATATGATGGGCATCAATTTTGAATACTCAAAAGAAATTTTTTCAATTGCAAAATTAAATCAAGCAAAGTTTATATATGCATCGAGTGCATCTGTATATGGTTTGAATGAAAACTCTCAAGAAATATCAGATAATGAGTCACCTTTAAATATTTACGCAGAGTCGAAATTATTATTCGATAAATATATAATGGCTCAGGATTACCCTGCTGTAGGACTAAGATACTTTAATGTTTACGGAAAAGGGGAAGAAGATAAAGGCAAGATGGCATCTATGACATATAAGATGAATGAGGAGTATTTGCAGTCAAAAAAAATATCACTATTTAAGGGTACCGCTGGATATAGTGATGGAGAACAAAAAAGAGATTTTATTTATATAGATGATGTGGTGTCAATTAATATATTTTTTATGAATAAAGATTATCATGATATTTATAATGTTGGTACAGGAAAAGCTGAATCTTTCAATGAAATAGCAAATAATATTTTTCAGTATTATCAAGATAAGGATAGAAATTTTAATTATATCGAGATGCCTGAATATCTTGTGCCAAAGTATCAAAATTTTACTCAGGCGAATATATTAAAATTAAGAGAGGCTGGATATAGCTATGATTTCTTTAGCTTGCAAGAGGGTGTAAAAAATTATTTAAATGATTTAAATACATCTTCGGATTGAATTTCAGCTAAACAATTGTAGTGCCCATACTTGCACTTTTTTTGAAAACATGGGCTGCATGAAATTCTCGTGTAATGAATTTTCTTATTACTTGTGAGGGGAGGTGTTAAGTCTGGTGATGTTGATCCATAAATAGAAATTGATTTAGTATTAGTGGCAGCGGCAAGGTGCATTAACCCTGAATCGTTGGAAACGCAGAATTCAGACAAATGCATTAAATCAATTGCGTCTTCGATAGAAGTTTTCCCGCATAAATTAATCATATTTTTATTAGTGATAATATGTTCACCGATATCTTTCTCTTTATCGGTTCCAAGTATTAAAATAAAAAAATCTTTATTAAGTTTTTTACCAAGCTCTACAAATTTATCAACCGGCCACATTTTTGATGGCCCGAAAGCAGCCCCCGGCG
This sequence comes from Gammaproteobacteria bacterium, assembly GCA_029268385.1. GTDB lineage: Bacteria > Pseudomonadota > Gammaproteobacteria > Poriferisulfidales. The sequence continues at coordinate 25,079 of JAQWPG010000011.1, forward strand.
CAAAGATAATTATTTTTTTGTCTTTTTTAATATTATATTTTTTCGTTAATTTATTAATATTTTCAAGATTTGAGTTTAATGAAGGGTAAAATTTTTCATTTAATTCTTGATCGGAATTTGAAAACATCGACATATATCTATAAGCAGTCTTTCGTCTATCATTTTTTGAGAAGGTTTTAATGTTGTTAATTAAAAAATATCTTGATTCACCTAACTCTCCAGTTCTTATTGGTATTCTTGCAAAATATGGAACAAGAGCAGATTTTATAGATCTTGATAGAATTATACTCTGACTATATGACGAGGCTTTAATTTCTTTTGCAAGTTTGAGCCTTTTAAATAAGCCAAATTCTCTATGTTTGCAATTCAAAACAATTGCTTTATTTATTTCTGGCATTCTTGTAACAACACCCTTCATGCAAGAATCAATCAATATATCTATTAAAGTATCTGGATTATCAAACTTTATTCTTTTTAAAAGTGCTTGAGACATCACAATATCGCCAAGCCAATTTTGTGGGATGATGAGTAATTTTTCTTTAGACATAGAATTTAATCAAATGATTTTACTATTTTTTTAATAATATTTGATGAAGAGAATCCTTTGACAAAAGGAATAATTTTTACTTTTCCTTTATTTTTTTTAATAAAATCACTTCCAATAATTTCATTTTCTTTATAGTCACCACCTTTTATTAAAATATCAGGTTTTATTTTTTTTATAAGTTTAATTGGCGTTTGCTCGCTAAATTCTACAATAAATGCTTCATCAAGTGTTGCGCGTCTAAGCATTTCCATTCTATCTTTAATATTATTAATTGGTCTTTTATTTCCTTTAAGTTTTTTTACTGAAGTATCATTATTTACCCCAATAAATAAAATATCTGCAGCTTTTCTTGATTCGTCCAAATATTTGGTGTGACCTCGATGAAGCAAATCAAAGCAACCATTTGTAAACGCAATGCTAAGACCAAGATTATTTATTAGCTCAATAATTCTTTTTAATTCATTATCATTTTTTATGATTTTATTGCATTCATATAATTCATCAATATTTTTAAAGAATTCTTCCTCATGATTTATAGAAACATCTTTGTATACTTTATTGGAGAGTTCTTCTGCGCTGATAGAATGAGCCCCTAATTTTTTAATCACTTCGCCTGCAGCTATATTCGCTACTACAGCGGCAAAATACATATCATCATCATCTTTATATGAAAGGTATGTTGCGCATAAAACTGCTATTACAGTATCGCCTGCACCAGTAACGTCATACACTTCTTTTGCAGAAGTAGCTTTTATATGAAATGATTTTTTATTTTTTCTTACGAGAATCATTCCATCAGACCCAAGTGTTACAAGTATTGAATTTATATTTAATGTTTTTGATAGTAACTTAGCTTTAGAAATTATGTCTTTATGATTTTTACAATACCCAACTATATTTTCAAACTCTTTTAGATTCGGTGTTATTGCAAAGGCGTTTTTATAAGAGCTAAAATTATCTCCTTTTGGGTCAATGAACACAGGTTTTTTAAATTTATTTGCAATTTTTATTAATGACGAAATATTTTTAAGTGAGCCTTTGCTATAATCTGAAAAAATTACAGCATCAGAGTTTTTTATTAATTTTTCTAAGCCGCTAAAAAAGGTTTTTTTATCCTCAAGATTATTACTTGATTCATCATCAATTCTCATAAGCTGCTGATTTTGACTTAAAATTCTTGTTTTAGTTGTGGTCTTAAAAGTTTTGTCTGAAGGTGAAGTAAGATTAATTTTTAAAGATTTTAGAAGACTTCTTAATATTTTCCCATTATTATCTATGCCAATTTTTGTAACTAGACTCGTGTCATGCCCAAGAGATTTCACATTAGCAGCTACGTTAGCAGCTCCGCCAGGTTTTAGTATTTCTTTTTCAATTTTTAAAACGGGAACTGGAGCTTCTGGTGATATTCTATTAGTGCTTCCAAATGAGTATTTATCAAGCATAGCATCACCAATAACTAAAATTTTTGATTTATTAAATAGACTCATTTTTTTCATATCCATTATTTATATACGTTTTATTTTTAAGAATGGCCTCATTAAGTAGTTTATCATTCCTGGAAAAGTTTTCTCTACTATTAATTTTATGATATAAGTGCATCAGTCCTGTTGAGAATATAGCTTCCTTCCTATATATTTTACTATTTATAAGTCTAACAACTAGATCAGAATCTTCTCTTCCCCACCCAACATAAGATTCATCGTGTCCATTTATAAGTAAATAATCATTTTTCCATACGCCAAGATTACAAGTTTTTGCACCTTCCCACTTTTTCATTTTATATTTTCTAAATGGATAATTGCTAATTCTAAAAAGTGGTAGTAATCTATTTATATCTTTTTTTAATCTTAAATAAATAAACTTAATAATGCTGATCTGATTTATATTTCCTTCATTTGTAAGAATTTCTTTAGAAAAAGAATATGAGAGCATAATTCTATTACCCCTTGAAAAAAAACCTTGCTCAGAAATCTCCCTATGGTTTTTTATAAAATCATCAAAAGCTATGCAATCTCCATCAATAAAAATTAAATAATCCCCTGAGCTAATTTTTACAGCTTCATTTCTTATTTTTGCAGCCCGAAACCCATCATCTTTATGCCATGCATGGGAGATATTTAATTTATTACTATATTGATTTATTAGTTCTTTTGTTTCTTTTGTGGAGCCATCATCAGCAACAATAATTTCAAAATTTTTATCTTTTTGATAAAGAAATGAATTTAAACATTGTTTTAGAAAACTTGGTGTATTATATGTTGTAATAATTACTGAAATTAACATTATATTTATTCCAAATATTTAGTTATTCAATTTAATCATCTTCTTTCAGCTCGTAAACAGTTGAGCAGTATGGGCATTCAATTTTTTTGTCCGTTTTTTTTTCAATTGGTAGAAAAATTTTTGGGTGCGAAAGTTTTAAATAGTCTTCCCTTGGGCAAGCTAAAGGCAAGTCTTCTTTATGGATTATTATTGTGTTTAAAGCTTTCTTTTTTTTATTTAAGGACATGCTTCATTTTACAACTGTTAACCAGTTTTTATATTTATCAGATTTGCCATTTACGATATCAAAGAATTTTTTTTGTAGTTTCTCAGTTATTGGGCCTCTTGACCCATTTCCTATAGATCTCTCATCTAATTCTCTGATTGGCGTTACTTCTGCTGCAGTTCCGGTGAAAAATGCTTCGTCTGAAATATAGATTTCATCTCTTGTTATATTTTTAACTTTGATTTCTATTCCTTCATCCTCAGCAATCTTCATTACAGTTCTTCTTGTTATGCCGTCTAAAGCAGAATTCACTTCTGGCGTGTAGATAGTATTATCATTTACAATAAAAATATTTTCACCACTGCCTTCAGCTACATAACCGTTTACATCAAGAAGAAGAGCCTCATCATATCCACAATTTAGGGCTTCTTGAAGTGCAAGCATAGAATTAATGTAGTTACCATTTGCTTTGGCTTTACACATTGTTGCATTTACATGATGTCTTGTATAAGAGGATGTTTTAATTCTAATACCATTTTTCAGATTATCATCGCTGAAATATGATCCCCATTCCCATGCTGCAACCATTAAATGTTCTTTTAAATTATCAGCTCTTAAACCCATACCTTCTGAACCGTAAAAAACCATAGGTCTTATGTAACCAGATTTTAAATTATTTTTTTCAACTACAAGCTTTTGAGCTTCTTCTATCTCTGTTTGAGAAAAAGGTATTTTCATCCCTAATATTTTGGCCGAGTTTATAAGTCTCTTTGTATGATCTCCAAGTCTAAAAATACTTGTTCCTTTGTCGGTTTTATAGGCTCGCACTCCTTCAAATGCTCCCATACCATAATGAAGAGTGTGAGTTAATACATGAACTTTAGCCTCTCTCCAAGGAACCAATTCACCATCTAACCATATAAAACCATCTCTATCAGACATTGACATAATAACTACTCCAAATTATCATCTTAGATTCATTTGCATCTGCAAATGAGAAATATTATCATTTATTACTTAATAAACCTAAACTATGTAGATTAAGGAAAATATATATGCAAAATACACTTTTTTTCATAAATTATAAAGCTTTGCAGTCAATATTAATATTAATATTTGTATTTGCTCCTGTTAATAGTTTTGGTCACTCTAGCAACGATCATGCTGAAGAAGAAGTTAATGTTTACTCAGGTAGAAAAGGCAAATTAATTGAACCAATGTTAAAAAAATTTGAAAATAAGACTGGTATTAAGGTAAACCTAATTACCGCTAAATCTGACGCGTTAATAAAACGTATGGAGTCAGAAGGAGAAAGCTCACCTGCAGATTTGTTTGTTACAGTGGATGTTGGAAGACTTGATCGAGCAAAGAGAATGGGCTTGCTTCAGAAAATAAATAGCTTTTCTATAGTAAATAAATTACCGCAAAATTATATAGATAAAGATCGAGAATGGGTAGGTATATCAAAAAGAATTAGGACAGTAGTAATTTCAAAAAAAATGAAGGATAAAAATAATCTAAAAAATTTTGAGGATTTATCAAAAGATCAGTGGGCTGGAAGAATATGCGTAAGATCTTCTAATAATATTTATAACCAGTCACTAGTAGCATCGTTAATTGCAAATCACGGAGAAAAAAAAGCAGAAGTTTTTGTTAAAAAATTAGTTAAAAACTTTGCAAGAAAGCCCTCAGGAAATGATAGAGCTCAAATTGCAGCGATTGCTAAAGGTGAATGTGACATTGCAATAGTTAACCATTACTATTACATATTAATGCTAAATTCCAAAGAGTCAGAAAAAAAGAAAGCAGCAAATGAAACTGAGATTATATTTTTAAATCAAGATAATCGAGGAGCGCATGTAAATATTAGCGGTGTTGGCATACCAAAACACGCTAAAAACTACGAAAATGCAAAACTACTGATTTCGTATATGCTCGATTCTGAGTCACAAGAATGGTATGCAAAAACAAATAATGAATACCCTGTTATTAAAGATGCCAAAGTTAGTCAGCTATTAAATAGTTGGGGCAGTATTAAGTTAGATGAATCTACATTAAATAAATTAGGAGATTTAAACCCTAATGCTGTAAAATTAATGGATAGAGTTGGCTGGCAGTAGAATAGGGGATAATCAATTTTAAACTTAGAGAAATTAGCATTAATTATTGCATTAATATTTATGGTGCCATTTATTTTTTTGGCTTCATCAATATTTTTTCCTTTTAATGATAATTGGATTCATATTGTAGATAATGTCCTTTTTGATTATTTTTTAAATTCTTTAACTTTAGCTTTTGGAGTTGGGTTTCTTACTTTTTTAATTGGAACTTCAACAGCATGGCTGACTTCAGTATTTGACTTTCCATTTCGAAAAATTATTTCTTGGCTTTTATTAATGCCACTAGCTATGCCAGCATATATAATCGCCATTACTTATGTAGGCATAATAGATACTGTAAATTTTTTACCAGATATAAGAAATTTATTTGGCGCCATTTTAATGATCTCATTAGTTTTATATCCATACGTATATATACTAGCTAGAGGCGCTTTTTTAGAGCAATCTAAAGAGTTATATGAAAGTTCTCAAATTTTAGGAGCTACACAATTACAAATATTTTTCAATGTTTCTATTCCTATGGCAAGGCCTGCAATCATTTTAGGGGTTACTTTGGCAGCAATGGAGGCGTTAGCTGATTTTGGAACCGTTGAGTTTTTAGGGGTTTCTACATTTACAACTGGCATTTTCAGAACCTGGCTTGGGATGAATGATACTGTTACAGCAACACAAATGGCAACTTTATTTTTGAGTATAGTTTTTATTTTTGTTTTTATAGAGCAGCAGTCTAGAAAGAGAGTAAGATATGCTGAAAATATTAAGACTCAATCAAAACTAAATTATAAAATTCTTTCAAAAAAAAATAATATTTTAATAATAGTAATATGTTTTTTGCCAATAACTTTTGGTTTTATTATTCCTTTTATGCAACTTTTATATTGGTCAATATTCATATCTAATGAAAACTGGGACTCGGGATTTTTTAATATTGTAAGTGATACCTTATTTTTATCTTTTATGGCAGCAGTAATAATTACTTTCATATCTATTTTAGTAACTTATGTAAAAAGATTTAATCCAAACAGCATAACCAATAAATTTATGCAAATCATTACTTTGGGATATGCAATTCCTGGTCCTGTCGTTGCAATTGCTGTGCTTGTTCCATTCGCAACAATTGATAACTATATAAATCATGTTTTAATATCTAAATTCAATTTTTCTATAGGATTAATTTTTAGTGGATCATTCTTTATTTTAATTTTTGCATATTGCATAAGATTTTTAACAGTATCCTCTAGAACAATAAGCTCTGGATTAGATGCTGTTAGTTTAGCAACAGATGACGCAGCTAAGTCTTTAGGTGCAAATATTAAGATTATACTATCAAGAATTCATTTTCCTTTACTTAAAACATCATTGCTAACAAGTTTTCTTTTAGTTTTTATTGATGTAATGAAAGAATTGCCGCTCACTTCAATATTAAGGCCATTTAACTTTAATACTCTTTCCGTTAAAGCGTTTGAATTAGCTTCAGATGAGAAAATTGCCGATGCATCAAATGCTGCAGTAATGATTGTATTGGCAGGAATTATTCCGGTAATTATAATTACAAAAAATATATTAGGAAAAAGAAATAAGGTATAATTAGACCATGAATAAAAAATTAATTATTTCAGATTTATCTTTAGTGTTAGAAAATAATAAAGATAAAAGTAAAGTATTAACGGATGTAAATTTTGATCTTGATGAATCAGAAATAGGATGTATCTTGGGTCCTAGTGGTTGCGGGAAGACTTCGTTGTTAAGAGCAATTGCTGGCTTTGAAAATATAAATTCTGGCTCCATTCTAAAAGATGGAGTTTGCATTTCGAATAGTCTTGAAAACACTTCTGTGCAAAATAGAAAAATGGGCATGGTTTTTCAGGATTATGCATTATTTCCAAATATGGACGTAAAAACAAATATTGCTTTTGGGTTAAAAGATGCCACTAAAAAAGAAAAAGAAGATAGAGTAAATTATCTATTAGAATTGGTAAGTCTTGAGCAATATAAAGATAAATATCCTCATGAATTATCTGGAGGAGAACAACAAAGAGTAGCACTTATTAGGGCATTAGCTCCCTCCCCAGACGTTCTTTTACTTGATGAGCCCTTTTCAAATATTGATGCAGATATTAAAGAGGAGCTCGTTACAGATGTTCGTGATTTACTTAAAGAATTATCAATTACATCAATTATCGTTACCCATGATCAATATGAGGCATTTAATATTGCTGATAAAGTTGCAATTATGAATAATGGTAAAGTAGAACAAGTTGGAAATGCATATGATATTTATCATAAGCCGATAAATAAATTTGTGGCTGATTTTATAGGGCTTGGCGTTTTTATACCAATTACTAGAAATCAAAATGGAGAATTAGAAACACCTCTGGGTTTAATCGAAAAAAATAAATTACCTCAAACTAATTTTGATTCAAAAGATTTAGAAATGCTTCTTCGCCCAGATGATATTATTCATAATGACGAAAGTGATACTATGGCCGTTGTTGTAGAAAAACAATTCAGGGGTGCAGAATTTTTGTATAAATTATTATATAATGATCAATATCCATTGCTTTGTTTTGCTCCTAGCCACCACAATCATAAGATAGGTGAATCAATAGGAATACAATTAGAAATGGAACATTACGTAATATTTGAAAAATAATGAAAAAGAAAAATACTAAATTTTCCTCAGAAATAGTAAAGGGCTATGATAGAGCTCCAAGTAGAGCAATGCTAAGAGGAGTTGGATTTAAAGATAAAGATTTTGACATACCTCAAGTCGGTATTGCCTCGACATGGAGTGAAGTAACCCCATGTAATTCACACATTAATAGACTTGCAGATTCGGTTAGTTCTGGCGTTCAAAGCAGTAATCTAAAACCAGTAATATTTAATACCATTACTATCTCAGACGGTATATCAATGGGTACAGAAGGCATGAAGTATTCATTAGTATCAAGAGAAGTGATAGCTGACTCAATTGAAACTGTTGCAGCATGCGAAGGATTTGATGGTGTAATAGCAATTGGTGGTTGTGATAAAAATATGCCTGGATGTTTAATAGGGCTTGCTAGATTAAATAGGCCATCATTATTTATTTATGGCGGGACAATAATGCCCGGCTCTTATAAAAACAAAAAAATTGATATTGTTTCTGTATTTGAGGCGGTTGGGCAATTTGCCAAAGAAGAAATTTCAGAAAAAGAATTAAAAAGTATAGAGAAAAATGCAATACCAGGCCCCGGATCATGCGGAGGTATGTATACTGCAAATACTATGGCTTCAGCAGTTGAGGCATTGGGAATGAGTTTGCCAGGCAGTTCTTCACAAGCAGCTATCTCTAAAGACAAAAATTTAGATTGTATAAATTCTGGTAAAGCTATAAAAAACTTATTAGAAAAAAATATCACACCAAAAGATATTATGACGCGAAAAGCATTTATTAATGCCATAACAGTTACTATTACCTTAGGCGGATCAACAAATGCAGTTTTACATTTGCTAGCGATGGCAAATGCAATTGGTATAAAATTAGAATTGAATGATTTCACAAGAATTGGTAAAAAAGTTCCTGTTTTAGGAGATCTAAGACCAAGTGGAAAGTATATGATGTCAGAGTTAGTAAAAATTGGAGGGATACAACCTCTGATGAAAATCTTGCTTGACGCTGGGATGTTATACGGAGATTGTTTAACTGTTACAGGAAGAACCTTAGCTGAAAATCTAAAAGGAGTAAAAAAATATCCTGCAAAACAAAAAATTATCAGGCCTTTAAATGACCCAATAAAAAAAGATAGTCATCTTGTAGTTTTATATGGAAATTTAGCCCCTGACGGTGCAGTAGCAAAAATTTCTGGTAAAGAAGGATTGAGATTCGAGGGTAAGGCAATAGTTTTTAATTCTGAAGAAATTGCTATGGATGCTATTTTAAACGGAAAAGTCAAGAAAGGTCATGTTGTAGTTATAAGATACGAGGGGCCAAAAGGCGGGCCAGGAATGAGAGAAATGTTGGGCCCAACGAGTGCAATTATGGGTCAAGGCTTAGGAAAAGATGTTGCGTTAATGACTGACGGACGATTTTCTGGAGGTAGTCATGGCTTCGTTATTGGACATGTTTCACCAGAGGCTGCAATAAGAGGCCCTATAGCAATTATAAAAAATGGAGACAAGATAATAATTGATGCTCAAAAACAAATTATAGATTTACAGGTGAGTAAAAAAGAAATAGTAGCGCGAATGAAGAAATTAGCTCTCTTTAAATCAAAGTATAAAAAAGGTATTCTAGCTAAATATGCTTCTCTGGTTAGTTCGGCTTCAAAAGGTGCTGTGACAGATCTTTTTGAATAAATTTTAAGCAGGTTTAATTGTAAATCTTCCTGTAAGTATCCATCTAAGTATTAAGTATGCTGGAAATATTAACAGTGACACTAATGCAATTTCGTTTTTACTATAAGGGAGTAATTTACTTAGAGGCCAAAATAGTGAATGTCCTTCATATACGTAATAAACCATATTTAAAGGATGTATTAAAAATAATACCAATGTTATTACATACATAAGTCTATTTAATCTTTGGTAAATATTATGCATTAGACCTCAAAAAATTAGTTAACTTATATTTTAATTCTACACTTTTAAATTATTATTTCAAAAACCAGCTTTCTTTAAAAGTTCTTTAGCCTTATCTTTGTCTTGCTCCACAAGATTGCCTTCATCGTACATCATAGCCAATGTAGTTAGCGAACCAACTAAACCTTGGCTTGCAGCTTTTGTATACCAATGTACTGCAGCTTCTCCATTTTTTTCAGTACAGTCACCTTCCATATACATAAACCCCAATCCATGTTGGGCTAATGCATGGCCACTTTCTGCAGCAGATTTCATCCATTTATAAGCTAATAAAGGGTTTTCTTTATTCCCTAAACCGTTTTGATACATAATTGCACACCTATGCTGAGCTTCAGTATTACCGCTTTCTGCTAGAGGCGACAAAAGCTGCATTGCTCTAGAGAAATGCTTTGCTTCAAAGGCACTTAATCCGCTACTTAATTCAACTTCATCTTTTTTCATGCGTATATCCCATTTACAATATTTTATTCTGATATTATATACATATAATATATTAATTATTAATGTTTAGGGAGAGTCAGTTGTCAAATAATGTCCTAAGAAGAGCGATTCAAAAAGTTGCTACTGGTCCGGAGTTTAGTAAAAATATATCAGAAGAAGATAGTTATAATTCTATGTTAAATATTTTAGACAATGAATCTGATTCAATTCAGGCAGCGATTTATTTAATAGCAATGAGAATGAAAAGAGAAACAATGGACGAAAACATAGGATCTCTTAAAGCTTTAATTGATAAGTCAAACATTATCACAGCTGATGTAGATGAATTATTAGATATCGCTGAGCCATATAATGGCTTTTTAAGAAATACTCCAATGAGTGCTTTTTTACCCGCAGTTTTTTCTTCTATTGGTATTCCATGTATTACTCATGGGGTTGAAACAGTTGGTCCAAAATTTGGATTAACAACCAAAAGAATATTGGAAAAAGCTGGAATTAAGATTGACAATAATTCGCAAGAAGCATCTAAATTTTTATCAAATAAAGATATTGGGTGGTCTTATGTGGATCAAGAAGAATTTTGTAAGCCATTATATAATTTAATAAATTTAAGAACCAGAATGGTTAAAAGAACAATACTAACCACTATCGAAGTACTTGTCGGCCCAATAAGAGCAAAGAATAAAACGCATTTGTTAACTGGTTATGTTCATGCTGCATATCCTCCCGTATATTCTGATCTTGCTAAAGTAGCAGGTTTTGATTCAGCTGTTTTAGTAAAAGGAGTTGAGGGTGGAGTTTCGCCAGCATTAAGAGGGAATGGTAAAGTTTTTTATTATGCTGATGGTGGTGATATGCAAGAGACAGCATTTGATCCCAAAAATATATCTGTTGAGCAAAATATGAGAGCAGTACCTTTACCGGAACTTGAAAAAAAAGAAGAAATTAAACTTGATGAAATATCGAGCGATATTAACATTGATGATTTTTCAACAAAAGCTGTAGAAATTGGAAAAGATGCTTTGAATGGCAAAGAAGGCCCTGGAAAAGATACTCTGATCTATACTGGAGCTGTGGCGTTGTCTATTATTAAAAATATAGATTTTTCTGATGCTGCTACTCAAATAAAAAACTCAATAAATAGTGGTAAAGCAAAAGAATTTTTTTATAATGCAATTTGAATTATAATTCATGAGCGTTTAATATATACATATTACAAACGGGGAGAAAAATGAACGAAACATATAGAAATGCAGTAGTGCAAATGGAAGAGCAGGGCATTCAAGATGAATATATTCTTGGCTGGCAGGGTGGTTTTTTAGGTCATCCAGCAAGAGAGGAAACAAGAACAACCGAAGCTTACGATGCGGGCTACGAGGATGGCCAAGAAAAAAATCTTGCTAATATAGGAAATTGGAAAAAATAAATTATTTATTTACTAGTGAAGCAATTGGCCTTCTTAAAGATAGAAGGATTTTAGGAACTTCTTGATCAATAACGTACATTCTAATCCAATTATTGTCTAAATCCCCCATATTTGCCATCAAATGATTGCCAAGTATTATTCTGGCTTTGTAACTTGGTTCTTCGTTATATTCTAATTCAGAGTACTCTTCCATTCGTTCGTTTAAAAGATTAATAAATTTTGTTTTAATATTCTCTTTTGGAATTTTCAAATCAATTTGGTTTACATTTACAGTCTCATTAAGTTTTTTAGCAATATCAGTGATGAAATCTATTCTTTTTTCTTTATCGTATGACTTAATTTCATTGCTTGCTACATATATTTGAAAACATGAAACCTCTTTTAAGATTTCCATTCTTTCGGACCAGGTGTCGGTATCAAAACCTTCGTTTTCTAAGTTCAGTAAAGTTTTCTTAGAGATTTTCCAAATACTAACGGCAAGCGCACTAGCAATTTGACCAATTTGTCTTTTTTTACCTTTTTGATTCCAACCACTATGTATTCTTTGTATACTCATTTAAAAAAAGCCATTTTTTAACATACGTCTATTATACATTATTAATTATGAGAGAGATAAAACCAAATACTTTTATATTTGAATTTAAAGACGCTCTAAAAAAAAGTGATTGCAAGAGTGTTATCGAAAGATTTGAAGATAGTAAAGAGGATCATTATGCTGGAAGAATTGGTCAGAATCTTTCTAAAGATCTAGATATAAAAAAATCAACAGACCTCTTTATAAGTGGAAAAGAAGCTTGGAAAGATGTAGATAAAATTTTTTTTAGTGCTTTAGCAAAATCTTTAAATGAATTTAAAAATGAATTTGATTTTTTCAAAGGACCATTCAAGGATATGGGTTATGCAATTCAGCGAACTGATTCTGGCCAGTATTATCATTGGCATATCGACGGCGGTAGCCATGAATTTAGTTATAGGCAATTAGTTGCAATATTTTACTTAAATGATGTAGAGGATGATCATGGTGGAACAACAGACTTTTATCATCAAGATGTGAAAATAACTCCAGAAGCTGGGAAATTAATATTATTCCCGCCGTTTTGGACTCATAAACATAGAGGTGCTGAAGTTTTATGCAAAAAGAAATATATTGCCACAACTTGGGTTGTTTTTGCTTAAAATCATTATGAAAAAGATGTCTCTTCCATGTTGCCAGAAATATCGATATCTATAACTTTAACTTCAGGCATTTGGTTAATAATATATGCGGCCATCATAATCGCTGTTTCTTTTTTATTTAGGTGTATAGATGTAAATAATCGATCTGCAGCAATCTGGCATCTTTGGAACTGACTAGGATTTTCAACCCAACTTTTACTCATCTGCCATCCTTTATCCATGTCAGAATCCATCTGGTTAAAAAAAGACTGAGCCTCTGTCACAATCTTCTCTTTAATTTTAAGAGGGTATTCATTCTCGCCGAGAATGACATTCAGTTCGATCATTTATTACTTCTTAGAGCCTTTCTCTGTATGAGCAAGATCAACTATATCCATAGCTAAATCTCTATACTCTTCTCTAAAACCTGCAATTTCTGAATTGTCATCTGGTGCAAAGTACTCTGAAGCCTCAACTCCTTGTTCTCTATCTAAAGCTATGAATTTCTTTTGCATTTCAAGTAACTTTTTAATTTTAGCCTGCTTATCTTCACTCATTTAATCCACCCGTTCATTTTTACTATTTATAATAATAACCTAGTTAATCATGTAAAATCCACTAGTCCAAATTGGATAGGCTTAATACCCACCCTTTCTTCTGCTTTCTGGTAAACCAGAAATTCTTCCACCTTGTTTACTTGGATCTCCTGGAAATAGATCATAAAGAACTTTAGCGTCTATTTTTTCACCCCAAAGTTTTTCAAAAAACTTTACAAGTTTTCTTGTATTTGGCTGATTACCGGCGTTATTAAAAAATTCATCACGCAAATGATTTATCACGTCCCAATGCCTCTCTGTTAACTCAAGTTTTTCTTCAGAAGCTAATGCTTTAGCAAGATCTTCGGACCAATCCTCTGCATTTACTAGGTAACCCATCTCTGTTGTTTCAATTTGTTTTCCCGCAATTTCTATTGTTGGCATTATTAACCTCCCTGAAAAATTTAAATTTTATTCACTACTTTTAGAAATAGCTACAGGAGCTATACTTTTGTGAGGTAAAAAGATACCACATCCATATAATTTTCCAATACCTATTCCGAGCTGTTGTATTTTAATTGAATCTATCTTTTCTAGATCCGTTATTAGTAAAGTTTTACCAACAAGAATTTTATTGGGTATTTTAATAAAATGCTCTTTCCCACATAACATTTTCTTAACATTTACACCCATAGACTTTAAAGACGAATGTACGTCTTGAAGAAATTCTTCTTCATTATTATTGTTATTTTCAATTACAACAGATCTGCAAAAAAGGGTATCTGTAATGGTTAAATTTTTTGTGCTGGGCTTTGAAAGAGTCATCTCATATTTTCCAATTTTTAGGATTTCTCCATCAAGTTTGTAAAATTCTCGTGAATACTCCACTGGTGTTCTTATACAAAAACGAGTTCTTTTTGAAAGATATATTTCAGTTTCCGGTCTCTCCCAGCCAGCTCCAGATTCGGCACCGTGAACAGAATGTATTGCTAGGTTTTCAATATCTCTAATTTTTGGAAATTTCTTCTGAACAGCTTCAAATAAATCATATGCATGATCAGCTGAAATTTTATTACAATTAACCTTTAACGATACATCAACCATAGTATTATCTGTTTTATTTAGATTTTCTTGGTTATCTTCTTCCCAATACATAATTTATTTCTTAGGTGAGGTAAACAGATTTTCAAGGTCTGTTTCCCAGTAATCTGGAGTATCGTCAAAGTTAGGTTTTATATCTAATGATAAAAACATTTCACCCTCGTCAATTTTTTTAGATATAAATTCTTTTAACTCCTTGTAGGACTTCATTTTATATTGTTGAATTAGTATTTCACTCATAGTTAGCATATTTTTTTACTCCACTCTTTCAGAAAACCTAAGTCTTTTAAGTAATCGTTTTTTATCACCGTCAACATATTCTTTTCTTTTATGGAGCACATTATTAGCTATATAGCCTTGATTCTCTCTTAATAAAATATTGAATGTGTAATAGTTATCTTCCGCTATAAAGCTAAAGATATAATCTTTTATTTTCTTTATCATATCACTTTTTTGCCAAATAATATTTTGTTGTCTGGATGTAAACCTCATATTTAAAAAGTTTTTTTCATCAATATAAAAAACAGGGCCTTTAATAGAACTACTCCCCTTAATGTTTTTATTTCCCGGTATTTCCATTATGTCATTTTGCATTAATATTTTAATGTAGTCAGGATTATGATCTCTTAAAAATATATACATGATCTCATGATCCAACAATATGTTCTCGCCACCAATTTTAGCTGGATGCTCGCAATGCAATAAAAAAGATTTTACTGCTGAATCAATCGGATAGTAGTAGCCATCAGTATGCCAATTCAGTTGTTTATTTGTATAAGGAATATATTCAATACCAGAACTTTGTTTCCTCTCCGTATTTTGATTGGTAATATTTGATATATCATTTTCATCGGCTAGGAGATTTGATACAGATTGTAATAATTTTAATTTGGAACAAAATTTTTTGAGATATTCATTTGTTAGTTTTGAGTTAAATTCATATATTCCAAAATTATATTTATTAATAGAATCCCTAAGTAAATTAATACTATTATTGTTTAAATTAGAATTGTTAAGCTTGACTAAAATTTTATTTTTGGATGCTGGATATTGCGCAAGCTTATTGTCGCGCCATTTTTTATATTCTGTTTGGTTCTCAAGTAAAAATGGTGAGTTCATCATAGGATTGTATGACATTTATGATGAATTTTGATAGGATAAAATGTATATTTACTAAACATATTTGCTACATTTATATTTTGAACAATATATCTACAATGAGATACTTAAATGGTTCCGAAAGAGATATATAGGACATCCCAAAAGAACAATGTCAATAGCAGTAAATAACTCATAAAATAAAATTATCTATAGATAAAAATAATGTAATACAAAGGAGAAAAAGAGTGGCTGATAAACATAACACCCCTATGTTAGATGAATTAGAGCATGGCCCATGGCCAAGTTTTATATCTGGTATTAAAAGATTAAGAGACCAACATCCACAAGAAAGAATTTCCAACATGGCTAATTCTTTATTAGGTCAGCTTGAGCACTCTTACGAAACAAGAAAAGGTTATTGGAAAGGTGGAACAGTAAGTGTATTTGGTTACGGAAGTGGAATTATTCCAAGATTCTCAGAGGTTGGTGATGCTTTTCCTGAGTCTAGAGAATTTCATACTTTAAGAGTTCAGCCACCAGCTGGAAATTATTATTCCACTAGTATGTTAAGACAACTGGGTGAAAGTTGGGAAAAGCATGGATCAGGACTCCAGACATTTCATGGCCAGACTGGAAATATTATGTTTATTGGCTCGACTACCGAAAACACCCAACACTTTTTCGATGAAATTAATGAATATGGTTGGGATCTTGGCGGAGCTGGACCTTGCGTTCGAACAGGAATGTGCTGTGTCGGAGCGGCAAGATGTGAGCAGTCCAATATTGATGAAATAAAAATTCACAGAACATTATTAAATAATTTTACCGATGATGTTCATCGACCTGCATTACCTTACAAATTTAAATTTAAAGTTTCCGGTTGTCCAAATGATTGTGTTAACTCTATTGAAAGAGCTGATTGTGCAATTATTGGTACTTGGAGAGACGATATGAAAGTTGATCAGGAAGAAGTTAAAGATTTTGTAGAGAAAAAAGGTAGAAAGTACGTGATTGATAACGTCATAACAAGGTGCCCTACAAATTGCTTATCTTTAAAAGATGACGATACATTAGAAGTGGATAATAGAAACTGTGTAAAATGTATGCATTGTTTAAATGTTATGCCAAAAGCTTTAAGCCCAGGAGACGATAAAGGTGCAACAATTTTAATGGGTGGAAAAAGAACCTTGAAAGTTGGTGATCTAATGGGAACAGTTGTAGTCCCATTTATGAAGTTAGATACCGAGGAAGATTATGAAAAGCTAACAGAATTGGCTGAAGAAACAATAGATTTTTGGGCTGAGAATGGACTAGAGCATGAGCGCTGCGGAGAAATGATTGAAAGAATTGGTTTGGTTAATTTCTTAGATGGTATTGGCTTAGAGGTAGATCCAAATATGGTTGCAGATCCTACAACAAGTTCATATGTGAGAATGGATGGATGGGATGATGAGGCTGAAAAATGGTTCAAAGAAAAACTACAAGCTGCAGAAGCTTAATTTTTATAAATTTAAAATAAGGAAATAATAATGTCAGAACAAAATGCACAAGCAGCAAAAAGACCGCCAATAGAGACTGGATGCCCTGATGCTTTTCAATACATGCATCCTGTAATGAGAAGAAACTATGGGCAATGGGCATATCACGAAGATCCTCGCCCAGGGGTTCTAAAGCATGTTGCTCATAGTGGTGATGCTATATGGACAATCAGAGCTGGAACACAAAGAATATTAGATGTAACTACATTAAATCTGTTATGTGATATTGGAGATGAGTATGCAGATGGTTACGTTAGATTCACAATTAGAAGTAATATTGAATACATGGTAGACAAAGAATCAAAAGTTGGACCTCTAATAGTTGAATTAGAAAAAAATGGTTTTGTAGTTGGGGGAACAAAAAATTCTGTGGCAATGATATCTCATACACAGGGTTGGTTGCACTGCGATATTCCTGGAACAGATGCATCAGGGGTTGTTAAAGCTATGATGGATGAAGTAATTGATGAATTTAAAGGTTGGAATATGCCTAACAGAGTTCATATGACAACATCATGTTGTCAGATTAACTGTGGTGGCCAAGGCGATATAGCTATTAATGTTCAGCACACAAAACCACCAAAAATTAATCATGACTTGGTTTCAAATGTTTGCGAAAGACCATCAGTTGTCGCGCGTTGCCCAGTAGCAGCTATTAGACCAGCACAGGTTAATGGAAAACCATCTTTAGAAGTTGATGAGAAAAAATGTATATGTTGCGGAGCGTGTTACCCACCATGCCCACCTATGCAGATTAACGATGCAGAACATACAAAGCTTTCAGTATGGGTTGGTGGAAACCATTCTAATGCTAGAGGTAAGCCAACTTTTCAAAAATTAGTTGCGGCTGGTATACCTAATAATCCACCAAGATGGCCTGAAGCAACTGCGATAGTTAAAAAAATTCTAAGAGCGTATAGAGATGACGCAAAAGACTGGGAAAGAATTAGTGATTGGGTTGAAAGAATTGGTTGGCCAAGATTTTTTGAGCTAACTGGATTGCCGTTTACAAAGTTCCATATTAATAATTGGAAAGGCGCTAGAAATAGTCTTAATGCCTCTACTCACATTAGATTTTAATTTTAGCTAGAGGAGTTATTTTGAAATTAGGAATATTGATTAACGAGGGGCCATATCAACATCAGGCATCTGATACAGCTCTTCAATATGTTAAAGCAGCTATAGAAAAGGGCCACGAAATCTATAGAGTATTTTTCTATAATGATGGCGTGAATAACGCAACAAGATTTGCATCACCTCCTCAAGACGACAGAAATATATCAAAAGAATGGTCTGCTTTAGCTAAGACTCATGATATAGACTTAGTGGTTTGTGTTGCAGCAGCCCAAAGAAGAGGAATTCTTGACAAGGGCGAAGCTGAGAGAAATGGAAAGGATTCAGATAATATCGAAGAAGGTTTCAGAATATCTGGATTAGGCCAACTTGTTGAGGCAGGAATTCAAGCTGATAGATTAATTACTTTTGGAGACTAGAAGTTGTGAGCGAAGAAGGAATTGTAAAAAAATTTATGTATGTTAATAGAAAGTGCCCATATGGAACAATTTATGCTCTCGAGTCTTTAGAAGTTGTTTTGATTACAGCAGCATTTGATCAAGATGTAAGTTTAGCATTTACTGATGATGGTGTTTATCAATTAATGAAAGATCAAAAAACGGATGGTATCGGAATGAAAAACTTCTCATCAACTTATGCAGCTTTAGGAGACTATGAAATAAAGAAAATTTTCATCGATAAAGAGTCTTTAGATGAAAGAGGGCTATCAATATCAGACCTACAGGAACTAGTTTGGGAAGATGAAGATGAAGATTACGCTGAAAAAAGCTCTATTAACTTAGTATCAAGAGCTGAGCTTTCAAAAATTATGAGTCAACAAGACGTTGTTATGAGTTTTTAATAGGAATAAATATGAGTATGTTACACACAGTAAATAAATCGCCATTCGAGAATTCATCTGTTGCCTCTTGCATTTCAATGTGTGCTAAAAGTAGCAGCATATTATTCATAGAAGATGCAGTAATATCAGTAATGAAATCTACAAAATTTGCAGAAATGATAGAAAGTTCTTTGAAAGATTTTAAAATATATGCTTTGAAACCTGACTTAGAGGCAAGAGGTTTATCTTTAAATAATGTAATAGAGGGGGTCGAGATTATTGAATATGAAGGTTTTGTTGATCTAACAACTGAACACGATTCAGTGCAATCTTGGCTATAGTTTTTTTTAATAATTTGGAGTTTGATATGTCACTAGAAGTAAACGGAAAAAGTTATGAAGTAGATGAGGAAGGATATTTAGCAGATCTTAATACTTGGGATTCTGATGTTGCCGAAGCTATGGCTAACGCAGACGGAGCTCCATTAGACGAAAACCACTGGGAAGTAATAAACTTTCTTCGTGAGTATTACGAAGAATATCAAATTGCCCCAGCTGTTAGAGTTCTAACAAAGCAAATTGGTAAAAAGTTAGGCAAAGAAAAAGGAAATAGTAAATATTTATACGAATTATTTCCATATGGGCCTGCAAAGCAAGCTTGTAAATATGCAGGGTTACCAAAACCTACTGGTTGCGTATAACTTATTAGTTGAGTGGAACTAATTATGCAGATATCAATGTTAAGCATGTCTATTGCTGCATTATTCTATATAGCCTTTATAATTTTGGCTTACGGACTAGTTAGTAAAATAATCCAATATAAAAATACACCAGCCCCATTAAAAATCCCAACAATGCCTGCTCCTACAACGCAAGCAGGTGTTGTTTTTAGGATGTCAAAAGAAGTAGTTTTTTTTGAAAGTTTATTTAAGTCCAGCAAAGCAACATGGTTATTTGGTTGGCTTTTCCACTTCGGGTTATTTTTGGATATGTTAAGACATCTGCGTTATTTTATAGACCCAGTTTGGTTTTGGGTAATTATTATTCAGCCGTTTGGAAAGTATGGCTCTATATTAATGTTTGTTGGATTAGCTGGGTTGTTAACAAGAAGAATTATTGTTGATAGAGTTAGATATATTTCATCTCCATCTGATCATTTGATGCTTGTTTTATTGTTATGTATAACTACTACAGGAATGGCAATGAGTTTTTATTTGGGAGCTGATGTCATAAGTGTTAAATCTTTTTTTATTGGATTAATGACTCTGAATATTCAAAATATTCCAGCTGATCCAGTTTTAATAATTCATTTAATAATGGTTGCATCACTAATGATTATTTTTCCATATAGTAAATTACTTCACGCACCTGGATTATTTTTTAGCCCGTCAAGGAATCAGGTTGATAACGCTAGAGAGAAAAGACATATATCGAAATGGGCAAAAGAGTTAGAAAAAAATTAAAATATTTAAATAAGGAAAGCTATGGCAGATAACAAATTTGATACACCTGAATTAAGAGAATATCCAATTATTCCAAAATTACAGAAAGATGTTATGGCTCATAGTAAACCTTTTATTGCTAAAGAGCCGCATCAAGAGCCATTAGGTTTCCCAGGCGAATTGGTCGATGATTGGCACGATGTAGCTATAAAGAAAATGGGTGATCTTCAAAGCAAATACAGGTCTTTGCAAGTATATTTAGATTCGTGCGTAAAGTGTGGAGCTTGCACAGATAAGTGTCATTATTATGTAGGAACCACAGATCCTAAAAATATGCCTGTAGCCAGACAAGATTTATATAGAAAAGTTTATAGAAGATATTTTACATTTGCAGGCAAATATTTTCCTAAGTTAGTAGGTGCTACAGACCTAACTAAAGATGTTTTGGATGATTGGTATTCATATTTTCATCAATGTTCTCAATGTAGAAGATGTTCTGTTTATTGTCCTTATGGAATCGATACAGCAGAAATTTCAATGGCTGCAAGAGAAGTTATGGATACAATTGGTGTTGGTCAAAAATATTGTAATGAAATTATTAGTAAAGTTCATAAAATTGGCAATAACCTTGGACTTCCAGGCCCAGCTTTGGAAGATACTTTAGAAGGTTTAGAAGAGGATGTGGAAGAAGAAACTGGAGTTGCTGTAAAATTTCCTCTTGATGTTAAAGGAGCAGATGTACTATTAATTACTCCATCCGCTGATTTTTTTGCAGAACCTCATGTTGATGGATTAATAGGTTATGCGAAAGTATTACATGAAGCAGGAATATCTTGGACAATAAGTTCGCACGCGAGCGAGGCGGCAAATTTTGGAATGTTTATTGGAAGCTATGACAATATGAGAAAGCTTGCAATGAGAATAAGAGAAGCAGCAATAGAGCTGGGAGTTAAAAGAATAGTTTTTGGTGAATGTGGACATGCATGGAGAGTTGCATATAGTTTTCTAAATACTTTGGCAGGACCGTGGGATTTCTTAGATCAGAATTATCCTATACCGCAGCATATATGTGAGGTTACACACGGATTAATACAAGATAATAAATTAAATTTTGATAAATCATTAAATGATGACATGGTTTTGACATATCATGACTCATGTAACGTAGCACGTGCTTCAAGAATGGGAGATAAAGCTGGAGGGCAGTTCACTATCCCTAGAGATATAATCAAGTCAGTTTGTAATAACTTCCATGATATGTCTAAAGATACTATTAAAGAGGGCACTTTTTGTTGCGGCGGCGGCGGCGGATTGCTGACTGATGATCTTATGGAGCTAAGAGTAAAGGGCGCGCTTCCAAGAATGGAAGCATTAAGAAGAGTTGTTGAGGATCATGGAGTTACCCACATGGCTGCAATATGTGCAATATGTAAAAGTCAATTTGCAAAAGTTTTCCCATATTATGACTTCTCTATGGACCAAATAGTAAGTGTTCACCAATTAGTTAGTAATGCAATTATTTTGACAGGACAGAACGACGAAAATGATGAAAATGATGATGGAAACCACCCACAACAGGATATAGATGAAGCAGCATAGTGCTTTATAATTATTTGATAGCAAGGAGAATATAATGTCGGCAAACAAAGAAACAGTAGAAAAAAAGTTAACATTTAGAAAATTTCAGGATGGAGTTCATACCTATCAAAATTTAGGGAATGATATATTTCAACAAGATAAGTCGCATAAATGCCCAACATACGTTCATAGAACTCCACCTTGCCAAGGGAGCTGCCCTTCTGGTGAAGATATTCGTGGATGGTTAGATATCGTTAGAGGAATTGAGAAAGCTCCAGATGATATTGGAATGCAAGAATACGCATTTAGAAGATCAACAACCGCAAATCCATTTCCGTCAATGATGGGAAGAGTTTGCCCGGCACCATGTCAAGATGGATGTAATAGAAATGATGTTGAAGATTATGTTGGTATTAATGGTGTGGAACAGTATATTGGAGATCAGGCAGTAGCCGAGGGTTTCTCATTCTCATGCACCGATGAAATGAGTGGAAAAAAAGTTGCAATCATTGGTGGTGGTCCCGCTGGCATGTCTGCTGCATATCAGTTAAGAAAACTTGGTCACGCAAGTGTTATATTTGAATCACATGATAAACTTGGGGGAATGATGCGTTTTGGAATCCCAAGTTATAGAACGCCTGATGCATATTTAGATCCTGAAATTCAAAGAATTTTAGATATGGGACATATTGAAGTTAAGTTAAATACTACAGTTGGAAAGGATATACCCGCAGAAAGTATAGAAAAGGATTTCGACGCAGTTCTTTGGGCAATTGGATGTTGGACAGGCAGAGATTTGCCGGTACCAAACAGCGATGCTCCAAATTGTATTTCAGCTATACAGTATTTAGAAGCCTCTAGACAAAAGAGATTGCATGTAACAGCAAAGAAGGTTGTATGCATAGGAGGTGGTGATACATCAATAGATGTTGTCTGTTCATCAAGACGACTAGGTACTCTTAAAGATGATTTGCAAGAAGATATTAGACCTGAAAATATATTGAAGAACGGTTCAAAACACGATGAAAAACTTGCTGAAAAAAGAATACATAATGATGTAACTCTTACAACGCTTTTTAAGAAATCTGAAATGACTGCTTCTGAGCACGAAGTTCATGATGCTCAAAAAGAGGGTGTTCAGATTCTTGATGAAGTAATGCCTTTAGAGGTTTTAGTTGATGAAAAGACAGGTCGAGCATATGCGCTAAAAATGGCTAAATGTTCAATGAAAGAAGGAAGACCAGAAAAGATTGATGGTACAGAATTTGAAATTGAGGCTGATTTAATTGTTGCAGCTATTGGACAAAGTGGTGTTCTGGATGGTCTTGAAGAACTCAATAATGGAAAAAATTTAATAGATGCAGATAAAAACTACACTGTTCCTGGCAAGCCAGGCCACTTTGTTTGTGGAGATATCATCAGACCTCATCTTTTAACTACTGCAATTGGACAGGGTTCAATTGTTGCTGAGACAATCGACCAGTATCTTGATCAGGTTGATCTTAATGAATTGAAAAAAAGACCAAAAGTTGACGTTCACCATTTTAATTTATTAGAAAAACTTAAAGAGTCAGGCTTAAAACCTGCAGAATACGAACCAGGTGCTCATTGGGGTACCGATGAATTAGAGTTTTCTGTACACAACTACGAAGATAGATCTTCTCAAGAAATTATAAATACTGAAAAAATGCATTTAGCACATTTTCCGTACACACCAAGAAATATAAGAGAAGATGTTGGTCCAGAAGCCGAATCAATTCTTGGAAACTTTGACGAAAGATTGCAATGTTATACAGAAGAGCAAGCGATAGAAGAAGCTGGGCGTTGTATGAGTTGTGGTATGTGTTTTGAGTGTGATAACTGTGTAATATACTGTCCACAAGATGCTGTATTCAGAGTGAAGAAAGATAAAAGCACAACAGGAAGGTATGTAGATACAGATTACGCAAAATGTATTGGATGTCATATATGTGCTGATGTTTGTCCTACAGGTTATATTGATATGGCACTCGGCGATCATTAATTTAGGTAAGTATAAAAATTATACGAAAAATATTATCTGGATTATGGGGAGAGATTCAGTATGTATAAAAGAATATCTTTAAAGATTTTAGTAACTTTTTCATTAGTTTTTTTTAGTGGTGCGTCAATCACCCATGAAAATATGCAACACAATATTGATAAATCATCTGGTGAAAAATGTGTCGAGCCAACAGACGTCATGCGCGCTCAACATCATATTTTTCTTAATCAACAAAGCCATGATACGGTTGTCAAAGGGATAAGAACAAAAAAATATAGCCTCAATAATTGTATAAATTGTCATATAAAACCTTTAGCCGATGGAACGTATCCGAGTGTTAAATCAGAAGAACATTTTTGCTCAGGCTGTCATATAGCAGCTGCAGCACAAGTAGAGTGTTTTGATTGTCATGCTTCAAAACCCTTTAATAAAGTAGTAAAAAAAGTAGGAGTTTTAGAAAAATGAAAAAGTATGAACTAAAACTTAATAGAAGAAATTTTTTAAAAAACTCAGCTATGCTTGGAGTTTCGACAATTGCCCCAGGAGTGTTTTTCCAAGAACTTGCTTACGGTAGGGCATTAGATGAGCCTGCTTCGTCAAAAATTAGATGGGGAATGTTAATAAACACAAATCAATGCACAGACGAATGTGATGCTTGTGTTACAGCATGTAATGAAGAGCATGGAATCGAAGATTTTGGAAGGCCAACAACAGATACTCAATGGATAAGAAAAATCACATTAACAGAAGAGTTATCAAAAAAATCCATAAGTGTTCCTATGATGTGCCAGCATTGTGAAAACCCACCGTGTGTTGATGTATGCCCTACTGGTGCATCTTTTATAAGAGATGATGGTATTGTTTTAGTTAATAAGCATACTTGTATTGGTTGCAGATATTGTATGATGTCATGCCCATATAAAGCTCGATCATTCGTTCATGAGAATTTAGAAAATCAATTACCACATGCTCCAAGAGGGAAAGGTTGTGTTGAAAGTTGCAATCTATGTGTGCATAAAATAGATAATGGTGAAAATAATACTGCTTGCGCAGAAGCTTGCCAAAAAGATGGTCATCAAGCTATTTTATTCGGAGACTTGAATGATGAAGAAAGCGACATATCAAAGCAGTTAAAAAAATACGCTACAAAAGAAGTTAGAAGTGATCTTGGTCTTAATACTGCTGTGAGATATAGAGGAATTTAATTATGCGTGATAAAACCGAATATATGGTTGTTGAGTTCTCTAAGGCAATACTTTTATATGGTATTGTAGCTTTAAGCTTGATAGGACTAGGTTTATTTTCTTTTATTACTTTAGAACATGAAGGCCACTGGTTAACAGGAATGAACAATCAAGTTGTTTGGGGTCTCCCACATGTTTTTGCAATATTTTTAATAATTGCTGCTTCAGGAATTTTAAATATAGCTTCAATATCTTCTGTATTTAATATTAAAATTTATAAACCTCTAGGAAGATTATCAGCACTATTGGCAATTTGCTTGTTAACTGGTGGTTTAATAGTTTTAGTTTTAGATCTAGGAAGGCCAGATCGACTCGTGGTGGCAATGACAACTTTTAATTTTAAATCAATTTTTGCTTGGAATATTTTCTTATATAGCGGTTTTATGGCAGTCATTGCTATTTATTTGTGGATGATGTTTGAAGCACGTTATAATAAATTTGTCGGAAAAGTTGGAGCTTTCGCGTTTGCTTGGAGAGTAACCTTAACAACTGGAACAGGATCAATATTTGCTTTTTTAGTAGCAAAGGAAGCATATGGAGCATTAAGTGCACCACTATTTATAGCATTATCTTTGTTAATGGGCACTGCAATCTTTTATAAAATATTGTTTTGGATGGATAGAGGATTAGGCGTCCCTCTTGGCGCAGAAATAATATCAAGATTTAGAAAACTTTTAATATATTTTATATTTACAGTTCTTTATATAACAGTTTTAGCGCATTTAACCAGTCTTTATATTACAAAGAATCATGACTTTGAATTTTTCTTATTATTTTCAGAAAATATATATACATTTTTATTCTGGGTGGGTCAAATTGGGCTTGGTACAATAATACCGTTAGTAATTCTTTATAATAAAAAATTATCAAAATCAGCTCTCGGTATTTTATTAGCATCAATTTTGGTAATACTAGGTGGATTTATCATGTTATATATTATTATTATATCTGGACAAGCATATCCATTAGATCTATTCCCAGGGTATAACGAAAGTAGCACTTTCTATGATGGAGCAATATCTGCTTATACCCCGAGTATTTATGAGGTTATGTTGGGACTTGGCGGAGTTGGTATATCTGCCGCAATATATATATTTGCAATAATGGTTTTAGATTTTACGCCAAAAAATTTAGGCGACGAGTATACTTTAGGAAAAGAATACAAAGAAAAACTAATTCAGAATGAAGACTAGTCAAAAAAGTATTTACATATCGGCTGCACATAAATCTTCAGGCAAAACAATAATATCAATTGGTCTAGCAAGAGTAATTTCAAACTTAAATTACAATATTCAGGTGTTTAAAAAGGGTCCTGATTATATTGACATGAATTGGCTATCACTTGCGTCAAGATCAAATTGTTATAATTTAGATTTCAATACGCAAACAAAAAATGAAATAAAAGGGTTTTATGAGAGCAAAAAATTAAACTTTAATTTAATAGAAGGAAATAAAGGGTTATATGACGGTGTAAATGTTCATGGTAAGGATGACAATTCAGCGATGTCAATATTACTTAAAGTTCCAGTGATATTGGTTATTGATACAGAAGGAATAACAAGAGGTATAGCGCCATTGCTTCAAGGTTATATAAACTTTGAAAAAAAATGTAATATTGTAGGTGTAATTTTAAATAAAGTTAAAACAGAGAGACATGAAACAAAAATTATAAATTCTGTTAAGCAATATACTGATCTTCAAATACTTGGAGTAATTCGAAAAACTAAAGAACTAGAAATAACAGAAAGACATCTCGGATTAATTCCTCCAAATGAAAATCTTATTGCTGAAAAAAAAATTGAAACAATCTCAAAAATAATTTTAGATTCTATAGATAAAAAAGCATTTGCAAAAATTGGAATTAGTCTCAAAGAAAAAAATATTTCTATAAATAAAAGAAACGATTCAAAAGAAAAAATAATTAGCCGTGTTAAAGTAGGTATTATTCGAGATAAGTCATTTGGGTTTTATTATCATGATGATATTGAGATGTTCAGTCAATACGGCGCAGAACTTATAAATATCAATTCAACAAAGACAAAACAATTGCCAAAAATTGATGCTTTATTTATAGGCGGTGGTTTTCCTGAAATTAATGCTGAAAAAATAAGCAAGAATAAAAATTTGATGAAATCTATTAATAAGTTTATTAATTCAGGGGGGGTATGTTATGCAGAATGCGGCGGATTAATGTATTTGTCTAATAGTATAAAATATAAAAATAAATCCTATAAAATGGTTGGAACAATACCTGGAAACATTCAAATGTCTAAAAAACCAGTTGGAAGAGGCTATGTAAAACTATTAGTTAATAAAAGTCACCCATGGAAATTAAAAAGTAATACAGCAGTCAACGCACATGAATTTCATCATGCAAGTATTAATTTTAAAAGTAATATTAAATTCAAATATGCATATAATATGAAGAGAGGATTTGGAATAAGTGGGTCAAATGATGGATTTCAATACAAAAACTTATTAGCAAATTTTTCACATCTAAGGCATACTAAAAAAAATCCTTGGATAAAGCATTTTATAAATTTTATCAAAGAGAAAAAAAATGATTAAAATAACAGATCAAGCGCAATTAATATTTAAAAAAGAAATTGCAAAAGAAGAAAACAAAGGTTTTAAGTTAAGATTAGCAGCAATGAAAAAAGATGATAAAGACTTTCAGTACGCATTGGGATTTGATGACAACATTACTAAGAACGATAAGATTTTAAATATAGATGAAATTGAAGTAATTATGTCAAATGTATCTTTTAAAATATGTGATGGAATGACAATTGATTATGTTGAGCTAGAAAAAAATCAATTTAACTTTATTTTTCTTAACCCAAAAGATCCAAATTATGTCGAGCCAAAAGAATAACAAAGATCACTTAGACAAGTTTATAAATGATTTAAATCAGTGGGTTCTTAATATTATGTCTGGGGACTTAACTTCAAGAATTAGAAATTCTGATGAAAAAGATTTAAAGACTTTATGCACGAACTTAAATATTGTTTCAGAAATGTTTGAAAACCAACTAAATAAAACTAATGTTCAATTGGAACAGTTTTCCAAATACAAAGAAGATAAAAATAAAGAGGCTAATAGACTGGCAATTATGGAAGAAAGAGTTTTCATCGCATCAGAATTACACGATTCATTAGCACAAACTTTGGCGAGTTTGAGACTTCAGGTAAGAGTTTTAGATGAAAGTTTGCAAGGAATTATCTATATGAAAAATAATAGGAAGTTTAAAACTTCTGAATTATATACCGATAAAAGAATAACTGATGAATTAGAGACTCTTGATGAAAGTATTGAACTTGCAAATACAGAAATACGACAATTGATAGGTCATTTTAGATCTCCACCTGTAGTAGACAATATAGTATCTGAAATATCTAACCTTGTAGAAAATTTCAAATTAGAGAATAAAGATATAAAAATATTTTTTCAAAATAAAATACCTATTATAAAACTTAATAAGAATGATGAACTTCATATTAAAAGGATTACACAAGAAGCTTTAATAAATGTAAAAAAGCATTCTCAGGCAAAAATAGTTAGAGTGTTATTGATGTCTTATGAAACAGGAAAATATTCCTTAATAATCGAAGATGATGGTATTGGCATAGCAAAATCTTGTTTCATAGGCCATGATATTGAAGATACTGGAGAGCATGTTGGCTTGGGTATTATGAGAGATAGGGCTCAACAGATAGGCGGCCATTTAGTCATAGAAAGCGAACCAGGCGAGGGAGTTCGTGTTATCCTGTCTTTTAATGAAAGAGAAAACTAAACCAGAATATATGAAAATAAAAGTAATAATTATTGACGATCATACTTTATTTAGAGAAGGCCTACAGCGTTTACTTGTGAGGCACGAAATAGATGTCATAGCTTCAGTAAGCAATGGAGATGATGGGTTGAAATCTATAAAAGATTTAGAGCCAGATATAATTTTACTTGATCTAAGAATGCCCGAAATGTCAGGAATTGACGTCCTAAAAAGTATTAGAGAGATTAAAAAATCTTTGCCAGTGGTTATGTTAACCACAAGTGATAATGAAAAAGATTTAATTGAAGCTCTAAGGAATGGTGCTAGCGGTTATTTATTGAAAGATATGGAGCCGGACGATTTAGTAGTTGCATTGAAAGATGTGCTAAAAGGAGAAACTATAGTTGCCCCAAATCTAGTTCAAATATTAGCAAAATTTCATCAAGGAGACGATTCAGAAATTAATATTAGTAATTTAATTGGAACATTAACACCTAGAGAAAATGAAATCCTAGAATTGTTAGCTGAAGGTCAAAGTAATAAATTAATAGCAAAAAATTTAGGTATTTCAGACGGAACTGTAAAATTACACGTCAAATCAATACTAAGAAAACTTGAAATACATTCTAGAGTAGAAGCTGCGGTTATAGCAGTTGAACATGGATTAAAGAAAAAAAATTAATAGTAACAAGAGGTCTATATGCAAGGTTGGCAGAGAAATAGATTTGGTTTGGCAATACTAATTTTTGCTTCTGCAATAGTTGCAAATATTGATGATTTGTCACAAGGTCAAATTATGTCTTTAATAGGCTTATTTGTTGTAATTTACTACTTGTATGTTATTTATTTAAATAGATATAAAAAGAAATAATGTATAAGACAATAATATCTTCAAAAAATTTAAAAGACATTATTAATGATAAAAATTTGATCATTTTTGACTGTAGATATAATTTAATGGAAAAAGATTCTGGTTTCAAAAGTTATTTAGAATCACATATTAAAAACGCTCATTATATAAATTTAGAATCAGATTTGTCATCGAATATTACTAAGCATTCAGGAAGACATCCGCTTCCGAGCATATTAAAATTCTCTTCTATTTTGAATTCTTTCGGAGTTAATTCCAATTCACAAA
The DNA here is from genome assembly GCA_029268385.1 of Gammaproteobacteria bacterium. Classification (GTDB taxonomy): domain Bacteria; phylum Pseudomonadota; class Gammaproteobacteria; order Poriferisulfidales. The sequence goes on from JAQWPG010000011.1 coordinate 55,243, forward strand.
TAGTTGTCTATGATGATGAAAATAGCTCAATGTGCTCCAGAATGTGGTGGATGTTGAAATTAGTTAGTATTGAAAATTGTGCTGTATTAGATGGTGGATTTCAGTCATGGTTAGCGAGTAAGCTTGAGGTTGATAGCGAAATACCACTTAAAGTTAAACAAGAAAATATAGAATATTCTTATAATAATAACTATATAGTAGAAACTGAAGAGTTAAAAATTTTACTAGAAAAAAAAGATATTCATCTTGTAGACGCGAGAGATAAAGATCGATTTGAAGGTAAAATAGAACCTATTGATAATAAAGCGGGACACATACCTGGCGCGATTAATCTTCCATTTAAAAACAATTTAGAAAAAAATGGTCAATTTAAAAAAGTATCCGAGTTAAAAGAAATTTTTAATGATTTAACAAAAGACACGTCCAAAAGTATTGTTAATATGTGTGGTTCAGGGGTGACCGCATGTCACAATTTACTAGCAATGGAACACTGCGGCATCAAGTATTCTAGAATATATGTTGGTTCTTGGAGTGCTTGGTCAAGCTATGATGATACAAATATAAATAGAGGAGTGACAATTGAAAACGAAAATTGAATGGCAAGATGGCGTTCATTTTATTGCAAATACAGAAAGTGGTAATAAGATAAGTATGGATGGTCCAATTGAAAGCGGAGGATCAAATAATGGAGCCAGACCAACCGAATTATTAATTTCTGGAATGGGTGGATGCACAGCATTTGATGTTGTTAGTATCGCGCAATATAAGGGGATTAAGATCTCAGAATTTGAAATAGATATAGATGCTAGTAGAACAGAGACAAAACCATCATTAATTAATAAAATACATTTACAATATAGAATCAAATCTGATGAATCAAATGAAAGTGAATTAAATAAAATTGTAAAATTGTCTGTAAAAAAACAATGCTCCTGTTGTATTATATTAAGCAAAGCTGCCGATATAACTTATAGCTTAGAAATTTACTAAAAATATGCATAAAAACGACAAACTTTTTGTATGGCATCCATACGCTTCAGCAATTGATAAAAATCCAGTTTATGGAGTTATTAAAGCAAAAGGTGTGCATATATACCTAGATTCGGGAAAAAAAGTAATAGATGGTATGTCTTCTTGGTGGTGTGCAATCAATGGTTATAATCACCCTATTTTAAATAAAGCTATAAATTTACAACTGAGCAAGTTTTCCCATGTAATGTTTGGGGGCTTTACACATAAACCAGCTACTGATCTTGCAAAAAAAATTAATGAAATAACACCAAAAAGTTTACAAAAAGTTTTTTTTTCTGATTCAGGATCTGTATCAGTGGAAGTTGCTATGAAATTTGCAGTACAATATTGGCATTCTAAGAATTCTCAAAGTAAAAAAAAATTCTTAACAGTTAGAAATGGTTACCATGGTGACACAATGGGGACAATGTCAGTTAGTGATCCTACTAATGGTATGCATTCAATCTTTAAAAAATCTTTATTAAAACAGTTTTATGTTCCATGCCCAGAGGATGTCAATACTTATACTAATAAAAAAAATAGTAAGAGTCTTAAGGAAATGGAAAAAATTCTCAGCGAAAAAAATAAACAAATAGCTGCTGTTATAATAGAACCAATATTACAAGGTGCTGGCGGAATGAGAATTTATCATCCGGATTATTTAGTACAGTTAAGAAAATTATGCTCAAAGTACAATGTTTTACTAATATTAGATGAAATCGCAACTGGTTTTGGAAGAACAGGAAAATTATTTGGATTCAATCATGCGAATATAATTCCAGATATTTTATGTTTAGGAAAATCTATTACAGGCGGATATATGAGTTTAGCAGCCACAGTTGTATCAAAGGAAATTGCAAAATCTATATCATGCAAAGACCCTGGAATTTTTATGCATGGCCCAACATACATGGCAAACCCCTTGGCTTGCTCAGTTGCGCTAGCCAATATAAAATTATTATTTTCTTATGACTGGGAAAAAAAAGTAAAAAATATAGAGAAAATATTAAAGTCTGGCTTGGAAAAAATTTCAAAAAACAGTGCTGTTAAAGATTTTAGAGTAATTGGCGCAATTGGTGTCTTAGAGATGCACGATAAAGTTGATGTTGCGTCTATACAAAAAAAACTTGTTGATCATGGTGTATGGCTAAGACCATTTTCTAATTTAATATATATTATGCCGCCATTTATAATATCTCAAAAAGATTTGAAGTTTTTAATCAATCAATTGCAGATTGTTATAAACATAGAATATTAATTTTTATAATCTAAACGAAGCAACTTTCATTACGTCTGCAGTAATGTTCATAATTTTTTTTATAATTGATGGTATATTTTTAGCGCCATGCTTTTGAGCAGTGATGCCATGATGAATTTCATCAGATCTCATTTTTTTTAATATAGCAAATGTTTTGTTATCTTGTTTGGGAATTTTATTAATATGTGATTCTAAATGTGCAGCAACTTGTTTCTCGGTTTCTTCTATAAAACCTAAGGCATTTTTATCGTTTGTAAAGCTTGATAACATACCTATTGCAACTGATCCTGTAAACCACAAAGGATTGAAAACACTCGTCTGTCCTTTTAATTCTTTTATACGATGTCCACACCATTCAAGATGATCTTTCTCCTCAGACGCCATATTTAGCATTAATTCTTTTTGTTCTTTAGTTTTTGATAGTATTGCATGACCAATGTAAAGACCTTGAGCTGAAACTTCGCCAGCATGATTAACTCTCATTAAATTTCTTACTATCTTTTTATCAGATTCTGACATCTCATTTTCATGAATATCTTTTGCAGGGTAATTTCTTCCTGAGCTTTTAATATTAAAAAGAATATTTAAAATATCGTTTGATTTAATTAATAATTTATCAGTACTTGAGTATTTTTTCATTTGATTAATATTTTGTTTAAAAAAGTTATCGGATGTAATACTTTAGTTGTATTAATATCATTAATGTTTAAAGAATTAATAAAGTTCAGTGAGCACCCCACATTATATGTAAGAACGTATTCAATATTATTAGACATAATATAATCAATTTTTGGCTTAATTATATTTAATGAATTTTCTTTATTATGAATAAGATTCTGAGCCCCGGCGCCACAACAATAATTGTCCTCAAATACAGAAATATTTAAATCTGGGATATTATTAAGTAATGTGATTAACTTATCAAAATCAATATTCGCTAATTTTGATGTACACGGCTTATGAACGCATATATTTTTTTTTGTAATTTTAAAATTATTATCATTGCTATTTAGTAAAACTTCCAATATAAATGATGTTGCATCTTGATAGTCTATATTTCCTACATTTTTGTTAATAAATGCACTGCAGCCACTTGCGTACGCAATTATTTTTTTATAATCTTTTTCACGAAACTCTTTTATTAATTTTTCTTTATGTTTTATTCCTTTATTAATTTTCCCACTGTTATAATCAAGTGAGCCGCAACATTCAACATTTTCTATTATTCTTGAAGAAATATTATTTTTTTTCAGTATTTGCATGCAGTCATTTGCAACATTTTTCTGAAATATTGCGCTAGCACAGCCTAAAAATATCCCCACCTCATTTTTATTTTGTTTTTTATTAATAATATTATTGTTAGCTTCAATATTTTCTAACTGTATAAAGTTCATAAATTTAAATATTTTTTTTAAAGGTTTTTTATTTAGAATATTAAATATATTTATAATAGTTTTTTTTAAATAAGATTTAGTTAATAGAAAAGAAACTAATTGAGTTTTAACTTTAAACAACATCTTCTGTTTTTTAAAATATTTATTTCTTGCATCTGTAATAAGTTGATAAAAATTTACTTTTGCCGGGCAAATTGACTCACACGCTAGACATAGCGTACATGAATTAATGTGACTTAAAGCAGATTGACTTGGTTCTAGCATGGACTCATTTAATCCATGGATAATGGATATTCGCCCTCTTGGAGATTCTGATTCGTTATTACTAATGTTGTACGTTGGGCAATTATTTAAGCACATACCGCACATGACGCAATTTTCAGGATCAAGCATTTTATAGGGTGTGTTTTTAATTTCCATTAATTTGTTTAATTCTTAAAAATATTGTTGACATATATATTATAATATCATAACATACTTATATATAGATTTTTATGAGTAACTAATTTGTTTCCTCCAACCACTTACTTAGAGTGGTATTTCAAAGCGCAGTCTTACCTGCGCTTTTTTTTTAGCCATATTTCTTATGATATTTCCTTCTTTTGCCTGATCTTTGGGTAACAACACCTAAAACAGAGTCAGTATTTTCAATTGGCATATCACTAAAATTAGGATTTAATGCCTTTAATACAGTATTCTCAGCAATCTCAATTTTCCTAATTATTAGACTACTTTTAGTTTCATATAATACAAAATCACCATTTTTTGGAGTAATACTAGGATCTATGATAACTATATGATCTATATCGAATTCTGGAGACATGCTTGTATCCAGCATTCTAAGCGCAAATGGCTCGCTTGCAGAACAGCTTTCCCCACTATTTTCCGACGCATCAATTGAATTGATTGGGATATCTTTAATTGTACTCATATAAGACACATATTAACTTTTTTTTTATTATAAAGTTATCTAATTTTGAGTGTATTTTTCCTATATTGCCGAAAAAACCTATAAATACCTCTAAAGTGCCATAACAAAACCAAGTTTATTCACAAGTTATCACCAAGATACACATTAGTTAAACACAGCATATTGTGCTTGACTAGTGCACTAAACACATTCTATAGTAGTAAAACAAAAAATAAAAAATAATAACAATATAATGGAAGGAAAATGGATAAAAATGAAGCAGATTTGGGATTAGGCATCTCATCAGTTTCAGCTGGTGTGGCTGAAGAGACACAAAGCTCAAAAAATATAGGTGAGTTGAATGTCACCGCGCCCGGACAGTATAGAATTGTAAGAAGAAACGGAAGTATTGCATCTTTTGATATTGATAAAATTTCTGTTGCCATGACAAAAGCTTTTTTAGCCGTAGAAGGAAATCAGGCCGCGGCATCATCAAGAATTCACGAAACAGTGTCTGCTTTAAGTAGTAGTGTTTTTAATGCGTTAAGAAGAAATATTCCTGACGGCGGAACATTTCATATTGAAGATGTGCAAGATCATGTGGAGCTTGCGTTGATGAGAGGCGGACATCAAAAGGTTGCAAGATCTTATGTGCTATATAGAGAACAAAGAAATTTAGAAAGAGAGCAAGATAATAAAAATGAATCAAAAAATATCAGTACTAATGAAATAAATATTAAAAATAGCGAAGGAGAATCCTCATTAGATATCAATAGGGTAAATTTGGTTATCAAAGAAGCCTGCGCAGGAATCAAAGATGTATCACCAGAACCAATTACCAAAGAACTCCAAAAAAATATATACGATGGAATCTCTAGAGAAGATGTATCTACAGCATTAGTTATGTCGTCAAGAGTTCTAATAGAAAAAGAACCAAATTATACATATGTTTCTGCAAGACTTTTGCTTGATAACTTAAGAACAGAAGCATTAAGCTTTATTTATAATAAAGATGTTTCGGCAACATCAGAACAGATGAAAGACCTCTATAAAGACTACTTTAAAAATTATTTAGCAAAAGCATGCGAGCTTGAACTTTTAGATAAGGATTTGGTTGCAAAATATGACCTGGAAATTTTATCAGCAGCAATAGATTCAGACAGAGATCTTCAGTTTACGTACTTAGGTCTTCAGACTTTGTATGATAGATATTTTATTCAGTCAGAAGAAACAAAGATTGAACTTCCTCAAGCGTTTTTTATGAGAGTTGCTATGGGTCTCGCTAATAATGAAAAAAACATGGAAGAAAAAGCAATAGAATTTTATCGTCTACTATCCTCTTTTGATTTTATGAGCTCAACTCCTACGTTGTTCAACTCAGCAACACTTCGCCCGCAGCTCTCATCATGTTACCTAAGTACAATTCCTGATGATCTGCGTGGTATTTTTGATGGCATTACTGATGACGCTATGTTATCTAAGTTTGCTGGTGGATTAGGAAATGATTGGTCGAGAGTCAGGAGCATGGGCACACACATAAAAGGTACAAATGGAAAATCTCAAGGAATAGTTCCATTTTTGAAGGTTGCAAATGATACAGCTGTGGCAGTAAATCAGGGCGGAAAGAGAAAAGGAGCGATGTGTGCTTACTTAGAAACTTGGCATCTTGATATAGAAGAATTTTTAGATCTAAGAAAAAATACTGGAGATGACAGAAGGCGAACACATGATATGAATACAGCAAACTGGATTCCAGATTTATTTATGAAAAGAGTCGTTGAAGAAAAGTCATGGACTTTATTTTCTCCTGATGAGGCGCCAGAGCTACATGAAATTTCAGGAATAAATTTTGAAAAAAAATATGAAGAATATGAGGCGCAAGCTAAAGCAGGAAAAATTAAAAAATTCAAAGAAATTCCCGCTTTAAATTTATGGAAGAAAATGCTTGGCATGCTTTTTGAAACAGGGCATCCGTGGGTTACTTTTAAAGACCCTTGCAATATAAGATCCCCGCAATCACATGCAGGTGTTGTTCATTCATCTAACCTTTGTACTGAAATTACTCTGAACACATCGGATGAAGAAATAGCAGTATGTAACCTTGGCTCTGTAAACATTGCTGCGCATGTAGATGAAAATGGAATAATGGTTGAAAAATTAGAAAAAACAGTCAATACAGCAATGCGCATGTTAGATAACGTAATTGATTATAACTATTATAGTGTAGATAAAGCTCAATTTTCTAATTCAAAACACAGACCTGTTGGTCTTGGTTTGATGGGTTTTCAAGATGCCTTGTATAAACTTTCAATTCCGTATTCTAGTGATGAAGCAATAAAGTTTGCAGACGAATCTATGGAGTATATTAGTTATTTTGCAATTAAAGCTTCCACAAACTTAGCGGAAGAAAGAGGAACATATGAAACATATGATGGTTCTTTATGGTCTCAAGGAATTTTGCCTATAGATTCAATTGAATTATTAGAACAAGAAAGACAGAAGTATATTTCAGTTGATAAGTCATCAAATCTAGACTGGAAGTCTCTAAGAGAGAGAGTTAGAACTGTTGGGATGAGAAATTCTAATACCATGGCCATCGCACCAACAGCAACAATATCAAACATTACAGGTGTAACTCAAAGTATCGAACCAACTTATCAAAATCTCTATGTTAAATCTAATTTGTCAGGAGAGTTTACGGTAATTAATCTTTCCTTGGTTAATGATTTAAAAAGCAAAGGTTTGTGGGATGAAGTTATGGTTAATGATTTAAAATACTTTGATGGTAGTTTGAAATCAATAGATAGAATACCTCAAGATATAAAAGATTTGTACTCAACAGCATTTGAAATGGATGCACGATGGTTAATAGAAGCTGCATCTAGACGTCAAAAATGGATTGATCAAGGGCAGTCATTAAATCTATATATGGCAGAACCATCTGGACCTAAATTAGATAATTTATATAAGCTAGCATGGGTTAGAGGATTAAAAACAACTTATTATTTAAGAACTATGGGCGCTACCCATGTTGAAAAAAGCACAATGGCTGACGGCAAATTAAATGCTGTCAATAACGAAAAAGAAGCGAGCAATGTTTGCTCAATACTAGATCCTGACTGCGAAGCATGTCAGTAAAATTTTAGGAGTATAAATATGTCATCATTATGGGACGATCCAATAGCAAATACATTAGAGCCTATTAAACAGGAAGAAAAAGTTGAAAAAAAACCTTTGGAAGTAGATTCACCGGGCATCCATGATCAACAAGAGGATGCTGGGTTGACAGGTTTTGAAGATATTGAGACAGGAGCTGGAAGGATCCAAGTTGATGATAAAAAGATTATAAATTGTAGAGCAGATTTAAACCAATTAGTGCCATTTAAATATGATTGGGCTTGGAGTAAATATCTTTCAGCATGCAATAATCATTGGATGCCACAAGAAGTTAATATGACCGCTGATATAGCTTTGTGGAAAAGTGAAGATGGTTTGACAGAAGATGAAAGAATGGTAATCGAAAGAAATTTAGGTTTCTTCTCAACTGCTGATTCATTAGTAGCAAATAATTTAGTGCTCGCAGTTTATAAGCACATTACAAATCCTGAGTGTAGACAATATCTTCTAAGGCAAGCGTTTGAGGAAGCAATTCACACTCACGCTTATCAATATTGCATAGAGTCTTTAGGAATGGATGAAAGTAGACTTTTTAATATGTACCGTGAAATACCATCTGTTGCTAAAAAAGCACAATGGGCATTGCCGTACACACAAAGTTTAGGAGACATTAATTTTAAAACTGGAACGGCAGAAAATGACCAAAGATTATTAAGAGACTTAATAGCTTTTTATGTTGTTTTTGAGGGAATATTTTTCTACGTTGGTTTCACGCAAATCCTTTCTATGGGAAGAAGAAATAAAATGACAGGAGTAGCGGAGCAATTTCAATACATATTAAGAGATGAATCAATGCATATGAACTTTGGAATAGATGTTATTAACCAGATCAAAGTAGAAAATCCACACTTATGGACAGAAGATTTTAAAAAAGATATGACCAAGTTAGTTCTTGAGGGTGTTGAAATGGAAACAAGGTATGCCTATGACACAATGCCAAGAGGAATATTGGGATTAAATGCCCCAATGTTTGAAGAATATCTTCAATACATCGCTAATAGACGTTTAGCACAAATTGGTTTACCAGAAGAATTTAAAAATGCTAAGAATCCTTTCCCATGGATGTCCGAAGTATTAGACCTTAAAAAAGAAAAGAACTTTTTTGAAACTAGAGTAACAGAGTATCAAACTGGTGGAGCTCTAAGTTGGTAAAATTTTTGTCTGACTCCTAGATGATCCCTGGCAATGGATTGCTTTTTTTTAATTTCCTTATGGTAGAAATGTAGTTAAATATGGCTAAAATTGACTTAGAATCTAGATTTTATAATATTTGCACAAGAATAAATGATAGCTTGGTTTTTCAATTATTTTCTTTGGCTTTAATTTTATTTGTATCATTTGTTATAGGAATGTCAGTTGTGCCTGGAGACTCATTCTTTAGTGAGAATGCATACATTTTAAAACTTATTTGTTCAATCTATTTCGTATTTGAGATAATAGTTAGATATTTTGGTCATAGTGTTTGGGATAGTAGATCAATAGTTGGTGATAAATTTTCATATGCTGGAATCTACATTGATGCAATTATAATACTTAGTTCTTTTCTACCTTATGCTTTTATTTCGAACTTACTCGTTTTTAGATTATTCAGATTTCTATCGCAGCCACAAATAACAAAACTTGTTCCACAAATAGCAATTACTAATTTTAGAACAATTCAAAATGCAGGTGTTAAAATTTTATATGTAACAGGAATTATAATTATTCTGACTTATGTCTATGCAATTATAGGGATAGTACTGTATGGCGAAGGGCATCCAGATCAATGGGGTATGGTAAGTAATGCAGTTTTGAGCTTAATTGCCATATTATTATCTAACGATACCATAACGTATTTTTTATACCCGCTAATGGAAGAAAATCCTGCATCATGGCTGTATATATTGAGCTATGTCTTTATAGGCAAGCTTACTATATTAAACTTAATAATAGCTATTCTTCTTGATATTTTGCATGTAAAAAAAGAAGAACTTAATAAATAAATATTATCTATTTAAATTTTATTCTCTTAATCTCAAAACCATACTGTTTTTCTAGTAAACTAAGAACACCCTTTTCACCAAGTAAGTGCAGAGCTCCGACACAAACAAAAGTACCACCTTGCCCCTTATATCTGTCGAGACCATATAAAAATGGTAAGTTCATATAATGGGCCATTACAATATTTCTTATATAAACAGAATGTTTCAAATAAACTTGTAAATGACTATTTTTTTTATAGTCACTTTTATCAACAAAGCTTGTGCTCGCATCCATTAAACCCTGCAAGTCTTCTTCTAGATATGCATCAACCATACTATCTAGTGTTTCTTGTATTTTTGGGAAGTGTTCAATTTTAGACTTTAGTAGCTCAACCTGAGACTCCATAGGCATGGCATAAAAAGCAGCTAGTAATTCTTCAGGAGATTCTATCTGATAAATCTCTTTTTCTTGAATGCTAGCAAGATCTAAAAGCTTGTGATCCACAATAGGACCTGAGTGTTTTGACTTGGCAGCAATACTAAACATTGCAGCCCATGGTTTAATTTTTGTAGCGTATTCTTCATTAACACCATTTTTTGTTAGTATCTGAAAGACATCATTTGCTGTTTTTTCCCCAGCTACATCAGCTAAAGTCTTATCTTCAAACATCATTTTCTTCTTGATGTTTTCAAATCCATGGTAAGGATTCCACAGATGGCTGCTCGGAAAAGCTTCGATTGAATAACCTACGGAGTTATCAAAGATATCCATAATTTTTTTATCAAGTTTAGTAACTTTCTCATCATTCATATGTATAGTCCCAAGAATATGTCCCAAGACCTCACCATCTTTACTCACTTGCCAGAATGTTCCTTCTGTATATGGTTGTTTGTTATATAAAAAGAGTGCTGAAAACGCTATTACTATGAAAAGTAACACATATATAAATGATTTTTTTCCACTAAACATAATTATTGTCCTTATTTAAATGAACTTCTATTATAACTCATTCCATAAAAAAAACGCCCTTTTTACGGGGCGTTTTCATATTACAAAGTCTAACTTTCTAGAAGATTAACCAGTATAACCAGCGATTTTATTCATATCACTAGCGATTTTTAGTTCGCCTTCTGAAGCTTCCTCATCATCCCACTTAGCTAATTGCTTATTCATATATTTGTGGAATAACGGCGGTACTAGAGCTAATGCAAATAATGTGAAGTAACCATTACCGCAGTTTGGTGCTCCTACTTCATCTAATTCCCAGAAGTGTGTTTCACCTCTATCGTGATGATCAGCTTGTCTACCAATTTCGATGAAGAACCAGCTTGTGAATAATGTTGAATTATCCCAACTGTGTCTGTAGTCAATTGGTGATCCTGTTTCTCTGATCAAACCATAGTGCTCTAAGTAGTTTAATGCTTCTAACTCAAAGTTAGAGATTAACCATATTAGTGCCATACATGCCAAACCTGTCCAGGCTCCTGCATACCAGAATAATGCGATTGTTGGTAATGACATTGCATAACCTCTAATCCATCTGTTCTGCCATGATAGGAATGGTACACCTAATCTTTTTAGACGTTGTTTTTCCATTGTATATAGGAATTTACTTTGTCCAAAATGTGACTTAGGTAAATGCGCATATAAACTTCTTCCTCTTGGAGCTGTTGCAGGATCATTTTCGCATCCTAACTCTAAGTGGTGGTTGTATACATGTGCGTAACAGAAATGTGATGATCCGCTTAAAGCCATCATCCATCTAGCGATTAAGAAACTAAATCCTTTTGTATGAGCTAACTCATGACCGTAGATGATTCCGATTCCTGCAAAGATACCTGAAGAAACAACAGCACCAACTAATTGAGCTCCTGTTATACCTGTGTAGTAAGTCATTCCTAAGAATGATGCTGTAGCACCAGTATATTCAATACCATTTACATATTGGAAAATTCTCCATGCAATGGCAATTTGTATTAATACAAATATAGCTAACATTGCGTACATTGTTATATTTAACAATGTTGGGTTTCCGTTTGTGTCACCATTGTCATCAAATCCAGCACCCATAGTTTGAGCAGGGGTAATAGTATCTACAATAATACCTACACCTAGTAAAAATACTCCTGTCCATACCCATGGTCCACCAGCAACTACACCAAAAAGCGATGCAAAGATTAATAGTGGTGCTAGATAGTATCTAGCGTTTATCAAAAATTTTTTCATTGCGTCCTCCTTACAGAATGAATGAAAAGTACCAAATCAGTATAACAAACCCACAAAGAAAGAAAATACTTTTTTACTCTTTTGATAACCACTTGTTATAGACAATAGCTTTACAAATGTAAATTTTAAACTTATAATCTATGACAAAAGATAAACAATATGTTTAACAAAAGTATGACAAATAAAATGTTTAAATTGCACATGTTCTGCACATACTTACTTAGACAAGTGATTTAATTAAGCAAACTAATTAGTAGTAATTATAAAATGAGTGAAACAAAACATCCAATACAAATAGTTTCAAGAAGAACAGGCTTGAGCGCAGATGTAATCCGAGCCTGGGAGAGGCGATATAAGGCGGTAAAACCTTCAAGAAGCGCTAACGGAAGAAGACTTTATTCTGATAACGATGTAAAAAAATTAATGCTACTCCAAAGAATCATAAGTGGTGGTAGGAGAATTGGTGATATAGCAAAATTAAATATTAAGAATTTAGAAAGTCTAATAGAGTCAGACGAATCTGCCACAGTTGTAAAAACTTCTTTAGCTAATAGACCAAGCACTGGATCTGTAATGGAGCATTTTGATGGATGCACAGAGGCTATAGGAGAATTAGATGCTAACAAATTAATTTCATTATTTGAAATTGCTTACCAAGAGCTTGGGCCAGTATTTCTTTTGGAAGATTTGTTCGCGCCGTTAATTCAACATGTTAGAGATGAATGCAAATTAGGAACATTTAGACAGGCTCAAGAAAAATTTGTTGTAGAGCTAATGCAATCTTTCTTATTAATAAATTCTAGTAAATCTAAAAAACTCGCACATAGCAAAATATTAATAATTTCTCCAATATCTCATAATGACAATCTAAGTATGTTAAGATTATGCTTGGTTTGTGAGGACTCTGACTGGATGCCTATATATATAGGAACATCGATTTCAGCAGATGAAATTTTATTTAGTTATGAGCAAGGCAGATGCGATCTATTATTAATAGTAGTTGATTCTCATGGAGATCAACAATTCTTGCCGAATGAGTTAAGAAAAATTAGAAGCTTGATAAAAGATGATGAGATTTTAATATTTGGAGATTCACTATTATCATATCAAGATGTTATTAAAGAAACTGGATCTACACCTATAAATAATATTGGCGAATTGAGGTTAACATTAGACAGACTAAAAGTATTGACGGAATTTAAACCTGTAATACTTCACGCACAACCGGAGCAAAATTCATGATAGAACAAAAAGACGCATATAAGCATGCAGAACTTATAGAATGTGCAAAAGGAAATATGTTTGGACAGGGCAATGCTCAGTTACCAAACACAGGAATGCTTATGTTTGATGAAATTGTTAAAATAAGTTCAACTGGTGGTGAGTATGATAAAGGCTTTATAGATGCATCGCTAAATATAACTCCAGATTTATGGTTCTTTGATTGCCATTTTATTGGCGACCCAGTGATGCCTGGATGTTTAGGTCTTGATGCAATGTGGCAATTAGTAGGTTTTTATCTAGGGTGGTCTCAGTATCCTGGCAGAGGAAGAGCTTTAGGTGTTGGGGAAGTTAAGTTTACAGGCCAAATACTCCCTACAGCAAAAAAAGTCACCTACAAAATCAATATTAAAAGATTAATCACAAGAAAACTTATTATGGGTATTGGAGATGGTATAGTCTCAGTGGATGGAAGAGAAATATACACAGCTAAAGATTTAAGAGTAGGATTATTTACTTCCACCGAAGGCTTCTAAATGACAGCAAGTAATAAAGCATGCTTAAATTCTACAGGTTATGAATTTATAAGAATAAATTCTCCAGAAAAAATTGCTTCAGAAATAGAAAATTTTTTTAAAAATAAAAATTTATTCGGCACAGTGTATGTTTCGGTTGAGGGAATTAATGTTAATTTAGCTGGCAATGAAGAGATTGTTAAATCAGTAGAAAAACTTTTTCATACACATAATCTTTTTAAAAATATTTTATTTAAACATACGTATTCTGAAAAACCTCCGTTTCGAAAGCTTAAAGTAAAAATTAAGCCAGAAATCATTAGTATAAAAAAAGAAGTTAACAATATATTTAATATCAAAAGAAATTATATTGAGCCAAAAGAATTAGAAGAAAAACTTGATAATGGTGAAAACGTGTATTTGTTAGATACTAGAAATAATTATGAGATTAATATTGGGTCGTTTAAGAATGCCAAAAATTTAAATATCTTAAAATTTGATGAATTTGCTGAAAAAGTTGATGAACTTAAAGAAATTGATGGTGAGGTCGTGATGTTTTGCACTGGAGGTATAAGATGCGAAAAAGCTTTAGGTTATTTAAACGAAGAGGGCATTGATTCCTTTAAACAATTAAAAGGCGGCATTATAAATTATCTTTATGAGACAGAAGGGAAGCATTGGGACGGGGAATGTTTTGTATTCGATGATAGGATTACGTTAGATAAAGATCTTAAACCAACGTATAAAAAATTATGTCCAAAATGTCAGAAAGTTATTAATACTTTTGATAGGACTAAATGTGAAGTGTGCAGATAAATGAGTAATAAACTTGTCGATATATGTGTAAATTTAACCGATGATGTTTTTGCAGGAAAAGAAAAAAATATCATCGATGCAGCAAATAAAAATAATGTTGCAAAGATGGTTTTAGTTGGAAATGATTTAGATTCAAGTTTAAAAGTTTCTTCCTTGGCAGAGCAGTTTAGTTTTGTTGCAACAGCAGGTTATCATCCTCATAATGCCAAAGATTGGAATGAAAAAAGTTATGATAGATTACTTTCAATATTAAAAAACAATCATGTGAAAGCAGTTGGTGAGTGTGGATTAGATTTTAATAGAAACTTTTCAACACCTGAAATTCAAAATAGTGTTTTTTTGAATCATATAGATTTAGCTAAAGAAACTAATTTGCCATTATTTGTTCATGAGAGAGATGCTTTTCACCAAATGCACAGTATCATTAAAGATAGTATTAAAGATTGCGATAAGATTGTTGTGCATTGTTTTACTGGAACAAAAAATGCACTTATTGATTATTTAGATTTAGGAGTTCACATAGGTTTAACTGGTTGGATTTGCGACGATAGAAGAGGTAAGCATTTAAGAGATTTCATAAATATTATTCCGGATGATAAATTATTTATAGAAACAGATTCGCCCTATCTTTCACCATACATATCAAGTAAAAAACCTGAGGTAACATCAGCAATGAAACATCTTAATAAACCTGAATATTTAGTCGAGGTTGCAAAAGATGTGGCAAAGTATAGAAATCAGTCTTATGATTATATATGTGAAATAACTTATCAGAATTACTTAAAATTCTTTGGAATAGATAAATGAGTGTAGAAAAGAAAATAGAACATACCTTAAGTGATAATTTTCAATTAAGTCATCTTGAGGTAATAAATGAAAGCCATATGCATAGTGGGCCAAATACTGAGACTCACTTTAAAGTCATCTTAGTTTCTGATGAATTTGATGGTATTCAATTAGTTCAGCGTCATAGAAAGATTAATGAGCTTTTAAAATACGAGTTGGAAAATGGAGTTCATGCTTTATCGCTTCATCTATTTACTCAAAAAGAATGGAAAGATAAATCTGAGTATGTAAAAGATTCCCCACCTTGTGCAAAATAAAATTAAAAAAGTATTTTTTATTAGAATTCTTTAAGTTCGTTTAAATAATTGCTCTGCTTTTAATAACTTATGTAGCTTCTTAGCAAACAAAACTAAAATTATCAAAACTACAAACATCAACAAAATATTTCTAGTTGCAAAATAGTTGTAAGAAGCATGAAAGGCTATGGCAAAAAATAGAGATTTTATAAGGTTTAGTTTATCTCTTTCTTTAAAAATATAAAGACCAAA
>JAQWPG010000012.1 GCA_029268385.1 Gammaproteobacteria bacterium
TTGAAAAAAAGCCTGAAAGTTTAGAGCTAGATATTTTTGATCGCTTTCAGACAGAGACCCCATGATACCGAAATCTACAGCACAATACTTTGGGTCTGACGGATTTTCATAAGATACAAATATATTGCCAGGATGCATGTCTGCATGAAAAAAATTATGCTGAAAAACTTGTGTAAAGAAAATTTCAACACCTTTTTCTGCCAACCTTTTAATATTTATATTATTTTTATCTAATTCAATTCTATTACTAATTTGTATTCCAAAAATTCTTTCCATCACCAAAATATTTTTTCTCGTGTAATCAAAATATATCTCTGGAACATATAAGTAATTAGAGTCTGTAAAGTTTTTTCTTAGCAAATTTGCATTTGAAGCTTCTTTGACAAGATCTAGCTCACCAAAAATCACCTTTTCATATTCACTAACTATTTCAACTGGCTTTAATCTTTTTGATTCTTCCCAAACTTTATCAACACTCCTAGCAATAAAGTACATCAAATTTATATCTTTAATAATGAGTTTTTCTATACCGGGCCTTAAGACCTTAATAACAACCTCTTTATTTTTTAATTTTGCCGCATGAACTTGTGCGACAGATGCAGATGCTAAAGATTTAATATCAAATTCATCAAATATATCTTCTATTTTTTCTCCTAATGCTTGCTCTATTGCGGTCTTTGCTTGTTCCCCGGGAAAGGGAGTAACCTTATCTTGCAATTTTACCAATTCTTCAGCAATGTCATCGGGTAGTAAATCTTTTCTAGTGGATATGGTTTGCCCTAATTTTACAAAAATAGGGCCTAATTCTTCAAAAGTATTTCTAATTCTCTCCCCTCTACTAAGAGAGGAACTTCTAAACCAAAGGTTGGGAAAGAAAATTATAAAAAACTTCATCAACCACAAGTATCTAAAATTAAATAAATCCTTATCTAATGAATTTCTCATTATGACAATATAAATTTTTATTAGTCTTAATATTTGTTTCATGCTATTTTTTATTTTTTAATTTTGCTTCCATTACTTCTATTTTATTTTTCAGCTCATCAACTTCTTTTATATAATTATCTATTAATTTCTTTTGTGGAATTATATCAGTCTCATCCCTAAAGTACTCTTTTGAATTCCTTAAAAAACTTTTTTCAATTTCAGTTGCCCTACTTTTTATATAATTAATAAATTTAAAAGAATAAAAAGCAAATTCATCATTGGTATATTCTGAAATAATTTGCTCCCAATCAATATTCAACTTATCCATAATATTTGAAAAACTTTCAGCTAGAGAAGCATTACCTGAAATTTTAATGGAATGGCTTTCCCCAAAATTATTAAAATAATTCAAGAAAGCAATAGGGCTTCCCTCTAATATTAAGTCTGCTTTTTCCTCAATACTTTCGCGCATCTCTATATTTTCTTGATTGAATTTTAAATAAATAATTGTTTGAGTATTAGATAATATAATAGAAATAATTTTTTTATTTAAAGGTAAAAAATCTTTTTTTTCTATATTACTATTTTCAATTGCAACTTTTAAGAATTTGTTTATTTTTTCAATTATCATTTTATAATTTATACCCTTTATGGATAGATACAACGCCCAATGATATGTTGTTATATTTACATTTCTTAAACTTACTTTTCATCATCAATTCTATAAGTTCTTCTTGTGACGGGTGCATAGTTATTGACTCTGCTAGATATCTATAACTTCCTTCATCCTTTGCTATATGCTTTCCTAGAAAAGGCACAAAATTATTAAGAAAAATTTCATATGGTTTTTCAATAATTTTTTCTGCTTTTGAAAACTCTAAAACTTGAAGTGACCCTCCAGGCTTAAGTGTTTTGTATATCGAATCGAGAGCCTTACTTATATTAGCAGTATTTCTTAATCCAAAAGCCATTGTTACATGGTCGAAACTATTTTCTTTAAATGACAATTCTTGAGCATCTGACTGAACATATGAAACGTTCTCTAATATTCCTTTGTCTATTAAGTTATCTCTTCCTTGGTGTAACATGGAATAGTTTATGTCACATGAAACTACATAGCCTTTTGGACCTACTGATTCGCTTATTAATTTTGTCACGTCACCTGTGCCCGCTGCCAGATCTAAGACTCTTTGTCCTTTTTTTATATTTGAGCATAATAAAAAGTATTTTTTCCAAAGTCTATGAGTTCCAAAAGACATGAAATCATTCATTAAATCGTATTTTTTTGTAACAGATGTAAAAACACCATTTACGAGAGAAACTTTTTCTGTTTCTGTAACTTTTTTATACCCAAAACTTGCGTTATTTTTACTGTTTGACTCGCTCATATCCAGCTTCCTTCAACCTTTGGAGGTAATTATTCCATTTTTCAGCATACCCACATCCTAATTCATACAAATATTCCCAAGAATATATGCCTGTATCATGACCATCATCATATATTATTTGAATAGCATAATTGCCTACAGGTACAATGTTTTGTATGGAAACATTTTCTTTTCCTACTTGAAGTTTTTCTTGTCCAGGTCCGTGCCCCATAACTTCAGCTGATGGGGAATAAACCCTCAGATATTCCGCAGCTAAGTCAAAAGATTGCTCTTCATATTTAAGTGTTAGATAAGCAGATTGCTGATGAAGATTTATCTCTAATGGTATTTTTGTGGCCATATATTATTCCTTTTTAATAATTTTCTTAGATCGTGGATGTACTTTATCATAAACAGTCATTAGATACTGATTATCCAAATGAGTGTATATTTGTGTCGTACTTATATTTTCATGCCCCAAGAATTCTTGAACTGCCCTGATATTTCCCGATGATTCAAGTAAATGGGTGGCTACAGTATGTCTAAGTTTATGAGGATATAATCTTTGCTCTACTCCTGATGCTTTGGCTAGAATATTCATTCTTAACTGTATATTTCTAGCTGACATTTTATCACCCTTCTGACCTATAAATAAAAAATCACTTTTTTCACAGGTATATTTTTTTCTAATATCAATCCATAGATTTATAGCAATTATGGCTTTTTTACCTATAGGCACTATTCTTGTTTTATTTCCTTTTCCAGTTATTCTTAATACTTGTTCGTTAAAATTTATATTTGTAAATTTTATTCCTGATAATTCGCTTAATCTTAATCCTGATGAGTAAAATAACTCAAATATTGCTGTATCACGAATCAATAAATCATTATTTTTATAAAAACCATCTTTTTTATTTTTAGAACTTGCAAGTAAATCTATGTCAGCATGCTGTAAAATTTCTGGCAGATTTTTATTTGCTTTGGGAGACTTAATTCCTTCAGCAGGATTCTTTTTAATAATTTTTTTCTTTAAAATAAAATTAAAAAAACCTCTTAGGCTGGATAAAAATCTCTTTATAGATTTTGGACTAATGCCATTCCTATGTAAATAAGACACAAAATCTCGTACTACTTTATCATCTACCTTGGAGATTTCATCAACTCCTATCTTTTCACAAAATGAGAAAAATGAGTTTATATCTCTATGATATGAAACAACTGTATTCGGGGAGTAATTAATAACTTTTTCAATATGAAAAATATAGTCTTTTAATAAACATATTAATTTATTTTCATGCATTATTTCTGTATGAACTGCTCCAGAGTATAAGATATAGTCTCAGTTAAAGAGGTTAACAAATCAAATTGTAAATCTAAACCCATCATCTCACTCTTGTATCTCACAAATATTACGCCTATTGGATACTCTATTCCAAGCGGGCATAAGACTAAAGAATCTGTTTTATTCGTATATTTTTCTAATGAATATTTTTTAATAGAATCTTTTGTTATTAAGATAGGTTTTTTTTCAAGAAAAGTATTATTAATTAAGTTTAGTAAATCATTATTTGTTGATAAATATTTTTTATTTAATTCTGAAAATCCATTTAACTTTATGAGACTAAATTGTATTGTAATAGATGGGAATTCATTATCTATAAAATTTTCAATATATGAAACTAATGGGTTAATTTTTCTAAACGATATGACTTCGTTAGAAAATTTTGACAATTTTTCCTGTATCTTTTTATTATTTTTTGCAGAATCTACAATTTCTTTTAATTTTTTCTTTATTTTTAAATTTTCTTTTATTAATGATTTTATCCTAATATCTTCGAAGGATATTACATTTCCATTATTTCTATTTAAAGAAAATATTTTATTAAATAAATCAATATTATTACTTATTACATTTGGATTTTCTGCTAGAAAATTCAGCACTTCACTTTCCGTAAGTTTTTTTAGATTATTATTATTTTTATCTCTTAATGTCATAAAATTTATATTATATAAACGCCTTCAAATACGTAAGATGCTTCACCTATTAAATATACTGAATCATCTTTTTTCCCTAACCATTTTACTTGAGCTTTTCCACCCTGCATATGTACATAATTGGTTGTTTTTATGTTTTTATTAAATTGCTTGAGGCATGCTGAAATTGCACAGGCTGCAGAACCGCAAGCGTTTGTCTCATTTGAACCTCTTTCAAAGATTCTAGCACTCCAATTATTCGTATTAATATTTTCGATAATGCTTATGTTAACTCCATTTTTGAAAAAATTCTTATTATTGAAATTTTCAGAAAACTCTCTGATATTAATTTTTTTAATACTGCTTATAATAAAAATTGCATGGGGATTACCTATAGATACAGTATAAAAATTGTATTTTCTATTTTTATATTTAAATACTTTATTTTTCTTAATAAACTCTTTTGGACTAAAAATTGGTGCCCCCATATCAACTTCAATTTTTTTTCTTGCCATCTGACGAAGTGTCATTTTGCTAGTTTTTGTCTCTATATTAATTTCTTTTTTATTTTTACAATATTTATCAAAATAATATCGTGCTACACACTTTGCTCCATTTCCACATTGCCCAGATTCAGAACCGTCTTTATTATATATTTTATATTTAAATGCTATATTTTTTTTATTTGATTTTTCTATTATTAATAATTGATCACAACCAATCCCATAGTTTCTATTACAGATTTTTTTTATTTGGTTTTTGCTTAATACGAAAGAGCTCTTGAGTTGATCAATTATTACAAAATCATTTCCAAGGCTTTGCATTTTTGTAAAATTTATCTTATTCATAACATTTAAATAATTATTTCTCTTGCATATAAATCTTTAACTTCTTCTCTTTTACTTATTAATTTTGCCTCTTTATTTTTTATAATTATTTCTGCAGGCTTAGGTCTTGAATTATAATTACTAGCCATTGATGATGCATAAGCTCCACAAGCTGTAACAACTAAAATGTCATCTTGTTCGACAATTAATTCCCTATCTTTTCCTAAAAAATCTGCGCATTCACACACTGGCCCGACTACATCACATAATATCTTTTTTTTATTTTCATGTGTTTTTGTGCAAATTATATTGTGCCAAGCACTATATAAAGCTGGTCTAATAAGATTATCCATTCCAGCATCAACAATTACATAATTTTTTTCACTATCTTTTTTTATGTATTCTACTTTTGTCAATAAATATCCTGCATTCCCAACTATACTTCTTCCAAGCTCTAAAATTATATTATAGTCTTCAAGTTTATTATCTTTAATTGCCTTATTAAGAGCTTCTCCATATTCTTTTAATAATGGAACTTTATTTTTACCGTAGTCAATACCTAGTCCACCACCCATATCTATTAAATCGACACTAATATTATTTGCTTTAAGCTCTTTAATTATTTTCGCTACTGAGAACACCGCTTCTATAAATGGGCCAAGTGTTTCAATTTGAGATCCAATATGATAATCAATTCCAATAAGATCTATAAAATTTTCTTTATCAGCATACATAAATGCATCCATCATATTTTTTAAATTGATACCAAATTTAGTTGATTCTAAGCCAGTAGATATATATTCATGAGAGCCTGGGTCAATATTAGGGTTTACTCTTATCGCAACAGGAGCTTTTGTTTTTAATTGTGATGCAATTTTATTTATTCTTTCCAGCTCAGAGAATGATTCGACATTTATACAATATATACCAAGTTCTATAGATTTTTTTATATCACTCTCAGATTTTCCAACACCTGAGTAAACAATGTTTTTTGGACTAGCCCCAATTTTTAAAACTCTATCTAGCTCTCCCATTGAAACAATATCAAACCCTGATCCCAATTCAGATAATAATTTTAATATGCTTAAGTTTGAATTTGCTTTAACTGAATAATAAACTTTTTTTTTGTTATTACTAAAAGCATTATTTATTTCATTATAATTTTTAGATATGGAATCTTCAGAATATACAAAACATGGGGTACCATAAGTCTCCGCTAAATTACTAACTGATACATTATCAATAGTATATGATTCGTTTTTATACTCTATGTTCATTTTTCTTAATTTTATTATTTACTTCTTCCGGCAAATACAAATCACCTGTTTGACCACATCCAACCATTAATATTAAAAAAAAAATATAAGTTAATGTTCTTTTACTATAATTATTTTTCTTCATATTCTTTAATAATATTTTTTGCTTTTTTTATTTGTTTCGAAACTTCTTCAAAAGAGGTTCCCCCAGCAGTTTTTTTGCTATTTACAGAGCCTTCAATTTTTAGAAACTCAAAAACATCTTTTTCAACTTTTTCACAAACGGATTTAAAGTCCTCAATAGATAGTTCATCTAAATCAAGGTTCTTACTAACTGCGTATGCAACAACTTTTCCAACAATTTCATGCGCGTCTCTAAACGGAACATCTTTTTTAACTAAATAATCTGCAAAATCGGTAGCTGTTGAATATCCTTTCTTGGCTGAAATTTTAGTAGTCTTTTCATTTAGTTTTAAATTCTCTAAGCAGATATTCATAGCTTGCATACTCATTATTATTGTATCTACGCAGTTAAATAGAGCGGGTTTATCTTCTTGATTGTCCCTATTATATGCAAATGGCTGGGCCTTCATAATAGTTAAAATATTAACGAGCTGACCATAAATAGTGCCTGTTTTTCCTCTTATTAATTCTAAAACATCCGGGTTTTTTTTCTGCGGCATTATAGAAGAACCAGTACATACTTTATCGTCAAGATCTACAAAATTGTACATTGTCGACGCCCAGATAATAATTTCTTCCGAGAATCTTGATAAATGAGACATTAGAAGCGATGAATTACTTATAAATTCTACAATAAAATCTCTGTCACTAACGCTATCTAAAGCATTATCTGTAATTCCATCAAATTCAAGGAGTTTTGCAGTGTATTCTCTATCAAGTTTATGTGATGAGCCTGATAATGCGCCTGCACCAAGAGGTGAGATATTTACTCTTTTATAACTATCTAAAAATCTCGACTTATCTCTTTCGAGCATGAAAAACCATGACATCATAATAAAACCAAATGTCACTGGTTGTGCTACTTGCAGATGCGTAAAACCCGGAATAATACTTTTAGAGTATTTTTCTGCTAATTTTATTAGTGTTTTTTGCAAGATAATAATACTTTCGTGGGTATTTATAATTTCATTTCTTACATAGAGTCTAATATCAGTTGCGACTTGATCATTTCTTGATCTGCCTGTATGAATTTTTTTTGCTGTATCGCCTATCATCTCAATAAGTTCATGCTCTATATGCATATGAATATCTTCTAATGAGTCTTTCCAAACAACACCGTCTTTTTCAATTTTTTCTCTAATTTTTTCAAGTGCAGAGAGAATATCTTTCAATTCTTTATCACTAAGTATTCCTATAGAATTTAGCATCATTGAATGCGCTTCAGAACCTTGTATATCATATTCATATAGTCTTTTATCAAAGGCGATAGAAGATGTGAAACTTTCAACAAATTTATCAGTTTCTCCAGAAAATCTTCCCTGCCAAGGTTTTTTTGTATTCTTTGTCATTGTGAAATACTATCTATTATAATTAAAATCAGTATAACATTAAGTTGACAATATGGACGAAAGTTTAATGCCAAAAATTATAAGAATTGCCACAAGAAAAAGCCCTCTTGCTTTATGGCAAGCTATGAAAGTTAGCGAATTAATCAAAGATATTGATAATTCAATTAATATTGAGCTAGTAAAAATAACAACTTCTGGCGATAAAATTCTAGATAAGCCATTGTATGATATCGGAGGTAAGTCATTATTTTTAAAAGAGTTAGAGCAGGCTTTACTTGAAGGGAGCTGCGATATAGCTGTTCACTCAATGAAAGATATGCCTGCGACTCTTCATGAAGATTTGCACATAAATGCAATTTTAAAACGGGAGGACTCTAGAGACGTACTTATTTCTAAAGACTACAGATCCTTGTCAGAATTTAATGAAAATGCTTCTATTGGAACATCAAGTGTTAGAAGAATATGTAATTTAAAATGCGAATATCCAAATATTAGAATATCAGATATGAGGGGGAACATAGATACTCGTATAAAAAAGGTTTTTGATGGCGAGGTAGGCGGTATAATTTTAGCAGCAGCTGGTGTAAAAAGACTAGGTATGGAGACAAAAATTTCTGAATATTTAGAAAAAAATTTATGGGTTCCGGCGATTGGCCAAGGAGCTATTGGCATAGAATTAAAAAAAGACAATCATATTTTAAATCAATTAATCAATAAGTTAAATCATAAGAGTACAAGCTTGTGCGTAAATGCAGAAAGACAAATTAGTGAATACTTCAATGCAAGCTGCAGTACTCCAATTGCAGCAAATGCTGTAATTGATAACAATAATATTATTGTATCATCAATGATAGGCTCAATAGATGGAAGTGAAAAAATTTATCATAAAGAGACTGGGAGCATTAAAGATTCAAATAAAATAGGTTTGAGTGTTGCAATAGGATTGGAAAAAAAGGGAGCTAGAAACTTATTATAATATGCATGTATTAATAACACGACAAATTGAACAATCAAAAAAATTTTCTTCTCTCTTAGATTGTGAAGGCATTAAAAATTCCATATTCCCATTAATACGCATAAAAAATATTAGAATTAAAAAAACAGATATAGATAATATTAAGGAATCAAATTGCATAATTTTTACAAGTCAAAATTCTGTAACTTCACTATTAGAAGGTTTAGAAGAAAATTTAGATTTTAATGCAAAAACTATTGCTGCAATTGGTGAATCAACAAAATATTTGCTCAATAAGTATAATATTAATGTTGATATAGTCCCATCTTCAGATTTTTCCAGCGAGTCTCTTTTAGTAGAAATAAAAAAACAAAATATTGCGAACCCTAAATATATTATTATTAAAGGTCTTGGTGGCAGAACTCATTTGCACGATAAATTATCTATAGATAACTTCGTCTATGATGATGTAAATACATACAGCAGAAATTTTCCTGAAAATCTTGATAAGTTAACCCTAAATACTATGTCTGATTTTACTCATATTTGCATTACTAGTGTTGAGGTACTTAATAATTTTCTAGAGACCCAAAGGATCTTAAAATTTAAAATTTCTATAGATATTGTTTTTATATCTGGCAATGAAAGAATAGGCTATAAAATAAGAGAATTTTTCCCTAAAAATAAAATTTTAATTTCTGAGAATCCAACGAATCAAGCGATGTTAATAACAATATTAAGTTAGGATTTTCCAATTATTATTTCTTCATTTATCCATCTTTTTGCTAGTTTTTCTGAAGTATCACTTGAAATAATATTTGAGCACTCTTTTGTATCCTTTATAAATTTATGATCTCGAGCGATATTTGCAATTTTAAAATTTATATCCCCTTTTTGTTTTTTTCCTAATATTTCTCCTGGCCCTCTTATATCAAGATCTTCCTTTGCAATATCAAACCCGTTTCTACATCTTCTTAAAATATCTATACGATTTTTTGCAATTTCACTCAATCCAGATTTATAAATTAAAATACAATTACTTTTTTTTTCTCCTCTTCCAACTCTTCCTCTTAATTGATGAAGTTGAGATAAACCCATTCTTTCAGAATTTTCTATAATTATTACGGTTGCGTTTGGAATATCTAATCCAACTTCAATAATCGTAGTTGAAACAAGAAGATCAATTTTTTTACTTCTAAAATCATTCATCACTTTTTCTTTTTCTTGCATTTTCATTCTTCCGTGAATAAGACCAATATTTATATCTTTTAATTTTAAACATAATTCTTCATAAGTATTGGTTGCGGCTTTACATTCCATTACTTCGGACTCATCAATTAGCGGACACACCCAATAAACTTGACTGCCATCTTTACATTTTGAGGTTATTCTTTCTAAAACTTCATTTCTTCTATCTTCTGGCAGAGCAATTGTATCGATTTCTTGTCTACCTCTAGGCATTTCATCTATAACTGAGTAATCTAAGTTTCCATATAGTGTCATTGCTAAAGTTCTTGGTATAGGTGTTGCAGTCAGAATTAGTTGATGTGGATATGTGTCATATTTTTTTCCTTTAGTTGATAAAGTCATTCTCTGGTGAACTCCAAATTTATGTTGCTCATCGATTATTACTAAGGCTAAATTAAAAAACTTTATTTGTTTTTGAATTAAAGAGTGTGTTCCTATTACTATGTTAATATTACCTAATCTTATATCTTCAATTGTCATTGCTTTTTCTTTGGCTTTCATGCCGCTATAAAGTATCGCAATATTAATATCAAAGTCTTTAAGCATTAACTTAATACTCTGATAATGCTGTTGAGAAAGAATTTCTGTAGGCGCCATAAATGCAACTTGATAACCATTACTTATAGCATGCAAAGCACCAAATAGAGCGACTAATGTTTTTCCAGAGCCAACATCGCCTTGCACTAATCTAGTCATAGGAGTATTTTTCTGCATATCATTTATAATATCTCTCATGACATTTAATTGTGATTTTGTTGGATTAAACGGAAGATTATTAATAAGTTTTTTTATTGGTTTTTCATCATTATTTAAATCAAAAGATAATAATTTGCTATTAAAAGATCTTATTCTTTTAAAGATTAATTGATGAGCAAGCAACTCTTCAAAAACTAGTCTTTTTTTATTTATATTTTCATTAGTTATAAGCTCTTCATAGCTTGTATCGCTGTCTGGATTATGAATATTAAGAAGAGCTGTATTTATATCAATAAGATTATATTTTTCTAAAACTTTTTTTGGTAGAATTTCAGGAAAGTATATTTTTTTTGTTTTCAATAACTCCAGAGACTGTTGAATAAAATTTCTTATTCTAAACTGATATAAACCTTCTGTTATTGGGTATACGGGTGTTAAAAATTTATTCAATTCTGGGATTTCGTTACTTTCGAAGAATTCACACTCAGGATGAATCATTTCTTTAACATTATTTACTTCTCTTAATTCACCATAACACCTAATTTTTTTACCTACAGAAAAATTTTTCATTTGACTTTTGTTGAAATAAAAAAATCTCAGCTGTATAAAACCAGTTTCATCAGAGATTCTTACTAAAAACATTCTTTTTTTAAAGAATATGATATTTGATTTTTCTATAGTCCCTTCAAAGTAATATTTATTTCCTACTGCTGAGTTTGATATCTGTGCTATCTTTGTTTTATCTTGATATCTTATTGGTAAGTGAAATAAAAGGTCTTCTATAGTCCTGATACCTATTTTATTTAATTTTATAAGCCCTTTTTCGCCAACCCCTTTAAGATCTAAAAGGTCAATAGTCATAAAATTTACTTAGTTTCTGCAATTGCATCTATTTCTATCAATGCTTCTTTTGGAAGCTCTTTAATTCCAATTGCCGCGCGCGCTGGATAAGGTTTAGTAAATATTTTTTCCATATGGTCATTAACCTTCGAAAAGTTTTCTAAATTGGTCAAATATACATTTAATTTAATTATATTATCTAAAGAAGAGTTTGCTGCAGTTAAAACTTGCTGCAGGTTTTTGAATACCTGCTCAATCTGTTGCTCTATATTATCAGATACAATTATCATTTCTTTTGGATCTAGTGGTATTTGTCCGGACAAGTATACTAACCCGTTATGTTTAACTGCTTGCGAATAAGCTCCTATAGCTGAAGGTGCATTATCTGTGTGAATATATTCTTTTGTCATTATCCAACCGTCCTCATTACTTTGTTTATATTTTTAACTTTTTTTAATTCTTTAATTAAGTCTGCTAAATGTTTTCTATTCCTAACATCTATTGTAAAAACAAAAGATGCGTAAGGATTTTGAACCTCGTCAAATTTAACATTTTCTATATTACATGAAAGTCTTGAGATTACACCTGCAACATTAGCTAATACTCCTCTTTGTTTTTCAGAGAAAACTCTTATCTGAGTTTGGTATTCTCCGGAAACATCATCGGCCCATTCTATAAATATTTTTTGCGCTCTCAATTTCTTTATATTGTTGCAAGCAGATCTATGAACAACAAATCCATTACCTGATGTTGTGAGGCCAAGAACGTCGTCACCAGGGATTGGGCGGCAACACTTTGCATAATTTAAAACCAAACCTTCTGTACCCTTTATTGCAATACTCTCATATTTTTTTGGACCCAAAACTTTCGATACCAAATCATGATACTTCTGCTTTACAAAGCTTTTTTTATTAGCAATATTTTGCGCTGCAAGATGAGGTATTATATTTCCTAAACCTATCTCTACAAATAATGTTTTTTCATCTTTCAAATTGTATTCATTCAATAATCTTCTAATAGACTCATATGGGATTTCTGTAAAAGTAGTACCATAATCATTTAATGCTTTGTCCAACATTCTTAATCCCAAATCTAATGCTTGCTCTGATTGCATATTATTTAGGTAACTTTTTATGTTAGCTCTAGCTTTTGCCGTTACGACAAATTCTAACCAAGATGGGTGCGGCCTTCCAAGAGGTGTGGTTATTATTTCTACAGTTTGCCCAGATGACAACCTCGTACTTAGTGGAACATCCAAATCATTAATTTTTGCAGCTGTACATTTATTTCCTACATCTGTATGAACTGAAAAGGCATAATCTATAATACTGCTTCGATATGGCAATTCCTTTATTTCCCCTTTTGGAGTAAAAACATAAATTTCATCTGGAAACAAATCTACTTTAATATTTTCGAGAAGATCGATGGAGTTTGAAGTATTTTGCTTCATTTCCATGATTTTTTGCAACCAATCCCTTGCATGGGCTTGAGCTGAAGAATGCCCGCCCGTCTTATATTGCCAATGAGATGCTATACCTGATTCTGCAAATTGATCCATTTCTTTTGTTCTTATTTGAACTTCTATTGGTATTGCATTTGGTCCAAATAAAACTGTATGAAGAGCTTGGTAACCATTGGATTTTGGTATAGCTATGTAGTCTTTAAACTTTCCGGGCACTGGTTTAAATAAATTATGACTGGCCCCGAAAACTCTATAGCAATCATCAATTTTTTTTGTAACTACTCTCAGTCCATAGATATCATAAACCGCATTAAAGCTAAGTTTTTTCTTCTTCATTTTTTTATAAATACTATAAGGGTTTTTTTGTCTGGTAAAGATTTCTGCTTTTATCTCGATATCCTTAAGCCTTTCCTCAATCTTAACTTTAATATCTTCTAAGAATTTTATTTTATTGCCTCTATGGTTCTCAACAGCCTTTACTATTGCTTTATAGCGGAATGGATTGATTGTTCTAAATGAAATTTCTTCTAACTCTAGTCTAAGTTTATTCATTCCAAGTCTTAAAGCTATAGGTACATATATTTCTAAAGTTTCTTTTGCGATTCTCAATTTTTTTTCTTTCGACAAACAATCTAAAGTACGCATATTATGCAATCTATCAGCTAACTTCACCAAAATTACCCTTAGATCATCAGACATGGCTAACATCATTTTACTAAAATTTTCTGCCTGAGCTTCATCTCTAGATAAAAATTTAATATTTTTATCGATCTTGCTAACACCATCAACAATGTTAGCTATTTCTAAACCAAATCGCTTTTCGATGTCCTCTTTTCCTGCTGTCGTGTCTTCAACAACATCATGTAAGATTGCAGCCACGATACTTACAGCATCCATTTTCATTTCTGCGAGAATAGATGCTACTGACAAAGGGTGATTAATATATGGCTCACCACTTTTGCGAAGCTGTCCTTGATGACTTTCATTACTGAAAGCATAAGCTTCCCTAATCATGATAATTTGGTTTGTTTTTAGATATAACTTAGATTTTTTTAAAAGATTATTTAGCGCAGGATTAGAAGAACTTTGCTGATTCAAATTATTTGTTTTTAAATTTGAATTTTCAGCCATATCATATATCTATCCTGTTTAAAGTGTTTCGGTATTTTCTGTATTTTCGTTATCTGATTTAGCCTCAACTTCATTTTCATCAACCTCTAAAGTATCTTCAGATTTTGCTTCTATTTCATCTTGAGTTTCAGAAGTATTTGCATTTAATAGTGCGCCAATCTCAGCATCTATTTCCGTTTGTTCAAATAATCCATCTTCTTCATTGATAACTGGCTTTTCGTCTAACATTTCTTCAGTAATATTACCTGCTGCTATTTCTCTTAATGCAAGTACTGTAGCTTTATCATTGTCCCACTCAAGTGTTGGCTCTTTTCCATTCATTATTTGCCTTGCTCTTTTGCTTGCAACTCTAACCAAATGGAATCTATTATTTACTTTTTCGAGACAATCTTCTACTGTAATTCTAGCCATTTTAACTACCTTTATCTGTTAAATATTATTCTTTGATGATACGTTAAAAATCCTTATCTATCAAAGGTTCTTTGCGATTTTTCTCATCTATAGCCATATCGGTATCAAGCACATATGACAGTAATTTTTTTTCTGCTAGCTGAAAATCATCGTTTACCAGAATATAGTCATAATGTTGTGCCTTACTAATTTCAATTTTTGCATTTTCCAATCTTTTTAAAATCACATCTTCTGGATCTGTACCTCTTTCTCGCAATCTTTTTTCAAGAATTTTTAAAGATGGCGGTAATACAAATATATGTCTAGATAGCGGAAACCTTATTTTAATTATTTCTGCACCTTGATAATCGATTTCTAAAATAACAACTTTATCTTTATTTAATAATTGAGAAACAGAATCTATAGAAGTTCCATAATAATTGCCATGTACTAAAGCATGCTCTATATAAATTTCTTTCTTTACCCTTAATAAAAACTCTTTTTCATCAATAAATATATAATCTGTACCATTAATTTCTCCCTTTCTAGGCTTTCTTGTGGTCTCAGAAACGCATACTGAAATTTTTTCAGACGAGCATATTTTTTTAATTAAACTTGTTTTGCCTGCTCCAGAGGGCGCTGATACAACGCAAAGATTTTTAAAGACATCGTGATTTATTTTATCCATTGTTTTTATATTATATCGCTAAAATAATTTATTTTGTAAAAAAAACCGCTATTCATTTCTGAACAGGGGCTATATAAAATCATTAGGAGATTAATGATTAAAACGCGTATTGAGCTCTAAGTTGGAAACTATCTAGATCATCAGTTGTACCTCCTGGATTTACTTCATTATCCATGCTTACAGAAGAATAATTTGCCATGAATTTCACAGTATTAGTTACATACCAGTTCACACCAATTACCGTTCTATCGAGATCAACTTTATTTTCTGCTACTGTTCCCTCATCAGCATCG
>JAQWPG010000003.1 GCA_029268385.1 Gammaproteobacteria bacterium
TTAGCATCACAACATGAAATAGCTTGTTTTGCTGTTTCTTCAACTAACTCTAATCTATCTAGTAACGCTTGATCTGCTGCACAACCTGAAAGTAATACCGCAACAAATAAACCTAGAAGTGTTTTTATTTTTCTCATTATCCGAGCCTCCTTTTTTTATTATTTAAGCTTAAAATCCCTTATTGGGATTTTTTACTATATCAAATTAAGGATTGTAGTAAAAGACATATAATCAGTCGTTTGGCAATGTTGAGCTAGCCAAACAAAGATTTTAATAATGATTTAAGGAGGACTAATTTTAATTTTTAAAGATGAAAGCAGTCCTTTGCTTTCAATTCTTTTAAAAACAATTACTTACCTAGGCACTGCCTATATAAGCATACTGAAGCGAATGACCATACTACAAGCATAATTACGATTTCAAACATAACAAATTCCTATTTCTAAATAATAATAATAATATATAAGAATA
This sequence comes from Gammaproteobacteria bacterium, assembly GCA_029268385.1. GTDB lineage: Bacteria > Pseudomonadota > Gammaproteobacteria > Poriferisulfidales. The sequence continues at coordinate 472 of JAQWPG010000003.1, forward strand.
TTATAATATATAAATTATATATGTCAATACTTCATGTGCAATTTATTTATATTTTTTTTCGAGTGCAGCTCTAACTTCTGGATTAACAAACTTTGATATATCGCCACCTAGTTCTGCTATCTCTTTAACTAGCGAAGATGATAAAAAGGCATATGATTCTGATGGAGTTAAGAAAATTGACTCTATATTATTGTTTAGTTTTTTATTCATGCTAGACATTTGAAATTCGTATTCAAAATCAGACACAACACGAAGACCTCTTAAGATTACTTTTGCATTTAATTTCTCTGCAAAGTCTACTAAAAGCCCACTAAAACCAATAACCTCTATATTTTTAATTTCATGCAATGATTTTTCTGCAAGATGTATTCTTTCTGATAATGAAAAAAGAGTATCTTTTTTTGAATTCTCGGCAACACAAATATATACTTTATCAAATATATTAGAAGAAGCTCTTTGAACCAAGTCTTTATGTCCGTTCGTAAATGGATCAAAGGTTCCAGGATATACAGCAATGTTCATCAAACCACCAATTGTAAAATTAATTTATTAAATCATATCATAGAACAATTATGCTGAAAAAGTAAGTAGGCCACACCTCCTGATTTTTTACATTTAAGTAATTCCCAATTTCTGGGTGTAATAATAGAAGATTCAAAATTTTCTTTAGAAGGTATTTCAATATAAATTTTACATCTATCATTTATGCTATTTAATTTAGATATATCATCAACTACTTCATTAATAATATTTTTTGAGAATGGTGGATCTAAAAAAATTAAATCTATTTTCTCATTAAAATCTTTTAAAAATTGACGAGCATCAGAATTAAAAATTAATATATTATTTGCATTAAGCTTAATTTTTTGAAGATTTAGATAATGTACAACATCCAAGTCGCTATCTATCATATAAACTTTTTTTGCACCTCTTGAAGCAGCTTCAAATCCTAATGCTCCACTACCAGAAAATAAATCTAGACAATAAGAATTTTGAATATCATTCTTAAGCCAATTAAAAAGCGTTTCTCTTACCAACCCTTTAGTTGGCCTCAGATCTTTTTTATCAGGGAAACTGATGTTTCTTCCTTTCCAAAGCCCAGCTATTATTTTTACTTTTAAATCTGACTTATTACTTTTTTGCTTTTTCATTTCCAACAACTAAAGTTATCAAATTGTTCACATCAATCTCTTCTTTAAATGCTCTTAAAATATCTTTTTTAGTTATTTTTGAAATCTTATCTGTAAAAGTATTTAGATAATTTATTGGTAAATCGTAGTAATTTATCATCGATAAATAATTCAATATATCTTGATTGCTATCGATTCTTAAAGGAAATCCATTAATTATGGCTTCTTTCGCGTGGGTTAATTCTTTATCTGTTGGCCCATTCGCGTGAAACTCTTTTAGCATCTTGTGTATTAATCGAACTGATTCTTGAGCTTGCTCAGCTTTTGTCTCAATTCCAACCACAAATGGCCCAATATTTTTCATTGGGTAGATATAGCTATAAACACCGTATGTTAAACCTCTTTTAACTCTTAATTCCTTCATTAATCTTGCGCTAAATCCACTTCCTCCAAAAATGTAGTTTCCTACATAAAGAGGAAGGTGGTTCTTGGAGCCTCGTTTAATTGATTGTCCGCCGATATAAATATGTGCCTGCTCCGAATTAAATTTTTTAAAAATATATTTCTTTTTATTATTTTTTTGGAAATTATTTAAGCCATTTTTTTTTGGACTAGAGAAACTTAAAGATTTTGAGATTTTCTCTGACAAGTTAATTATATCTTTTTTTGAAAGAGAAGAAACAATGGCTATTGACGCATTAGAACTATTTATATTTTCTTTGTAAAAATTTATGATATCTTTTCTTTTAATCTTCTCTATACTTTCTTCTGATCCAATCGAGGGAAAACCATAAGCATAGTTCCCATAAATTTCTTTAAAAAATAAATTTGAAGAAACTTCACTTGGGTCTGATTTATCTTCTGAAATAGATGATAGCGTTCTTTCTTTTTGAAGAATTACCTCTGATTTAGGAAATACACTATCTGATAAAATTTTTAATAACATTTTAACAGATGGTTCTAAATATTTTTTGTCAGCAAGTGATCTTAGAGACACTGATGACTTATCTTTGTTTACAGATGTGCTAAATATAGCGCCTGTTGATTCAAAGGCGGATGCAATTGCTTCTGAATTCATTTTTGATGTTCCTTCATCTAATAAGCTGTGCGTCAACATTGACAAACCTTTTAATTCCCCGTCTTTATTTGATCCAGCATCAAAAGTAATCTTTATATCTATCATTGGTATATTTTCAGATTTTGTATATAAAATCTCAACACCATTCTTTGTTACATATTTCGATATCTCTACATCAGCTTGTGTTAAATTTGCTTGCGTCATAATTATTAAAAAATATATTGTTTTGATTGTTTTATTCATTATTGAATTTTTTCATTTACTTTTACTACAGTTTGTAAATTTGATACTAAATATTTTTTTGCAACCTCTCTAACCTGTTCAGCTGTAACTGCAGCAATATTTGCTGTGTATTGATCTATTATTTTAGTATCTCCTACAGATGTTTTAATCATACCTAGAACTCTTGCCTGATAATCTATGGAGTCTCTTTGATAGACTTCAGAAGCCAAAACTTGCGCTTTTATTCTTTCAAGTTCTTTCTTAGTTACTAATTTAGTCTTAAGTTCTGTAATTATTTTTTCAAGTTCATTTTCTATAATACTAATTTTTTTACCGATGATTGGATTAACATCTATTAAAAATAAAGGATCATTTCTTGAAAACATTGAATATCCTGAATCAGCATAACTGGCAATTTTCTTTTCTCTAACAAGTATTTTTTGCAACCTTGAATTTTGGCCGCTACTAAGAATTCCAGACAATACTGATAAAGCATAGCATTCCCAGCTTTCTATATTTTTGTTATTTAGACTTGGAACTTTATATCCCATTATTATATAAGAAGGCTTTCCTTTTATTTTGATAGATACATTTTTTTCTCCAAACTGATAAGGTTCATTTCTCTTAACTCTTTCAGTAATTTTAACTGGTTTTTTTGCACCATAATATTTCTCAACCAATTTTATAGTTTTATCAAAATCAATATCACCAACGATTACAGCTGTAGCATTATTTGGCGCATACCAATTATCATACCAATCAGAAATGTCTTTTTCTGTCATATGATTCAAATCCTCCATCCAACCTATAATTGGATCATGATAAGAACTATTAGCATATGCATTAGCATATAGTTGTTCGTATGCTATACCTTCTGACTGGTCATCAGTCCTCAATCTTCTTTCTTCTTTAATGACCTCAATTTCTTTTAAAAAATCTTCTTTTTTTACTACTAAGTTTGACATTCTGTCCGACTCAAACTTCAAAGCTTCTTCTAGATACTGTGAAGGTAATGTCTGGTAATAAGCAGTATAATCTTTACTTGTAAATGCATTTTCTTTTCCGCCAAGTTTAGATATAGTTTGAGAAAAAATCCCCCCAGGATTTTTTTTAGTGCCTTTAAACATCATATGCTCTAGGGCATGAGATAGACCAGTTTTTCCACTTACCTCATCAGCAGATCCAATCTTATACCAGATATGACTTGTTACCACTGGCGCTCTTGTATCTTTCTTCAAAATTACCTGAAGTCCATTTTTTAGTGTTCTTTCCATAATTTCAGCCCTCGCGCTAAAAGATATGCAATAAATTGTAATTACCGATATATTAAAAATAATGAAATATTTTAGAATATTAATAATTTTGATAAAACCCATAATCTTGTTCCTTTGCTAAAGATTTTCTGAGATCCTGTTTACTTAAGTTCTAAAAACAATATATCATAATGATTATGATAAGTTTTAACAATGTTTGCAAAATGTATTCGGGTAATAAAGTATTTTATAATGCCGAAGTCACTATAAATAAAGGTGATTTTATCTTCTTAACAGCTGGTGCGGGCCAGGGGAAAACAACCTTCCTAAAACTATTATCTGCATTGCAGGCTCCAGACAAAGGAGATATCATAGTTAATAATCTAAATATAATAAACCTTAATGATAATCAGATCTCTGATTACAGAAAGTCCATAGGAATTATATTTCAAAAAAATTATTTTATAGAAGATGAGACAGTTAAATATAATATTTCTATACCTTTGTTACTCTCTAATGTTAAAAATAAAGAGGATAAAGTAAATATAATTTTAGATTTAGTAAATTTAAATGGTTTTGGAAATAAAATTATTAGTTCACTATCGTGCAGCGAAAGACAAAGAGTGGCAATTGCTAGGGGCATTATACATAGCCCAGATATTATACTTGCAGACGAACCTACTGAAAATCAAGATGAAATACAATCTGAGATTTTAATAAAAATGCTTATTAAGTTAAGCCAGTACGGAACTACTATTATATTAGCAACTCGACATCATGGATTAGCAAAAGAATTTAAACAAAAAATACTAAGTATAGAAAATGAAAAAATTATTTCTTTATAAAGTTAACTTATCTTTATATTATTATTTACACCATCTTATGTGTATTAAATCAAGTTTTAAATTTTATTGCGCTAAACCAATGAAATATATTCCTTTAACTATTGTTATTGCACTAGCTTCATCATTAATATTAACAACATATATTTCCTTAAAAAATATTAATATTGATCTAAAAAATTATACCAATGAAAAAATAATAATATTTCTAGAAAAAAACATAGATGCCGCTAACCTGAATAATATAAAAAAAAATTTAGAGGAAAGAAACGACATTTATTCTGTTACTCATTATACAGAAGAGCAATCGCTCAAACTATATTCTGAGAATAATAAAAATAATAATAAATATGAAAACATAGGACTAAACCCACTTCCACAAATAATAATAATTGAGAGGAAAATCTCTAATTTTAAAAGTACAGATTATTCAAAAAATATAAATAATTTTTTAAAAAGTAATTTATATGTTAATTCTTTTAATTCTAATATTGCTTATATAAAAAAAATTACTAGTTTTAAAAATTTGTTATTAAATTTTTCAATTTTTTTATTATCCGTTTTAGTTATTTTCTTTATTATTATCAATAGTAACTATATAAAGGCTGAAATTGTATCTAGAAAGAATAAAATTATAGTCTATAAAATTTTTGGCGCGCGAAATTCTTTTATTCTTATAGAGCATATATATCTTCCAATTATTATTAATTTATTAAGTTTGTCACTAGGAATTGTATTTTCTAAATTATTATTTATTTATTTTTCAAGCCTTACAAACGAATTTGTGCCTTTTATTGAATTAACAGGATCCTATAAGGATATATCTTTTGTAGAGGCTGTAATAGCTGGTTTTTTTATTATCATAGTTAGTGTAATAACATGTTATTTTTACTGTAAAAAATACTTTAAGTGTATTTATTAACCTTTAAGTAATTGATTTATCAATATATTATCATGTTTATTGATAAATATTAGCACTCTAGTATAATGAGTGCTAATTATATAAAAAATATATTTTATGAAAGAATTAAATTTTAACAACAACACATTGCCTTCTTGCACTGGAAGTATAGACACTTACATTAATCATGTAATGAATATACCTATATTAACAACTGAGGAAGAGGTTAATTTAGCAAAGAATTTAAATTCATCAAATGATCTTAAATCAGCAAAAAAACTAATTATGCATAACTTAAGATATGTAGTTTATATTGCTAAAAGCTATTCTGGTTATGGTTTAAATTTAAGTGATCTGATACAAGAAGGAAATATTGGCTTGATGAAAGCTGTTAAAAAATATGACCCCGAAAAAAATCTCAAGTTAATCACATTTGCTATGTACTCTATAAAATCTGAAATTCACGAATTTGTAATTAAAAACTGGAAAATCGTAAAAGTCGCCACTACTAAAGCACAAAGAAAACTTTTCTTTAATCTTAGATCAAAGAAAAGCTCATTATCAAACCTTACAAATAAAGAGGCAGCTTTAATCGCAGATGATCTTGGTGTGCCTGTTAAAGATGTAATTGAAATGGAAAAACGAATGCATAATAATGATTTGGCAATTGAGGAAAAAGATGATGATAATTTTACTCCTTCGGTATACTTGAAGAGTAATGAACTTGAGCCAGATAAAGTTTTAGAAAATAACGAAAAAAAACTCCTTGAAGATAAATTACATAAAGTAATTAAAAATCTTGACGAGAGAAGCAGAGACATAATAATAAGTAGGTGGCTTTCATCCAATAAAATAACTTTAGAAGATTTATCAAAAAAACATGGTATATCCAGAGAAAGAATCAGGCAAATTGAAAGTGAGTCTATATTAAAACTTAAAGAAAGTTTTTAGCGTTTGTTAATAATATTAAATACCTATCTGCTATAAGAAAACCAAATAATGCTGATAAATATATAATTGAATAATTGAAAATCTTATTCGATAAAAAATTATTTTGTGCTAATTGCATTTTTATTACGTAATATAAAAAAATTACATTTAAAATTATTGCGCCTACTAAATAAAAGTGACTTGAAAACTGTATTATAAATGGTAGCAAGCTAACTATAGTCAACATCAGTGTATATAAAGTAATATGAACCCTTGTATATTGCTCACCGTGAGTTACTGGAAGCATAGGTATTTTTGCTGCAAAATATTCTTCTTTTCTATAAAGTGCTAATGCCCAAAAATGTGGCGGAGTCCATGTAAATATAATTAAAAATAAAATTACGGCTATAAGGTCTATTTGACCTGTCATTGCAGTCCAGCCAAGAAGGGGTGGTGTTGCTCCAGCAGCTCCACCAATAACTATATTTTGGGGGGTGTTTCTTTTTAAATATAAAGTATAGATAAATGCATAACCAACGAGAGATCCAAAAGTTAACCAAGCTGTTAAAGCATTAATATGAAAATATAAGATATAAAATCCTACTAATGCCATCAGAGAAGCATAAACAACAACGTTTCTAGTTTTTAATATTCCAGAAACAAGTGGTCTTTTTTTTGTTCTGTGCATAATGCTATCGATTTTTTGATCTAAAAGTTGATTTATAGAACCTGCAGATAAAGACATTAGTGCTATACCTAGATTACCTAAAATTAATACCTGTATGTTAAAGCCTAAAGGGTCGGCTAATAACATCCCAATAAAAGAAGTAAATATCATTAGCAAAACGACCCTAGGTTTTGAGGATTCCAAATAAGCTTTATAAATTTTTGAATTAAACATAAAGAAATTTAAAGGTTATTTTTGACATTTCTAATTAAATATAACTGAGTAACTAAGCACATTAATAGTATTGCAGCATTTCCATTATGTGCTACTGCGACGTATATAGGTAAACCCATTTTTATATTTAATATGCCAAGAGTTACTTGAATAAATAAGAATAAAACTAGACAAAGTGAAATTATTTTTTGATAAGAGATTTTAATAGTTTTATAAGATGCTATTGATAATATTACAAGCATTGCTGCGGCGACAATCGCCCATATTCTGTGAGTAAAATGTATAGCCACCCTAGCTGGGCTATCTAGCCTTCCAAACTCATAATTTAAATCTGTAGCTAGCTCTATCATAAATGCATTATAGAAATCCATTTGTGGCCACCATGAAGCATTACATTTAGGGAAGTCAGCACAGGCTAGAGCAGCATAATTTGTACTTGTCCAACCCCCAAGCATTATTTGAATGACCAGAACTATAAGAGTTATATATCCTAAAACAGATAGATTTTTAATCCTTTTTAATGATAAGTTAGGAAATGACTGACTTTCATTGAAATAATTATTTTTATTATATCTCAAAAAAATCAACCATAATAAAGTTATAATGGTCAATCCTCCCATTAAATGCATCATTACAATAAGTGGTTGGAGTTGAAGTGTAACAGTTAGCATTCCTAACATTGCTTGCATTACAACCAATATTGATACTAAAAGTGATAACTTGAAAAGCTTGTTAGTATTATTTTTATAGAAAATAAAGGGTAATATAAATATAAAAATTCCTAAAGCTCCTGCAATATATCTATGAATCATTTCTTTCCATGCTTTGCCAATATCAACATTTGAGCCTTGAAAGCTATTTTCAGCATTAGCTATTTCTATAGAGTTATCTGGTACGCCAATTAAATATCCGTAGCATCCTGGCCAATCTGGGCAACCTAAACCGGCATGTGAAAGCCTCACATATGCACCCAGGGTAATCACAGCAAAAGTTACTGTAATTACAAATAATAAATAATAATTAATTTTTGTCATATAAGTTTATCCAATTCTTGAAATTCTAAGAATTTTTTTAATATCTTTCTTAAGACCCTTAGCATTAAAATCTTTATTATAATACATAAAAATATTGCCCAACGGATCTACAATATATAGATGATTTTTTTTTATTTTATTAAAAAAACCCTTGTCTATTACTTCTAATAATTTAATTTTATTATATTTATTTATAATTTTTTTATTATCATTATTATTAAATTTATTATTCACGATCAGTAAATTTTTAATTCTAGATCTTTCCCTGCCTACAGATTCCCTAACTTGTTGCATCATATATAAAGTGGCCTCGCAAATAAGATCACAAGTTTCATGCTCATATACATACATGAAGGTCCATTTTTTATCACTTAAAATATTGTCAAAATCTTCTTTTTCTGAGATCGTTATTACCGGATTAATTAAGTTTCCATTTGATTTTGGTTCAGCAACTGGTATCAAATCACTATACTTATACATAAATGAAGCAAGTATAAGAGGGCCTGCAAAGGATAAGATAATCAATAAAAAATATAATCTTGTTTTTATTAAAGAAAAATATTCAGCTTTTTTACTCATCTTTTTTTCTCACAAAAAATAATATTGTTAATACAGTCAATGCTATCGCCAAGCTAAACCATTGAAACGCATAACCTAAGTGTTTGCTGGCAGTCATAGAAACAATGTTCCAGCTTCTATCAAATCCAAATTTTTCTTTGGAGTTCAATCTAAACACTATATCTGGAATTAGAAGTTCTTTTTCTTTTATAGTATTTTTTATTTCATTAAAGTTTATTGCCTGCAATAATCTAGGCCAGCTCTCGTTCGTCGAAATTTCCCCAATAGTATAACTCTTCTCTCTTGGGTAAATATACCCATTAATTTCTTGTACATTCTTGTCTATTCCTTGATTATTCAAAAATTTGTAATTTTCTTCAATGTCTTGCCTTGCCCCTTCCATTAAAATCCAACCTCTATCTACAAGAATTATTTCTCCATTCTTAGCTACTTTAAATAAGCTTAATACGTTAAATCCAGGTTTCTTATTTTTAATTTTATTGTCTAGCAAAAAAGTTTTATTTAGATATTTTCCTTTTATCTTATAATTTTTATAAAATGTATTTGCAATATTATTTTTTGGAAAAATTACAAGATTTACAGGTTCAGCTAATTGTCTTTTTTCGTATAACTTTATGATTTGCTCTTTTTCATTAGCTCTATCTAGTTGCCAAAACCCCAACGCTAAAAATAAGGATATACATATTAGAAAAATGATGCTAGAAAGTAATTTAAACTTCATAAATAAAAAAACTATCAATGTTTAAAGTAATATTCATATTTTTGTTCTTACTCATCATAATAAGTTTATTCAGCTCATTATTTTTTCTAGTAAAAGACAAAGGCAACAAAAAAAGAGTTGTAAACGCACTTAAAGTGAGAATCGGATTATCTGTGCTCTTATTTATTATACTCATTATCATGTATATGAATGGTTACATTCAACCACATGGTATAGGGAAATAATTTATACCCAATATACAAATATAAATAACCCTAGCCAAACTACATCAACAAAATGCCAGTACCATGCTACTGCCTCAAAAGCAAAATGATTCTTTGGATTAAAGTGCCCATATATTGATCTTCCAAGGATAACTAGCAACATAATTGTACCTATAGTTACATGAAAACCGTGAAAACCAGTCAGCATAAAAAATGTAGAACCGTATATACCACTACCCATGTTTAAATTTAAATCATTAAATGCATGTCCATACTCAACTGCCTGAAAGTACATAAATACCGCACCTAATGCTACTGTTAGAGCTAAGCCAATTATTAATTGCATTCTCTTCATTTCTTTTAACGCATGATGTGCCCAAGTTAAGGTTACTCCACTAGTTAAAAGAATAGCCGTGTTAAGTGCTGGCAGACCCCAGGCGCCCATAGTTTTGAAATCTCCACCTATCTCACCGGGGCCATTTGCAGTTGAAGGCCATATATTTTCAAATTCTGGCCATAAAAAAGTATTTGTAGCCAAACCTGTACCTTCTCCACCAAGCCATGGCAAAGAGTAGGTTCTAACATAAAATAATGCACCAAAAAAGGCTGCGAAAAACATCACCTCTGAAAAAATAAACCATATCATTCCCCATCTAAAAGATGAATCAACTTGTTCGTCGTACATACCATCTTCGCTTTCTGAAATTACGGTACTAAACCATCCGACTATCATAAAAACAACCATTGCTAGGCCAATAGCTAGGATATATTTCCCCATATCGTTTCCATTTAATAGCGATGAGCCGCCAACCATTGCTGTACATACGCCTATGGTTGCAATAATCGGCCACTTGCTTCCATGTGGCACATAATAACTTCCTGATTCAGACATCTAAGTTCCCCTTTTATTTAATTTTTTTTTGACACATTCATAATTTCAAAAAAAGAATATGACAATGTTACTGTTTTTATTCTTTTTGGCATTTTTTCATCTATAGCAAAATACAATGGCAAGTTAGTTACCTCTCCGGGCTTAAAAGTTTGTTCCTCAAAACAAAAACATTCTATTTTTTTTAAATATTTTGAAGCTTCGTTTGGAGATACGCTTGGTACTGCCTGACCAACAATATTAGAGCTAGTATTATTTGTTGCCAAATACATAGTGCTGTAAATTTTTCCAGGAGATACTTCCATTTCAAATTCTGAAGGTTTAAAAGTAAGCTTCTTATTATTTGGCTGATGTGAAATAAATTGTATGTTTAGTTTTTTAGAACTAACACTTTCAGTATATGAATCAACTTTTTCTTTTAAGTTTGAGGTGTTTCCGTTCAAACCTGTAACATCACATATCACGTTGTACAAAGGTATTAATGCAAAAGAAAATAAAAACATTGAAAAACAAATAAAAATAAGTTTTTTTGCTGTTTTTATATTTAACTTTTTCTCTTTCATAATTTTTATTACCTACTAGACATAATTAAGTAAAAACTAATGTATATTGTCACAGCAACTATAAATAAAATAATTGTTGTTATTTTTACTTTTCGCTTTATCTCCAAAAAAACTCCTGTATACGTTAATTATTTTATTACTGGCGGAGTACTAAAAGAGTGATAAGGAGGAGGTGAAGACAATGTCCACTCTAATCCTTCCGCTCCTTCCCAAACTTGATCTGTAGCTTTGCTCCCGCCTTTTATTGTTTTAATTATAAGATATAAAAATATTAGCTGTGCAAATCCAAATCCAAATGCACCAATACTTGCAATCATATTATAATCAGCAAATTGCAAAGAATAATCCGGAATTCTTCTTGGCATGCCGGCTAATCCGACAAAATGCATTGGGAAAAATGTTAAATTTACAAAAAATGTTGAAAGCCAAAAATGGATTTTCCCTAAAGTTTCTGGGTACATATTTCCTGTCCATTTTGGTAGCCAGAAATAGCAAGCTGCCATGATTGCAAATATTGAGCCTGGAACTAAGACGTAATGAAAATGCGCGACCACAAAATAAGTGTCGTGATACTGGAAATCTGCCGGTGTTATAGCAAGCATTAGCCCTGAAAAACCTCCAATAGTAAACATAACTATGAATCCTATAGCAAATAACATTGGGGTTTCGAATGTCATTGCGCCCTTCCACATGGTTGTTACCCAATTAAATACTTTCACGCCTGTAGGGACAGCAATTAACATAGTTGCAAACATAAAGAAGACTTCTCCTGCTAAAGGCATTCCAACTGTGAACATATGATGCGCCCAAACTATGAATGACAAGAAAGCTATTGAAGCTGTTGCATAAACCATAGAACTGTATCCAAATAGTGGCTTACGTGCAAAAGTTGGTATAATGGCCGAAACTACACCGAACGATGGGAGTATTAAGATGTATACTTCTGGGTGCCCAAAGAACCAGAATATATGTTGAAACATTACTGGATCTCCACCGCCTGCAGCGTTAAAGAAGCTAGTTCCAAAAAATTTGTCTGTTAAAAGCATGGTAACGCCACCTGCTAATACAGGCATTACAGCAATTAATAAAAACGCTGTAATTAGCCAAGTCCATACGAATAAAGGCATTTTCATTAATGTCATTCCAGGGGCTCTCATATTAAGTATTGTTGCTACAATATTTATTGCGCCCATTATTGAAGATAAACCCATGAAGTGTATTGCAAATATCAAAAATGGGAATGCATCACCAGTTTGGAGACTTAATGGTGGATATAACGTCCAACCACCTGCAGGTGCTCCACCGTCCATCCATAATGTAGAAAGAAGCATAGAAAATGCAAAAGGCATTATCCAAAAACTCCAGTTATTCATTCTGGGCAAGGCCATATCTGGGCCGCCAATCATTATTGGTATCATCCAGTTTGCAAGACCAGTGAATGCTGGCATTACTACTCCAAATATCATCACGAGAGCATGCATTGTGGTCATCGAATTAAAAAATTGAGGATCTACAAATTGCAACCCTGGTTGAAAAAGTTCTGATCGGATTACCAAAGCCATTAAACCACCAATAAAAAACATAATCATTGCAAACCATAAGTATAAAGTTCCAATATCTTTATGGTTTGTTGTGGTTATCCATCTCATGATTCCTGATGGATGCTCGTCATGATGTGTATCTTTTACGACCGAACTCATAGTATTTCTCCCTTATTTATTAATTTTAGCTACGTCTGATGTCTTAGCTTTTTCAGCATTTGCCAACCATTCTTCATATTCCTTCTCTTCAACCGCTTTTATTACTATCGGCATAAAACCATGATGTCTTCCGCATAACTCGGCACATCTTCCTCTATAAATCCCAGGCTCATTAATAACTACCGACATTTCATTTATATATCCTGGAATAGCATCCTTCTTAAGAGCTAAATCCGGCACCCACCATGCATGCAATACATCATTGGATGTTAATAAGAATCTAATTTTTTTGTTTACTGGCACAATAAGTTCTTTATCTACTTCCTGTAAATAATTCACGTTTTTTGTACTTTTATTATAAATTTCATCATATGGGGTAGATAATTTACTATAAAACGAAACATTTGTATTTAGGTATTCATATTGCCACAACCACTGGTAACCAGTAATTTTTATATGTATTTCTGAATCACTATGATCATACATTTTGATTAATGTCTTTGTAGCAGGAACTGCCATACCAATTAATATTACAAAGGGGACTATTGTCCATAAAAATTCTAAACTTGTGCTTTCGTGAAAAGTTGCTGGAGTAACTCCTTTTGATTTTCTATGCATTAAAATAGACCAAAACATTGCGCCAAAAACTAAAACGCCTATAACGACACATATCCAAAGTATCAACATATGCAACCCGAATACTTCTTGGCTAATATCAGTTACCCCTTCAGTCATATTTAGATCCAACCATCCTGCATTTGCCAAACTAAAATTTGCCATTAGTGTTATAAACAAAATCAAATTTTTAATTAAAAACATTGTTTTATATGCTCCTTGTATATTTCTACTCTACGTTTTTTTTTAGCATTTTAGCTAGTTTTATTCTTTCTTCATCTGTTAATAATGCCCCTATTTCCATCTCTCTTCCTGCCGATCTTAGTACCAATTTATGAGGGTATCCACTCAAACGAGGCTTATTTAAAACAAATTTAGCCCAATATCTATTACAATTAAAAACTTTTTTATTTCTCATTTTAATAAGCGCTACTGAAACCTTATTTTCATCAATTTTAACAACTTCGCATTGAGAGTTTTTTATATAACAGTATGTAAGCGCTGACCCTAACAAAATCATTTCAAGCCCAGTAAATGGAACTATTAACCACATTCCAACCATTGCAAATGAAAAAGCTATAATAAAAGACACAAAAAACAACAAAAAAAAGAATATCTTATTACCTTTCCAGGATAATGAGTTATTTGGCCTAATTATAAACTCTTTAATCTCACCTTCCTTATACTGAATCATAATGCAAATTAACCATTAAATTTTATGGCGTAAGTATACTAAATTAGGCTTTAATAATATAGTGTACAAAACAAAAAATTCCCTAATTTAGCAACTTATTTGCTGTACTGAATTATATTGTCCATTTTTTTCCATGCTGAGCCGTAGATTACTTCATAGGTGGCCGGCAATTCCCCTGATTTTGATCTAAATTTTTCATATTCTTGGTACATTAATCTCATTTTAATATTTCCTTGCAGCGGAATTTCCTCATCTTTATCACGAAGAACCTTCGAACCAATATTCTTTAGGTCTTTTTGCAATTGCTTTACATTGTCATATTGGATAATTATTTTTTCAGTATCCAGCACTGAATCCATAAAATTTAAATTTAACATTAAATCACCGATATCATGCATATCATAAAAATCATTAACATGTCTATAATCATCAATTTGAGCCCACGCAGATCTTAGTTCGATTAAAGTATCAGGACCATAAGTTGAAAATAAAAAAAGTCCTCCAGGTTTTAAAATTCGATAAACTTCTTCAAAAGAAGATTTAATATCTAATTCCCAATGCAAGGCCGAAGAAGAAAATACAAAATCAAATGTATTATTTTCAAATGGTATATTCTTAAAGTTTGCGCAAACAGAATTAATACTTTTATTTTGCAGGATATTAGAATTTAAAGATTTAAACGAGTAATCAATCATATAAAATTCAGAATTAGGATGAAGTTTCAACAAACTTTCTGTGCTCAAACCAACCCCAGAACCAAGATCTGCAACTTTACGTGGCGATAAATTAATAAAAGAAAGTCTTTCCATTAATCTATTTATAATTTCTTTTTGAACAATAGCTGATTCTATATATTTTTCAGCTACATGTTTTTTTAATTTTTTACTCATATAAACTCTTTTACAATTTTATAAAAATCATCTGGATTTGTTAAAAAAGGTATGTGTGAAGAGTTTGGTATAACCTTAATAACGGAAACGGGCTCCCAATTTTCAATATATTTTCTTATGCCAAAGGGAGATATGCTATCATTATCTCCATAAATATATAAATTACACACTTCTTTGCTTTTACAAAAATTCTTATAATCAGATTCTTCAATAATATTTAACCCATCGCTTAAATTTTTTGGATCCACAGCCGACATTAACTCTATATTTGAAATAATTTTTTTATACATATTTTTTTTACTCTTAAAATCTCCAAGTATTAACAAGTAAAAATTTTTTAATGTTTTAATTATATCTTTTTTGAGATCATTCCTTAGTTTTTTAATTGTATTTTTCTCAAAACCAAAACTCCACGTATCAGAAATCATAAATCTTGGTGAATATGAAATATAAATCAATTTAATAGCATTCGTTTTGTTTAAAATTTCTATTTCTTTTGCCAAATAACAACCAAGTGACCATGAAATTATCAAATCAACATCTTCATGTTCATCAAGTACCTCTTTTGCGGCTAGTTTTAGATTTCCTTTAGAATCACCTATATATTTATATAAATCTATGAAAGTGCAATTTTTTTCACTCATGAATGAGCTAACAAAATCTTCCCATATCTTAATGTTAAAACCCCAACCATGTATAAATAATATTTTTTTATATTTTTCTCCAATTTTATCTTTATAATTAATCATCATAAATTATAACCATTATTTATTTTTGAGGGCAAATTGGATAATTTTTTCATTCTTTCTATCATATTAATAGTTATCAGCTATATTTTTGGCTCGATAAATAGCTCAATAATTTTTTCAAAGATTTGCAAAATGCAAGATCCTAGGAGCTATGGATCAAATAATCCAGGTGCGACAAACATTTTAAGGTCTGGTAACAAGATCTTGGCCTTTACTATACTCGTAATTGATATTTTAAAAGGTTTTCTGCCTGTTTTTATAGCTTATTATTTTTTTGAAAATAAAATAATTATTCAAATTATAGGGGTAATAGCTGTGATTGGCCATATATTCCCAATTTTTTATAGTTTTAAAGGCGGGAAAGGTGTCGCAACAGCCTTGGGTACTGTTTTGGGTTTTGATCTTGTATTAGGAGTAATTTGCCTATTAACTTGGCTAATAACCGCATTTCTGTTTAGGTACTCAGCTTTATCTGCTATAGTCACACTTACTTTTTTACCAATATACACATGGTTAAGTTATGAGAATTTAGTATTAACTTGTATATATTTGATTTTATCTATTGTAGTAATATACAAACATAAAACCAATATTAAAAACCTTATTAACAACAAAGAAACAAAGATTGGCAGCAAAAACAGACAATAACATTAGACGTGATATGGCAAATGCTTTGCGAGCATTGTCTATGGACGCTATTGATAAAGCAAAATCTGGTCATCCTGGAATGCCACTTGGGATGGCAGATATAGCTCAAGTTTTGTGGAGTGATTACCTTAAGCATAATCCAAAAAATCCTCGATGGATAAATAGAGACAGGTTTGTGCTTTCCAATGGTCATGGCTCTATGTTGCTATATAGTCTTTTACATCTCACTGGCTATGATTTAAATATAGATGAACTCAAAAATTTCAGGCAGTTGCATTCAAAAACTCCTGGTCATCCTGAATCACATCTTACTGAAGGTGTTGAGACAACCACAGGTCCTCTAGGTCAAGGACTAGCTAATGCTGTTGGTATGGCTATAGCAGAGAAAACTTTAGCCGCTCAGTATAATAAAGCAGATTCGAAGATTATAGACCATAATACTTATGTTTTCGCAGGAGATGGTTGTCTAATGGAGGGAATTTCTCACGAGGTTTGCTCTCTTGCTGGAACCCTACAACTTAATAAGTTAATAGTTTTTTATGATGATAACGGCATCTCGATTGATGGAGAGGTAGAAGGATGGTTTACAGATGACACAGTAAAAAGATTCGAATCATATAATTGGAATGTTATTAAAGATGTAGATGGTCATTCTTCAGAGCAACTAATAAATTCTATTAATATAGCCCTACATTCAAAAGATAAACCAACACTAATATGTTGTAAAACAAAAATAGGGTATGGATCACCAAATAAAGAAGGTAAAGAGAGTTCTCACGGCGCCCCTTTTGGCGATGAGGAGACAAACTTAACTAAAAAGAATATTGGCTGGGATTATGGACCATTTGAAATACCTAAAAATATTTATGATTTTTGGGACAACACAAATGCCGGTTCTAAACTTGAAGATAAATGGACGCTTGATTTTAATAATCATAAAAGTAAATATCCTGGAGAAACTAAAGAACTAGAAAGAAGATTATCCGAAGAGATGCCAGAAAATTGGTTAGAGAAGTCTCAAGAATTTATTAAACTATGCAACGAAAAAGGTGAGACGATTGCTACTAGAAAAGCATCTCAAAATTGTATTGAAGCTTATGCAAAAATATTACCTGAAATGCTTGGAGGTTCTGCTGATCTTGCTGCTTCAAACCTTACGTTATGGTCGGGCTCAAAAGAAATCAAAGAATTTACAGGCGGTAATTATATAAACTATGGCGTTAGAGAATTTGGAATGTCAGCAATAATGAACGGGATTAGTTCACATAAAGGTTTTATACCGTATGGCGGAACCTTCTTAACTTTTTCTGACTATTCAAAAAATGCAATAAGAATGAGCGCAATCATGAAGTTAAAAAATATATATGTGTTTACACATGATTCGATAGGTCTTGGAGAAGATGGGCCAACACACCAGGCTATAGAGCAGACAAATAGTTTAAGGGACATACCCAATAATACTGTTATAAGGCCTTGCGATACTATAGAGACCGCAATAGCTTGGAAGTATGCCTTAGAAAATAGGAATGGGCCCACATGCTTAATATTGTCTAGACAAAATTGTGAATTTCAAAAAAGGACTAACGAGCAAATAGCTTTAATTAATAAAGGTGCATACGTATTAAAAGATTCTAAGAAATTAGATATAATATTAATTGCAACTGGTAGCGAAATAGATATAACAATTAAAGCAGCGAATTTATTAGAGAAAAAAGGAATTGGTACTCGAGTTGTATCAATGTTATCAAATGAGATTTTTGACAAACAAGATGAATATTATAAGAGAGAAATTTTTCCTCCACATATAGATAAAAGAATTTCAATAGAAGCAGGTTCAACATCTTGTTGGTATAAATATGTTGGCTTGAATGGAAAAACTATTGGAATTGATTCTTTTGGCGAGTCCGCTCCAGGTGGCGAATTATTAAAATATTTTGGGTTTACTTCTCAAAATATTATTGATCATGCAGAAATAATGCTTAAGAAAAATTAAATATAGGGAATATAAATATGACAATTAATATTGGAATAAATGGCTACGGAAGGATCGGTAGAAACATTCTTAGAGCGCTTTACGAATCTGAGTATCATAAAGATTTAAAAATTGTTGCTATTAATGATGTTGGTGATAACTCAGTTAGTGCTCACTTAACAAAATATGATTCAGCACATGGTAAGTTCAATAAAGAAGTTTCAGCTGACAATAATTTTATGTATGTTGATGGTGACAAAATAAATATTACCTCTGAAAGAGACCCTAGTAAAATAAATTGGGGGAAATACAATGTTGATGTGGTTTATGAATGTACTGGTAAATTTAACTCTAAAGAGGGTACTGAGATTCACTTAAAAAATGGGGCAAAAAAAGTAATTATATCAGCTCCAGGTAAGAATGTTGACGCAACTGTAGTTGTTGGGGTGAATGAAAATATTTTAACTAAAGACGATGTAATAATTTCAAATGCTTCATGCACAACCAATTGTATAGCCCCTGTAATAAAAGTACTTAATGACAATATTGGAATAGAGCATGGATTAATCACAACTATTCATTCATTTACCAATGATCAAAGATTAACAGATGCAAACCATGTGGATATTAGAAGAGCGAGAGCAGCAACAATGTCAATGATACCCACAAAAACTGGAGCCGCAAAGAATGTAGGTCTTGTAATACCAGAGCTTGAAGGAAAACTTGATGGTCTGGCTGTTCGTATCCCTACTGTAAATGTTTCTGTAGTTGATCTAGTAGTTAGAACAAAAGAAACAACTTCAATAGAAGAAGTTAATGATTTACTACTAAAAGCATCTCAAAATGAAATGAAAAATATAATCGAATTTAATGATATTCCGCTAGTATCAACTGATTTTAATCATAATCCAGCTTCATCTATCTATGACTCTAATCTTACAAAAGTAATGGATGAAAAATTATTAAAAGTTTATGTTTGGTATGATAACGAATGGGGTTTTTCAAATAGAATGTTGGATGTAACTTTAGCTTTAATGAATGCCAAGTAATGTCAAAATACAACAAATTAATTAATGTAGATATTGAAGGAAAAAATATATTAATTCGGGAAGACTTGAATGTCCCAACTAAAGATAACAGCATTGTTAATGATGCTAGAATTAAGGCTGCAATCCCAACAATTCAATATGCCTTATCAAAAGGAGCAAAACTGGCAATCATATCTCATTTTGGCAGACCTGAAGAAGGCGTGTTCAATAAAAAGCATAGTCTTAAAATTGTCGCCGAGAGATTATCAGAAATTTTAAAAAAAGATGTTTACTTTGAAGAGACTCCATTAGACATAGAATCTCCTAAATATATAAATGACGTCACTCTTTACGAGAATACTAGATTTCTCAAAGGTGAAAAATCTGGAGATGGTAATCTAGCTAAAAAAATTGCGAAAAATTGCGACGTGTTTGTAATGGATGCTTTTGGAGCTGCTCACAGAAAGCATGCATCAACCTATACCGTCTCTAAACACGTCCCTATCAGCTGCGGCGGCTTACTTATGATGAACGAGATACTAAACATAGAAAAAATATTTACAAATCCAGGAAAACCTGTCCTTGCAATAATCGGCGGCTCTAAAGTTTCTACAAAACTAAATATTTTAAAAAAACTTATTAGCAAAGTTGATGGAATAATTATAGGGGGAGGAATTGCAAATACTTTTTTATTGAGTGCTGGCTATCCTATTGGTAAATCATTAGTAGAAAGTGAAATGGTTAATGATGCAAAAAATATTATCGCACTTGCTGAGAAAAATGAGGTTTTTGTTCCTTTGCCAATAGATGTTGTTTGCGATGATTCTAAAAATATTAGTAATAAAGATATTAACGAAGTATCCGATGATGAAATGATTAAAGACATAGGAATAAAAACTTCCAGAATATACAAAAAATTAATATCAGAAGCTGCTACAATAATATGGAATGGTCCAGTTGGTGTATTTGAGAACACATCATTTGAAGATGGAACAAAAGATATAGCTATATCTGTAAGTGAGGCTAGTGCATTAACAATTGCTGGCGGAGGAGATACAATCTCGGCAATAGAGAAATTTATAAACATAAAAGATATAGATTATATTTCAACTGGAGGCGGGGCTTTCCTCGAGTTTCTTGAAGGTAAAGAATTACCAGGAATAAAAATAATTAAAAGAATATGACGGCGATAAACGATTTAATATATAGGCAAACAAAAATAATTGCCACATTGGGACCTTCAACATCGTCTAGGAAGGCTATCGAAGGCTTAATAGACGCTGGTGTTGACTTAGTAAGATTAAACTTTTCTCATGGTGATAAGGAATCGCATATTGAAAGAGCTAAATTAGTTAGAGAAATAGCTGAGGAGAAACATTATCATGTTGGAATAGTGGGTGACTTACAAGGACCTAAAATAAGAATTACTAGGTTTGTAAATTCTAAAATCGATCTAAAAAATGGGGCAAAATTTACCATAGATGATCAACATCCTTTTGATAAAGGCACTGAAGATATTGTAGGGACAACTTATAGTAATCTTGCGGAACAATTAAAAGTCGACGATATTTTATTACTTGATGACGGTAGAATTGAGCTAAGAGTAGAAAAAATATCTGGATCAAAAATAGTTTCAGAAGTTATCCACGGTGGTCTTTTATACGATTCAAAAGGCTTAAATAGAAAAGGCGGCGGTCTATCTGCATCAGCAATAAGCGATAAAGATTTAGAAGACATTAAGGTTGCAGCAAAAATTGGTATTGATTATCTAGCAGTATCATTTGCTAGAGAAGCAAAAGATATTGAACTTGCAAGAAAACTTCTCAATGAAGCCGGAAGTGATGGCGGGATAATTGCAAAGATTGAGAGAGCTGAAGCTTTAGATAATATCGATGAAATTATTGAAGCCTCTAATGCAATTATGATAGCAAGAGGAGATCTTGGTGTAGAGATTGGTGACGCTCAACTCCCAGCTGTTCAAAAAAACCTTATAAAAAAGGCCAGAAAGAAAGATAAAGTTGTTATCACTGCCACCCAAATGATGGAGTCAATGATAACGAACTCTATTCCTACAAGAGCAGAAGTCTTTGATGTTGCAAATGCAGTAATTGACGGAACTGATGCTGTTATGCTTTCGAGCGAGACTGCTATGGGCGACCATCCTGTGGAAGCTGTAGAAGCTATGAGCAGAATTTGCGAAGGCTCTGAGGGTCAAAGCCCAATAACAAGTAAAACATCGAATTATTCAATAGAAAATAAAAAAGTGGATAGAGCAATTGCCATGGCATGCATGTTAACTGCAGATAATTTAAATCCTGTAGCTATAGCTGCCATTACTGAATCAGGCTCAACAGCTTTATGGATGTCTAGAATAAATCATAGTGTCCCAATTTTTGCTTTAACAACGCATACAGGAACTTTAAGGAAAATCACATTATATCGTGGGGTTTATCCGGCTCGAATAAAAACTATAGACACAAATCATGCTACTGTTAATAAAGATGCTGTAAACGTTTTAACAAAGCTTAATGTTGCAAAAGATAATGATTTAGTAATAATAACAAAAGGTGATCTTGCTGGCATTGAGGGTGGTACAAACGCCATTAAGGTGGTAAGAGTTGGTCACTTGGTTGAAGATTAATAAGCTTTAGGAATTAAAATGAATATAAAAATACTTAACGAGATTGCAGTTCAAATGGTGGCAGATTCTAAAGGAATACTTGCTATGGATGAAAGTAACGGAACTATAAAAAAAAGATTTGATGCCCTTAAGATTGAATCAAATGAGGATAATAGAAGAATATACAGAGATATGCTTGTAACAACTGATTCACTATCAAATTATATATCTGGCGCTATATTATTTGATGAAACAATTAATCAGAAAACAATATCGGGTGATACTTTCCCTGCGTTTTTAGAAAATACTGGAATTATTCCTGGTATTAAAGTTGATACTGGGGCAAAACCTTTTTCTTGTCACAAAAACGAAAAAATAACGGAAGGTTTAGATAATTTACCTGAGAGGATGGAAAAATATAAAACTCTAGGTGCAAAATTTGCTAAATGGAGAGCAGTTATTACTCCTGGGGATAACATACCTACAAAAGCTTGCATGATAGCCAATGCTCATGCTCTAGCTAGATATGCAAGTATCTGTCAAGAGGTTGATATTGTTCCAATAGTTGAACCAGAAATTTTAATGAATGGCTCTCATGACATAAATAAATGTTTTGAAATTACAAATGAGGCTCAATCAATAACATTTGAGGCACTTGATAAACTTGACGTTAATTTTTCTGGAATCATATTAAAACCCAATATGGTTATATCTGGCACAGACTGTGAGAAACAAGCAAGTGCAGAAGAAATAGCTGAATTAACAATAAAATGTTTAGCAAATAATGTTCCTAATGAAGTTCCGGGAATTGCTTTTTTGTCTGGTGGACAGTCAGATGAAGATGCTTCTAATAATCTAAGTCATATTAATCAAATAAATACAAATCCATGGAAAACAACTTTTTCTTACGGAAGAGCGCTTCAATTAGAAGCTATGAAAAAATGGAATGGTAATAATAATAATATCGCCTTAGGGAGAAGTATTTTAAACAAAAGAGCAAAATTAAATAGTTTGGCGGCGGCTGGTAAATATAATCTTGAAATGGAAAACTCTTAAGATATAGTTTTAATTTTCTTCAAGCTCTTCCCAATTATCTATATTAAGATCACTACCTATAGAAATTTCTTGGCTATCCCAAAGAGAATAACCAGTCTTTTTATTAATTACTGCATCCACTGCATCCTGTGGCGAAGTGAAAGTTAAAGTTGGCATAGAGTTAACCCAAAGATCCCATAAGCCAAGAGGTTCTTTTTTAATTTCAAAAACCGCCAGATCTGTTTTTATTTTATATTTAATATTAAGCATTAGATATACCCTCTAGTTCTATTAAAAGATCTTTTCTACAAATATCGCCTTTTAAAACTAAATATTGATTATTACCAAATTCCTTATCTAATTTTTTCACAATATCAGAATAGTTATTTTCTTGTGATTTTGATAAGTATATTCTACATATATTTGTACTGTTATTCTTAATACCCACAAAAGTTTTATAATTTCGTAAGGCCTCATCTAATTGCTTTAGAACTTCATCACTATGCATTGTCACATAACCCTTAATACTTGCGGTCCCAGAAATTACAATCTTTTCGCCACCACAACTTTTTGATATAAACTTAACAGCCCTTGAAAACATAGGTTTTTCAAAAAATATATTTTGCGGGTAATCATAAGAACTAACTTGTCTTTTATTCTCAATAACATCGTATTTTTTACATGATGCAGCGAGAAAATAGATTAAAATCTTGTCTCCTTCTATACCTATTACCGTAGCTGCTGGGTAACTAAAATCAGTATAGTAATCTTTAAATATAATTTCTCTTGCTTCGCACAATAAAGAATAATTTGTTTTTTTGTCTGAATATGATTTTAATAAATCAGGAAAGTAATGCCAAATTTTTATAATATCCATTTTCTCCTGCTTGATTATTTTAAAAATTTCATCGTATTCATTCTTAATTTTTAATTTTAATTCCTCAAAAGTTCCAGTTTTTTCAATTATTGAAAATCCAAAGATATAATCTTTGCTTTTTGCTATATTTATTTTATTAAATTTCTTTTGCTCTACAATTCCATCTACTTCCCAGATTTCGTAAATATCTTTTTGATCTACGCAGGATATTCCTGTTGATAAAATATTATTTGAGAAACTAATTTTACTATTAAATAATATAGCAGAGAGGATATTATCTCTTTTTTTTGGTAACTTTTTTGATAAAAAAACGTTTATTGACACAGATGATCTCTTTCTATAATTTACTGGATAATAGGACTATATTATTTATTATATTTTTGTTTATATAAAAAATATAGAATACATTATAAATTAAATAAAGTTATAATGACAAAAAAATTAATACAGGAGTTTTTGCTATGAGAGTTCAAATTGTTTTTCCATTTATTGCATTACTGATGCTTTCTGGGTGTTCTACTGTTGGCGAAGTATATGACTGGGCATTTGATGATGATGAAGATGAAGTAAAAGCTGTGATTACTAATGAAAATAAATCTCAATTTGAATATGTTACTGTAAATATTAAGGATAAAATTGCAGTAAAAGTTGCTGATCCCCTAGGGCCAAGAGCTACAGGAGTTGGATGCGCCATGTGGAAAAGCAGTACGGGCGAAAGCGGGAGATGCGCGTGGAATTCAAAAGGCCAATGTTTCTGTCCTGCGCCTGAGTAGCAATTATTTTATTTTAGACTCTTTATAAACAACGTGTTTCCTTACAACTGGATCAAATTTTTTGATTTCCATCTTGTCTGGAGTATTCTTCTTATTTTTGGTAGTTGTGTAGTAGTGACCTGTTTTAGCAGAGGACACAAGCTTTATTTTTTCTCTCATATTTTATTTATTTCCTTAAGTACTGTCTCAATACCTTTTTTTTCTATAATTCTTAATCCTTTTCTAGAAACTCTCAAGGAGATCCATCTATTTTGAGCTTCAACCCAAAATCTATGTATTTGTAGATTGGGAAGAAATCGCCTTCTTGTTCTATTTTTTGCATGAGATACATTATTCCCAGACATTGGTTTTTTACCAGTAACTTCACATATTCTTGACATAATTCAATCCAACATTAATAAAGATGAAAAAAGATAACAAATATTTGCTATCTATACAACAATAATATGAATAATACCTTATAATCACCATTATATGGATAAAATTTTCTTAAAAAATCTAAAACTAAAAACAAAAATCGGTTTGTTTGACTGGGAAAAACAAATTGATCAAATAATCAATATAAATCTTGAAGCAGGTTTTGATATAAAAAAGGCTGCAGCAACAGATGATGTTGGCTATTCTTTAGACTATAAAACGCTTTCAAACAGAGTTAGGGATTATGTTGATAATAATACTCATGAATTGATCGAAACCCTAATAGAGAGCATTGCTGGGATAATTTTAAAAGAATTCAAAGTTGAATATATTACAATTTCAATAAGCAAGCCTGGGGCGATAAGAGATTCTGAAGATGTTGGCATTACTATTACTAGAAGCAAAAAATCACCTACTTAAACTCCTGCCTCCATCCACGTTAATTATTTGGCCAGTTATATAGTCGGCATCATTAATTAAAAATGCGCATGTTGAAGCTATATCTTGTCTATCACCTTGTCTTTTAAGTGCAGTACTCTCAATAATTTCTTGTTGCTTACTTTCATACTCTTTATTTTCTGGCCACATTACGGCACCTGGTGAAACACCATTAACTCTTATTTCGGGGCCGAATTCTATTGCCAATGATTTAGTAAGCATTTTTAAACCAGCTTTTGCCATTGAATATATAGAAAATTCTTCAAGTGGTCTATCGGCATGTATATCAATGATATTTATGATACAACCTTTATTTTTTTTTAAACTACTATGGAAAAGTTTCGAAAGGAAGAATGGTGATTTTAGATTCACATCATGCAAATCATCCCACTCATCTGTAGTTGCCAAATCAATATTTGTAGGATAAAAA
>JAQWPG010000006.1 GCA_029268385.1 Gammaproteobacteria bacterium
CCTGGATTTACTTCATTATCCATGCTTACAGAAGAATAATTTGCCATGAATTTCACAGTATTAGTTACATACCAGTTCACACCAATTACCGTTCTATCGAGATCAACTTTATTTTCTGCTACTGTTCCCTCATCAGCATCGTCAACCGATATATCCTCATATCGTAATACTAATTCAACAGCGCCCATTTTTCCTTTTGGCTTAATCTTGTCAAATTTTGCACCTTTCCATTTATAACCTCTAGTTTCACCAGTGAGTACATATGAAAGTTGGCCATAATATCCATCCCATTCATATCCATTAGAACCGTTTTCTAATTCAGTTTCATTATCAAAATATTCAGCTTGTACTGAGAATGGCCCACTTACATACGCTGCTTCAACACCTATGTTTGTGATATCACCTGCTGCTGCATCTGCTAATGTAGTTTTGTCACCTTGATGAATCCCTAGTCGCAGTGAAACATTTGCCGCTTCGCCTTTATAATCAGCAATACCATATGTCACTCCAAAATGGCCGTATTGGCTTTTACCCAATTTTGGAGAATAGTTTAATCTAGCAGTTGTATGCCAAATCATATCGTTATTATCATCTGAATCATTTTTATAGGCATCAAACACTGAAAGTGCACCAGAAATGCGACTCTCTTTATCGTAAAAACCCAATTTAACACCAGCACCATCACCTGGTTTTCCAACTAAGTAATTTACTTTGGTATTCATAGAATTTAATAAACTTCTCTCTATTGTCGATATCCATTTTGACGAAGTCCTCTCCTCCAACATCATGTCAGCTGTTGTTTTTCCTGCAGTTATAAAAAAGCCATTTAATGTATCGTATTTTATATACCCCTCGTGTAAATTGGCTGAATCGTTTTCTGAATTAAAGTCATATGTCGCTTTATAAGACCAATGATCATTTACAGAACCTTTTATATTGATTCTTGTTCTTCTCCACTCCATATCAGAAAATGATTTGTTTTCAGTTTGATGCCCAGAATCCATTGAATCGTAGTCCATCATTAAACGTCCACCAATTGAAAATTTTTGCTTTCCAGATTTAATTTTGATCCCACCGCCAGATGTGTCGATTGTTAAACCTGATTTTAATTTAGTTTTAACAACACCACTTTGATTGATAGAGGTTTGTTGCTTTTGAGCCTGCTCGAGAGCTTGAATTTTCATCAAAGCATTTTGAAGTTGCTCTTTCATTTCAGAAAACTCTGCTTCTGTTATAGAATATGCAGGCTGGGTTATGAATGCCATCATTAATATAATTGATGGTAAAAATTTTAATCTCATGCTTTATCTCCTAAATTAACGTTAATAAATTTATGTAAATACCTAGATTGTCTGGGATTATATTAATTCATAATTTGATTTACATGGGAGATATTAATTTCTAAATATTACGATATTCTTAATATTTTATTAAAGTTTTATGACAAATCCTTTTCTTAATAAATATGTAACATTACTATGAGATATTTCTATCCGCACAAACAAACTTTAATGGAGATATAAGAAATGATAAGAAAAATTCTAGGAATTGCTTTAATTTTAGTTGTCTTGCCTCAAACAGCGATTGCAAGAGATCAAATTAATATTGTGGGCTCTTCTACAGTTTACCCATTTGCTATAGTGGTAGCTGAAAAATTTGGTAAAACCACTGATCACAAAACTCCAAAAATTGAAACTACTGGATCAGGTGGCGGAATGAAACTTTTTTGTGCAGGAGTTGGAGCACAACATCCAGATTTTACAAATTCTTCTAGGGCTATAAAGAAAAGCGAAATAAAAAATTGTAATAAAAATGGCGTCGGGGATATTACTGAAGTCAAAGTCGGTTACGATGGTATTGTAGTGGCCAACTCGAAGTCTGCAAAAAGGTATGCAATTGATACTATGGATCTATATCTGGCATTGGCAAAAGAAATACCTAATCCTGATGGTTCTGAAACATTTATCACAAATCCAAATAAAACCTGGAAAGATGTTAACCCTAATCTTCCTGCTATTAAGATTGAAGTACTGGGACCACCTCCTACTTCTGGAACAAGAGATGCGTTCTCAGAGCTTGCATTAGAAAAAGGTGGCTGCAAAAAAATTAAATGGATTGAGGCATTGAAGAAAAAAAATAAACAAGAATATAAAGCAAAATGTCACACTACAAGAGAGGATGGACATTTTATTGAATCTGGAGAAAACGATAATCTTATGGTGCAAAAACTAGTATCAAATCCAAACGCACTAGCTATTTTTGGCTTTAGTTTTTTAGATCAAAACGCTGATAAAGTTCAAGGCGCAATCATAAATGGTGTTGAACCTTCTTTTGAAAATATTGCAAATGGACAATACTCAATTTCTAGACCTTTATTTTTTTACATAAAGAATGCTCACGTTGGAGTAATACCGGGAATGTTGGAATATGTAGAAGAATTTTTAAGTGATCAAGCATCTGGTGAGGATGGTTATCTAGGTGAGAAAGGCTTAATATCTATGCCTAACGAGGAGAGATCTAAATTAAATCCTAAGGTTTTAAGCTTGTCATTAATTGTTGGCGAGGAATCACCATCAAAACTAAATGAAAAATAAAAGTTATTAGCAATAAATTAAAAAAGTAGAATTGATATAGTAAGTATTTTTTACAACTACTTAATTTCTAGCTATTAAACTTTCTATTCCTTATAATAATGAGCCAGTTTAATTAGAAACTGTAATATATTGCTAATAAAGCAAATATAACAAAAAATATTATTTTTAAGGAAATTGAGATGGAATTAGTTAAAAAAACAGATAATTACACTATCTATAAAAAAAGATCAGGTAGGTATGCTGTTCAAAACAAAGATAAAAAATATTTAACAGAAAAAGAAAAAGTAGAAATCTTATTGGCAGAGAAGCTTATAAAAATATCTCCTAGCAAAAAACCTGTTGAAGAAGCACCTGCTGTTGAAGAAGCACCTGCTGCTGAAACACCTGTTGAAGAAGCACCTGCTGCTGAAACACCTGTTGAAGAAGCACCTGCTGCTGAAACACCTGTTGAAGAAGCACCTGCTGCTGAAACACCTGTTGAAGAAGCACCTGCTGCTGAACAGGAAACAAAAGAATAAAATAATTTATTTTTTTCTGTTTATAGAAAATTCTGCAAGAAAGTTCAATAAAGAACCTATTTCAGAATTTTCAACTACTTCTAAATTTTTCTTTGCTAAATTCACGAACTCTTTTGCTTTATCTTCTGTAAGTTTTATTGAATCTGTTTCAAAAATTATGTCCCTTAAAATCATAAAATCTTCAATTTTTCTATTTTGAATGATTTCTTTCAAAATATGTTTTTTTTCTTTTGTGCAATTTTGAAAGGCGTAAATAAAAGGCAAAGTAATCTTACCGCCACTTAAATCGTCACCAATATTTTTACCAATTTGCTCGTTTGATTCAGCTGTGTAATCTAAAACATCATCTGATATTTGAAAAGCTAGTCCAATATTCCTTCCATACATTGCAAGATTTTTTCTAACATTGTCATCGCAATTTGCTAATACAGCTGTGCATTCGCATAAAGCTTCGAATAGAGTTGCAGTCTTATATTCTATTACCTTTAAATATTGATTTATATTTGTTTCTACTTGGTCAACACACATTAACTGCAAAACTTCTCCTTTAGCAATGGTATTTGTTGCATGAGACAAAATTTTCATGATTTCCATATCGTCAAGCTCGACCATAATCTCAAATGATCTTGAGTACAAAAAATCACCGACTAAAACACTAGCTTCGTTTCCCCACACTTTGTTTACAGTGTCTTTACCTCTCCTTTTGCCAGACAGATCTACAACATCATCATGTAAAAGAGTTGCAGTATGAATAAACTCTATAATAACTGCTAATTTATAAGATTTTTCTTTTTCTAAATTTAAAGCTTTGCCAATTATTGCGACCAAAATTGGTCGGATCTTTTTGGAAGGAGCATCTATTATGTATTTAGAAACTTTTTCAATTAATTCAATATCAGACTCTAAATAGCGCTCGATATAAGATTTAATATCCGAAATTTCATCTTGCATACTATTACTTATAGTATTGTAATCCATTATAGAGCCTTAAATTTGTAATAATTCATTATTTTGGAGTAATTATAACAAAATATCATTATATTCTTAACAATACATTGACCTATATTTTGCATAAATGTAGAATACTCAGCCTAATATGTAAATTATAAAGAGAATGCTATGTATGCTGTTATAAGTACCGGTGGGAAACAATATAGAGTTTCAAAAGGTGACATAATCCAAATAGAAAAATTAGATCAAAATGAAGGGGAAACTGTTCTTTTTGACAAAATCCTTTTAATTTCTAATAACGGCAAAGTAAGCATAGGTAAGCCTTTTTTAGAAAAAAGTAAAATTGAAGGTGTTGTGAAATCACAAGGTAGGGATAAAAAAGTTAGTATAATAAAATTCCACAGAAGAAAGCATTACAAAAAACAAGCAGGTCATAGACAAAGTTTTACTAAAGTTGAAATAACAAATATAGCTGAGGGTTAAGAAATGGCTCATAAAAAAGCAGGCGGAAGTACCAGAAACGGTAGAGATTCAGAATCCAAAAGACTTGGTGTTAAAAAATATGGTGGAGAGCTTGTTAAAGCTGGAAACATCATCATTAGACAGCGTGGTACAAAAATTCACCCAGGTGAAAATGTTGGTTGTGGGAAAGATCATACTCTTTTTGCTAAATCGGCTGGACATGTTCAATTCTCAGTCAAAGGCCCGAAAAACAAAAAAATTGTAAGTATAATTTCTATATAAAACTTAGCATTTCAAGTATTACCTAATTATATTAAAAATCTTATTTTATGCGTTTAACGTATAATAACATCTGTATTTAACTAAAATAAATTATTATGAAATTTGTTGATGAAGTTCAAATTGACGTAAAAGCTGGAAAAGGTGGAAATGGAATAGCAAGTTTCAGAAGAGAGAAATATATCGAATTCGGCGGCCCTGACGGAGGAGATGGTGGTGATGGCGGAAACATATACTTAAAAGGTACAAAAAATTTGAATACTCTTGCAGATTTTCGAACTCAAAAAAAATTTGAGGCTCAAAATGGTGACAGTGGAATGAGTAAAAATAAAACCGGACGAAAAGGCGATGATTTAAATATTTTAGTGCCACTTGGAACAATCGTTTGTAATGCAGATAATGGGGTTTTAATCAGTGAATTAGTCAATGATGGAGAAAAACTTCTTGTAGCAAAAGGTGGTAAACATGGTTTTGGTAATCTAAGATTTAAATCTTCAACCAATAGGGCTCCCAGAAAGGCTACTAAAGGGTTAGATGGCGAGGAATTAAGCTTAAAGCTAGAACTTAAGTTATTGGCTGACGCAGGATTCCTTGGAAAGCCTAATGCTGGAAAGTCATCGCTTTTACGAGCAATGACTAGAGCAAAACCTAAAGTTGCGAATTACCCATTCACAACTATAAACCCTTCTCTTGGCGTTGTTGATATAGGCTTTGGAGAAAGTTATGTAATTGCTGACATACCAGGTTTAATAGAGGGTGCTGCAGACGGAGTAGGCTTAGGCACACAATTTTTAAAACATTTATCAAGGACAAATATACTTTTACATGTTGTTGATGTGCAAAACGTAGATGGTGGAGATAATATAAGTAAAGAGTTATTCGAGATCAACTCTGAGCTGAAGAAATTTGATGAAGATTTAAGTAAAAAAACACAATATATAATATTTAATAAAGTTGATTTACTTTCAGATAAGGCATTAATCAGTCTTAGAAAGAAAATATATGAAGAATATAAAAAAGATAAAGTATTTTTTACATCAACAATAAATAATAATGGAATTGAAGAATTAAAAAAGTTTATATTAAAAGAATTGGATAACTTGAAAACTAAGTGAGAGAATCTAAAAGTAAATTGAATTAATAAAAATCTTTAAATTATGAGCCACAATAAAAAAAATTTAGAAGACTTAGAGGTATCAATAAATGCATTAAAAGAAAAAGCATCTACAATAAATGATAGCATAAAAAAGCATTATAAAATTTCAAATAAAAAAAGCAATTTTAAAGAAAATAGAAAAAATTTATCTAATTTGGAAAATGAGTATAATGCCGAGATCTTAAGTAAAAAAAGTGATTTAAATATTTTAGAAAATAAGCTTCAGAAAGAAATTTATAGTTTGAAAAAAAAACAGAGAATTTTAGTTTTTATACTTTATGTATTAGCAATATTATTTATATGTTCTATATTATTAGCCATTGAGCTAAACTTATTTAAAATTTAATCCTAAAACAATTATGAAAGAAACCTGGGTAATTAAAATTGGAAGCTCATTAGTAACTAAAAGTACGACAGGCCTAGATATAAAAAATATCAGAGGATGGGCTACTCAGATTAATGAAATTATTAATAATAATATAGATGTTATTTTAGTTTCATCTGGAGCAATAGCAGAAGGGATGAACAGACTTGGATTAATTAAAAGACCAAGTTCTTCTAGTCAACTTCAAGCTCTGGCTGCAATTGGTCAAATGGGCCTTATAAAAGCATATGAGGTAGCCTTCAAAAAATACAATATTACTACTGCTCAAATGCTTTTGACTGCGGAGGACTTGAGTAATAGAGAAAGATATTTAAATGCAAGAAACACTTTATCAAATTTAATGAATTATGGTGCCATTCCTATAATTAATGAAAATGACACCATATCTACTGATGAAATAAAATTTGGCGATAATGACACATTAGCTTCTTTAGTTGCAAACCTTAGTGAGGCTAAGAATTTAGTAATTCTTACTGATCAAAATGGATTGTATACAGCCGATCCAAAAATAAGTAAATCTGCAGAGTTAATAGAACGTATATCTGTGTCCGATAAAAATCTTAATAAATATGCTGGGCCAAGTAATAATTCTCTTGGCAGAGGGGGAATGATTACAAAAATTACAGCTGCAAAGAAAGCTGCAAAATCAAACACTCAGACCATCATATCTAACGGAAGAAAAAAAAATATATTGATTAAAATTCTGAATAACGAAAAAAATATTGGAACTTTTGTATACAATAAAAGTACAGCGGTTAAATCAAAAAAACAATGGATAGCAAATTCTTTAAAAATTAAAGGTAGATTAATAATTGATTTAGGTGCTAAAAAAGTAATTAAAAAATCAGGTAAAAGTCTTTTACCGGTTGGCATAAAATCTATAGAAGGAAATTTTCAAAAAGGTGATATGTTAATTATCTGCGGGGCCAATAAAGTAGAAATCGCAAGAGGTTTAACTAATTATGATTCAAAATTACTAAAAAAGATTATTGGAAAATCAACAATTGAAATTAAAAAAGAATATGGTGTATTTGATAGTGAAGTAGTAATTCACAGAGATAACATGATTGTTTCTTAGCTTAATTCAATTATTTGTTTATTCAGTCTACTCTTATATCTAGCAGCTTTGTTTTTATGAATAATACCTTTAGAAACACTTGAATCAATTACTGGCACAGCTATTTTATAATTTTCACTAGCAAGAGTTTTGTTTCCAGAATCAATTGCCTTAACAACATTTTTTATAAATGTTCTTAGTTTTGATTTTTGAGCCACATTTCTTTCTCTTCTAACTAAAGACTGTCTTGCTCTTTTTCTTGCTTGGGCAGTATTTGCCATAAAATTGATACCTTTGTTGATAAAAGACGACAATATGAGGTTTTATTACTAATTTGTCAATAAGAAAGTAAAAAATAGTCAAAAATTATATATAATTACGCAATGTTTCTATCAAAAAAACAAAAATTCTTCAAAAATACAGCTGTAGTATCATTTTTTACAATGATATCAAGGGTATTCGGCTACATAAGAGATGCAGTTATTTTCATATTCATTAGTAATGCAAATGGTGCTTTGGACGCATTTTTTGTAGCTTTTAGGATTCCGAATTTTTTTAGGAGGATATTTGGTGAAGGAGCTTTATCGACTGCTTATGTTCCTGTACTTAGTGACTATAAAAGTACAAATAATTCTAATGATGTCAAAGAATTTATTAATGCTTCAATCACATATCTTTCAATAATTTTAATAGTAATTTCCATCATTGGAGTAATAGTCACGCCGGTTTTAATTTATTTAATAGCACCGGGTTTTGTACATTCTGAATTTGGGCAGTATGAACTTTCTTATGAGTTATTAAGGATTACATTTCCATATATGTTCTTTATATGTTTAACGGCGGTTGCTTCCAGCATTCTTAATTCATATGAAAAGTTTTCTATTCCAGCATTAACACCAGCTATTCTTAACATTTCTCTAATAATTAGTGTATTATTCTTTTCTCCATTTTTCTCTGAACCAGTTTATGCTTTAGCATGGGGGTTGATGATAGCTGGAATCTTGCAATTACTATTTGTAACACACTCTCTATACAGACTGAAGCTATATCCAAAATTTTGCTATAACAAGAATCACCCAGGCATCAAAAAAATTAAAGAATTAATGCTACCTGTTATTTTTGGCTCTTCAGTAACCCAAATAAATCTTATTTTTGATACGATTATTGCTTCTTTTTTAATAACTGGCAGCATAAGCTGGTTATACATGTCAGATAGATTTATAGAATTGCCTTTAGCTTTGTTTGGAATATCAATTGCTACCGTTTTATTACCAAAGTTATCTGAACACTACAATAAGTCCGATACGAAATCTTATAACTCAACTATAAACTGGGGGTTAAAACTTGGTATCATAATTTCTATTCCTGCATGTATAGGCTTAATCTTGCTTGCAAAACCAATATTAATAACACTTCTGCAATATAGGGAGTTTTCAGAAAATGATGTAAATATGACAGCTTTGAGCTTAATGGCATTTGCCTTAGGGCTTCCTGGTATGATTGGCGCTAAAATACTAATCACAAATTATTACTCTAGGAAAAATACAAAGTATCCTGTGAAAGCGGCATTGATCGCAGTAATATTTAATTTTATTTTAAATATTTCGCTTGTTTTATATTTATTAAAAATTAATTTTGAAGGTGTTCACGCGGGTCTAGCATTAGCAACAACCATATCAGCCTACATAAATTTTTATTACCTTTTCAAAAACGCGGTTAAAACAAAAATATTAATTATTAATAAAAGTTTATTAAATGTGTTTTTAAAATCATTTTTAGCATCTATAATCATGGCTATATTAATTTTAAATTTTGATCTAAATGCTAAATCTTGGGAAGAATTGATTTTATTTGAAAGGATAAGAGACTTATTCTTAATAATTTTTTCATCGTCAATAATATACTTTATTATGTTATACATGCTGAAGGTATCCCCAAAAAATATAAAATAATAGATAAATGAAAATATTCAGAGATATAGAAAACATTTCTTTTAAAGAACCAGTGATTGCTAGTATTGGAGGCTTTGATGGTATTCACTTAGGACATCAAAAAATAATTCATAATATTGCTAAGAAAGCAAAACAGAAAGGCGTTAAAAGCGCTATAATTACTTTCAATCCACTTCCTAAAATTTATTTTTCAAATAAAAATTTTGAAGTTATTTCTATTTATGAAAAAATTAATTTTTTAAAAAAGTTCAATATTGATTATCTTGTAATTCTAAGATTCAATAAAAATTTAATATCAATGAGTGCTCACGATTTTATTGAAGAAATACTTATTAAAAAACTAAATATTAAATCCTTAACTGTTGGAGATGATTTTAAATTTGGTAAAAATCAGTCTGGGAATATTGAAGATTTAGAAAATTATGCATCAAAAGGTTTTTTTAACTTAAATATTGAAAATAAGCAATGTATTGAAAATACTCGTATTTCTAGCACATTAATCAGAGATGCAATTGCTAGTAATGATTTTGCATTAGCTTCAAAAATGCTTGGCAGGAGTTACTCGATTTCTGGTAAGATAATACACGGAGAAAAAAGAGGCTCTAAAATAGGATTTCCAACTGCAAATATAAAATTAAAGGCTAATATTTTATTAAGTGGCGTATATGCAGTTTCCACTTATTTTGATAACAAAGAATATTATGGTGTTGCAAATATAGGTTATAAACCTACTTTTGATGGAAATACGTATTTATTTGAAGCCCATATATTTGATTTATCTAAAAATCTATATGGCAGGAGATTAGAATTTCACATTATCTCAAAAATTAGAGAAACTAAGAAATTTAAAGGAATTGAAGAGCTTAAAGATAGTATTGATAATGACATTAATTCAGCAAAAAAAATATTTAAAATAAAATGACTAATTATAAAGATACATTGAATCTACCAAAAACTGAATTTCCTATGAAAGGAAATTTGCCTGCTAAAGAACCGCTAATACAAAAAAAATGGGAAGATGAAAATCTTTACAAAAGTTTATTAAATTTAAATAAAAATTCTAAAAAATTTATACTGCATGATGGTCCTCCATATGCTAACGGCGATATACATATTGGGCATGCTGTAAATAAAATTCTAAAAGATATTATATTAAGATCTAAAATTTTATCTGGATTTTACACGCCATTTGTTCCAGGCTGGGATTGTCATGGTTTGCCAATTGAGCTAGAAGTTGAAAAAAAATTAAATAAAAAAGAAAATATTTCTGATAAAGATTTCAGAAATTTATGTAGAGAGTACGCAATCAAACAAGTTGATAGGCAAAAGAAAGACTTTAAGCGACTAGGTATTCTTGGAGATTGGGAAAATCCCTATCTTACCCTTGATAAAGAATTTGAAGCTTCGACAATTAAGTCCTTAGAAAAAATATATAATAATGGGCATTTGAAAAAAGGTTTTAAGCCAGTTAACTGGTGTGTAAAAATTCAATCAGCTTTAGCAGAGGCTGAAGTTGAGTATAAAGAAAAAGAGTCTACGTCTATAGATGTGAAATTTAAAATCACATCATTAGAAAATATTGAAAAAATATTTAATATTAAAAATATTAATTTAGATACATCTGTTGTTATTTGGACAACAACACCATGGACACTGCCTTCAAATAAATCAGTAGCAATAAAAAAAGATTTTAATTACATTTTAATTTCTGATCAAAAAGAAAATTATATTATTTCTGAAAATCTTTTAGAAAGTTTTAAAGATCGAGTAGCGCTTGATTTGCAAGTAATAGCAACATGTAGTGGAGAAAAGTTAATAAATTTGGAGGCCCAACATCCATTCTTAAACAATACTATAAATATAATTGATAGTAATCATGTAACTGATGACTCAGGTACGGGCTGCGTTCATATAGCTCCTGCACATGGTGTAGAAGATTTTGAACTTGGCATTAAACATAACTTAGAAGTAGTTAACCCTATTCAGAGTAATGGAGTTTTTTCAGGGTATCCTAAAGAATTTAATGGAATACATGTTTATAAGCTGGATGAATATGTTATTGATCTTCTACAGAGAGAAAATAAATTATTAAGTAAAAATAAGTTTAGACATTCATACCCACACTGTTGGAGAACTAAAACCCCATTAATTTATCGAGCAACACCTCAATGGTTTGTTTCTATGAATAAAAATGGGTTATTAGAAAGCACTTTAGGAAAAGTGTCTGAGGTAAATTGGTTGCCTGCATGGGGTGAGGCAAGGATTCAAGGTATGCTTTCTGGCAGACCAGATTGGTGTATATCAAGACAAAGAAAATGGGGTGTCCCTATTACAATGTTAATTAATAAAAAAACAGGTGAACCACATTCTAACACATCAATTATTTTTTCAAGGGTATCAAAACTGGTTGAGCAATATGGTATAGAAAAATGGTTTGATATTAAAATTGAGGATTTAATTGATAACCCTGAGGATTATGAAAAAGTTACAGATACTTTAGACGTTTGGTTTGATTCTGGTTCCTCGCATGCGGCGGTGTTGGAAAAAATTACAGATCTAAGTTTTCCTGCGGATCTATATTTAGAAGGTTCTGATCAACATAGGGGATGGTTTCAGTCCTCTCTTTTAACCTCAGTAGCAATTAATAATTCTGTTCCGTATAAAACAGCTATGACACACGGATTCACAGTCGATGCTAAAGGCAACAAAATGTCTAAATCTAAAGGTAATGTTATAGCGCCACAGAAAATCATTGATAGACTGGGCTCAGATATAC
This sequence comes from Gammaproteobacteria bacterium, assembly GCA_029268385.1. Lineage (GTDB taxonomy): Bacteria > Pseudomonadota > Gammaproteobacteria > Poriferisulfidales. The sequence goes on from JAQWPG010000006.1 coordinate 12,131, forward strand.
TTCGATTATGGGTTGCATCAACTGATTCTTCTTCTGAAATGAATGTTTCAGATGAAATATTAAGTAGAACATCTGATAAATACAGAAAAATAAGAAATACAGTTAGATTTTTACTCTCTAATTTAGCAGACTATGATCCTGATCAATTCTCACAAGAAGCAATAATTATTGAATTAGATAAATGGGTTTTAAAAAAAGCTTTTACAACACAAGAAGAAATAAAAAAACAATTCGACCAATATAATTTTCATTTATTGTCACAGACAATACATAGTTTTTGCGTTAATGAATTGGGGTCTTTTTATCTAGATGTGATTAAAGATAGACAATATACCTGTAAAAAAAATTCTCAAGAAAGATTATCTGCCCAGCATGCTATGTACTTTTTAACAAAAATGCTACTAACTTGGATAGCACCAATATGCCCTCATACAGCAGAAGAAGCTTGGTCTCATATCCCAAAAAATAAAGACAAATCAATTTTCTATAACAATTGGCTTGATATAGATATAAATAATTTTGAGGTCTGTAAAATAAATGACAATGATTGGACTGAAATTTTAGAAGTCAAAAAAGCTGTATCAAAATCATTAGAAGAAAAAAGAGTTGATAATATTATTGGCTCATCTTTGGAAGCAGACGTAACAATTTATTGCTCAAATGAACTTTATAATATATTGAGCGAACTTGGGAAAGAGTTAAAATTTATATTTATTACATCTAATGCTTATTTAAAAAATATTAATGAGAAAGAAAATTCAAAACTTATATCTATCAATAATCATGATATTTTTATAGAAATCGTTAAATCTGAAAATTTTAAATGTGAGAGATGTTGGCATAAGTGCGCTAGTGTTGGCATTAATAAAAAATATGAAAATATTTGCGAAAGATGTATCTCAAATGTCTATGGTGATGGCGAGTTAAGACACAATGTTTAAGAAAAATTTAATAATTTTTGCAATTATCATTCTTATATTTCTATTAGACTTAATTTCAAAAAACTACGCTTTAAATGACCTTCTAATCAATCATTCTGTAATTATCAATAATTATTTAAATTTAACATTAGCGTTTAACTATGGAGCAGCTTTTAGTTTTCTTAGTGATGCAGGTGGTTGGCAAAGATGGTTTTTTGTAATATTTAGCTTTTTGGTGATTTTTATAATTGCATACATTTTGATAAACGATAAAGATACTCAATATGTTGCATACAGTTTTGTAATTGGTGGAGCTTTAGGTAACTTATATGATAGAATTGTCTACGGCTATGTTATTGATTTTATTGAAATACATTACAATAACTTTTACTGGCCAATTTTTAATATTGCTGATGTTGCAATCTCTATTGGGATTATATTATTGTTATATTCTATGTTTTCAAATAACAAAAAAAAATTATGAATATTATTTTAGCTAACCCAAGAGGATTTTGTGCTGGTGTTGATAGGGCTATTGAAATTACCAATAGAGCTTTAGATATTTTTGGTGCTCCAATATATGTAAAACATGAAATTGTTCATAATAAGTATGTTGTTGACGAGCTGAAAGAGAAAGGTGTTATTTTTATCGAAGATGTTAACAAGATTCCTGAGCATTCCATATTAATTTACAGTGCTCATGGTGTTTCAGAACAAATAATTGAACAATCTGAGAAAAGAAATCTTCAGGTTTTCAACGCTACTTGCCCTTTAGTTACAAAAGTTCATATGGAAGTAGCAAGACTATCAAAAAAAAGAATAAATACTATTTTGATTGGGCATAGAGGTCATCCAGAAGTAGAAGGTACTATTGGCAGATATGTTTCTAAATTAGATTCTAAAATTGTTTTAGTAGAAAATGAGGATGATGTTGCTAATCTTAAATTTAACAATGATAGTGAAATCGCTTATGTTACTCAAACAACACTTTCAATTGACGATACTTCTGCAATTATTAATGCTATTAAAATTAAGTATAATAATGTTATTGAGCCAACAAGAGGAGATATTTGCTATGCGACCACTAATAGGCAAAATGCTGTCAAAGAACTTACTGAAAAATGTGATGTAATTTTTGTAGTGGGCTCTGAAAATAGCTCTAACTCTAATAGATTAAAAGAAATTTCAACAAGAGCGGGGGTTCCTTCGTACTTATTAGATAGTGCAGACGATTTAGATGTAAAATGGCTGTCTAATAAAAAAAATATTGGTTTAACTGCTGGGGCATCAGCGCCTGAAGTTTTAGTTCAATCTATAATAAGCAAGTTAAAAGGTTATGGCGCTCTAAATGTTATAGATTCTATTGGTGTTGAAGAAGATATAACATTTAAAATACCTAAGGAACTAATCCTAAAAAACTAGACCATTCCTATTCCTGCAAGGGCAAAATAAACTGTTAACACGCAAATTATAATACCTAAAGATAATGCAACTATTCTAAAAATATCCATACTGTCTCCTTTAATTTTTGTATATTTTGACATAAATAACTCGAGTTTTAAATTAAAATTTTAGATACAATTTAATTACATTATTTTGTTTTATAAAATTTTATGAAATTAAATCTAATACCTTCTTAGCCGAAGATATTGCAGTTAAAACACCATACCTATAATGACCAAAATTATAAATTAACCTTTTATCAGTATCATCTGCAATAATACAAGGCTCTTCTGTGTCAATATAAGGTCTAAATCCAAATTTTTGCTGAAAATTAATCATCTTAATTTTTTTTTCAAAAATTTCAGCGATAGAATTTGCTAAGTATGTTTTTGCTTTTTCTGTTATTTTTTCATCAAAGCCCACATCTTCTATGGTTGCCCCCACAACTATATTATTATTATTTCTTGGTATAATATAATAATCTTTATACAACAAAACATTATGAATTAATTTTTCTTCTGTTTTGAAATAAAGCAATTGCCCTTTGATTGGCTTTAAATACATATCTTTTTTTTCTAATATATAGTTACTCCAGGCTCCAGCACAAATTATTATAAAATCATACTTATCATTTTCAGGCATACCTAGAAAAATATTTAATTTCTCTATATTATATTTTTTAAATTCTACATTTTTTTTTATTAAAATATGCTTAAGGTAATTTAATAACTTTTGTGGATTTATAACATTTATATTTTCAATTTCTAAAAAATTTTTATGGGATTCTTTTATATTTTTCTCAATTGTATTTAATTTTTTTTTAGTATAGTTAAATTTAATATTAAAATTTTTTTGGTACCAGTTTTTAGCTAAATCAATATTTTCACCAAATATTATTAAATTCTTTTTTTCAAACCCTATTTCATTTTTTTCTTTATTGTTTAATATGTTAAAAAAATTATTATATTCTTGATGCCCTGCCATACATAATTTCTGCATGTTTTTTGAATTGTTCCACGGATTTAGTGGGAATAGTAGACCTGCTGCTGATTTAGATGCTTTCCCGTTCTTATCATTATCTATTATGGTGACCCTGTGCCCAGCTTTTGATAACTCATAGGCTGTTGTTAAACCTATAATACCTGAGCCAATTATTAAGCATTTAGTCATTTTTTAACTAATGTTCCTATACCTTCATTAGTAAAAATCTCAAGAAGTACTGAGTGTTGTATTCTTCCATCAACGATATGAGCCATTTTTACATTATTTTTAAGTGAGTTTAGACATGCCTTAATTTTTGGTAGCATTCCTCCTTTAATAACATTTGAACTTATTAGATTTTCAATTTCATTAAAATTCAATGAAGATATTAAATTTCCTTTTTGATCAAGTACACCAGTTTGATCCGTTAAAAAAATTAGTTTTTCGGCAGCTAAATTTGATGCTATTGCGCTTGCTGCAGAATCTGCATTTATATTATAAATATCGTTATTTTCATCAAATCCTAATGGCGCTATGACAGGAATGTAATTTGAATTCATTAAATCATATAAATAATTTGAATCAATATCTATAATTTCTCCAACATAACCATAATCAATTTTTTCAGAGGTTAATTTTTTTACTCTTATTAAGTTATTATTATTTTTTGCTAAACCAATTGAATTTCCACCATTACTATTTATTAAACTCACTATTTCTTTATTTACCAAATCATTTAATGTATTTGCAACAACTTCTATGGTATTTCTGTCTGTTACTCTTATTCCATCTACAAAATTTCTTTGTATATTAAATTTTTTAAGTTCTTTGTCAATTTGAGGTCCTCCTCCATGTACAACAACTACATTTATTCCTACTTGTTTCATAAGAGCTATATCTCTAGCAAAACCATTTTTTAGATCTTTTTCAACCATTGCTGCACCACCATATTTTACTACACAAATTTTCTTTGAAAATTTTTGTATAAAAGGTAATGCTTCAGTCAAAATTTTTATAACTTGTTCTGCTTTATTCTTTTCCATGCTGTATCTCTAGTTTTGAATCAATTTTCAGTATTTCTCTTATAAAACTATCTTGTATTTTTTTTAATTCCTTTTTTGTGTCTGCTTCAAATCTCATTACTAAACAAGGCGTAGTATTTGAAGCTCTTACCAAACCCCAGCCATTTTCGAAATCTGCTCTGAAACCGTCAATTTTAGAGATTTTTGCGCCCTCAAAATTAACACTGTTGCAGAATTTTTTCATAAATTCATGTTGATTACCATCTTTATCAACAGCAATATTTAATTCTGGTGTTGCAAAAGAAGATGGTAATTCATTAAATATCTCACTACTTGATTTTTCTTCATTTGATATTATTTCTAACATCCTCAAGCCTGCATATATGCCATCATCAAAACCGTACCATCGGTCATTGAAAAATATATGACCTGACATTTCACCTCCTAGTAGAGCGCCTATTTCTTTCATTTTCATTTTTATATAAGAATGCCCTGTTCTAGACATCACCGGTATTCCATTATATTTTTTTATAAAAATGGGCAGATCTTTTGATGATTTCACGTCAAATACAATTTTTTCATTTTTACTTTTTTCTAAAATATTTTTTGAATAGAGCATCATTTGTCTATCTGGCCAAAGAATTTTTCCTAGATTGTCTATTATTAAACATCTATCACCGTCTCCATCAAATGCAATCCCAAGATCACATTTATTTTTTTTTACTGACGATATTAAATCTTCTAAATTTTTTGGATCACTTGGATTAGGGTGATGATTTGGAAAATTTCCATCAATATCACAGTATAAATCTATTATATCTATTCCAAGTTTTTTATATGCTTTTAGTGCAACAGGGCCAGCTGCGCCATTTCCTGCATCAATAGCAATTTTTAAGTTTTTATTAATTTTTATATCTTGCAAAAGATCTTTGAGATATTTGTCGTCTATTTGTATTTCTTTGTATTTTGACGGTATATCCTTATATTCATTATTTGATTTTATATTAACTACTTTATCGTATATATTTTGAATTTCTTCGCCTGCAAGTGAGTGTCCATCCATTATTATTTTTAAACCATTATATTTTTTGGGATTATGACTTCCAGTAATCATAATTCCTGAATTTAATTTAAAATATTTAACTGCAAAATATAGCAGTGGAGTTGGGACTTGACCAATATCTACCACTTCTTTTCCGCATTTTAGAAGCCCAGATATTAATGATTTAGAAATTGCTGAACTTGATAACCTTCCATCTCTACCGACAACTATTTTATCATTCCCAGTTTTATATATTTCACATAATGCTTTTGCTATTAAACTTACTGAATCTAATGATAATTCTTTTTCATAAATTCCTCTTATGTCATAAGCTTTAAATATGCTTTTTAATACTTCCATTACTAACTTGTTCCACTATGGCCAAAGCCGCCTGATGATCTTGAGGTAGCATTAAAATCATCTACAAATTCGTATTCTATACTAATAACTGGTATGAGCATGAATTGTGCTATTCTATCGCCAGGATTAATGATGAAAACATTATTACTATTATTAAACAACGAAACCATTAATTCCCCCTGGTAATCTGAATCTATTAGGCCAACAGAGTTTCCTAAAATAATTCCATGTTTATGACCCAAACCAGATCTTGGTAAAATAATCCCAGCATAATCTTTATCCTGAATATAAAAAGCAAGGCCTGTTGGAACTAATATTGTATTTTTAGGTAAAAGTTCTATTTTATTATCTATACATGCTCTTAAATCTAAAGCTGCTGAACCCTCAGTTGCATAGGTTGGCATCGGTATACCTGAATTAATATTATTGTTTAAGATTTTCACCTGCACTTTTTTTAACATACTTTTATTCCTAATTATAAATATTTGATATCTCTTCAACAAATTCGATTGCCAAATCTCTTTTATCTTTTAATTTCAAAATCTTTTCTAATCCATCCCCCCAATATAAAGTAATTGAGTTACTTTTATTATCTATACCTTCTGAGAAACTTACTTTATTTGCAGCTATAACAGATATCTTTTTATCTTTTAATTTTTTTACAGCATTATATTTCAATTCGCTTGTTTCTGCTGCGAAACCTATGGTAAAAATATTATTATATTTTTTTGATATTGTTTTTAGGATATCTATATTTTTTGTTAACTCTAACTTAAAATTCTTTTCACTTTTAATTTTATTTTCTGATAAGTCTTTTACAGTAAAGTCAGAAACTGCTGCTACTGATACAAAAATATCACAACCTTCTATATTATCTTCTACTGAAAAAAGCATATCTTTTGCACTTTTTACTTCTATAGATTGTATTTCTTCTTTTTGCCTATAATTGCAAGGGCCTTTAACTAATAAAACATTTGCTCCCTGTTCATAAAATGCATTAGCAATTTCACATCCCATCATCCCTGAACTTCTATTTGATAAATATCTTACTGGATCTATATTTTCTATTGTTGGACCAGCAGTAATTAAAATTTTTTTATCTTTAAATAATTTGGTACTTTTTTTCGTTAATTGATTAATATCATCAAGAATATTTTCTGGCTCTTTCATTCTTCCTGAGCCTATATCTCCACATGCCTGACTTCCAAATTCAGGTCCGGAAAAAAGTATTCCTCTTTTTTTTAAGTTTTGATAATTTTCTTGCGTTGCTTTATTTTCCCACATATTTTTATTCATACTGGGGGCTAATACTATTTTTTTATCAAAAGCTAAACATGTTGTAGTAAGAATATCGTCAGCCCTACCATGGCATATTTTAGATAAAAATTCTGCAGTTGTAGGCGCAACAAGTATTAAATCGGCCCATCTAGCTAAATCTATATGAAGCATTGGTTGATCTTTTATTGCTGTATTATATTTATAAACTTGGTCGTTTGTTAGTGTTTCAAAAGTCAATGGAGTTATAAAATCCTCGGCAGTTCTTGTCATTACAACTTTTACTAAATAATCATTTTTGATTAGCAATCTTGCAATTTCAGCTGATTTATATGCGGCAATTCCGCCAGTAACACCAAGTAATATTTTAATCTTTTCAGTCATACTAAGATTGTACAAGATTTCTTGATATCGTATGTAAAATATTTATTAAATAATCTATATCAGACTCTTCATGATCTGTAGTTATTGAGACCCTTAGCCTGGATTTACCTTCTTCAACTGTTGGGGGCCTTATTGCAGGAATATAAATCTTATTTTTAAGTAATTGTTCGCTTACATAAATAGCATTTTTACTACTTCCTATTAATATAGCTTGAATTTGTGATCTGCTATCCAAGGCATTAAAACCTGATTCACTAATATTTTTTCTAAAATAGTTCACTAATGAAAATAATTTTTCTCTTCTCCAGTTTTCTTTTTGTATGATTTTCAAAGACTCTCTAGTTGCTTCCACAGCATTTACTGGTAGAGATGTAGAATATATATAACTCCTAGCTTTCTGCATTACATATTCGACACTATCTTTTTGTCCAGAAGTAAAAGCTCCAAAGGTTCCAACAGATTTTCCAAAAGTTCCTGTAACAAAAATATTAGATTTTTTATTCAATGAGTATTTGTTTACAAAACCTCTACCCTCATTACCATAAACTCCTAAGGCATGAGCCTCATCTATCAAAAATAATGATTCATGATTTTGAACTATTTTGTTAATTTTTTTTAAATCTGCAATATCGCCATCCATGCTAAAAAGAGAATCACTAATTACTAGATTTGTTTTTGCTTTACTTTTAAGAAGTAAGTTTTCTAAATCTTTAAAATCATTGTGACGATATCTTTTAAAGCTAGCTCTAGATATAATCGAACCATCAATTAATGATGCGTGATTAAGCTTATCAGAAAGAATAGTATCATTTCTATTAACTAATGACTTGATAACACCTAGATTAGCTTGATAACCTGTTGAAAATAATAATGTTTTTTCTTGGCCTAGGAAATCTGAGATTTCTTCTTCTAATTTCATGTGTGACTTTGTATATCCTGATATTAAAGCTGATGAGCTTGTACTATACCCATGATTATCTAAAGATTTCTTAGCTGCATTTATAATTCTCTTATCGTTTGAAAGAGAAAGGTAGTCGTTGCTAGCAAAGGAAAGATACTCTTTATTTTTATGTACAAATATGTGTGAGTTTCCAGAATCTTTAACTTTTCTGATTCTGAAGTTGTTAGACAGCTTAAGATCTTTAAGTTTTTTTTTTATTATTTTGCTCAAATTATTTTTAATAATTAATTAATTAATTTTAAATTATAAATATTTTGTTTTTCCTCTGCATTTGAAGTCTTGTTATTGTTTAAATTATCAATTTGATCACTTTCTCCCTCGATCTTCATACCTAGCTTATTAAATAATTCTCTATCTTTTTCAACTTCTACATTTGGAGCTGTTAACAGTTCTTCTCCATAAAATACAGAGTTTGCGCCAGCATAAAAACATAATGCCTGCATTGATTCTGACATTGATTCTCTTCCTGCAGATAACCTAACATAAGTATTTGGCATCATTATTCTAGTTAATGCAATAGTTCTAACAAATTCTATTTCATCAACTTTTTCATTATCATATAATCTTGTGCCCTCCATCTGAACCAACATATTTATTGGAACAGATTCTGGATGAGATTCTAGATTAGCTAATTCTATTAAAAGCTTTGCTCTGTCATCTCTTGATTCGCCAAGTCCTAATATACCGCCCGAACAAACTTTAATCCCTGATTCCCTTACATACTTTAATGTATTTAATCTGTCCTGATAATTTCTTGTGCTAATTACTTTTGTGTAATGCTCTCGAGAAGTGTCAAGGTTATGGTTGTAGTAGTTTAGGCCTGATTTTGAAAGTCTTACTGCTTGGTCTTCTGATAACATACCAAGCGTAACACAACTTTCCATTCCAAGATCGTGAACAATATCGATCATTTTTATAACCCTATCTATATTTTTATTACTTGGTCTTCTCCAAGCTGCTCCCATACAAAATCTAGTAGAACCTTGATCACGCGCAAGTTTTGCCTGTTTCTCAACTTCTTCTAAAGACATTAATGGTGTTGCTTCTATTGGGTCATCACTATGAATACTTTGCGAACAATATCCGCAATCTTCTGGGCAACCACCAGTTTTAATTGAAAGAAGAGTGCAAACTTGCACCATATCCTTTTTGTGATTTTTAACATGTATATCGTGAGCTTGATACAATAGCTCGTTAAACGATTTATTAAAAAGTTGCAAAACTTCTTCTAATTCCCAATCATTGCGTACATTACTCATAAAAGATACTCCCCATATATACCTAGAAAAATTAACAAGCCTACATATTGATTATTTTTAAATGCCATTATACAAAACTTTGGCTCTCTATTTTTTATCAATACTTGATTATACACACCTACCCCAATTGCCATAATAAGAAAAAAGAAAAAAGTAGAGCCGTATTCTTTTAAATAACCAATATACATAAAAATTAAATAAAAAATACACTGTAATACCCCAATGATAAACTTATCCTTATCGCCAAATAATATTGCAGTTGAATTAATTCCTATTTTAAGATCATCTCTTTTATCTGACATTGCATACATTGTATCGAACATTGTAACCCATACTAATGTGGCAAAAAAGAAAATCCAAGTTATATCGTTTGGATATTTATTAGCTATGCTTGTATATGCCATTAATGTAGAAATAGAGAAAGCAACTCCTAAAAATATTTGCGGTGCTTTTATGAACCTTTTTGTTAACGGGTAAGTTACGATAAAAATAATAGCGAAAAGAGCGATATAAATAGTTTTTGTGTTCAAGAAAAAAAGAAGGCTTAAATTAATAATTGATAATACTCCAAATATAAAAATAACTTCTTTTTTATTTATGAGATTTGATGCATATGGCCTATCTTTTGTTCTATAGACCTTACTATCAAATTTTTTATCAAAAAAATCATTAATTACGCAACCGATTGTTCTTGTTGTAATAACTCCTATTAAAAAAATTAAACTTATAAAATTATATATTTCTCCGTTATTAGTACATGCAATTACCCAAAATGGCGGCCATAATAGCAATAGTATTCCTATGGGGCTATTTAGCCTCATTAATTTAATATATAAATAAAGTTTATCTTTAAACATGAAATAAATAATTTAATATAATTAATAAAGAAACTATAATACAACAAAATGACCATAAGAAAATTTAAAGATTTTTCTCCAAATATACATAAAGATGCTTATGTAGACGAAAGCTGCACTATCATCGGAGATGTTTCAATAGATGAAGAATCATCTATTTGGCCTCAAACAGTTGTAAGAGGCGATGTGCAAAAAGTAACAATAGGTAAAAGAACAAATGTACAAGATGGTTCAATCCTTCATGTTACAAGTGATAATATATTTACACCAGGCGGCTTCCCATTAAAAATAGGTAATGATGTTACCATAGGTCACGGCGTAATATTGCATGCATGTACTTTAGAGGATTCTTGCTTAATTGGAATAGGAAGTATAATTTTAGATGGTGCCATAATCCAAAGCAATTCTATGATTGCAGCTGGCAGTCTAGTCAGTCCTAATAAAATAATTGAATCTGGAATTTTGTACAAAGGGTCTCCTGCAAAACCTGCAAGAGATCTGACAAATAAAGAAATTGAATATATTAAATTTTCTTCGAAACACTATGTAAATACTATGAAACAACATGTTAATAAAAAATGAATATATTGATAAATGGAAAAAAATTCTTTTCTGAAACTGATTTAACCATAAGTGAATTTTTAAAAAAAAATAATATAAGTGAAAATAATATTGTTGTAGAAATAAATAAAGAAATAATAACAAAAAATCTTTGGGAAAAGTATAAGTTAAATAATAATGATAAAGTTGAAATTATAACAGCAGTTGGTGGTGGCTAAAAAATGGGTTTTCTAATTAACAATAAAATATATAACTCTAGATTAATTATCGGGAGTGGCAAGTACAAAGATTTTAAGCAGACACAAGAAGCTTTGAAAGCTAGTGATGCTGAAATGATAACCGTTGCAATTAAAAGAACCAACATAGGTCAAAATACAAATCAAAAAAGTTTATTAGATTATATAAATCCTAATAACTATAAAATTTTGCCAAATACCGCAGGGTGCTTTTCTGCTGAAGATGCAGTTAGAGTATCAATGTTAGCAAGGGAACTATTGAATGATAATCTAATAAAATTAGAGGTTTTAGCAGATAAAAATACTTTGTTACCCAATGAAAAAGAAACTCTAATAGCAGCTAAAGAATTAGTTGGTCTTGGCTTTTCAGTAATGGTCTACACTACTGATAATGTTTTATTAGCAAATGAACTTGAGACTATAGGATGCGCAGCTATTATGCCATTGGCATCTCCAATCGGAACTGGGCAAGGGATTATAAACAAGGCCAATATAAAAAAAATTATTAAAAACGCAAAAATTCCAATTATCATTGATGCTGGTATTGGAACGGCTAGTGATGCAACCATAGCAATGGAGATGGGTTGCGACGCAGTATTATTAAATTCTGCTATAGCCATGTCAAAAAATCCTATATTAATGGCTAAAGCCATGAAGCATGCTGTAATTGCAGGAAGATATGCTTACGAAGCTAAAAGAATGAAATTAAGTAGTATTGCAATCCCTTCAAGTAATAAGAAAAATGCGTTGTCATGAATAATTCGCTGCATATAAAAAGCTTTGTAAAAAGAAGTGGTAGACTTACAAACTCACAAAAAATATATTTAAAAAACAAAGAAAAAGATTTAAATTTTTTCTCAGCAGAAAGAGAATTTGACTATAAAGAATTTTTTAACAATTATAATCCATGCGTTTTAGATATTGGTTTTGGTGATGGAAAATTATTAACTAGCATTGCAAAGAAATTTCCAGAATTAAATTTTATTGGTATAGAAGTTTATGAATCAGGCGTAGGTAATATTCTAAAACAAATATCTAAAGAAGAATTAACAAATATAAAAGTATCTTGTCATGATGCAGTAATTTTTTTAGAAAACTTTATAACGGATAACAGCCTGTATGGTTTGAGTTTATTTTTCCCTGATCCATGGCCTAAAAAAAAGCATTATAAAAGAAGAATAATTAATGAAGATTTTTTGAATTTGGCAAATCGTAAAATTGCTAAAAACGGTTTTATAAAAATTGCTACTGATTGGTCTAATTATAGTGATCACATAATTAAGATATTTGATCAAAATACTAATTTTGAAAGAATAAATGATATTTATTTATACAAAAAAAGATGTTTGACAAAATTTGAAAAAAGAGGGATTTCTCTTGGGCACAAAATTACTGAATTGTCTTACAAAGTGAAATAATTTTTTATTTTTTTATTTTTTTTATACTAGCCTCGTATATAGAAGATAGACCAGCTGTTTCTCTATTCATAGGGCATATTTTACTAGTACAAAATGGTGGTGAGATATTTGTACATCCTAAATCTGACCAAGCATTCTCTATTGCGTCATCTATTGTTCTGTGGAAATGAGTTTTCCATTGCCCAGTTGAATAACCTGTATCTGTAAAGATTTTTATTATGGGTTTATGAACTCTTGCAAAGTATAGTTTAATATTTTGGTCGTATAATCTTGATGATAAGCTATTAAGCATATCTTGACCTGACGCATCTATTTCATTAATTGCAATTGCGTCTATTATAAAATATCTTAATTCAGGTTTAGTAGCGACTCTCTCAATAACTTCATTTTCAAAATGGCCTGCGTTAGTAAATATTAAGGGTCCATCAAATCTCATTACTGATATAGAACAGCATTTTGGTATATTGTTTGCATCGGAGTTCCTAAATACCCCTTGTTTATTTTTTGATAGGCAAATAACTCTTGGTCTCATTGATCTGTAACAGTAACTTCCTAACGACAATATAATACCAACAATTATCCCCATTTCTAATTCTGGGGCGAGGAGTAATGTAACAAGAAAAGTTATCACTGATATTATTGCATCATGCTTTTGAACTTTCCAAGCGTATTTTATTGGATTAAATTTAATCAAATTTATAACTGCAGTTATAATTACTGCTGCTAGAGTTGCTTGAGGTAAATGATATAATAATGGAGTTAAAAATAATAAAGTTATTCCTACTACTAGGCCTGTAACAACAGACGAGAATCCTGTTACAGCTCCTGCAGATATATTTACTGCAGACCTTGAAAAAGATCCTGAAACTGGGTAACCCTGAAAAAAACTCGAAGCTAAATTACTTAATCCTTGTCCTATTAATTCTTGATCAGCATCTAGTCTTTGCTTAGTTTGTGTTGCCATTGCTTTTGCAATAGAGATGGCTTCCATAAACCCTATCAAGCTTATTGCTATAGCCACAGTTCCCAAATTAACTAATTGGGAAAAATCTATTTGTGGCATTTGCATTGATGGAAGTCCATCAGGAACAACGCCAATAACTTTTCCACCAAATCTTGATTCAAAATTAATATACCAAGATATTGCTGTTGTAATAACAACAGAAATTAAAACAGCTGGATACTTATTAGATAATTTTTTAACAAAAAGAATAATAAATATTGCTAAAATTCCCATTAAGAGAGTCGGAGTGTGAGTATTAACTAAAGCTTCCGAAATTACATTCATAATAGTTTGGTAATGGTGTTCCTGTGTTACAACACTTACACCAAATAGTTTTGATAATTGTGATGTAGCAATTATGATTGCTGCAGCATTAGTAAACCCTGTTACAACTGGATGAGATAAAAAGTCAACTAGCACTCCTAGGCGCAAAAGCCCTAGGCATAATTGAAATAAACCAACTAGAAAAGCAAGCATTATAGCGTATGCAACATATCCTGATGGATCGCTACTAGCTATTGGTTCAAGAGCTGCAGCTGTTAAAAGACTTACCACCGCAACTGGGCCAGTTGCCAATTGCCTTGATGATCCAAAAATAGATGCTATTGCTACTGGTAAAAATGAGGCATACAGACCGTAATACGGGGGCAGACCTGCTAATTGAGCATAAGCCATAGACTGAGGTACCAAAACTAAGGCTACAGTTACGCCAGCAACAATATCAGCTTGTAAGTTTTTTGGGTTACGAAGGTCAGAAATCCATTCTTTAAAAGGGAAAAATCTTTTCAGGATAAATTTTTGCAAATAATCAATTATTTTCATATTTTTTAATAAGCTAAATTAGCAACGTTTGCAAGATTAGTATAATAACTATTGATTAAATATAATAACGATAATCTATTTAACTTAATATTTTCATCTTTATCGTTAATCATTACATCCTCAAAGAAAATTTTTGTACAAGCACTAAGACTATTTAATTTTTTTAAGTACTCTATATAGTTATTATCTACCAAAGATGAATTCAACTCTTCTTCAATCTCAGTGATTTTATTATATAATATCTTCTCGCTAGATTCTCTTAGTAAATTTTCATTAACAACTCTTGTTGGGGCTAAGTCAGATTTTTTTAAAATATTTGCCACTCTTTTTGCGTTATTAAACATCTTCTGATAATCATCATCTGCTAATATAGTATTTATTGCTTCAATTTTCTTTAATATTTCATAAGGGTTAATATTTTTATTATTATTTATAACTGACAAGACAACATTATCTTTAAAGTTATAGTTTTCTATAAGTAGAGAAATTAATTTCTCTTTAAAATATATATGACAATCATCAAGCCCTTTTTTGTTTTTCTTTAAATCATTAAAATTTAAAGAAATAATATCGTAAACTTTATTAACTAATAATGTCATATTTATACTTTGATTAGTATTTAGTAAGATTTTCAATAATCCGTTGGTTGACCTTCTAATTCCCAATGGATCTCTAGTACCACTTGGTTTTTCATTTGCTAAAAACATGCCAACGATAGTATCAAGCTTGTCTGCGATAGAAACGATTTGTGCATCAATGCTTTTTGGGATACTATCTTCCGGATTTCTTGGGGCATAATGATCTTTAATACCTTCAGCCACTATATTATTTATTCCGCTCTTAAGCGCATAATAACTTCCAATGTATCCTTGTAACTTTGGTATTTCAACAACCATATTGGAAATTAAATCTAATTTACATAATTCAGCTATATCTTTGTGTAATAGTTTTTCATCCTGATAACTTTCATTATTAATATAAGACGAGATTTTAGTAATTCTTTGAACTTTTTCAAACATACTTCCTAATTTTTTGTGAAAAATTACCCTTTTAAGAAATTCTTTATTTTGAAAAATGTTGCTATCTAGGTCCTTAGATATAAAAAATTGCGCGTCATCAAGTCTTGGGTTAATTACTCTCTCATTTCCTTGAATTATATTTTTATTAATTTTTACGTTAGAAATTCCAATAAAATAGTTTATTATTTTCTTTTTCTTAAAAACTAAAGAGTATTTTTGAGTATCTTGGATTACATATTTCAAAACCTCTTGAGGTAAATCCAAAAATTTTTCAGGAAATTTTCCCAGAAATACATAAGGATACTCAGTCATATTAGCTAATTCATCTACTAGTTGTAAATCTATAGTTTTGTCGTAAAAATTACTTTCGATTATCGCCTCAATTTCATTTTTAATTATTTCTTTTCTTTTATTTTGACTTATTTCTACTTCCTCATTCTTAATTTTTGAGAAGTAATCATCAACATCATTAATTTTAATTTTTTTATTTGGTAAGGATTTGTTGCCAAATGTATATTCTTGCGTTTCTATCCCCATTATTTTTAAATGTATATTTTCATCTCCTAGTAATAGCAATAACCATCTAATAGGTCTTATGAATGATGTATTTGAATCACCCCATCTCATTTCTTTTTGATCTTCTATATTACTGATTGAATTCTCTAAAACTTCAGATAGCTTGTCTTTTGTATTGATAGTAATCTCTGGTTGTTCAAAAAATAAATATTTATTTCCATCAATTTCTTTTGTGCTAAGTTTTTTTATATCTACGTTATGTTTTTTTGCAAATCCTAAGCCTGTTTTTGTTGGGACTTTTTTATCAAAACATATATTGAGTGGCGGTCCTTTTATCAGTTTCTTTTCTAGAATAATTTTTTTAGGGATATTATTTACTACGAATACTAATCTAATGTTTGTGTAGAAGTTGTTTATTGAATCAAAAGTAATTTTATTTTTAGATAGATTTTTCTCTATATTTTTTTTAATTTTTTCAGAAAAAATATTTAAGTTTCTTGCAGGGAGGTCTTCAAGGCCAATTTCAAAAAGTAAATTATTTTTTTCCATAATTATTTATGTTTCATTAATGGAAAATTAATTTTTTCTCTATTTTCCAAATATTTTTGAGCAATTAAAAAAGACAGCTTTCTTAATCTCAGTATATACGCTTGCCTTTCCGTAGAAGATATTGCTTGCTTCGAATCAAGTAAATTTAATGAATGGGAATTTTGCAATAAAATATCATAAGCGGGAATCGGTAAATTATTTTCTAATAAATTTACACATTCTTTCTCCATATCATCAAATAATTTGATTAGTATTTTAGGCTCTACTAGTTCAAAATTATATTTAGAATTTTCTTGCTCATTTTGCAAGTATATTTCTCCATAAGATATATCTTCATTCCACTGAATTTCATATAAATTATCAATGGATTGCAAATGCATAGCTATTCTTTCTAATCCATAAGTGAGCTCACCTGTTACTGGTTTGCAATCAAAACCCCCTACTTGTTGAAAGTAAGTGAATTGGCTTATTTCCATACCATTAAGCCAAACTTCCCATCCTACTCCCGCCGCACCTAATGAAGGCGACTCCCAATTATCATCTATAAACTTTATATCATTATTTTTTCTTTGAACGCCTATATATTCTAAAGACTGAATATATAAATCTTGAATATCATCAGGTGATGGTTTTAGGACAGCTTGAAGTTGAAAGTAGTGCTGCAATCTATTTGGGTTCTCTCCGTATCTGCCGTCTGTTGGCCTCCTACAGGGCTGTGCGTAAACTGCCCTCCACGGCTCAGGGCCAAGCGCCCTTAAAAAAGTTGATGGATGAAATGTCGCAGCGCCTACAGGAAAGTCGTAAGGTTCTAACGAAACACAGCCTTTACTTGCCCAAAATGTCTTTAATTTAAATATAATTTCTTGAAATGTCATAATTTAAATATACCTAATATGTGTAGGCTTTATTATAAAACAAATTGTAAATTTTGAATTAGTAATATACTACTATATAAATCTAATATATTATTGAATTGTACTAACAATTTAACACATTTTAGTCATATTTTATGCCTTATAAAATACATGGCACAATATATGCATACATATACGTTATAAATAATGAAATTAATGTAATACATACAGGAGCGAATAATGTCAGATATAATGAAAACAATAAAGGAGAATGATGTCAAATTTGTTGATTTAAGATTCACTGATACAAAAGGCAAAGAACAACATGTAACAATTCCAGTAGGCGCAGTGGACGAATCCTTGTTTACAGATGGCAAAATGTTTGATGGTTCTTCAATTGCTGGTTGGAAAGCGATCAACGAATCAGATATGATTCTTATGCCAGACGTAGACACAGCAATTATGGATCCCTTTTTTAGTGATCCAACACTAACAGTAAGATGCAATATTATTGAACCAAGTACTGGAGAGGGCTATAGCCGTGATCCAAGATCTATTGCTAATAGAGCAGAGAAATATTTAGTAGATTCTGGCATTGCTGACACAGCTTATTTTGGGCCTGAACCTGAATTTTTTATTTTTGATTCAGTAACTTATGGCAACGAAATAGGTGAATCTTTCTATAGGGTAGAATCTGAAGAAGGATGCTTTAGTTCAGGGGAACAATATGAAGATGGTAATACTGGACACAGACCAGGAGTTAAAGGTGGTTACTTTCCTGTCCCACCAGTTGATTCTTTTCAAGATATTCGTTCAGCAATGTGTAATGTTCTTGAGGAAATGGGAGTTGAAACCGAGGTTCATCATCATGAAGTAGCTACTGCGGGACAGTGCGAGATTGCAACTAAATTTGATACCATGGTAAAAAGAGCTGACAAAAACCAGGTAATGAAATATGTAATACACAATGTAGCGCATAATTATGGGAAAACGGCAACATTTATGCCTAAGCCTATTATTAATGATAACGGCAATGGTATGCATGTTCATCAATCCTTATTTTTAAATGGCGAAAATCTATTTTTAGGCAATGAATATGGTGGACTATCTCAACTTGCACTTTACTATATTGGAGGCATTATAAAGCATGCGAAAGCTATAAATGCTTTTTCTAATGCAGCGACAAATAGTTATAAAAGGCTTGTCCCAGGTTTTGAAGCTCCAACTATATTAACTTACTCAGCCAAAAACAGATCTGCAAGCATTAGAATTCCTTATGTTGCAAACGATAAAGCCAGAAGAATTGAAGTAAGATTCCCAGATGCTTGTGGAAATCCTTATTTGACTTTTACAGCACTTATGATGGCTGGCCTTGATGGCATTAAAAATAAAATAGATCCAGGTCCAAATATGGATATTGATCTATTTGATGATCTTAGTCCTGAAGACGAGGCAAAGATACCCCATGTATGCTCCTCGCTTGATGAAGCCCTTAAGTCGCTTGATGAAGATAGAGAGTTTCTAAAAGCTGGTGGAGTATTTGATGATGAAACTATAGATGCATACATTGCTCTTAAAATGGAAGAAGTACAGGCTTTCCAAGCTAATACTCACCCGTTAGAGTTTGAGATGTACTATAGTTTATAGCAGTTTTTAGCTCATTACTGTAATGCCCTAGTTTAGGGCATTATAATATTTTAAAAATGCACTGTATTTGTGCAATCTCAAAATTTCGTGTATATTTAATTTTATTACTTAACACAAAAATTATGGATGCATACGAAATTCTGGATAATATAAGTACTTCTGTGATCATCACTGACAGATTTATGAAAATTACGCATGTCAATACAGCTGCGGAGAGTCTCTTAAGCAGCAGCAAATCTATATTAAAAAATACAAAAATTGATAGTTTGTTTTCTACTCAAAAGAATATGATTCTTAACCAAGTGTATGACGCTATAGCACTCAATCAATCTTCAGTATCTCGTGATGTTGAATTAGTTTTAAAAACAAAAAGCAAACATTTCGTTGACTGCAATGTTCAAGCAATATATCAAGGGGATGAGAAACATGTGTTATTAGAGATACGAACCATAAGAAGAATTAAGAACATTGTAAAAAATGCAAACTTTACGAATCAAAATAATACGTCAGCAATGATAACTCGCTCAATAGCACATGAGATAAAAAATCCATTGGGAGGAATAAAAGGTGCTGCTCAATTACTTAATTTAGAAATTGATAATAAATACAAAGAATATACAGATATTATAATTAGTGAAGTAGATAGACTAAAAAATTATATAGATAAGATGAATAGTTCAAATCATCTTCCTGACTTCAAAAAAGTAAATATTCATAAGATTATTGAAAAAATAATAAAAATCCTTGGAATAAAAAAGCTTAACTATAAAAAAAATTATGATCCCAGTATTCCTTTGCTTTTTATTGATGAGAATATGGTAATTCAATCATTATTAAACATAATAAAAAATTCCCACGAGGCTATTACAAAAAATGGTTTAATTGAAATAAAAACAAGAGTTGATAGGAATTATACAATTAATTCTATTAGGCATAAATTAGTATGCGTAATCAGTATAATAGATAACGGTATTGGGATAAGTGATGACATAAAGAATAAATTATTTCTTCCGCTGATTACTGACAAAGATAGTGGTAATGGCTTAGGTTTATCAATTTCACAAAGATTGATATCAATCAACAAAGGAATAATTATTTATGATGAAGATACTGAAAAAACTGTTTTTAAGATTATTTTACCAATAAGTGACAATAATGAATAATAAACATATTTGCGTTCTAGACGATGACAAATCAATAAGGTGGGTCTTAGATAAAGCTTTGAAAAAAGAGAATTATAATGTCTCTTGCTTCGAAAACGTAGAAGCTTTTTTAGAAGATTTTCAAAAAATATCACCTGATATTATTATTTCAGATGTAAGAATGCCGGGAATTAATGGTATTGATATGCTGCAGAAAATTAAGCGTGAATACCCTAGTATCCCTATAATAATAATGACCGCTTTCTCTGATCTTGAGACAACTGTAAGCTCGCTACAAAAAGGGGCATATGAATATATAACAAAACCTTTTGATATAGATAATGTGATTTCTATTGTAAACAGTGCTTGTAATAATATATCAAAATCTTCACTTAATTCGCCTCTTGATAATACAAATGAAATACCTAAAATTATTGGTTTATCTGAGTCAATGCAATTAATATATAAATCGATTGCTAAAATTGCACAAACAGATGTTGAGGTTTTAATTCTTGGTGAAACAGGAACAGGAAAAGAGTTAATTGCTAAAGCCATACATGATAATAGCTCAAGAAAGGATGAATCTTTTATTGCTATAAATACCGGCGCAATTCCTACTGAACTTTTAGAATCTGAACTTTTCGGTCATGAAAAAGGATCTTTTACTGGTGCTTATAATCAAAGAATTGGAAGATTTGAACAAGCTTCAGATGGAACTTTATTTTTAGATGAGATTGGTGATATGCCTTTAGATGTCCAAACAAGATTGCTACGTGTTTTACAAGAAGGGGAATTTTTTAGAGTTGGTGGCTCTAAATCTATAAAGGTTAAAACTAGAATTATTACTGCCACTCATAAAGATCTAAATTATCTTGTTCGTCAAAATTTATTTAGAGAGGATCTTTTACATAGAATAAATGCAATTAAAATTGAACTACCCAACTTACAAACAAGAAAAAGTGACATAATGGAATTAGCAAATTATTTTATGATTCAGTTTTCCAAGGAATTTAAGGTACCTTTAAAATCATTGGATGACGAAGTAAAAAAAATTTTTCTAAGGTATGCTTGGCCAGGAAATATTAGGGAGCTTCAAAATGTATGCAAGTATCTTTCTGTAATGTCCACAGACTCAATAATAACAATCAATGAATTGCCAAAAGATTTATTGGCTAAAGAAGATAATCATAATAAGAGTGAGAATTGGGAGGAAATTCTGGAATCATGGATTCTTAAAGAATTTAATAACGACTCGGAAAATATATCAGAAAAGATTAACAATGTTTATGAATCTATTTTAATTAAATCAGCGTTAAAATTATCTGGAGGAAATAAAACAGAAGCAGCAAAAATTCTTGGATGGGGAAGAAATACAATAACAAATAAAATGAAATCTATAAAAAATTAATTCAATTATTTGCAGTTTATACCAATAACTTCGGATATATTATTGTATCCATTTAACTTAATTAAATTACTTAGTTCCTTATTTATTTTTTTCGCAACATAGGGACCTTCGTATATTAATGCTGTATACAATTGTAATAATGATGCCCCAGATTTAATTTTTTCATAAGCAGTAGCACCGCTGCTTACACCTCCTGCCCCTATAATTGGAATACTGCTGCCAAGACGCAAATAAAATTTTTGTATAATTTTATTTGATATTTCGTTTAATGGCTCTCCAGATAATCCTCCGTCTTGAATTCTATGCTCACTACTTAAACTACTCTTATTTCTGATAGTTGTATTTGTAAGAATCACTCCATCTATAGATTTTTCCAAAAGAATATTACATATACCTTCTATTTTATCTTCCTCAATATCCGGAGAAACCTTTAGGATTATTGGAACATTGGATTTTTTTTCAGCTCTTCGTTTTTTAATTGCATCTATTAGCTCTGTTATTTTCTCATTATTATGAAGAGATCTTAATTTAGGAGTATTTGGAGATGAAATATTAATTACTATATATGAAGCTAATTCAAAAAATTGATCAAAACATAATAAATAATCGTCGATAGATGTCGCATTTTCTTTATTAGGGCCAATATTCACACCACATATACCTTTTGGAATATTCTTCTTCATTTTTTTTGTTATTTCATTCATACCCTCATTTGGAAAACCCAATCTATTTATTATTGCTTTATCCTGAATTAATCTAAAAACCCTTGGTTTTAAATTTCCTTCTTGTGGTTTTGGCGTTATTGTACCTATTTCTGTAAAGCCGAAACCAAATTTATCAACTTGATTATAAATTTCAGCATTTTTATCGAATCCAGCTGCCAAACCTACGGGATTATCAAAACTTAAATTAAATATTTTTTGATATAAGTTTTTATCAAGATGATTTGACGAAAGTGGCATTTTCGCGAAATATTTATTTATAAGTACAAGCGAAAGTTTATGAGCCTTCTCTGGCTCAATCTTGTATAAAAAAAATTTTAATATATTAGATAGCATCTTGTAAGTTTTATTACATTTTAATATTGATAAAAATTAAACAAATTCTTTCTTTTGTTCTCTTGTTAATAAATCACTAACTGCTTTATCAGCACTTATTTTACCATTTATTATATCAAATACCTTGTTGCATATAGGCAAATTTAATGAATGTTTTTTCATCAATATATTTAACCCTTTTGATGCATATATGCCCTCTACAACAAACCCTATTTTTTTTTCTGCTTCCAAGATTGACAAACCTTCTGCAATAGCCAAACCAAATCTCCTGTTTCTTGATAGATCATCATTTGAAGTTAAAACAAGATCTCCTAAACCACTTAATCCATAAATTGTATTTTCATCGCATTCTAGTATTTCTCCAAGAGCTTTAATTTCAATCATCCCTCTGGATATTATAGCTGCTTTAGCATTAGCCCCAAGTTTTAGTCCATCAGATATACCAACAGCAATAGATAAAATGTTTTTCATCGCTCCTCCTAATTGACATCCGATCAAGTCATTTGAAGCATAAACTCGAAAATATTTACTATGAAACATATTTGTAAATAATTTTAGTATTTTAGTATTTTTTGACGCAATTGTTACAGCGGTAGGTTTGTTTTTTAAAACTTCTGCTGCAAATGTTGGTCCTGATACAACTGCAAGATTATTTTCTGAAATGCTTTGGCTTAAAATTTGTGTTGGAAATAATCCAAGTGCTGAGTCAATTCCTTTGCAAGCTAATATAATTGGCCCACTATAATTATACTTGTTAATTAAAGATCCAATTTCTTTTAAAGAACTCACTGGTGTAGCAATTACAATAGGGGCATTATTATTAAAAACGTTTTGAATTTCATTTGTATGCAAGACATTTATATTTTTGCACTCATATTTTTTATCTTTTGTATTCCTAGAATACATCAAGATCTTTTTTTTATTAATTAAAAGTGTATGAGCTAATGCTCTTCCCCAGGAGCCTGCACCTACTATTGTTACATCAGTAGATGGCATTTGTATTTTGAATAATTGGATGTCTAATCATTACTTTCAAGCCCGCCTTCCATATCAAGATCAACCAAGTCATCATATCCACCAATATGTTTATCATCTATAAATATTTGCGGCACAGATTGCCTCCCATTTGATAGTTGTAACATTTGCTGAAACATTTTTACGTCTTCATCAATTTTGTATTCAATATATTCAATATTTCTTTTCTCTAAGAGCATTTTTGCTCTAACGCAATATGGGCATATTTTTGTTGAGTATACTATAGCTTTCATAATTATTTTTTCACTATTGGAAGACTGTCTGTGACCCAAGCTTGGAAGCCTCCTTTTATTGAGTAAACATTGTTAAAACCATTTTTAATTAATAAATTTGAAATGGTTGCTGACTTTACACCTGATTTACAATATACAATAGTTGCCTTATTACAATACTTTTTAATAGAGTCAAGGCTTGTCTGTACTGATGAGAAGTTTATATGCTTAGAGTTTTTTATAATTCCTTCAGTAAGTTCAGAGTTTTCTCTTACATCCAGAATAAACGCATCATCATTAATTAAAAAAACAGCATCTTGAGGAGAGATATCTTTATACTTTTGAGTTATTGTTTTATATTCATTGAAAATGATAAACGATAAAATTACAAAAAATAAGATAAAAAGGATTGGATTATTTGAAATAAAATTGAAGTAGGCATCCATAGTAAATTACTTCTCTTAGTGACCTGAAGAACAAAAAACTTCTCTCATCATTTCTAGTAGTTTGAGAGTTCGTTCATCACTAACTCTATAAAAAACTTTGTTAGCTTCTTTTCTTGTAACTAAAACGCCTTTGTCCTTTAAGATACCCAAATGTTGAGAAATATTACTTTGAGATGTGCCGACTGTATCAACAATATCTTGTACACTAAACTCAGAGTCCCCCAAAATACACAATATCTTAAGTCTCAATGGATGTGACATGGCTTTTATTGAGCGCGATGCTCTGTCTATATCATCCTGTGAAACATTACTATGGTCTATTGACTGTTTTGCAGCTTCCACCATAAACTTTTCCTCTTTTTACATAATTATTGTTATTAAAAAAACTTTTTAGTATCATCATTCTCATGTTACCAATCAATATTAGATATGTCTAATAAATTAATTTTATTGATTTTAATGACTTATACGGCATTTTTCACCTCATTACCAAGCTATGCGGACAAAAATAATGTTAGAGATAAGCTAAAAAATATAAAAGAAAACATCGCCATTGAGAGTAAAAAAAAAGAAAAGCTTGTTTCTTATTTGAATAAAATAAACTATCAGATTAAAGAAACTGATATAGAAATAAATAATATTGAAAAAAAAATAATAAAAATAAATCAAAACAAGTCTAAGCTAAAACTAGATCTGGAAAAAATCAGGATTGGTATTAGAGCAATTGAATATGAAGAAACAGTTACTAATAAAATTTTGCAAGAAATAGTTTATAAAGAATATTCAACAATTGATAATTATATAATATATAAAATACTAAATTCTAAAAGTAATGACATATTTATAGATACAGAAATAACGAAATACATCAGCAGAACCCAAAAAGATGAACTAGATTTATATCAAATTAATCGAAATATTGAGTCTGCAAAAGCAAAAAATTATAATGATAAGATATTTTTTTTACAAAAACTTAATGCCGAGTTAAAAGAAAAACTTTTTTTATTAAATACTCTTGAAAAAAAAAATACAATTTTAGCAAAAAAAATTAAATTGAAAATTGAAAGAAGTAAATTGTCTTACTTGGACTATATAAATAAAGAGTCCGATCTTTTAAAACTTTTGAATCATCCCAGTAAGTTATTTAACAATGATAGAAATAATAGAATCAAAGGAACGTTGCCTTGGCCAATAAATGGAAAAGTTAGCAATAATTTTAATAAATATAAATTTAGTAACTTATACCGATGGAATGGAGAAACAATAATTTTACCATCTAGCGGAAAAGTTAGAGCCGTTTATTCGGGTAAAGTTATATTTTCTGACTGGATGAAGGGATACGGAATGATGATAATTATTGATCATGGCAAAAAACTTATGTCCTTATATGCTCATAATAAGGTTTTGCTTAAAAATAAAGGTGATTTAGTGCATAAAGGCGAAATAATTTCAATGAGCGGACAAAGTGGAGGGAATTTAATAAATTCGCTGTATTTTGAGATTAGGCAAAATGGAGTTCCTCAAAACCCACATGAATGGTGCAATATAAGCAATAAATTTAGTTTGGCTCAATGATAAAATTCTAATACTATAGTGCTATGAGAATTTTTAAAATCAAGAATATTATACTTCTATTAGCATTAATGTTTTTAGCTGGAAGCCTATTAATTATTAAAGATAATAATGCATATGCTGCTAAAACGAGTCTACCGTTGAATCAATTACAAGCTTTTTCTGAGGTTTATTTAAAAATAAAGCAAAATTATGTGCAAGACATATCAGATAAAGAACTTTTTGATAATGCAATAAAAGGAATGCTTGAAGGCCTTGATCCTCACTCTACTTTTTTAAATGAAAAAGATTTCAAAGATCTTCAAATTGGAACGAAAGGAGAATTTGGAGGATTGGGTATTGAAGTTACGATGGAAGATGGTTTTGTAAAAGTGATTACACCAATAGATGATACTCCGGCATATAAAGCTGGTGTAAAAGCAGGTGACCTAATAATAGAAATTAACAAAAAATCTGTTAAAGGTCAGTCACTAAATCAAGCTGTGGATCAAATGAGAGGTAAAATTGGAAGCCCAATTTTATTAACTATTGCAAGAAAAGGAGAAACAGGTCCATTAGAAATAAAAATTATCAGAGCTAAAATAGTTGTGAAAAGTGTCAAATATGAACTTATCGATAATAATTATGGATATATCAGAATATCCAGCTTTCAAAATAAAACTGGAAATAATTTATACGATGCAATTTCTAACTTAAAAAAAGAAGCAAAGGGAAATATTAAAGGCTTTGTGTTGGATATGAGAAATAATCCAGGTGGTGTCTTAGGAGCAGCAGTTGATGTTAGCGATGCTTTTATAAAAGGTAAAAAGAAGCTAGTTTTCACAAAAGGTAAAACTGCTAACGCGATATATGAATTTAATTCAAATAATACGGACTTAGCTGAAGGTAAACCAATTGTAGTATTAATAAATGGTGGTTCTGCTTCAGCATCAGAAATTGTAGCGGGCGCACTTCAAGACCATAATCGTGCTGTCATTATGGGCACTCAATCATTTGGAAAGGGTTCGGTTCAGACTATTTTGCCAATTACATCAAAAACTGCTGTAAAAATTACTACAGCCAGATACTACACACCCAATGGCAGGTCCATACAAGCAAAAGGCATTACTCCAGATATTATTGTCAAAGATTTAGAATTAAGCACTCTTAATGAAAATAAAATGATCAAAGAGTCTGATTTAAAAGGGCATTTAGAAAATACTGATAAAAAAAATGCAGAAGAAATTCTTCAAATACAGAGTAAAAAACTTGAAAATGATTACCAACTATCAGAGGCTATAAATTTACTAAAAGGCTTACACATAATATCTCTAAGCAAAAAATAAATTAAATCAATAACTAAGAGATGAAAAATAGATCTTGAGTGTTACAAAATCCATTGTATAATAACGCGCCTACATAATATAAGTTCACTACTTTAAAAAATTATAAGGGATGATGGCTAAATGAAATACACAGAAGCAAAAATAAAAAAAGCAGCTGCAAGCCGCTATATGAATGAAGATCAGCTTGATTTTTTTAAAGACCGCCTTGTCAATATGAAAATAGAATTAAGAAAGCACTTAGAAAATGAGAGAGCTGAGTTATCTCAGCAGTCTAGAGAGTGCGATGATCTTGATCGCGCACAAATTGAAGAAGAGATACACTTAAGATTGCGAATACTAGATAGAGAATCTAAGCTTCTTCCTAAAATTGATGAAGCCATTAAAAGAATAGATGACGGAAGTTATGGCTATTGTATTAATACCGGAGAGGCCATAGGCATTGAGCGACTTTTAGTTAGGCCAACAGCCTTATTTTGTGCCGAGGAAAAAAGCAGGCAAGAAAGGATAGAAAAAGCTTACAGAGATTTCTAGTTTATAATATTAGAACCTCTGCAATTTAATTTTTTCTAATTTATATTACTATTAAAAAGATCAGACATTCTTGTTTTAACATTAGGCATCATAACCGTTGCTTCAAACTTCTCTACAGCTTTAGCCATTTCATCTTTATTATTTGCATCAGATACTTGTATCAGCCCTGCCATTGCCATCATTGCATGTGGCGCACATTTATATAAGTAAATTCCGTTCACATCAAATTTTATTACTGTTGAAGGCTTATATTTTGTATCAAAAGCCACGCTACCATCTGGGCCTGCAACGGTCACAGCATTATGCCCTGCATCTGTCATTTCAAAAGTGATACTATCACCAGTGTTTATTTTTATAAAAGCTGGTTCAAAAACCATGGATCCTTCAGCTCCGTTATTTAGCATTTTCACGACATGATTTTCAGATGCATGCGCTATTCCACCAAGCATAATTGCGATAATTAAACCTAAAAATTTTGTAAATTTACACATATTAATTTCCCTATTGTTAAAATATCTCACGTGAAGTATTATACTCTAATATATTAGAAAATACTCATATAGATTTATGAACAAAACCTTAATAGAAAAAAATAAAGAAAACGCTAAAAATGCTTTAGCAGAAGCTAAGGAAAGAAAAAAGCAAAAGGTTTTAATTATGAGAGCAAAAGAAAAAAATGGGCCAAAAGGCCTAGAACCTACTAGATTCGGTGATTGGGAAAGAAAAGGTATCACGTACGACTTTTAGATTTAAACGCCCAAATGCTCCCATAAATACCAACAAACAATAGATCTGTATGGGGTCCATCTATCCGCTATAGATACTATCTGTTTTTGATCATCTTTACTTACGTCATAAATCTCTGATACTGCTCTTCTTAAAGCAATATCTCCGATAGAAAAAATATCCAGTCTCTTATAAGCAAACATTAAAAACATTTCAGAAGTCCAAGGACCTACGCCTTTCAAACTTGACAAAAAATCTTTTGCATCAGCATCATTTAAACTCTTAACTGATTCTAAAGATAATTTTTTAGATATAATTTTTTTTGCTATAGTTTTAATATATTCGTGTTTCCTGGAAGAAAGCCCTTGTTTTCTTGCCCATTTCAAATTTGATTGGGAAATAAAAATTAAAAACTTCTTTTTATTTTTTGTTTCAGAGATCAATCTATTCCATATTACATCAGCTACCTTTGCAGATATTTGCTGACCAACTATGGACTGAGCTAGTTCGTAAAATAAAATTTCTTCTTTGATGATTGGCTTTTGTAAAAAAGGACATTTTTTTGAGTTATCAAGAATAGGTCCTAATTTTTTATCTTTACGTAATAACTCTTTTAGGATTTTTTTTTGACTATTCAATTGGAATTAACTTACAGAATTTAAACCTGTGACATCATATACTTCTTTTAAAACTTTTTTTGCTATTTTTTGCGCATCTAACGAACCAGAATCTAAAATTCCCTGAAGATAATCATGATTATCTAGTAATTTAATCATTTCTTCTCTAATTGGACTTAGTTTATTTATCACTACTTCTATTAAATCTTCTTTAAGATCAGAAAAATTTCTATTTTGATACTTAAGAAAAACTTCATCAAAATTTTTATTTTCGCATGCAGAATATATTGTTAATAAATTTTTTGCTTCTGGCATATTTTCAAGTTCTTCTATATTTTCTGGAAGTGGCATAGCGTCTGTTTTTGCTTTTTTAATCTTTTTTGCGATTTCATCATTATTATCAGTAAGCATAATTCTTGAGTATTCTGATATATCAGATTTGCTCATTTTTTTTGTTCCGTCTCTAAGGCTCATAATTCTTGCTGCGCTCTTCATAATAATTGGTTCAGGCATTGGGAAAACTTCTTTTTTAAAATCATTATTAAATTTTTGCACAATGTCTCTTGTGAGTTCTAGATGTTGTTTTTGGTCTTCTCCTACTGGAACATGGGTTGCTTTATATATCATAATGTCAGAAGCCATTAATATTGGATAAGTATAAAGTCCGACGCTAACTTTTTCTTTGTTTTTACCTGCCTTATCCTTAAATTGTGTCATTCTATTTAACCATCCCATTCTTGCGATACAGTTTAATACCCAAGCAAGTTGAGTATGCTCTGGGACCTGTGACTGATTAAAAATAATACTTTTCTTTGGATCTATGCCAGACGCAATGAAAGCTGCTGCTACTTCACATTTATTTGCTATTAGGTCTTTGGGATCCTGCCATACAGTAATAGCATGAAGATCTACAACACAAAACAGTGATTGAAATTTTTCTTGTAAAGGAACAAAATTTTTTATAGCACCTAGATAGTTTCCTAAGTGTAAACCTCCCGTAGGCTGCACACCAGACAAAACTCTTCCAGAAAAAAAATTTTTATTCATAATCTCTTAGCATTTTTTCAACTTTTAAACTATGTATCTCTTCATTTTTGATCATTTCCTTTGCGTATTCTTCTAAGTAAATGCTCTTTCCTTCTACTTCAGACAATAGATCTTTATACAAAGATACTGCTTTTCTTTCATGTTGTAGACTTTCTTCAAGTAATGCTTGGATCGAATGCTCATTTGATTCATCAATTATGGAAATATCTTGAGATGGGTGTCCACCTAGGCTTACTAATAACTCTCCAGCACTTTGAGCGTGCACTAAAGATTCTGATGACTGTTCATTAAAATACGATATTAAACTCTCTCTATAAGGTCCAACAACCATAAGCGCGGAGTGAGTATATCTAACTACGCCAGCTAACTCGTACTTCATTATTTCATTTAATAATGCGATAACTTCTTCCCTATTAACGTTTTCCATATAAAAACCTCAGCAAATATTTGTAAATAAAGTTAGATATTATTGTATCAAAATTATTTATGCAAAATTAGTGTTTTATTTTTTATAAAAAATTTTTGTAAACTTGTTTATTGTCTTTTTCTCCATTGCCCAAAAATAAGAAAATTGTCCAAATATTGTTGCTATTATTATTAACAGGACCTGATAAAGTGGTAAGACTAAAATTATTCTAGTTACCCAATAAAAAAAACTTCCGTACAAATCCTTTGTAACCAGAAGTAAATTTAGAAGATAATCTGCAAAATATAGTGCGGCTGAGCCAGTTAATGCAAAGACTATATTTACGATAAACAGTTGATAATTTGAATCAACTTTAAAAAAACTTCTAATTTTTTTCATTTTTTTCTCTAAATCGAATCGTAATGGCCTAGTTTAACAAGTCTAGAAGAAAAACGTTCTTTTATTTCTTCAGACAGACAATCTATTTTAAGTGCTTTTTGCATAGCATCAATATTTTCTTTTGCGTCAAAAATCAATTTTGAAATTTCGTACACACTCATAGTAATTTCCTCACGATGTATTAGTTCTAAATCATTACCTTTTGAAATTGGGCCACCCTTAAGAACTTCCATATACATTCCAAGATGACCGTAATCTATAAAAAGCTTTGGAAAATCTCTTTGGTTCATTTTTATTCCCAGCTTATAACAAGGTATTCTAGGCTGTGTTATTCGCAATATAGTATTTGATATATTAAATTGGTCACCAATATAAAATTCTTTTTCATCAAAATTATCTATAGTCAGATTTTCCCCCATTAACCCATAACTGTTTGAAAAATTTTTTTTTAAGCAATCTCCCCAATGGTCGTAATGTTTATACGAGTATGCATAAATCGCCTTATGAAATCCCCCATGAGCTTTTAAATCTGCTTGTTTATCACCCTTAATTCCTAAGGGTCCTACAATCACTTCATCTTCGGTTGGTTTTTTAAAAATACTTGTATTTAATTTTTTTTTATTAAATATTATTGTTTTAGGAGAGGATATATTTATTGATATTATTTTCATCTAAATAATTTACTCTTCAAGTACAAAAAATAAGCTATAACTTCGTAAATTATATTAAAGAATGGAAAAATTAGTGGGTTTTGAAATATCTTACATAAGAAATTATATTTCGGTATTTGTTTCCAGATTATTAAAAAAGATTTTGCACCAGAAATAATCTTTCCATTTTCAAGCACATGCATTCTTCTATAAAGTTCGTCTGTTTTTTTATTAGTTTCGCTTTCAGAGTCTTTATATGTAGAAATATCGACCCATTCAATTTTGTCTTTAGAATGTTTTTTATATTCATTGATTTCTGTTCTGCAGATTGAGCAAGAATTATTAAAATATACTTTTGTTTTCATTTAAATTATTAAAAATTTATTATTCATCTTTCCATCCAACTTTACTCAAAAAGTCATCGTATGAACCTTCAAATACTGTTACTTTATTATCATCAAAAATCACTAATTTATTGGCTACTTCTCTTAAAAAATATTCGTCGTGAGTTACCATCATAACTGCTCCATCAAAGGATTTAATAGCTTGTAATAACGATTCACATGAATCAAGATCCAGATGATTAGTTGGTTCATCTAACATTAGCAAATTTGCTGGTTTAAGCAATATTTTACCTAACATTACCCTACTTTTTTCTCCCCCAGAAAGCACTTTTATTGGTTTACCTGATAGTCTACTTGAAAACATCATACTCCCGCATACTTGTCTTACTTTGGTTTCTTCCATTTCTGGAACATAACTTTGTATTTCCTGGTAAACACTATTATTTGGACTTAAACGATCAATATTCATTTGTCCAAAATAACCAAAGTTTGTCTTTTGGTGTATATTAATATCGCCAGATATGGGTTTTAAATCTCCTGTTATTAATTTTAAAAGTGTTGATTTTCCCTTTCCATTTTTCCCTATTACACATATTTTGTCTGTCTTTTTAATACTAAAAGAAACATTTTTTATAAGATAGTTTTCTTCCTTATAAAAGAAATTTACTTTTTTAATATTTAGTAAATTTTCTTTGCTCTGATACGGTAGATAATTAAATTTAAAATCTAAGTTTGCAATTGCCGCAAGTTTTTCTTTTCTACCATTTTTTTCTAACATTTTTATTTTTGATTGAGCTCGACTTGCCATACTGGCTTTTGACCCAAATCTTTTTATCCACTCTTCAGTTTTCTCTCTTTTTTTGCTCTCATTCAAAACTGTTTTGTTGTATATTTCTTCTTCTTCTAAAATTTTCTCCATTACGTTTTCAGTATTTCCTGATGTTTTTTTGAAAATTCCTCGATGTATATTTAATGTATGACTAATTACGCTATTCATAAAATCTCTATCATGCGTTATTAATATAATTTCTTGACGCCAATCATTTAGAAATTTTTTCAGCCATCTAATAGAGTGAATATCTAAATAATTTGTCGGCTCATCAAGTAAAAGCATATTTGGCTCATCAAGCAAAAGTTTAGCTAAGTTTATTTTTACCTGGAATCCTCCTGAGAAATCATTAGGATTTTTCATCATTTCATCATATGTAAATCCAAGGCCGGTTAATATAGATTCTCCTTTCCATCCTTCGTACTCTCTGTCGCCAGTAAGTATACTGCAAACTTCTTCTAATACTGTATCGTGAGAAAATTTAATATGCTGCTCAAGGTGACCAATCTTATAACCTTTCGGAATTATTATTTCTCCGCTATCTGGCTCAAGTTGTCCTAATATTAATTTTAAAAATGTACTTTTGCCTGATCCGTTTCTTCCAATGAAACCAACCTTTTCTTTTTTATTAATAATTACATTTACATCTTTAAATATTTCTTGACCAGAAAACGATATTTCTAAACCTTGTGTCTTGAACATAAAATTTTATTCTGTAGATTTTTTGAATTTGTCATTCTAATTCAATATGATTTAAATACAAATATTATTTGATATTAAGCATATTTAACGAATTTATTGCTTGTATTATCATTAAGTTACTGTCAAAGTACCGCAAATTACAATTTTGTAGTTTATTAAAGATTCCCGCGTTGATTACTTAAAATACAGTGCTCCAGGTAATATACATTGGTTTCTAAAAATATATGGAAACTTAATGGAAAATTTTGAAAACTTAGGACTGTGCAAGGCTCTAAATACATCTTTGAATAAAATGGGATTTAAAAAACCCACGCCTATTCAGGCACAAGCAATACCATTGATTATAGAAGGACGTGATCTCTTAGGGTCTGCATCTACTGGGACAGGAAAGACTGGCGCTTTTGCTATTCCGGTTATTGATAAAATTATTTCAACTGATGATGAATGTGCGCTTATTATTACACCAACTAGGGAACTTGCAAAACAAGTTGTTAGCGTCGTAAGAGATTTATTGGGCCAATCAAGTCAAATTAAAGCATCCTGTCTTATTGGTGGCGAGGCTATTAGCAAACAACTGTCCCAATTAAAAAGAAAACCAAGAATTATTATAGGCACACCTGGCCGCATATATGATCATTTAGAAAGAGGATCTTTAGGCCTTAAAAATGTAAATCATCTAGTTTTAGATGAAACTGATCGAATGCTTGATATGGGTTTTGGTATTCAAATTGATCAAATTTTGAAATTTATGCCGCAAGAGAAGCAAACTTTAATGTTCTCAGCAACATTTCCTAAAAACATTATTACTTTGTCAAAAAAATATTTAAAAAATCCAGAAAGGATATCAGTAGACAAAGAGAATACGTTATCAAAAAATATTAAACATGAAATTATAAATACTGATAATTCAAAAAAATATGAACTCCTTATAGAACAATTAGAAAAGAGGGAAGGATCTATTCTTGTATTTGCTAAAACAAAACATAGCACTGAAAAAATTGCAAAAAATCTTAAAAAAGATGGAATAAAAGCAGGCGCTTTAAATGGAGACCTTAGGCAAAGTAAGCGTGATAAGATTATGAGAAGTTTTAGAGAAAAAAAAATAAGAGTTTTAATTGCTACTGATATTGCCTCACGTGGCCTTGATGTTCCGCATTTAAAACATGTTATAAATTATGATCTTCCTCAAGTTGCAGAAGACTACATCCATAGAATAGGCAGGACTGCAAGAGCAGGAGAAAGCGGTGAAGCTATATGCTTTGTCTCTCCTAGCGAAGGACATTTATGGCTTAATATAGATATGTTGATGAATCCAAATGCAAAGCATCAATATGCTCCTCGAAAAAATACTAGCAGTAGATCAAGAAGACGTAAAGCCGGATCTTCGAATGGAAAAAGTTTTAGCGATAAACCAAAAAGAAAATCAAATGCCGGATCTTCGAAAAAAACTATAAGAAGCTCAGACGCAAAACCTAAAAAAAGATTTTATGCGGCAAAAAAGAAATCAAAGAAATAAACTACTTCCTATTTCCATTGATTAAAAAGAATATGCTCAATACAAATATATAAATTTGCTCACTTTTAAATAGCTTTTCATTAATAAACCAATCTGGATGAGCAAGATAAAATGCTCCTATCATTATTATAAATATTGAAAAAGCACTTAATCTAGTAATTATTGCACCTAATGAGCCCGAGACGATCCCACCTAAAATAATTCCAATCCCTGACAACATTTCACCTACTGCAACTAAAGATGCTACAAATTCAGGCGCGAACATACCCATACTTTCAAACCAGGGTGACAGCTTCTCAGGTGGCAGTGGTAATTTTCCCCAGCCATGTAGAAAGAAAGATATACCAAGTGTTATTCTTACAAGAAAAAAAGTTATTTTTGTAAAAAAATTTGATCCTGATTTTTCATTGTTCTCTATCATTTCTATAAATTATTTTTTATTTATATTTTGTTAATACGTTAGCACGTTATTTATATTATATTATATTAATTATGTATATTTATAAACAAATTAAGCTAGTTACAAAAAATTCCTCTTGGTGGAAGCAAATAAAATATAGGCGTGAAAGTGCATTTATTCTCGCACGTCATAGAGAGCTTGGGTGGAGATTTGTAAAAAAAAAATTATTAAAAAATGATTTAAATACTAAAGACACAAGAAAATTTTGCATTTACTATTTAAAAAAAAGGCCGAAATTTAAAGTTTCGACCTTGTGAGCGTCTAACGATTATAATTAATTTCTTTAATTGCCGATTGCTGCTGCAGCTTTTCCAGACAACATCCCAAATATTGTTCCAATAATAATAGATATTGATACTGTTATAACAGGGTTGTGCATTGCTGCAGAAGAAATCATTGGTATCATTGCACCATCTGCCGCATGAATTACATAGCCAGCAGTTGCTGCGTAACCACATACAGCTGTCGGTGCACAACTAAAGATTGGTATCTGGGTTCCAAATATTAGCAAGAAGACAGTTATCGCAATCCATATTGGGCCATTTAAGGATCCACCAATATTTATAGCTCCTGAAAGTACAAAAAATAGTCCTGCTAATACAGCACCATAAACACCTGCTGTTATTGTCATTTTTAATGCATTATTATCTCCGCCGTTTTTAAAAAACAAACCCCAAGCTATAAATCCAACCCATATTAAATAACCAACAGAACTTAACAAGTTACTTGCCAAAAAAACCGAGATACCGCCTAGGACTCCAACACTAAGTGATAAAGCTACATGTTGTTTGTTCATAAATTTCCCCTTTTTTATTTGCTTTAATTAATTTAGTAACGTAATAAAGTATATATTTATAGCTATGTTCAAGATCTAAGAATATATTGATATTTTTCATAGACAATAGTTATAGTCTGTAAAGCAAGCCTTCTAATGATAATAAATGAGAATGTTTCTTATTAAAAAGTTAATAATTTTTTATAATATTAATATAAGCAATTTTATTAAGAATTAAGATAAAAGAATACTTCAATATGGAATCATCACAAAGCAAGATTTCTTAGCCTGTATTTCTAAGTCCTGCCGCTATAGCATGTATCGTTCTTAATAAAGGATTAAATACTGCTTCATCATGTGAGTCTGAGTTTCTATGCTTTCTTAGTAACATTACCTGGATATAATTTAAAGGATCCATATAAGGTTTTCTTCTATATAGAGATAAGGCTAATTTTTTGTTATCTGCCAAAAGTCTATTGGTATCTATTATTTGCAACATTAAATTTTCTGTTAGCTTATACTCATCTTCTATTTTCTTAAATATTTTTTCGGCTGTCTCCTGATCATTAGCCAAAGCTGCATAGTCTTTTGAAATAGCTAAGTCTGCTTTTGCAATTGCTTGCCCAATATTATCAATCATCATATGGAAGAATGGCCAATCTCTATACATCTCTTGGAGAACTTCTATTCCTTTTTCATCATAAATCTTATTTAATGCTGACCCTAAACCATACCAAGCAGGAAGAGTATTTCTAGATAAAGACCAACCAAATACCCATGGAATTGCCCTAATAGAATATCTAGACCTTTCTCCGCTAGATCTATGTGCTGGTCTTGAGCCTATATTTAATTCACCTAACTCTTGTACTGGTGTAGCTTCATAAAAATAGTCAATTAATCCGGGAGTTTTATCTGTTAACTCACGATATTTATTTTCTCCTTTTTGTGACATACCCTTCATTATTTCTTCATAGGCAGAAGTATCAGATTTTTGTTCTACGACAATGTGCTGGCTAGCCTTTATGAGCCCACTGATAGCCATTTCTAATTCATAGCATGCTGTTTCATATTGAGCATATTTGTATGAAAGAACTTCTCCCTGCTCTGTAATTTTAATTTTTCCATTAACTGTATTCGCAGGTTGTGCAAGAATAGAATTATGTGTTGGGCCACCACCTCGACCAACAGTTCCACCTCTCCCATGAAATATTTTGCACTCAACTTTATATTTTTCGGAAATTTCAATTATTTGCTGTTGTGCTTCATAGAGACCATATGATGAAGCTAGTATCCCTCCATCTTTACAAGAATCAGAATAACCTAGCATTACTTCTTGCAAATTATCTTCATGACATTGCAAAAATTTTATATAAACTTCGTTTGAAAATAGCGACTCTAAAATAATTTTTATTCTCGCTAAGTCATCAACAGTTTCAAACAGTGGAGTGATTAAAATATTACAGAACAATTTTCCATTTTCTTTTTCTCCTACAAGACCAACCATTTTTGCTATAAGCATTACCTCAAGAACATGGCTAGCATCGTGGGTCATTGAGATAATATAATGCCCAAATGCCTCTGGGCTTACTTGCTCTCTGAGTAGAATCATTGTTTTAAAAACATCTACAATAACTTTTAAGTCTTCTGAAAGTAGTTCATAACTTCCTTTGAAAGTTTCTTTTTCGATAAGCATGCTTGACAATAATTTAACTTTTTCTTCCTCACTCATATTGTCATAATTTTTATTTTTAGCTTGCTTAACAACAGCACTTATCACATTTGTATGCTTTGTTGATTCCTCTCTTATATCTAGATTAACCAAGAAGAATCCGAATGTCTCAACCAGTCTTATAAAATCATCTAATCCAAACTCTAGTAAAACAATATCCCCATCTTCTTTCAGAGAATCTCTTATAATATACAAATCCTCTAGAAGCTCCTTTTCACAAGAGTATGCGTTTGTCTTTTCTTTGATAGTTTTTCCATCCTGAAGCTCTGTAATCCTTCTCAATGATTCTGCTAAACGATAACTAATTATTTTAAATTTTCTTCTATATGGTTCTTTTGGAAAATCATTAGTTTTTTTATAAAAAGCTGCTTTCAGAAACTCATTATCTTTTTTTAAAGACTCGATAAAGTTATCAGAAGGTTTCATTAACTGATCAGAATGAGTCATAAACAAAGATAATTCTTTTGCTCTTGTGATGTATTCTTTTAGTGCTGTCTTAGAATGCATGTATACAGCTTTTTGTGTGACATCTGGTGTTACAAAAGGATTTCCATCTCTATCTCCTCCGATCCAAGATCCAAATCTTAGAAAACTAGGAACCTTAATATCATTAATGGTTAGAGAATCACAATATATTCTTCGTGTTGCATTTTCAAGGTCTCTATACATTTGTGGAACAGCTTTAAAGAGTGAAGTATTAAAATAATATAAACCATTTCTCACCTCATCTTCTACTGTAGGTTTTTTCATCCTAACTTCATCAGTTTTCCAAAGTATTAATATTTGCGCCTCTAGTTTTTTAACAATTTCCTCTTTTCTAATTGATTGAGTACGGTAATTGTGAAGCTCTAAAATAGTTGCAAAAATTCTTCTTGTTGCTTCCATCTTGCTTCTTCTCATTGCCTCTGTAGGATGAGCTGTAAATACTGGTACAAATTGAAGGCTATTGTAAAGTTCCTGTAAACCACTAGTTGTAATACCATTTGTCTTACAGTCTTTAAGCATATGATCAAAAGAGCCTTCCCATAATGAGGAGCCCGCTTTCCCAGATCCCAAGATACTTTCTCTATGAATATGCTGATATGCTTCTTCTGCAACGTTAACTAGAGAAAAATATTTTGAAAATGAACGCACCACGTTTTTTAAAACCTCAGGATCCAGTTTATCAATATAATTAATTAGTTGGTCGTGTTGTTTTTGATCTTTATTTTCTTGAAGATTAATGAAGCCTTTTCTCAATTTTTCTACAACAGTGTAAACTTCTTTACCTGCATGTGATTTGATAGCGTTACCTAGAAGCTTTCCTAAAAGCTTCACACAAGTTCTTAATTGCGTATCAGTGATCGCATCATAATTTTTTAGAAAATCGCTCATGAATTCTTACAATGGTTTACATCATTTATTAAGAAATATTATATCATAATATGAAATACTGATCAGCAATTCATTACTATACTATTTAAGTAATTGATTTCATTCGTATTATGTCATTAATTGAATTATTATATGTAATAAATTTTTTGTATATCAGTATATACTTCTATTTAAATTAGCTAATAATATCTTCTATCAACATATGCTTTCTAAGATTATATCTTATTAAAGCAGGCGATCTTCTTTTATTCTTCTTATATACAATTTCATTAGCAAGCTTTTCTTTTCTTCGCATTAACTTATGAATTTTTATCTTAATTTTTTTAATTTTAATATTCTCGCTTAAGATAAAACTGTTCAAAGTTTTTATCTCATTTTTATATTCTATAACTCTAGCATTAATTATCTGAGTTTCTTTATATCTGTTTCTATCTTTTGGTTTCTTTGAAATTAAATTATAGGCCCTAGTAAGCTTTTCGATTTTGTTCTGCAGTACTAATTTAGCACTTATAGAAATATTTTTATTTATTGTTTTCTGTATTAAATCTATCTTGCTAATTATTTTTTTTTGAAGTCTATCTTTTTTAATGCTGTTATAATAAATTTTATTATCTTTATTTAAATTTTCCATATTTCACCTCCACTTAGTTTTTATTATAAACTTTAGAAATATTTTTTTTTAAAATTTTTTTAATTTTCTTTATTAAATTTATTTATAAAACATTATTAGCGGATAATAATTTAATTAAATTATGAATGTATTTGATATTTTATGAATTAGGAAGATACTGAGAAATGAAAGTATTTTTTTGAGGGCAAAAAATATGATTAATATTATGGTTGATGGCAATCTTATTAAAACTAACGACCAAGGATTTCTTACTTATTTTGATGACTGGTCTGAGTCATATGCTATTGAAATTGCCAAGATTGATAATATAAATTTATTTACTGATCATTGGGAATTAATTTATTACTTTCGAGATTATTATCTAATGAATCTTGAGTGTCCAACTATGCATCAAATGCTAATGGAATTAACACCAAATATTAAAAAATTTCATAATAAGAAAATTTATGAACATCATATTTATAGTTTATTTGAATCTGATCCAATTCACGAGATTTGTAAATTAGCTGGACTTCCTATGCCACAACCAGATACTTAATTTTTTTAGGTAATTTTTATGAGCAACAATTCATTTATATTTTTTATTATTTTTATTCCTATTTTGGCATTTTTTTTATTTATTAATATAAAATATAATTATATTCATAAAAATAAAAAATTTGAAATTATAGCTAGTCCTGTCTATTATATTTTGATTGCAATTGCTGCAATTTGGTTTTCTTATGTTTTAATAATTGGACTAGATCCTCATTTTTAATGCCAATTATATATTAATTTTCACTATTCTCATCTTTTACAAACGCTTTAGTTTTTCCATCGCTAAGACTTTGTAGAAAAGCTATTGCTTCTTCACCTGTCATATATTTGTATTCATCATAGTCTTTCGGCGTCTTTACGACTTGTATTTCTAGCTCCTCCATTCCATCTCTTATGTATTGTTGGTCAGCAGGCTTTAGTTCTTTTATAATTTCTTGCAATTCAGAAATCAATATAAATCCATTTTCTTTTCCTTTTTTAACAATTTTCTTTATTTCATTTGTTATATCGTTGTCCATTTTTTAATTCCAAATTTTAATCCAATTATCTAAACTTACGTGCAACTTTTTATTTCTTGCTTGAATTTCTTTTCGCATTGCACACCTCATCTTACCTGCTTCATATAATTTTTCTTCTGTCTCTGATTCAAAATCTATTCTTGGCACTTCCATTGGCTTTCCTTTTTCATTTACCGAAACCATCGTAAAGTAACTTGAAATTGCATGATATTCTTTTTTTTCTCTAATTCGTTCACATTCAACTCGTACCCCGACTTCCATTGAGGTTTTTCCAACATAATTCACATTACATTTAAAAGTTACAAGGTCACCAACTTCTATTGGATTTTTAAATTCTACTTGATCAAGTGATTTAGTAACGACATATGTTTTACAATATCTGGAGGCACATGTAAATGCTGCCTCATCTAATAATTTTAAAATTGTGCCTCCGTGAACCT
The DNA here is from genome assembly GCA_029268385.1 of Gammaproteobacteria bacterium. Lineage (GTDB taxonomy): Bacteria > Pseudomonadota > Gammaproteobacteria > Poriferisulfidales. The sequence continues at coordinate 53,689 of JAQWPG010000006.1, forward strand.
TTCCGGAAAAATTTGACATATCAGGTGTCATTAGCCTTGTCATTAACAATGTTTTTTCTTGTTTTGATTTATCTGTCATTTCTCCAACTCTTGTTTTTTTACATATTTTTGTTTTGATGGTATTACTCCTCTAACACCTCCACGTGGATTTTCTATATCACCTTTTCTTCTTGGAATTAAATGAACATGAAGATGATGTATAGATTGCCCGGCATCTTTTCCGTCATTTATGCCAATATTAAAGGCTGTTACAGTATTATCTAACTTTAATATTTCCTCGCGCTGCAAGTTTAATACTGCGTTAATTGACTTTATTTCATTTTCATTCATATCAAAATACGACTGAAAACATCTTTTTGGAATTATTAATGTATGAAGATTTGTTACTGGATAACTATCTCTTGTAACGAAAAAATAATCATTATCATAAATAATTTCTTTTTCGTATTTAGCGTCTTGAACTTTGCAAAATAAACAATCAGTCAAAATAACTCCTTTCTTTAATATTTTAGCTATATTTAATTTTAAAAAATAGTATAAATAATGACAATACTAAAGTAACAATATTAGCTAAAATTACTGGAATTGACATTATGAGGATCCCATATATAAGCCATAAAAACACTCCTACACTAAATATAAACCACATTGTTAATGATATATCTTTTACACTCTTTGTTTTATAAATTTTTATGGCCTGTGGCATAAATGCTATTGTTGTTAATATTGCTGCAAGAAATCCAATATTCTGAGTAAAATCTGTCATTTTTTAAATATTGATTACTGGTAGTTTCTTTTCAACAGTTTTACCACTCTGATAATCTACATAAAATGTATTTTTTTTACCTCGAAACGATATAGCTGAATATACTTCTTCGTTTTTTATATGTAAGGCACAACCACCTTCAATAGCATAACAATTTTGAATATCTTTATTCTCAATAAATTTTGATAAAGATGGTTTTCTTTCAGGCTCTTCATCATAATGTGGGCAGCAGCTTCCTTTCATAAACCCTAAACAATTCATAATATTAAGTTTATCTGCCCAAGAATCTGTTACTCCTTTTTCAAACCAACAAATTGCACCGGCGCTTACACCACACATAATTGTTCCATTTTGATATGCTTTTTTCAAAATTTTATCTAGGCCCCATTCACGCCATACCGCAAGCATACTTTTAGTATTTCCGCCGCCAACAAATATTATGTCCTGATCTTTAATTAATTTCTCTAAGTCTGTAGTTCTTTTAAAAAAATCTATGTGCGTTGGGGTGCAATTTAATTTTGTTAGTGTTGCATAATAACTAACCTTATAGGACTCATCATCACCTGTTGCTGTCGGAATGAAACATATATTTGGTCTATTTTTGTCTGACTGATCTAATATATATTTTTCAATAGTACCATTCCCAGGATTTCTCCCAAAACCTCCTCCGCCAATAGCTATTATCTGTTTGTCCATTTTTTCCTTTTTAGTTTTTAATCATTTTAATTAGTTTTTTTGCTGAATCTAGATCTCTATTTCTATTGAAAACATATTTGACATGACTTTTTCTCGTGGCTAATTTATTAAGCTCTATACCCCATAATCCATTAATTTCATTTGGTAACATAGAATACCTTATATCAATAATACGATTGGGATATTTTTTTGATATAGCAAGATATCCTCCTGAAAACCATCTAAATCTTTCTATGTCTCTAGCTTGCTGACTTTTATGATCAAGCCAAGGGAATGACTTTCTAATACTTAATTTTTCAATTTTTGAGCCCTCATATATTTTTTTATGAAAACCTACTTTTACTGCATCCACAAAATAACTATTGTTCTGGCTGTATATAGTTTTCCATACTATTAAATTTGCAAAACTTGGTTTAACATCAATTGAAACATTAAAATGACCTCTTGAATTGGCAAGATTTATAGCTGCGTCTCTAGCTCTCTCTTGTTGAATCACTCCAAAACTACAATAAACAATAATCCAGGATAAAGACAAATAACTATAGATTTTTTTTCTTTTTAAAGCTCCCGTAATTATTAAAATTAAAATTGGTAATGTAAATACTGGATCTATTATTGATATTGTATTCCATGCAATCCTAGTATCACTAAAAGGCCAAAAGAGTTGGGTACCATATGAGGTGCAAGAATCTAAAAGACCATGCGTCCCATATCCTAGAGTGCAATAAATGAATAGTTGTTTAAATTCTATTCCTTTTCTTCGTGCATATAAATAGTAAAAAAATGTAGCGCATATTAAACCTCCAATAGGAATAAATATCAAGGAATGGGTGAATTGACGATGATATTCCAGCGCCAGCAGTGGATCGTGGCTTGATCTAATAAAAATATCTAAATCTGGCGCAAGGCCTGAGAAAAATCCGAGTATAGTAGCAATTAATATATGTTTTTTATTCGAAAACTTCTGTACTACCGCTGAACCTACAACTCCTTGTGTTAATGGGTCCATATAATCTTTATCCTTGAATTATTCAATTTAATATTTTAATTTTTGACAACTCTATTCTTATTTTTTCTTTTCCCTTTTTCATAATTCTTGTAGACACCATTAAGTTTTTATGATTTTTTGAAAAAAATATTATGTTTGTTTTATTTCCTGATCTGTACTCAGCTGAAAAACCATTGTAATCTAATTCTTTAATCCTAATAGAGATATTTTTTTTAAAAATATAATCATATATTTTCAGATTTTTCTTTGAAAGTACATTATATTTAATATCAAGATTTGGATAATCTCTCATCAATAATAGGAGTAATGAAATAGGGTCGTATATGATTTCGTTATAATTAATTACTTTTTTAATTTTTTTATCACTAATTATTTCTACAGTATTATTTTTAAATATTGCTTCGTATGATTCATTAGTATCTTTATATATATATTTTAAAGGGTAAATAGTGTTTTCTTTTATCTCTACATATGCTGTTTCTTCTCTATAGCCTCGATTTGCAAGCTCTGCTAGAAAATTTCCATCATACAAAGTGCTAATTCTGATTTTACTATTTTCTGTCTGTATTTTAAGTGTCATGGTGCCAGCTTGAGTATTTTTATAATAAAAAATATAACTAGCCTCTAAATTTTTTATATGCTTGCTTTCAGCGTTTGTGTTTTGACAAAAAATTATTAATAAGATTATTAGAAATTTTTTTACAATCATTCTCTATCCGCGTTACGTTGTAATAAAAAATTTTTTAACATTTGTTTTTTCATAGCATCGGGTAATAATTCCTGAAGCTTTATACAAGAATAAAGATTTTTAGAGTTTTTTTCGAATAAATTTACCTCTAATTTTATTTTATCAAATGTAAGACTGAAATCTTTATTCAATATTTTGGGGTCAAAATCTTCTTTAGAATAAAAACTTGTCATGTTGTAAGAATTTTTATTTGCTTTATTTTCTAAGAAAATACTATTTCCATTGTTCCATTTATCACTTTTATAAATTAAACCTATTATATTTTCTGCGTGAATTAAATTTATATTTTTGTTTATTTTTAATTTTTCTTCACCGCTATTTTTTTTCTCTAAGCTACAGGCGTAAAATTCACCTTTAACAAATAAATTTAAAGTGTTGTTCAGGTTTTTCTTATCTGTAAATTGATATTGTTCAGCGCAACCGTATAAACTTATTAATACAAATATTAAAATCGTATTTTTTCCGATAAATTTCATATTTTTTCCTAGTTTAATATCTTTATATTACTCTATGAAAGATATTTCTTTTACATATATATTTGCTTTGTGGTTTCTTCCATATGCTACTATGGCCACTGATTTGATGCTTTCAGAATTTACTTTGCTCGGTTGAAATGAGCCTGATTTTTTAAATTTTTCAATTGGCAAAATAAATTCTTTATAATTTTCAATCACATCAAAACTTATTTGATAATATTGCCATGGTAAAATTGTACCTCCAGTCCTTAGGTGTACAAAATATTTTTGATTATTGCCTTTTGCTATTATTTTTATATATTTTGCTTTTTTCAAGTCTACATTTTCCAGATTTCTTCTTGCCTGAATAAATCCACCATTATTTTTTGTAGACACATCGCCTGACATGTAAGCAACTGAGTAACCTTCCTTCATTTCATAAACTATACTTCCTGTTGATACTCCACCCATGACGCTATCTGATATGAAAGTCCATTGAATTGGGTCTTGAAAATCATCTTTAAATAGATTGCCAGCGAAACTTTTATTGGTCATAAAAATTATCAGTACGATTTGTATATATGTGATTTTTTTCATATTCTAAATTTAGCATATCTTTAATCAAAAGTTATATCATTTAGATCATTATTATTTGGACATTTTTTAATTTTTTACAGCGAACCATCTAATATATACTTTAATATCTTAAAAGCTTGGTTTTGATTTTTTGCTACTGCTGATGCTGCAGCGTCTACTTCTTTAAGAGGGTGCTGATGTTCATCACCATGAATTACTATAATAGATTTATTCAATGCAGCGGCATAGCCTGTGTCGAATGCTGCATTCCACTGTTTATATTTTTCTCCAAATTTAACAATGACAATATCACAATCTTCTATAGATTTTTTTGTTCTTATTGAGTTGATTTTAGCGCCTTTATTGTCTTTCCAATAATTATTTTCTTCGGCACCTAAAATATCAACTCCACAATTATCTGATGCTTCATGATTAGTAACCGGAGACGTAAAATTGATATCTAAATTTTCTTTATTACATAGCTGAATAATCTCTTCTCTCCAATCAGAATGAATTTCTCCTGACAAATAAACATTTAACATTTTTTCTCCTTAAATTAACTAATACTAAACACAACCAGTTGGTTTAGGTAGCCCACCATACTTTGCAATTTTTTTCATAGGTCCTGATTGAAAAACTTCATATAATTTACTTGCCTTCCTGTCCATATTGAATTCTTTTGCAAAATTTCGAACTGCGGGAACTGTTCCTGTTTCATTATACATTTCCCTTGCTTTATCAATATATGCTTTAATCTCTTCTGTGATTTCCATACCATCAGCTTCAGCCATTTGATACATGGCTTCTTCTGACCAATCGTCTATGTTGATTAAAAAACCATCGCCGTCTCTATTTAGATCCATGATTTTCCCCTAGAATTTTTTTTATTATATTATATGTTTGTTGCATAATCACAGCTAATGATTAGATTGTCTATAAAATACAGTGATAAAACCAATTTTATGAATAACTTGAGCTTGCAGCTGCTGTTCAATCTTTGAACGTAAATCATCACACTCGCCTTTATCCACCCCTCTATTGCGAACTTTTATTAGCTCGTGTGTATTCAAGGCAATATCAATTTCAGATATAACAGATTCGGTGAGACCTTTATGACCTATCATAATAATTGGCTTTAAAAGACTTGCTTTCTTTTGCAATTCTTTTAATTTATTTTTTGTAAGATGACTTTTCACAGCAAGACCAAATGGTTTATTTTATACCCGTATTTGTTATTCAATATAGAATTAGTATTCTACTCTGGTTAATATTTAATATGTAGTGATTTTAATTATTTTTATATAATTGCGGTAAAACATAGATAAGGTATTGACCCTGATAGGGTTGCCGATGAGTTGCCAGAAACTGACCCACCCTGTCCAAAAGAAACTACTCCACCGTTACGGAATGTTTTTGTATGAACAGGGTGGTTATCGTCTTCGGCATATTGTGCCTTCTGGGTTTTCATTAACTTGCAATAAGTATATTATTTAACAATAATTAAATAAACAATATCATATGGACGTTATTACCTCATCTAACTCGTGGCAAGAATTTGAGAATAAACTAAGTAAACTCAGTAAAAAAGAGAAAGGTGATGCCTTTGAAGAACTGACACGACTCTATTTTCTTACTGATCCCCTATACATTAGTCGATTTGATAAGGTTTGGCATCATTCTAGAATACCTCAAGATGTAAAAGACACCCTAGATTTACCACAAACTGAAATTGGTATTGATTTAGTCTGTAAAACTAAAAAAGGTGAATATTGGGCAGTTCAATGTAAATTTCATCAAGACACAAGTGTTAATTTAAATATCAAAGAACTGAGTACCTTTTTTAGTGAGACTGAAAAACGAATTGCTGATAATAAATTTTCTTATCGAATGGCAGTAAGTTCTGCAGAAGAAATTGGTAACAAACTCAAAAATAGAAAATCTAAAAAGATTGGATATTTACTTTATGATATTTGGAGTAGTCTTGAAAAAGAGCAATTTGATGCTTTTCGAAAAATATTAAACAATGAAAAAATTGATATTAAATGTGCTGTACCTAGGAAACATCAGAAATATGCTATCGCAAATTGTATCTCGTACTTTAAAAATAAAGATAATACTCGTGGAAAATTAATTCATCCTTGTGGTTCTGGAAAAAGTCTAACTGGATATTGGTGTGCGCAATCACTTAAAGCAAAAACTATCATTATTTGTGTGCCTAGTATTGCACTAGTAAGACAAACATTAGAAACATGGGTGAGAGAGGCAATTGGTAATAATATTAAAGTAGATTGGATTGCAGTTTGTAGTGATGAAGAGGTTTCGTTAAAAGACGAACCCGCAATGCAAGAAGAAGATTTGGATATAGAGGTCACCACAGATCCTGTCGTAATCACTGAGTTTTTTAACAAAAGTAATGCTGAGTTAAAAATATTAATTACTACTTATCAAAGTGGCAAGGTTGTTAGTGCTGGAGTTAAAAAAGCAAAAGTTGAATTTGATTTAGGAATTTATGATGAAGCACACAAAACTGTAGGACATAAAGACAAACTTTTTGCATATCTTTTATATGATAATAATGTGCCCGTTCATCGACGAATATTTATGACGGCGACTGAGAAACAATACAGAGGTGATTCAGGTGATGTGTTATCTATGGATGACGAAAGTCTGTATGGGAATATTATTGATCAACTCTCTTTTAAAGCAGCATTAGAGCAAGACCCACCTATCTTATGTGATTACAAGATAGTAACGACTATAATTTTACAATCAGAAATCGATAATTTGGTGAGAAAAAATAAAGGAGTTAAACCAGATGGCAAGGAATGGCAGAATGGTAGTGACGCCAGTACATTTGCATCATTGATTGTCTTGCGAAAACTTATTAAAGAAGCAGGAATTAAACATGCCGTATCCTTTCACCGAAGTATTAAACGCGCCAAAGAATTTGAACAACTCAATATGGATGTAGAACAGGTAGATAAATCCTTAGAAGAACTAAAAACATTTCATGTATCTGGTAAAGATGGATCTGGGAAAAGAACTGCTACTTTAGAAAGATATAAAAATTCTAATGTAGGTTTAATTACCAATGCACGTTGTTTAACCGAAGGAGTTGATGTGCCTACCATTGATGCAGTTTTATTTGCTGACCCCAAACAAAGTAAAATTGATATTGTGCAAGCAGCAGGAAGAGCATTAAGAGTCTATGACAGCAAGAAATACGGTTATATTATTGTTCCTATTGTTATAAACGAAAATGATGCTAGTTCCAGCGATAAAGCATTTGACCAAATTGTAAGTGTGGTATGTGCATTAGGTGCCAATGATGAAAGAATCATCGAAGAATTTAAAGATATTTCTCAAGGAAGCAGTGGTGGTGGGGGAATATTCACAATACAAAATGTGCCCGAAATTATAAAGATTAAATATAAAGATTTTGAATCTAACATTAACTTAAAAATATTAAGTCGACTTGATGGCGGTTTTTCAATAGGATTTCAGCACCTACAAGAATATTTTGAACGAGAAGGTCATTCAAATGTTCCAATGATATATGAGGTTGATGGATATAAATTAGGAAGTTGGGTTAGTATGCGACGCAAAAATTTCAGAAATAATAAACTTAGTAAAGATCGAATTGAGAAACTTAAGACAGTTGATTTTATTTTTGATGATTTATTTTATAAAGGATTTAGGTATCTAAAAAAATATTTTGAACGAGAAGGTCATTCAAATGTTCCACAAAAATATGAGGTTGATGGATATAAATTAGGAAATTGGCTTATAGGCGTACGTAGAAATTTCAAAAAAAATAAACTAGAAAAAGAAAAAATTGATAAACTTAAATCAGTTAATTTTATTTTTGATATATTACAAGAAAAATTTAATGAAGGATTTAGGTATCTAAAAAAATATTTTGAACGAGAAGGTCATTCAAATGTTCCAATGAAATATGAAGTTGATGGATTTAAGTTGGGGCAGTGGGTGGGCAATTGTCGCGAACGTTTTAGATATAATAAACTTAGTAAAGATCGAATTGATAAACTTAAATTGGTTAATTTTATTTTTGATATGTATCAAGAAAAATTTAATGAAGGATTTAGGTATCTTAAAAAATATTTTGAACGAGAAGGTCATTCAAATGTTCCGCGAAAATATGAGGTTGATGGATTTAATTTGGGGCAGTGGGTGGGCAATTGTCGCGAACGTTTTAAATATAATAAACTTAGTAAAGATCAAATTGATAAACTTAAATCGGTTAATTTTATTTTTGATATGTTACAAGAAAAATTTAATGAAGGATTTAGGTATCTAAAAAAATATTTTGAACGAGAAGGTCATTCAAATGTTCCAATGAAATATGAAGTTGATGGATTTAATTTGGGGAGATGGGTTGGTACTTGTCGAAACAGGTTCAAAAATAATAAACTTAGTAAAGATCGAATTGAGAAACTTAAGACAGTTGATTTTATTTTTAAGTCTCGTTAAATCAACTATGATTGAAATACTCTATCCTCATATCCTTTAATATGAACTCATATTTCTTTTTGCGTAGGGTGCTTATCCTTATTTCCCTCTCTTTCTTTCTTTTGAGAATGGATTGAACGATAGCATTGGAAAACTTCTTACCTCTTTCCGACAATATCCCTGAACGATTCATGAAAGCAGATATTCTTCGGTAACCCATACCCTCATTATCGTAAAGATGTCGGATAAGTTTATAGATAATATTCTGTCTGACTGAATATTCCTGTAAATAGGTGAGGTCATTACATTGAACGATTGTGGTGAAACATAGATAAGGTATTGAACCTGATAGTGTTTCCGAAGAGTTGCCAGAAACAGACCCACCATGTTCAGCCAAAATTATTCCACCGTTACACTTTTCGCAAGGTTTCTAGGCATGTCAACATTTGTACCCTTAATTATGGCGCAGTGATATGCAAGAAGTTGAAGAGGGACTGTAAATAATATTGGCGATACTGGATTCATAGGGGCATCGATCTCAAAAACTTGTGATATATCATCACTTTTAAACCCTGCTTTTTTATCGGCAAATATATATAGTTTTCCACCTCTTGCTTTAACTTCTTCTAAATTTGATTTTAATTTTTCCAAGACTATGTTGTTTGGTGCTACTGCAACTACCGGCATATTTTCATCTACTATTGCAAGAGGCCCATGTTTCAATTCTCCAGCTGCGTATGACTCTGCATGTATATAAGATATTTCTTTTAGCTTTAATGCACCTTCTCTTGCAATTGGGTAATGTGACCCTCTCCCTAAAAATAAAGCATGTTCTTTATCTGAAAAAATTTCTGCGAGTTCTGCAATTTTTGAGTCTAGCGCTAAAGTGCTTTTTATTTTTTCTGGCAAACCTTTGAGTTGTGTGCATAAAGAGTTTTCTAAGTCATCAGTAATTTCAAATTTTTTTCCTAAAACTATAATCAATAGCATTAATGCTGTAAGCTGGGTTGTGAAAGCTTTTGTTGATGCTACACCAATCTCAGGACCCGCATGAGTTATTATGGTTGAATCACATTCTCTAGCTAAAGAGCTTTCTGGAACATTACATACTGCTATCGTGCCCACATAGTAATCTTCACTCTTAATTTCCCTAAGCGCAGATAAAGTATCTGCTGTTTCTCCTGATTGAGATATACATATCAATAATGTATCTTTTTGCACAGCATGTCTTCTATATCTAAATTCGCTTGCAATCTCAGCATGACAAGGAATGCCTGCTAGCCTTTCTAACCAATGCTTAGCAACTAATGCAGCGTGAAAACTTGTTCCACAAGCGATAATCTGCACAACTTTAAATTTATCTAAAAATTTTTCTGCATTTGGCCCTAGTATCTCTTTGGGTACCGTATTGTTTATGATTCTATCTTGTATTGTTGACTTAACTGCTTCAGGTTGTTCAAAAATTTCTTTAAGCATAAAATGCTCAAAGTCACCTTTTGAATTACTTTCAGATGATAAATTACTTTTTTTTGTTTCCCTTCTTATATTGTTTTTATCTTTATCGTATATTTTTACTTCATCTGCAGTCACAGTTGCAAGATCACCATCTTCTAAATATACGAATTTATTTGTATGCTTAATAACAGCTTGTGCGTCTGATGCGATATAATTCTCATTATTACCAAATCCTATAAGTAGCGGACTCCCATTTCTCGCAACAACAATTTTATCAGGGTTATTTTTATCTAAAACTGCAATAGCATAAGAACCCTTAACTTCTGCTAATGCCATGTGTACTGCATCTAAAATTTGATTTTCTTTTAAGAATACATTTATTAAGTGCGCTAAAACTTCTGAATCAGTCTCTGATACAAAAGTACTGTCTTTAAAAAATTTATTTTTTAAATCCAAATAATTTTCTATAATGCCGTTGTGAACAATAGCTATATTATTTTCCGATAAATGAGGATGTGCATTTTCTTTTGATGGCTTACCATGTGTTGCCCATCGCGTGTGCGCTATTCCGATGTTTGAATTTAATTTTCCATCTAAAGATTTTGTAAGCTCGGATACATTACCTTCTTTTTTATAGCTTCTTATAACCTCATTATTAATAATAGCTATTCCAGCAGAGTCATAACCTCTATATTCAAGATGCTCAAGGCCCTTAGTTAAAACACTAATAATATTTGATTGCGATGCTACTGCTACAATTCCACACATTTATTTTATTTTTTCCAATTTTTCTTTTCTTGTTGCCTAGATCTGGCTATAAGTAAGCTATCTTTATCTGAATTATCAGTTATTGTAGAGCCTGCAGCAATTGTTACACCTTCTTCTACTACAATAGGGGCAATTAACTGTGAGTCTGAACCAACAAATACATTATCTTTTATTATGGTTTTATGTTTTTTTATACCATCGTAGTTGCAAGTGATTACTCCAGCACCAACGTTAACATTTTCACCTATTTCAGAATCTCCTAGATATGTTAAATGATTTGCTTTGCTATTTTTTTTGATAGTTGATGCTTTGACTTCAACAAAATTACCAATGCCCACATTTTCTTCCAAAGTACAGTTTGGTCTTATCCTTGCAAAAGGGCCAATGCTACAATTATTTCCAATTATAGAATCTTCTACTATGCTGTAAGGCTTTATTTCTGTTTTGTTATTGATTACCGAGTCCTTAATTATTGTGTTTGATCTTATTTTTACGTTATCGCCTAATTTAACACTTCCTTCAAAAATTACATTTATATCTATCTCAACATCTGATCCAATTTCAATATCACCTTTGAAGTGTACAGATTTTGAATCAAGCATTGTCACACCCTGTTTTAAGAAATTTTGTCTATTATTATTTTGGTATATTTGCTCCGCTTTTTCTAACTGACATTTATCATTTACACCTAATAATAAATCTCTATGATCTTTTGCCAATAACGGCGCTACGGACATTCCTTTATTGTTAGCTATTGAAACTATGTCCGTTAGATAAAACTCTTTTTTTGTATTGTCATTTTTAACTTCTGATATTAAACCTTCAAGCAAATTAACCTTGCTAAATATAATTCCCGTATTACATTCTCTAATATTTTTTTGAGTATCATCAGCTTCAATCTCTTCAATTATTTTTGCAACAATCTCTTCTTCGGCTTGCTCTCTAACTATTCTGCCGTATCCATATGGATTATCTAATTCTACTGTTAGAACTTTTACGTGAGAACTTGGCATATAACTTATAAATTTTTTTAATAAACGCGGATCTAGCAATGGCGTGTCTGCATATAAAATTAAGACATCTTCTTCTTTATTTAAATGTGGTAAAACTGTTTTTACAGCGTCTGCTGTTCCTCTTTGTTCTATTTGGTTGTGCCAATTGATATTATGACCAGCGAAAGAATCTTTTATAAATTCTATTTTTGAATTTATTACAACATTAATTGTTTTGGGATTAAGTTTTTGTGAGGATAACAAGACATGTTCCAACATTGTCTTGCCGCCAACTTTATGCATAACTTTTGGCAAGCTACTATGCATTCTTTTTCCATTTCCAGCTGCTAGAATTATTATATTTAAGCTCATTTTATTTTAATGAATTTGTTTATATTTCATTATTCTACTATGAGTTTAGATAATATGCACAAAAACTGTACTTTATAGATTTTATTTAGTTTTTTTTCTCATGGCGTCAATCATTTTCAACTGTGCCGCGGCTTGGGCGAGCTCTGCCAATGCTTTCGCCGCATCAATATTATCACTTTTATCTGCTAAGGCTTCTTCTGCCCTTTTTTTAGACTCTATAGCTTTTGCTTCATCCAGGTCTTTTCCTCTTATCGCTGTGTCTGCAAGTACTGTAACAATATCTGGCTGAACTTCTATAACGCCACCTGATATAAAAAATAACTTCTCCTCGTTTTCCTCGGTTATTATTTTGACCTCGCCCGGTTTAAGAGGTGTGATCATAGGAGTATGCTTTGGATATATTCCTACTTCACCCATTATTGCTGAAGCTATAATATTCTTAACATTACCTGAGAATATTTCTTCCTCAGCACTAACTATATCTAGATGCATTATTGACATTTTTTATACTAAAGAGCCTTTGCTCTTTCCTCCGCTTCTTCAATGCTGCCTATCATATAAAATGCTTGTTCTGGTAAATGATCGTACTCACCATCTATGATGCTTTTGAAACCCTTGATTGTATCTTTTAATGAAACGTATTTTCCTGGGCTGCCAGTAAATACTTCTGCAACAAAGAAAGGTTGTGATAAAAACCTTTGGATTTTTCTTGCTCTTGCTACAACTAATTTATCTTCTTCTGAGAGCTCATCCATACCTAAGATTGCAATGATATCTTTTAACTCTTTGTATTTTTGAAGAGTATTTTGAACACTCCTTGCAACATCGTAGTGATCGTTGCCTACTACTAGAGGGTCAAGCTGTCTACTTGTAGAATCTAGTGGATCTACAGCTGGGTATATTCCCAATTCTGCAACTTGTCTAGATAAAACTACTGTTGCATCAAGGTGAGCAAATGTTGTCGCTGGCGACGGATCTGTTAGATCATCAGCAGGAACATAGACAGCCTGGATAGAAGTAATAGAACCAGACTGTGTGGATGTGATTCTTTCTTGAAGAGCGCCCATTTCTTCTGCCAATGTTGGTTGGTAACCAACAGCTGAAGGCATTCTTCCTAAGAGAGCAGATACCTCAGTACCGGCTAATGTATATCTATAAATATTATCAATGAACATTAATACGTCCTTACCTTCATCACGAAAGTCTTCAGCCATTGTTAATCCTGTTAGTGCTACTCTCAATCTATTACCTGGAGGCTCATTCATCTGACCATAAACCAAGGAAACTTTATCGAGTACTTTAGATTCTTTCATTTCATGGAAAAAGTCATTACCTTCCCTTGTTCTCTCTCCAACGCCAGCAAATACTGAGTAACCACTATGTTCTGTTGCAATATTTCTAATTAGCTCCATCATGTTTACAGTTTTTCCAACTCCAGCTCCGCCAAATAAACCGACTTTACCACCTTTTGCAAAGGGGCATAACAGATCAATAACTTTAATACCGGTCTCTAATAACTCATTTCCGCCTGCTTGCTCTTCGTACGAAGGGGGTTTTCTATGAATAGGCATAGTTTTTTTAGCGTCAATAGAACCAGACTCATCAATAGGTTCGCCTAGTACATTCATAATTCTTCCAAGAGTCTTTTCACCAACTGGAACTGATATTGGGGCTCCTGTATTTGTTACATCAAAGCCTCTCTTGATACCGTCAGAAGTTCCCATAGCTATTGTTCTAACTATGCCATCACCTAATTGTTGCTGAACTTCAAGCGTTAAGCCTGCTTCGTCTACTTTTAGTGCGTCATAAATTTGAGGAATAGAATCTTTTGCAAATTCTACGTCAACTACCGCTCCGATTACCTGTACTATTTTTCCTGTGCTCATTTTATTTAGTCTCCGTTAATAACTAAACTGCAGCTGCTCCAGCTACGATTTCTGAAAGTTCTTGTGTTATTGATGCTTGCCTTGCCTTGTTATAAACCAGTTGTAATTCATCTATTAAGTCACTAGCGTTGTCAGACGCACTTTTCATTGCGACCATTCGTGCTGACATTTCACAAGCAACATTTTCTACAATGCCTTGGTAAACTAGAGATTCAATATACCTAATTAATAAATTATCTATTACGCTTTTTGAATCTGGTTCATATATATAGTCCCAATGATGAGATATTTCATCTTCTGGGTTTGCTTCTGTGGGCAATAAATGGCTTAAGCCTGGCTCTTGTGACATTGTATTTATAAACTTATTTTCGGCTAGATGGAGCTCGTCAATATTTCCATCCATAAAATTATCAAGCATTATTTTAATTGGGCCTATTACATCATTTATTTCTGGACTGTCTCCTAGTTGGGAAGCTTCAGCCACTAGATTTACATTTAACCTTTTAAAAAACTTTTCAGCTTTTGAACCAATTGCACAAACATCTACCTCTATTGAGTTTTTATTCCAATCATCTATTTGCTTCAAAGCTTTTTTAAATAAATTTGTATTTAAACCACCGCATAGTCCTCTATCTGAACTTACTACGATTAAACCTACTCTTTTTACTGAATCTCTTTTTACTAAAAAGGGGTGTTTGTATTCAGGATGAGCACTAGCTAAGTGACCTACTACATTTTTAATCATTTTCGCATACGGTCTAGCAGAGGACATTCGGCCTTGAGCTTTTTTCATTTTACTCGCAGCTACCATTTCCATAGCTTTTGTAATTTTCTGAGTATTTTTAATACTAGAAATCTGCCCTTTTATTTCTTTTCCACCTGACATCTAATTTACCATGTTTGAGTTGATACAAATTTTTCTAATAAATCTTTTAAGCTTTTTCCAATGTCATCGTTGTAATCTCCAGACTCTTCGATGCTATTCATAAAGTCAGAATACTCAGATGTTGCAAAGCCTAATAAGGCTTTTTCAAAATCTTTAATTTTGCTAACTTCTACATTATCTAAATATCCTTCGTTAGCAGCATAAAGCACTAGACCCATTGAAGAGATATTCAAAGGTGAATATTGTGTTTGCTTCATTAACTCCATTACTCTTTCGCCACGTTCTAGTTGTTTTCTTGTTTGCTCATCCAAATCTGAAGCAAATTGTGAGAATGCTGCCAATTCTCTGTATTGTGCTAAAGCTAATCGTACGCCACCGCCAAGTTTCTTAATTAATTTTGTTTGAGCTGCACCACCAACTCTGGATACAGATAGTCCTGCATCAACAGCCGGCCTTAATCCAGAATTAAATAAGTTGGTTTCTAAAAAAATCTGCCCATCTGTAATTGAAATTACGTTAGTAGGAACAAATGCTGATACATCACCAGCTTGTGTCTCGATTATTGGCATTGCTGTTAGCGAACCTGTTTTTCCTTTTACTGCGCCGCCAGTAATTTTCTCGATATGTTCAGCATTAACTCTTGAAGCTCTCTCTAATAATCTTGAATGAAGATAAAATACATCTCCAGGATATGCTTCTCTTCCAGGAGGTCTTTTTAGTAGAAGTGATACTTGTCTATACGCTACAGCTTGTTTGCTTAAGTCATCATATATAATAAGGGCATCTTCCCCTTTTTCCATAAAATATTCACCCATAGAGCAGCCTGCATAAGGAGCGATGTATTGCATTGCAGCTGATTCAGCAGCTGTTGAAGCCACTACTATTGTATGATCTAGAGCACCATGCTCTTCTAGTTTCTTCACTACATTAGATACTGAAGAAGCTTTTTGTCCAATAGCAACATAGATGCATTTTACCCCTGTTCCTTTTTGATTAATTATAGTGTCGATAGCGATAGCTGTTTTACCAGTTTGCCTATCTCCAATAATTAATTCTCTTTGCCCTCTTCCAATTGGCACCATAGCGTCAATTGATTTTAGTCCTGTTTGAACTGGCTGATCTACTGATTGTCTTTGAATTACTCCAGGAGCAACTTTCTCAACTGGCGCAAATTCTTTTGAATCAATTTCTCCTTTTCCATCTATAGGAGCCCCCAACGAATTCACGACTCTTCCTATTAAAGCTTCCCCAACCGGAACCTCTAATATTTTTCCGGTACATTTTGCTATATCTCCTTCCGATAAATGTTCGTAGTTACCCAATATAACTGCTCCCACTGAATCTCTCTCTAGGTTAAGTGCTAAACCATAAGTATTGTTTGGGAACTCTATCATTTCTCCAGCCATTACATCTGATAATCCGTGTATTCTTACAATTCCATCTGTTACAGCTACGATGGTTCCCTCTGTTTTGGCTTCTGCAGAAAGATCAGATCCCTCAATTCTTTTTTTAATTAAATCACTAATTTCTGTTGGACTAAGTTGCATTATTCTTCCCTCTATTGTTTCAAATTAATTGAGATTCTAGTTTTCTCAACTGCTCTCTAAGTGAACCATCTATTACTAAATCATCTATTCTGACTACAGCTCCCGCTAAAAGAGTTGAATCTAAATTTTGTTCTATTTCAATTTTCTTATTGAACCTTTTTTCAAGTACTAACTTAATTGCATCTATTTGATCGCTGCTTAATTCAAAAGCAGTATCAATTTTTGCAGTTTTTAAATTCTTCTCTTCTTGGAAATAGTTACCATATAAATCAACTATTTCATCAATAACTAGAAGCCTATTATTTTCTGCTAAAAGGGATATAAACCTAACAAAATTTTCATCAAAGCTTTCTTCTAGTACACCTGTTAGTAAACTTACTTTGTATTTATTGTCAAAAGAGTCATTCGACACAATGGCTTTCATATTTTCATCACAAAGAATTACTTTTAAATTTTTTAACATATCAAAATTTTTATCTAGCGCATTATTTTCCTTAGCACTTTTAAAAAGTGCTTTTGCGTATGGTCTTGCTGTTGTTTGTAATTCTGACATATTTTTATATTTTAGTTACTAAATCCTGAATTGCTTTATCATGAACACTTTTATCTATTTCTTTCTTTAAAATCATTTCAGCACCTTCCACAACAAGCTTTGATACATCCTTTTTTAAAGACTCTTTAAGCCTCATAGACAATTGCTCAACTTCCTGTTCCGCAAGTTTAAGTTTTTTAGATGTTTCTTCTGAGGCTTTAACATTTGCCTCGTCTAAAATATCGCTCTGTCTTTTTTCAGCCATAGATATTATATTTTTAGCTTCACTTTTTGCTTCTGAAAGTTTTGAATCAACATCTATTTTAGCTTTTTCTAAAGCTTGTTCTCCTAGCTCGGCTGCAGACAAACCATCAGCTATTTTTTTCTTTCTTTGTTCCAAAGCTGATGTTATAGGCGGCCATACAAATTTCATACAAAACCATACGAAAATTGCAAATGATATTGCTTGACCAATTAAAGTTAAATTAATATTCAATTTTAGCTCCTGTCGCTTTTTGTATTACGCAACCGCAAATAATAAATAGAATGCTATACCTACAGATATCATTGGCACCGCATCTACTAGTCCAAGAACGATAAACATTTGTGTTCTAAGCATTGGTATTAATTCTGGTTGTCTAGCAATACCTTCCATATATTTTCCACCAAGGTTTCCGATTCCAATCGCTGCGCCTAAAGCGCCTAAACCCATCATTAATGCTCCCGCTATATATATTAATCCATTTGCTTCCATAGTTACCCTCTACTTATATTGTCATTAAAAAAAATTACCTAATGATCTCCAGTGTCGTGCGCCATATTCATGTAAACCACCATTAAAACCATGAATATAAATGCCTGAAGAACAATTACTAAAATATGAAAAATTGCCCATGGAACCGAAAGTGTCCATTGGGCATATAATGGTAATAATGCTATTAAAATGAAAATCATTTCACCAGCATAAAGATTACCAAACAGTCTCAAACCGTGTGAGATTGGTTTAGCTAATAAAGAAACACCTTCCAAAAATAAGTTTATTGGGATAAGGATAAGCTTTATTAATAAGTTTTTTGATGTAAAAGGATGCAAGGTTAATTCTCCTACAAATCCTCCAACGCCTTTATTTTTTATACTATAAAACAATGCTAAAAAAAATACCGATAAAGACATTCCCATAGTTACATTGGGATCTGTAGTTGGAACAATCTTAAAATATACATGATGTGGATCCATAGCAAAAAAGTGCACACCAATGTATGTTGCTATTTGGGGGATAAAGTCAACCGGGACTAGATCCATTAAATTCATTAATAAGACCCAGACAAAGGCGGTTAATGCCATTGGGGCTATAAGTTTGTTTGTGTGTGAAAAAGTATCTCTAACATTTGAGTCTATGAACTCGATTACTATTTCTATAGAGTTTTGGAGACCGCCTGGAACGCCCGTTGTTGCCTTTCTTCCGACAAGACCAAACAATAGAATAAAAATAAATCCAAGTGCTACGGACCACCCCATTGAATCTAAATGAATTGCATAAAATCCCATTTCTTGAGCTTGTTGTGCTGTTTCAGCTATTTTCCAAACACCATCACTTGGATCTTTGCCAAATGTCCAATTTGTCAAATGATGTTTTATATATTCCGAACCAGTTTGTGCGCCAGCTGCCATAATTATTTACTAATTTTTAGTTTTGTAAAAAAAATAGTTATCAGATTTGAAAAAATAAATGCTCCAAAAAAAACTAACGGCTCCTTTATTTCCAAGTAAAGGAATATTAAAGCAAACATTATTGCTGAAATAGACCATTTTCCAAATTCTGCTATATAAAATCGTCTTGCCTCTTGCCTTATAGACTTTGCTTGATATACAAGCAACATATATGCCGCATAAGCGTTTGATAAATAACTTACACTTGCCCCACATAAAAAAGAGGTCGCTATACTAATATTAAATAGAAACCATAGAATCGAAGCGGTTATAGTAAATATAATTAGTTCAATTATTTGTTTTCTAAAAAACATAATATCTTCGGGTATGCAGTATATTAAGAGTATAAGAATTTATCAATATATTTAATAACGATATTGATAAATTTGATATATATACAATCATTTTTAGCAGTTTTCTGCTTATTTTTAGCAAAATAACTATTTTTTATAGCCAAGTTTTTTCAAAAGCCCCTCGAGTACCTCTAAATTGCTGTATTTAAGAGTAATTTTCCCAGTATTTTTTGATTTTGAATGACTGATATCTATAGATACACCAAGTTTTTCTTTCAACTGGTTCTCTATTTCGCTAATTTGCGCATCTTTGTTTGTTTTTACATTTTTTTTGGCTGAAGAGTTTCCTTTTTCGTTAACTAATTTCTCGATGTCTCTTACAGATAATGACTGGGATACTACTTTTTCAGCGTATATTTTCTGCGATTGAGCGCTTAAAGACACTAAAGCTCTTGCATGCCCCATATCTATCTTTTTTTCAGACAAAAGTCTTATTACATATTTATCTAATGATAGAAGCCTTATTAAATTTGCGATATGTGATCTTGATTTTCCAGTTTTTTTAGCTAATTTGTCCTGGGTAAATTTAAACTCTTTTATAAGTTTTTCTAATCCTAAAGCTTCTTCTATTGGATTTAAATTTTCTCTTTGTACGTTTTCTAACAAAGCATATATTGCTGCAGACTCGTTAGATATTGTTTTTATGATTGCAGGAATTTTTTTGTGGCCTAAAATCTTTGCTGCTCGCAACCTCCTTTCACCAGCAATAAGTTCATACTTATTTATTTCATAATTTCTTACTAAAATTGGCTGAATTACACCTTGCTCTCTAATTGATTCTACTAACGATTTAAGGCTTTCTTCTTCAAAAATTGTTCTTGGTTGGTATGGGCTTGTTATTATTAAAGATACATCAATCTCAAGAGATGCCTGCTCTGAAATAATTTTTTCAGTTTTAGCTGAACTAAGAAGTACTTCAACTCCTTTGTTTCCAAGACCGCCCTTTTTTTTTGCCATTATAAATTTCCTATTTTGATATTTTTACTATCTCACCAGCTAGAGCTAAATATGACATTGACCCTTTTGAACCTTTGTCATAACTAATAATTGAAGACCCATGGCTTGGCGCTTCTGCTAAACTTACATTCCTGGGTATTATAGTATTTAAAACATTGTCACCAAAATGCCCCTCTAATTCTGCGGATACATCTTGCGCTAAATTATTTCTTGGGTCGTACATAGTTCTTAAAATTCCGCCAATTTGTAAACCTTCATTAACTGATATTTTAATCTTATCAATGGTTTCAAGCAATGCTGTTAAACCCTCTAGAGCATAATACTCGCACTGGGTGGGAATAATTACAGAATCTGATGCTGCTAACGCATTGACCGTTAATATGTTTAAAGATGGTGGGCAATCGATAATTATAAAATCATAAGCTTTATTGGTATTTTCTATAATTCTCTTTAAAATTAACTCTCTATCCTTAATGTCTAATAACTTAACTTCCGCTAATGTGAGTGCTTGATTTGCGGGAATTAAATCAAAACCCTCGTCTGCTTCACAAATTACATCTTGTTCGTCTGAAATATTTTCCAAGAGTAAATCTGCCAAAGAGTATTCAAGATTATATTTATTGATTCCAGAGCCCATTGTTGCGTTGCCTTGCGGATCCATATCTATTAATAAAACCTTTTTGTTATTGAAAGAAAGGGCTGCTGCCAAATTGACGCTCGTCGTTGTTTTACCAACCCCACCTTTTTGATTACAAATAGAAAAAATTTTACTCAAAATACACCTTTTTTATTTTTTATACATTATTACAGCATGTCTTTCTGCTGAAAGTCTTGGGACATCTATCCTTGCAACTTCAAAATGAATGCTTTGATTTAAATTTTTTAATGCGCTTATCTCTTCGTGAGGATACTTTCCTTTCATAGCTATGATAACCCCATTCTTATTTAAATGATCTATAGAATTAGAATATATTGTTGGCAACGATGCGTATGATCTGCATATTATCGAATCAAAAGCCTTTTTATTATCAAAATCTTCTATCCTTTCATGTAATAAATCAATATTTTCTATGCCCAGATTTATCTTAACATGGTTTAAAAAAATTATTTTTTTGTTGTTTGAATCCATCAACAAGAAATCTTTATTTGGATGAACTAAAGCTAATGGAATACCAGGCAAGCCTGCGCCTGAGCCAATATCCAAAATGTTATTCCCAAGTATATATTCATTAATCGACAGGCTGTCAAGAATATGCTTGATTAGCATATCGTTTATATCTTTGATAGATGTTAAATTATATAACTTATTAGATTTTTTTATATAGTTGCAAAATTCAATTAATTTATTTCCTATTAAATGATTGTCTTTTGTGTAGGCTAAAAGTTCTTCAAAGAAAAAGTCTTTTGTATTTTTACTTTGCATCTTGAGCTACTGCTTTTTTATTGTTCTTAATAGCTTTTATTTGAACTTTTAAAATAGAGATTGCAGCTGGAGTAACCCCTGGAACTCTTGCAGCCTGTCTTAAATTTTGTGGCTTAGCTATATTGAGATTTTCTATAGCTTCTTTTGACAACGCAGATATCACAGAGTAATCAATTATTTTAGGAAGAACCATTTCTTCATCTTTCTTGCTTCTTTTTACTTCTATATTTTGTCTTGCTATATATCCCTCGTATTTTATTCTAATGGCACAAAGCTCCCCAACATTAGATTTTTGCGACCCAAAGTCAGGAATTAAATCTGACAGACTATCATATGTTGTATTTGGCCTTTTCAAAAAATTGCTTGCGGAGATAACTTTGTTTTTCTCTTCAATTTTTAATTCTTTAAGTCTTAATAGCTCTTTTTTGATAAGATTTTGTTTTTTATTAAAAACTTTAAGTCTCTCTTCATTTACAGATCCGAGCTGTGATCCTATTAAAGTTAATCTTTCGTCTGCATTATCCTCTCTTAAATATAATCTATGTTCCGCTCTGCTCGTAAACATTCTATATGGCTCTGGAGCTCCTTGTGTTATCAGATCGTCAATCATTACGCCAATATATGAATTTTCTCTGGATGGCGACCACATTTCTTTATCTTGTGATTTCATTGATGCATTAATCCCTGCCAAAATTCCCTGCGAAGCTGCTTCTTCGTAACCAGTTGTTCCATTTATTTGCCCTGCCATAAAAAATCCTGAGATCTTTTTATTTTCTAAAAATGATGTAAGTCCTCTAGGATCAAAAAAGTCATATTCTATAGCGTAGCCATATTTTTTTATCTCTACATTTTCAAGGCCTAAAATTGTTCTAATAAATTTTTCTTGGTCTTCCTCTGGAAGACTTGTAGAAATTCCGTTTGGGTAAACGAGATTTGTATTTAAGCCTTCCGGCTCTAAAAATATTTGATGTGATTGTTTTTCAGAAAACCTTGTGACTTTATCTTCTATAGACGGACAATATCTTGGTCCTTTACCAGTTATGACACCATTAAATAAAGGCGAATTATCCAGAGATTTTCTAATATAGTCATGTGTTTTTTCGTTTGTTCTAGCGATATAACATTTAATTTGTTGCGGATGATCAGATTCATTTCCTAAAAAAGAAAAGACAGGTCTTGGTTCATCCCCTGGCTGCTCAATTAAATCTTTATAATTAATTGTGTCTCCATTAAGCCTTGGTGGTGTTCCAGTTTTTAAGCGACCCATCATCAAATCTAAGTCGCCCATTCTTTTTGCAAGTTTATTGGAAGCTTTTTCTCCTATTCTTCCAGCAGAAAATGCTTTATCGCCAATATGAATCACCCCAGATAAAAATGTTCCTGCGGTCAAAATTACATTTTTTGTTTCTATGATAGTTCCGTCGTTTAACTCTACTCCGCTTATAGCATCATTTTTTATAATAATATCTATTACTTCACCATCTATAACTTCTAGTCCTTGCTGCCCTCTAATTTCTTTTTGTATAAAAGATTTGTATAAATCTCTGTCTGCTTGCGATCTCGTTGCCCATACTGCTGGGCCTTTTTTCTTATTTAAAGTTCTAAAGTGAATACCAGAAGCATCAGCTGCCCTAGCCATTACACCACCCAAAGCATCTATTTCCTTAGTTAAATGACCCTTTCCTATGCCTCCTATAGATGGGTTACAGCTCATCTGGCCAACTGTTTTGAAATTCTGTGTTATCAATAAAGTGTTACCACCGCATCGCGCGCTTGCCAGACAAGCTTCTGTGCCAGCATGTCCTCCACCAATTATTATGACATCATATTTTTTCATAAGGATATTATATTACTTTCCAATACAAAAATTCGAAAATATTCCACTTAAAACTCTTTCTTCGTCGTCATTATCCAAAACTGCAGAGATATGTTTTTGAGAATTTTTGAGCCTCTCTGCGATTACCTCAAGCTCATTTAGATTGACTTGAATATCATTGATTTCTTGATATGCCTTATTTAAGTGTTCTATATTTTTAATATTATAAACTCCAGGAGATGAATTTCTAACGGATAATTTTAGGCAATCTAATATTTTAACTTTTAAAATATCCATATTAATATTTTCTTTGATAGATATGCATAAAATTCCTGGGTCATTTTTTATTATATTGTCTAATTTATCTTTTTCGATAAGATCAATTTTATTTGCGATAACTAGTATATTTGAGCTTGCTTGTTTTACGTTTTTTAATATTTCTAAGTCTTCTTGATCAATTCCTACGCGCGCGTCATATAGAAATAAAGTTATATTAGCTAATGCGGCTTGTTTAAGCGCTTTTTCTTTTCCCTCTTTTTCTATTAAGTCATTTGTTTCTCTAATGCCTGCAGTATCGAGTATTGTTACAGGAGCGCCATTTAAACTAAACATTTTTGAAACAACATCTCTAGTTGTTCCTGCCTTCGTGTTAACTATAGAAACTTCTTCGTCTGTTAAATAATTTGTTAATGAAGATTTTCCAGTATTAGGTTTTCCTATGACGGCTACCTTACTAGTTTCGAATAACAATTTATTTGTTTCTAGTTTTTCTAAAATTCTTAAAATCTCTTTTTTGCAATCCTCTATATGACTTGAAATTTCTTTTATACCTTCCGTTTCAATATCTTCGTCTGAAAAATCTAGAAGTGCTTCTACCTGAACCCTTGTTTTTAGTATTACATTGTCAATTTGGAATAAGTCCTTTGTCATTTTTCCAGACAATGATTCTCTGGCTGCGAGTGCTGCTGCTTCTGTTTTTGCATTTATTAAAGCGCATATGGATTCTGCCTCTGTGAGACTCATTTTATTATTTAAAAATGCCCGCTCAGTGAACTCGCCGGCCTTTGCGATCCTGCAATCATTTAATTTTAAAATTTCTTTAATTATCAACTGATAAATCACTGGCCCGCCATGGCACATTATCTCCAGCATTTCTTCCCCAGTGTAAGACTTTGGTGCAACGTAATAAACTGCTATTACATCATCAACAACCCTTTCTTCTGATTTAAAATTTAAATAACAGGCCTGTCTTGCGGGTAACTTTTTCTTAAAAAAAGTATCTATAATTTCTGATACTCTCGTGCCTGAGCACCTTATAACTGACAGTGCTCCTGTTCCCATAGGAGTAGCAATACTTATAATCGTATCTATATTATTCACGACTTAACATTACTTAGATGTTATTGACTTTGTTATTTTCCATTGTTGTGCGATGGATAGCAAATTGTTAACAACCCAATATAGAACAAGGCCTGAAGGGAAAAATGCAAAAAAAGCTGTGAATATTATAGGCAACATCTGCATTATCTTTGCTTGCATTGGGTCAGGCGGCGCAGGATTAAGCTTTTGTTGAAAATACATGGATGCTCCCATTATTAACGGAAGAACAAAATATGGATCTTTTGCAGACAAATCATTAAGCCAAAAGATAAAGTCAGCCTGTCTCAACTCAACACTTTCCAATAAAACCCAATATAAAGCGATGAAAACTGGGATTTGTATTAGGATTGGCCAACAACCCCCCAATGGATTTATTTTTTCTTGTCTATACATATCCATCATTGCTTGATTCATTTTTTGTCTGTCACTCCCATATCTTTCTCTAATAGATTGTATTTTTGGCGAAAATTGTTTCATTTTTGCCATGGACTTGTAGCTTGTTTCTGACAACTTGTAAAAGGCCAATTTAATAAGCAAAGTGAGTAAAATAATAGCCCACCCCCAATTTCCCACCATAGAATAAATTTTATCTAGTAGCCAAAAAAGTGGTTTTGAGATAAATGTTAGAACACCATAATCAATTGTAAGCTCGAGACCATTTGATATATTTTCAAGCTCTTTTTGAAGTTTTGGTCCCACATAAAGCTCTGAACTTAAGATTCCCTTTTCTTTTGGCTGTATTAAAACTGCTTCAGATCTCGCCCCAATTATATAATCTCGCCTTGTGTCATCTAGCAAAATTTCTTTTGTATAAAATAAGTTATTTTGTTCTTTTGGAAAAAACCAAGAGGTAACAAAGTAATGCTCCATCATTGCAACCCAGCCACTTTTTACATTAAATTTTGGTTTTTTCTCTGCAATTTCGTCGTATGATATCTTATTGTAGGTTCCGTCGAAATAAGCCCCACCCGTAAATGTAGGAGTAACCCAAGACCTTCCTTCCCCATCACTTTTTCTTCTTATCTGTCTATATTGTCTTCCAGACCAAGCTTTACCAGAATTATTTATAACTGTGTTATCGACGTTAACTTTGTATCCCTCATCATCCAAATAAATTTTTTTCAATACTTTTATGGTTTTATCGTTGTTTACCCACTCTAAAGTTAAACTGTCACTGGTGCTGTTTTTAATTGAATAGTTATCATGATGATTTGGCGCCAGTTTAATTTTAGATGTTTTATTTGTATTTATATCGTGCAATAAACCGGATTGGGCAACGTAGTAATCTTTTTCAACATCTAACAAGCTTATGTTTTCACTATTTGGATCAGTTGTTTCATAATAATTCAAAAGCTCTGCTTTTTTAATCGTGCCCCCAACAGTATCGATTGTTAAAACTAGATCTTTGTTTCTTATAAGTCGTTGCTCGCCTAGTTCTGCTTTTGGCTGTTTTGCTGTTTTTTTATTTTCTTCAGTTAACTTGTTTGATTTAACATCCATAGGTGCTTCTTCAGGAAAATCTTGCGGCGTTAAATTATTATTCTCTTTTTTGACAACTAAATTATTTGAAGCTGGTGATTGTTCAATTTGCCATTGCTGCCAAATCATGAACAGCACTAAAGAAAAAGCAACGTATAGTAAGAATCTATTATTCATTTGGTGGGCACCTCATCAACTCCTCCATTAGCCCAAGGATGACATCTACATATTCTATTAACTGAAAGACACAAACCCTTAGCAGTACCATGCTGCTCTATAGCTTTAATCGTATATTTTGAGCAAGTTGGAGTAAATCTGCAATGCTGTCCTATGAAAGCACTTAAAGTGATTTGATAAATTTTTATTATTTTAATTATTAGATGATTCATTTTTTTTTATTAGATTATCAAAAATATCGTTTATCATATCAAAGCAATCGTCTCTGTAATAATTTCTTTCATTTTTCAAAATTAAAACGATGTCTAATCCATCAAGCTTTCTTTTTCTAAACGCCTCTCTAACAGTTCTTTTAATTTTATTTCGTTCAACAGCTTTCTTTATTTTGCTTTTTGCTATGTTTACACCAAGTCTTGCGGGGAGACCACCATTATTTACATAATGAAGGACGAAAGCTTTATTTTTAATTCTATGACCGCTTTGGAAACATCTTTTGAAGTCTTGCGGATTATTTAATCGCTTCGATTTTGTGCAAAAACCATTGCGCTTATTAATATTATACAGAAAGACGCTTTCTTCCTTTTGCTCTTCTAGCGTTTATGACCGATCTTCCGCCGGTAGTACTCATTCTAGATCTGAAACCATGAGTTCTTTTTCTTTTTATTTTGCTTGGTTGATATGTTCTTTTCATTTTAAAATTCCTTAATATTCTGCCGCGACATTACTTCTATAGGCGTTATTTGTCAATAGATACTTTATCACAGTTTTTTACATAACTTATCCACAATTTTTACACAGATTTGTTGATTTTATTTCTCTTGTGGATAAGTATAATATATTCAAACTAATAATAAAAAAGTGCTTTAAAACAGAGGATGAAAATTTAATCATGCAGCCTGGATTCTGGGAAAAATGTCTTGTAGAACTTCAAGGAGATTTTGATGAACAGCAATTTAATACTTGGGTGAGACCACTTCAAGCTATTACTCAAGACAAGAACATTTGCATAACTGCTCCAAATCAATATGCGGTTGATTGGGCTAACGAAAATTTGCGTGATTTTTTCATCAAGCGCTTAGAGAATTCAGAATATAGCTTTAATTTTGAAGTTGGTGGAATTTCACAGAAGATAACTGCAAATAAGGATATTATAGAAGAAGATAAGCGAGAATCATTTAACAATAATGTGAAATTTTCTTCGGATTTTACTTTCGACAACTTTGTTACCGGAAAATCAAACGAACTTGCAAGAGCTGCGGCGTTACAAGTTTCCAGCAACCCTGGGTCTACTTATAATCCTTTTTTTATATATGGCGGGGTTGGCTTAGGAAAAACACACCTTATGAATGCTATTGGAAATAATATTTTAAAGCAGAATGGAAATGCCAAAATTTTATATTTGCATTCAGAAAAATTTGTTGCCGATATGGTAAAAGCTTTACAACACAACAAGATTGATTCATTTAAAGAATATTACAGATCAGCAGACGCTCTTCTAATTGACGATATACAGTTCTTTGCTGGTAAAGAAAGATCTCAAGAGGAATTTTTTCATACATTTAACACTTTATTAGAAGGTAATTGCCAGATTGTGCTTACATGCGACAGGTATCCAAAGGAAGTTAATGGATTAGACGAAAGACTAAAATCCAGGTTTGGCTGGGGATTAACACAATCTATAGAACCGCCAGAACTAGAGACCCGTGTCGCAATTCTCCAAAAAAAAGCCGCCTCTATAGGTACTGATCTTGATACTGATGTTGCATTCTTTATAGCCAAATGCATCCAGTCAAATGTTAGAGAATTAGAGGGGGCTTTGAGAAGAGTGGTTGCTAACTCCCAATTCACCGGCAAGGACATAAGTTTAAGCTTTGCAAAAGAAGCGTTGCGCGACCTTATATCTCTTCAAAACAAAATGGTCACCATAGATAACATTCAAAAAACAGTTGCAGACTATTACAAAATAAGAATGTCTGATTTGCTTTCTGCAAAAAGGAATAGGTCGCTAGCGAGACCAAGACAGCTAGCAATGTCGCTTGCAAAAGAATTAACAAACCATAGTTTGCCTGAAATTGGTGATGCTTTTGGTGGAAGAGATCACACAACAGTTCTTCATGCTTGTAAAAAAATTGTCGAAGTTTGTAAGACAGACAACAAAATAAATGAGGATTTAATTAACTTAAGGAGAGCGTTAAGCACTTAAAAAACCCTGTTAAAAACCTGTATATAGTTGTTTAATAGAAATGTATATCTTGATACAAGACAAATTAACAACAATGGTTAATAAAATATACACAGGTTAGCAACCCTTTAAAGTATTGTTTTTATTAACTTTTAAAGGCATATAAACAGAAAATAAGGTCAGTAATAATAACTAATATATATAATATGAAATTAATAATAACTAAAGAAAATATAATAAAAGCCTTACAAAAAATAATAGGCGTTGTTGAAAAAAGACAAACAATGCCAATTCTTAGTCACGTTTTATTTAGAAAAAAGGAAAATATTTGCGAGGTTGTAGCTTCAGATTTAGAGGTTCAACTCTCTTCTTCTTTGATTTTAGAAAAAGAATCAGACTTTTCTCAGAATATAACCATCCCAGGAAGAAAATTATTTGATATTAGTAAAGGTCTTCCGGACAACTCAATTTTAGAAATAGATATAGTTGAGGAAGGCAAGTTGCAAATTAAATCAAAAAAAAGTAAATTCATATTGTCAGCTTTGGACGCTAAAACATTTCCATTGATGGATATAGATAATGAAAATAGTGTTAATTTTTCAATAAATTCAAACGATTACAAGAAAATTGTTAGTAGAACATCTTTTGCAATGGCGCAACAGGATGTTCGTTATTACTTAAATGGTTTATATGTGAGCTTGTCGAGCAAAGAGCTTTTTGGTGTTGCAACAGATGGTCATAGGTTGGCTAAATCTGGCGTTGAAACTGATATTATTCTGGAAGAAACCGTAAGCGCAATAATACCAAGAAAAGGTGTAATCGAGATTGACAAACAGCTTGGAGAAGAGTCGCAAATATTAACCGCAGCAGTTTCAAAAAATCATCTGCAAATTTCTGCCAAAGATACAAACGCTATATCTAAATTAATCGATGGAAAATTTCCAGATTATGAAAAAGTAATTCCATTAGATGCTTCAAAGAAGATACTGGTTGAGTGTAAATCTTTTAAAGAGGCGCTAATAAGAGTATCAATCTTGTCTAACGATAGATTTAGGGGCGTAAGGCTTAACTTCTTGGACAACGAAATAAAGGTGAGTGCTAACAACCCGGAAAAAGAAGAAGCTTCAGACGATATAAAAGCGACATACAGCGGAGAGCCTATAGAAGTTGGATTTAATGTTAATTATTTGATTGATGTCTTGAATGCAATTAAAACTAAAAATGTGCAAATATTGCTTAAAGACAACAATAGCAGCGCTTTGTTGATGCCAGAAAATGACAATTCTTCGAGCTATGTTGTAATGCCTTTGAGAATCTAAAAAATGTTCCTAACCAAGCTTTCTTTAAGAAAACTTAGAAATATCAAAGAAGCTCATTTAGATCTAAATAAAAAAACCAACGTTATCGTTGGGGAAAACGCTGCCGGCAAAACAACTGTCCTTGAGGGTATTGATATTTTATCAAGAGGCAGAAGTTTTAGAACAAATAAGATAGAAAACTTAGTAAATCAAGGAAAGGGAGGGTTTTATATAGGCGCAACTATAGGAAAGGTTGAAAAAAAAATTGAGGTAGAGAAAGAAAAAAATAAAACCAAAATATTAATCAATGGCAAAGAAGAAAAAAAACAATCAGTTATAGCAAAAGAGCTGGCAGTTCAGTCAATACACCCAAACAGTCATAGCCTTGTCGAGGGACCACCGTCAGAGAGACGGTCTTTTTGTGATTGGGGTTTGTTCCACGTGGAACAAGATTTTAAAAAGTTATGGTCCTCTTATATAAAAATCTTAAAACAGAGGAACGAAGCCTTAAAAACAAAGGATTTAAGTGAAAACATGTGGGTCGAGAAACTTGCGTCAGCTGGCGAAGAAATATCAACAATGAGAGAAAAATATGTTTCAAGATTGCAAACTAAACTGATTGAAACGGGAAACTATATAATGCCAAATCAAGAGCTGAATTTTGTTTATGAAAGAGGATGGAATGAGAAAATGAGTCTAATAGAGTCACTAAAGGAAAAAGCACAACTTGATTCAGATAGGGGCTTTACAAGTGTTGGCCCGCAAAACGCCAATATAAAAATAATGTTAAATGGGCATGAGGCTCAAAAAGTATGTTCAAGAGGACAACAGAAGCTTATTGCGAATATTATGTTATTATCACAGTCTAAGGATTTCTATGAAAAGAGAAATTTTCCAAACATAATGCTTGTAGATGATTTGTCTGCCGAGCTAACATTGGAAATGCAAGAAAAAATATTAGAGAGATTATTCGAATCAAAATCCCAAGTATTTTTAACAGCCCTTAATGATTCTGTTTTAGCAGATATACTATATGAAATGGACACTAATGTGTTTCACGTGGAACATGGGGAAATTGCGTAATGACAAAATATGATTCTTCTAACATAAAGGTCTTAAAAGGCCTAGAAGCTGTAAGAAAAAGACCAGGAATGTATATAGGAGACACTGATGATGGGACAGGCCTTCATCACATGGTGTTTGAGGTCGTAGATAATTCAATAGATGAGGCTTTAGCTGGGCACTGTGAAAAAATAACAGTGGAAATCAATGTTGATAATTCTGTAACCGTGATAGATGACGGAAGAGGTATTCCTGTTGATATGCACCCAGAAGAGAAGAAGCCAGCTGCCGAAGTAATAATGACGGTGCTTCATGCTGGCGGTAAATTTGATGATAATTCTTATAAAGTTTCTGGCGGACTTCACGGTGTGGGGGTCTCTGTTGTTAATGCTTTATCAGAGAAACTTGATATTGAGATTTCAAGAGATGGAAACATACATAGACAGACTTATTCCATGGGAGACCCAACTACCAAGCTAGTTAAGGGCGAAAAAACTAAAAAAACAGGAACCAAAGTTACGTTTATGCCAAGTAAAGAAATATTTACTGATACCGAGTTTCATTTCAATATCCTTGCGAAGAGACTGAGGGAGCTATCTTTTTTGAATTCCGGCATAAGAATAGTCTTGTCGGACCACAGGACAGATACTACTGAGGAATTCCACTATGAGGGCGGCATAAAAGCTTTTGTAGAAAATTTAAATGAAAAAAAAGATAAGGTTAATGCTAACATAATTTATTTCTCATCTTCAAAAGATGATATTGGGGTTGAAATTGCCCTTCAATGGACAGGCCTATATAGCGAAAATATTTATTGTTACACAAACAACATTCCGCAATCTGACGGGGGAACCCATATTGCTGGCTTCAGGGGCGCTTTAACCAGGGCAATGAATTATTATATAGAACACGACGCGGCAGCAAAAAAAAATAAAATAGCTATAAGTGGCGAAGATGCAAGAGAGGGTATTACCGCAGTCATCTCTATAAAAATGCCTGATCCAAAATTTTCATCACAAACGAAAGCTAAATTAGTCTCATCAGAAGTAAAAGGAATCGTAGAGTCTATAGCTACAGAAGGCATAAAAAGATTCTTAGAGGAAAACCCAAAAGATGCTAAACAGATTTTAGCAAAAGCTAGTGAGGCTGCAAGGGCTAGAGAAGCTGCAAAAAAAGCAAGAGAAATGACGCGCAGAAAAAAAGCAATGGATGTAGCAGGGCTACCTGGAAAATTAGCAGATTGCCAAGAAAAAGACCCGGCACTTTCTGAAATTTTCTTGGTCGAGGGGGATTCTGCTGGCGGCTCAGCCAAGCAAGGAAGAGACAGAAGAACGCAAGCGATATTACCTTTAAAGGGAAAAATTTTGAACGTCCAAAGACAAAGAGACGATAAAGTTTTTGCAAATGAAGAAATAGCTACACTTGCAACTGCGCTAGGATGTGGATTTAGTTCCAAAGAAATGTCCGACGAAGATTATGCGTCTTTGAGATACCATAAAGTTATTATAATGACAGATGCAGATGTTGATGGTGCTCATATTAGAACCTTATTGCTTACATTTTTTTATAGCAAGATGAGAAAGTTAATAGAAAAGGGGAATGTTTATATTGCACAACCCCCGCTTTATAAAATAAAAAAAGGGAAATCAGAAAAATACATTACAGATGATCACGAACTCTTGTCATATATTACAAAAGACTGCTTAGATGGCATAGATATATATTCATCTAAAAATTCAAAAAAACCTATAGAAATCAATGACTTAAAAGTATTAATAAAGCATTGCCAAAAAGCGAATAAGGCAAAGACAAATATGATTCAAAATCACGGAAAACATTTTATGGCTCTTTTAAACAAAGATAGTTTGCCACAATTTGGATGCGATGATAAAGCGGTGAAAAAGTGGATCAAGGTTATTTCAGCAACAAAAGATAATTTGCTTTCAAAAAATATTCTTTCTGTTGATCAAAAAGAAGAAGGTTTTTTTGATATAAATTATCAAGAATCTGGTTTAGAAAAAAATATTAATATTAACAATAGCGTTTTTGCATCTAAAGACTATAAAAATTTTTACGATTACATAGAAGCTTCAAACAAGCTTTTTAATAACGATGCATATTTGACAAAACAGGATAAAAAAATAAATATTATAGATTTCTTGGAAACTTTTGAATGGATCATAAGCGAAGCAAAAAAAGGGTATTCAATTCAAAGGTATAAGGGCCTTGGCGAAATGAATCCTGGGCAGTTATGGGAAACAACAATGGACCCAGAATTTAGAACCCTTATACAGATAAAGGAGGAAGATAGAGCTATGGCCGAAAAAACATTTGAAGATTTAATGGGTGATAATGTTGCGCCAAGAAAAACATTTATAGAGGAAAATGCTCATTTCGCAGTTAATATAGACATATAAATTTAAAAAAACAAAATAAGGAAGTTTCGAAATTAATATGGAAAAACAAAAAAACACTCTCTTGAAAAATTCAGCTTTGCCAGCATTTTCGAAAATGCAGACTAAAGATATGTTTAATGCTATTAAATATTTAGTCAATGAGAATAAAGCTATTGTTAAAAAAACAGAAAAATTAAAAAATCCAACTTGGGACAATTTTGTTTATCAAATAGAGAATTCTGACGATAAAATTTCAAAGGTTTGGGCGCCAATTAGGCATTTGAACTCTGTGATGAATGACAAAGATATTAGAAAACAATATGAAAGAAGTTTAAACCTATTGACTTCTTATTACGGTAAAATTGGTCAAAATAAAAATTTGTTTTCGCAATACGAGAGATTTTACGAAAAAAATAAAAAGAAACTTAATTCAAATCAAGTAAAGTTATTAGAAGACATATTAAAAGGCTTTAAATTATCAGGAGTTCATCTTGACCCGGCCAAAAGAAAATCTTTTAGAGAATGCCAGGAAAAACTTGCGAAGTTAGAATCAAAATTTGAACAAAATATTTTAGATTCTACAAATTCGTGGACCAAAAACATAAAGGATTTAAAAACTCTACAAGGCGTTCCTCAAAATGCAATTGAAATAGCAGCTGAGGTTGCCTCAAAAAACAAACAAGAAGGATATACCCTTACTTTAGATCAACCATGTTACATGGCTATAATGACTTTTTCTGAGAATCGAGCATTAAGAAAAGATTTATATTTAGCTTACGTAAGTAGGGCTTCAAAAAAATTCCCAGTTAATAAAAAATGGGATAACACTAAATTAATTGAAGATATTTTAAAGCTAAGACATAAGATAGCTACAATTTTAGATTATAACAATTATGCTGAATATTCCCTTACTACAAAAATGGCCAAATCACCAAATGAGGTTATAAACTTTTTAGAAAGTCTTAAGCGTAAAGCATTAAAGCAATCAAAAAAAGAAATTAAAGTCTTAGAAAAATACGCTATGGAAAAGTTGAAATTAAAAACTATAAAGCCATGGGACCTTGCTTTTATATCTGAAAAATATAAAGAAGAAAACTTTGGCGTCTCTCAAGAAGAGCTCAAAAAATATTTTCCAGTAGAAAATGTAATAAAAGGATTATTTAAATTAGTAGAATCATTATACGGAATTAAAGTTAAACTTAAAAAAACAAAAGATGTCTGGCACAAAGATGTGCGACTTTATGAAATATATGATAAGAAAAACAATTTAAGGGGCAAATTTTATTTTGATCTATATGCCAGACAAAATAAGCGTGGTGGCGCATGGATGGATGAATGTATTCAAAGAAGGGAAAAGTTAAACGGCAAGATTCAATCACCTGTTGCTTTTATAACTTGCAACTCAAGTCCGCCAACAAAAAAAAGCCCTGCATTTTTTACTCATTATGATGTCGAAACTTTATTTCATGAGTTTGGTCACGGCCTGCAGCACATGCTAACAACAATAAATTATGCAGGTATATCAGGCATATCTGGAGTAGAGTGGGATGCTGTTGAATTACCAAGTCAATTTATGGAAAATTGGTGTTGGGAAAAAAATGTTCTTGATACTTTCGCTTTTGATTACAAGACAAAGAAAAAATTACCAAGCGCCCTATTCAAAAAATTGTTGGCAACAAAAAATTACAACACTGGCTTGGCACTTTTAAGACAAATCGAGTTCTCTCTGTTTGATTTTTTACTTCACATGGATGAGAAAAATAAAAAAACAAAATTAGCAGAGCACATACTGCGCGATGTTAGAAAAGAAACAGCTATGCTGCCAATACATGAAAATAATAAATTTGAAAATAGTTTCGCTCATATATTTTCAGGCGGTTATGCAGCTGGTTATTACAGTTATAAGTGGGCAGAGGTAT
Source organism: Gammaproteobacteria bacterium (assembly GCA_029268385.1). Classification (GTDB taxonomy): domain Bacteria; phylum Pseudomonadota; class Gammaproteobacteria; order Poriferisulfidales. The sequence continues at coordinate 88,999 of JAQWPG010000006.1, forward strand.
TGTCAGCCGATGCTTTTATGGCCTTTAAAGAAAAAAAACTTGTTGATAGAAAAGTTGGAAATAACTTTATGAAAAAAATTTTAGAAAAAGGTGGATCAAAACCTGCATTAGAGCTCTTTATAGATTTTCGTGGGAGAGAACCAAAAATCGAACCTCTTCTTGACAGCTTAGGTTTAAAATGAAGATAGCAGCATGGAACGTTAATTCTTTAAGGGTCAGACTCCCGCAAGTATTGAGTTGGCTAAAAGAAACCGATGTTGATATATTGGCAGTACAGGAAACAAAAGTAGAAGACAGCTCTTTTCCAATTGAAGAAATTACAAAAGCTGGTTTTTTCTGCGACTTCATTGGTCAAAAAACCTACAATGGAGTTACAACTATTAGCAAAATCCCACCAAAGGAATCAATCAAGCTAATTAACAAAAAAGAGCAAGATCAAAAAAGATTTCTTTTAACAAGATATGGAAAAAATTTAACAGTTTTAAATTTATATGTTGTTAATGGGCACGAGGTGGGATCAGAAAAATATGATTATAAGCTGTCGTGGTTAAAGGATGTTAAAAAACAAATAAAGAGCGATATGGTTAATACAAAATATTATGTAGTTCTTGGTGATTTTAATATTGCCCCAGATGATAATGATATATATGATCCGGAGGCATGGAAGGACAGGATTTTGTGTAGTAAAAAAGAGAGAGCTGCGCTTCAAGATATATTAGATTTAGGTTTTAAAGATAGCTTTAGGCTATTTTCCCAAGAAAAAGAACTCTACAGCTGGTGGGATTACAGAACAGGAGCGTTCAGAAGAAATAGAGGTTTAAGAATTGACTTAATATTATCAAATGATGAGTTATCAAAGAAGTGTCAAACAAGCTACATTGATATAAATCCAAGAAAAAATGAGCGTCCTTCGGACCATGCTCCTGTTGTTTCGGTTTTTGACATATGAAAATAGACAAGTTAGCAAATAATGATAATATTAATAAATAAGCTAATTACTTGGGACTATTTATGAGATCAATTTTAGTTTTAAATTCAAAGGGTGGCTCGGGAAAAACAACTATTGCTACCAATTTAGCAAGCTTTTATGCCTCGATAGGGAAGCAAGTTGCATTGGTAGATTTGGATAGTCAAGAAAGCTCAATTGGCTGGCTGAAAGCCAGATCATCAGCAAAACCGCCAATCACAGGAATAAAAGGCTATGGGATTAAGGTAAAAAGAGGCGTTGATTATAAAATTATCGACGCTCCTGCAGGGTTGCAAGGAGCAGCTTTGACAAAAGTCTTAAATATGGCTGAGAGCGTAATAATTCCAGTATTGCCCTCGCCTATAGACATGAGGGCCGCTGGTGACTTTATTAAGAACATAAAAAAACACTCAAGAGTTGTAAAGAAAAAATCAAAAATTGCACTTGTTGCAAACAGAGGAAGAGATTACACCAATATTTATTGGGAGCTGGACGAATTTTTAGAAGGTCAAAAGATACCTTTTTTAACAATGGTTAGAGATAGCCAAAATTATATTAGGGGAGCTGAAAAAGGGTTGGGTATTTACGAAATGGGCCCAGCTATGACAGAAGTTGATAGAACTTATTTTGAGCCTATTATTGACTGGCTAAATAGTAAAAAAAGTAGATAAAAACTTACTATTTTGAGCATGACTCTTCGTTGCATTTAACAACAAATTTTGTTGAATTTTTGACACAAACAACTTCATACATTAGGTAATCTTTATCTCTGGTTTCTATTATTTTTGCACTAGATCCGTTTATGCATCCATTTTGAGATAACAAACTTTTTAGATTTGTTTTGCTTTTTTTGCTCGTTTCTTTGGTAGTTTCTTGATGATCTTTTGTGCCTTTTTTCAACCAATCTTTTATGTCTTCTGTGTTAGTTGAAGAGCAACCACAAAGTAAAGTAAGAATAAAAATAGTAATATTTATTTTAAGAAATATTCTCATTGTAAAACCTCGCAACCATCTGGACTACAATCAAAAATCATTCTTTTGACTTCCTTAATGCAATTTACCTCGTATAATTCCCTCTTCCTTGATTTTTTAACAAGATTAATTTCGCTTTGTTTATGACACGAGTGTTCGTCAATTAAGCTTTCCGCAACTTTTCCAATATACCTTTTACTTTTTGTCTGTGTTACTTCAATTTTACCGAGTAATTCGTCTTCGTTGAGGATAGAGGACCCTGATTTGCTAGATAGATCACCAATATCTATATCTAGATTATCAGAACTTTTTATGTCTCTTTGCATCTCATCTTCAACTTGTGCGTAGCCTATAATTCCGTTTTTATAGGCAAGAAGATGGTTCTTTAAGAAGCTATTAAAAGCATAGTATTCTTTTTTAATATAGCTTTTGCAATTTTTTGGGCAATTGGCATTAATTTTAATAACATTGGTTTTGCCATTTGGAAGCCTTGTGACTTCAAATGTAATCTTGTCAGCTTTTCTTCTTCTTGGATCAACTTCTGTTTCTAAATAGTTTCTTGTGTCGGTTTTTAATTTAGATTTGTAAAAAGATTTTTCTGTAAGCCACACCTTTGCAGTATCCCACAACAAACTACATTCGGTTGAGTTTGAGCATTGTGCAAAACTTTCTGCCCCTCTATCAATACTAGAGCTATCTAATTCATCATCGTCTTTATACCCAGTATAATTTTCATCTAATACTTTATTAAAATCTTGATTATTAGTTTCAGATGGTTCCAAGGTTCCGAAATCAGGAATAGACAAGCTGCACCCAGCCAATTGTAAAAAGATAATCACGGAAAAGATTCTATATATATATCTCATAATCTAAAAGTATGTTTAAAAATTAAAAAATTAATGATACATGTTTAATATATAAAATAAAGAACCACGAAAAAACTAAACGAATTAATTAAAGGAATTTTTTTAATTCGTTGTTTTTATTATATTTATCAATATAAACACTTTCTATAAGATAAGTTAATAATTAAAAGCTAAATTAGCATTTACTTATATATAATTGATTTTGTTAGATATTATTCATTATTTATTAAGGATATCTGTTGACTTGGCGGCAAAGAACCGTAAAATTGAAGAATCCTGCAGTAATGTAGGAAATGCTATGGACAAGGAGAAGTCCGTTCTACTGATTTTTAGTAGATATTATACTGGGATGTGTAAATAGTATTTAAGCGGAGGGAGAACTTTGATATTCAATTTATATCCCTCTTAAAAATAATTAAGACAATTATTAGGAGTCCTAATGAAAATAAAAATCTTAGCAAGTATGCTAGCCGGAGCATTGGCCATGCTTCCTGTTACTGCAAACGCAGGCTGGGGCGGTGGTGGAGTTGGAGCCTACGGGGAACCAATTACAATCTACGGTTGGCAAAATCATACCTACGAATTTATCGAACATGGTGCACCAGGATCTCAATCAGATTTATCTGAAATCAGAGGTAATGCTGGAAACATCGGTTTCTTAGGTTTTGTAGATACAGGTATCGAAGGCTTAAAAGTAACATGGCGTTGTGAGCAGTTTACTTACATGAATGACTACGGAGGAAACCAAGGTGGTTGGTGTAACCGTAACTCTAAAGTAGGTATTTCTGGTTCAATGGGTGAAATAATGATGGCAACATGGTTATTACCTTACAACGAAATGGTAGCTGGATGGGTTGATCCATGGTATGACGCGGGTAACGCTTCACACACAAACATCATGGGTTCTGTTGGTGCACACACAATCTTCTACAACGTAGGTGATTTTGGTGGATTTAACTACTCAACTTCTACAAAAGGTTCTTACAACCAAGGCTTCAACAGAAGACAAGAAGAAATCATTCAATACATGGGTTCAACAGGTAACGTTTCATACAGATTTGCTTACACAGTAGGTGACCAAGATGAAACATCTACAACTGGTGGATCAGGTGCAACTGGTGAAGTAGATCCAGTTATCTACTCAACAGGTATTGCTTACTCAAATGGACCAATTTGGGCAGCATTAACTTACCAAAAACATGATGAATGGGCAGCTGGTACTTTAGGTGATACAGCTGGTGACGCTATGTTAGATTCAGAATCTGAGTCTTGGCGTATCGCTGGTCGTTATATCGCTGATTTAGGTAACGGCGCTTCATTAACACTTTCTGCTATGTTCGAAAACGTAGAATATGACTTTAAAGATACATCAGCAGACGTATTAGCTGACTTTGGTTACTCTACAGACGTATTCGGAACAGTAACAGCTGGTAACAATGTAAAATTTGACAGAGACGCTTGGTTAGTTTCTGGTAAATATGCTCCAGGTGGAAACTTTGACTTCAGATTCTCATATGCAGAAGCTGATGACTTAGACATGACAGCTACAGGCTTATCTACTGACAATTCAAGTGAAACAGGTGCTGATTCTACAATGCTTGGTGTGTTCTACGCATTAGGTGATTCTACAGAATTATCATTATCTTACATTGAAGTTAGTAACGATAAGTATGGTACATATGGTACAGGTATCGGTGGACGTGGTTTAGGAACAGTTAACGGTGAAGTTGAAATCATCGCTTTAGGTTTCTTAACAATGTTCTAAAGAAATACTATGTTCGAATTAAGGCAGGCGCATTTTATATGCGCCTGTTTTTTTTTGTAACTAAAAAAATAATAAAATGTTAAGATTAATTATTAAAACAATTAGAGAATTAAAAAAGTGGAAGCAAGAAAAAAAACAGTTCATGTATTATCAAGTTTAGTAGTTATATTACTTTTAGGAAATAATGCCAACGCAAAATGTAACAAAGAAGACATCAACTATTATCTCGAAAAAGGATTTACACCAGATCAAGTTACAGCGCTATGTAGCGAAGAAGTTACATTAAGTAACAAAACGGAAGAGATATACAAATCATTTAGTGACGAATATGCAGATGAGCAAGATGAAGAATATATAAAAAAGATGCGAATAGAAAGACAGGTTTTTTTCAAATCAGCGCTTGGTGCACAGAATATTAAACTTAGACGCGATCACCTGATATTTGATCAATACGAGTGTGCAAAAGATGGAATGGCAAAACCAGGTTCCGATTTAAACTACAAAGGTTGCGCTGTAGTTCTTACAAAAATAAAACTTTCAGAAATCGAAGTTTCAGAAAAAGAATTTAAGGAAAAAGTATTTTTTGGCACAAGAAGTATAAGAGTGAGAGGAAATGTAGTAACCAAAATTGTAGGCGGGATGGATGGGTTAGACGAATATGAAGCAAACAAATTAAATAATAAAATTTTAGCAAGACTAGAGAAAAACAAAGGGGAAACACACATTCCTATAAAACAAGGCTTAAATTTTAGTTATGCATTAGATACATTTAAGGAAATCGTAGCTTTTCATAAACAACTTGCAAATAAAAGAACGATCGGCAAGGATCTTGGTGGGAAATTAAATGTAGATGATTTGCAATTAGATTCTCAAGATGAATACATTATCGAAAAAGAAAAAGAAAAATTAAAATTTACAAATGAAGAAGACAATAGTATTGATGGCACTTTAGTATTTGACGATTTGCCTTCAGAGAATGTAAATTCAAAAAATAATAATGAAATGCCGGAAAATTTATTTGACTAGACCTCTTCTATTAGAGAATCACTAGTCATTTCTTTAGGCTTATCAATACCCATTATTTTTAATATTGTTGGAGAAATATTAGAGAGACCACCCTTATTATTAGAAATCCTCCAATTTTTGTTATTATCCACAATAATGCACGGAACCGGATTTAGAGAATGCTGTGTATTTGGGTTGCCAGTTTTAAGGTTATTAATCTCATCAACATTGCCATGATCAGCGGTTATTAAAGTAGAAATATTAGCTCCTATAGCTTCACAAACAACTTCGCCTAAGACCTTATCCAATTCTTCCATGGCAGAAATAATAGCTTCTCGAATAGCTGTATGACCGACCATATCGCCATTTGCAAAATTAACAATTATAAGTTTGTAGTCGGTATTTTTAATAGCACTTATGACCTCTTCAGCGACTTCATGACAACTCATTTCGGGTTTTAAATCATAAGTTTTAACGTTTGGCGAAGGAACAAGAACCCGTTTTTCTCCAGGGTAAGGGTCTTCTCTACCCCCATTGATAAAATACGTAACATGTGGATATTTTTCAGTTTCTGCACAATGAAATTGTTTTAGCCCTAATTTACTTACTATACTTCCTAATGTTACTGAAGGTGATTTAGTTCGAAATGCAATAGGACATGATAAATACGGGTCATATTCAGTCATGGTTGAAATAGAATAAGATGTATTATTATTTGTTCTTTCAAAGTTATCAAATCTTTCAACATTTAAAGCTCTAGCAATTTGCCTTGTCCTGTCATTACGAAAATTGAAGAAAAACAAAGAATCATTATTTTCCAATGGTTTTGCGCATTTAAGTACAGTAGGCATAATAAACTCATCAGTGATACCATTCTCATAGGATTTTAATATTGCTTCTGTATAATCTTTTGCTTTATCACCTTTATTGTTAACAATAGCGTCCCATGTTAATTCTGTTCTAGACCATCTTTGATCCCTGTCCATGGCAAAATATCGTCCTGATATAGTGTAAATTTCTCCACCATATTCAGTTAAATATTTTTCCAAATAATTTATTATACTCATTGCAGACTTTGGGTCTGCATCCCTTCCATCAGTAAATAAATGAAGCTTTGGAGAAACCCCGTAGGACTTACATACCTTTAAAATGGCAATCAAATGATCTATGTGAGAGTGCACACCACCAAAAGATACTAGCCCGAGTAAATGAAAATTACTATTTGCTCCTTTTGCCGCAAGAATTGCATTTAATATAGCTTCATTTTTAAAGAAAGATGAGTCTGATATTGCTTCATTAATAACAACAAGATCTTGTTTAAATATTCTACCGGACCCTAAAATCATGTGGCCAACTTCAGAGTTCCCCATTTGACCATCAGGGAGGCCAACACTTTCCCCTGATGCTTGGATTACAGTTGATGGATAATCATTTAAAAGTAAATCTATATTAGGTGTATTTGAGATAGCCCAGCCATTATTTTCAGAATCTGGGCCAATACCTACTCCATCAAGAATAATAAGAAGAGCTCTATTGATATCTTTGTTATTCATAATTTCCATAGATTAATTAATAATTTTATAAATTTTAACAAATTAAAATGTCTTTTACTTATCTTTATTTTTTGTAGCAATGCGAGCAAGAAATAAACCAAGTTCAAACAACAGCCAGATCGGCACAGCTAATAATATCTGCGATATAACGTCTGGCGGAGTAAGTATCATTCCTAAAATAAACGCAAGAACAACAATATACGGTCTTTTTCTCGACAATGATTCTACAGAAGATATGTTAAATAAAATCACCATTAAAGTAATAATCGGAACTTCAAAAGCCAGACCAAAAGCAAAAAATATTTTTATAACAAAATTGAGGAAGCTGCTTATATCTGTAGCAATTTCTACGCCAACCGGCGCTATACTTGTGAAAAAGCTGAAAATTAAAGGGAAAACGACGTAATAAGCAAATAGTATTCCTAAATAAAAAAGTATAGTGCTAGAAATAAGAATAGGAGCAACAAATTTTCTTTCGTTACTATAAAGGCCAGGCGAAATAAACGCCCAAAAATTATAGATAGATATTGGAAATGTAATTGCCACAGCTAGTAATAAAATTAATTTAAATGGAGCAAGAAAAGGAGATGCTACGTCAATAGCAATCATATTTGATCCTTCAGGAAGAACGCTTAATAAGGGCACAGATAAAAAATTATATATAGCATTTGCAAAAGGTGATAATAAAATAGCGCATAATCCTATAGAAGAAATAATAATTAGTAATCTATTTCTAAGTTCTAATAAATGATCAGTTAAGGAGTAATTTTTATTTTTCATCAGAATCTATAGTATCTTCAAATTTAGAGAGCTCATCTTTTTGTTTCTCGATAATGCTTTTTAAATCTTTCATTCTAGACTCGTTTTCAATACTATTTTTTACACCATTTGCAAAATCTTTTATTTTTTTTAAGATGGATCCTAATTGAGTTGCAAATACTGGGAGTCTCTCAGGGCCCAAAACTATGAGGCTTATGATAAGTACTAGTGCAAGCTCCCAAAACCCAAAATCAAACATGAGTTATGACTCGCTTATTCTTTATTTGACTTGTCATCATTAATCGATTTTTTGAAATTTTTGATAGCCCCACCTAAATCGCCACCAATATTTCTTAGTTTCTTTGTGCCAAAAAGCAAAAGAACAATTGCAAAAATCAACAACAACGACCATATACTTATTCCAGCCATTCTATACTCCTATTTTTTATCAACTATGCCTATTATTTTTTTCATCGTGACCCGATACTCCAAACCTTTTTTCAAGTTCTATCAATATATCATTTGAGGATAGATCTTTCATAGACAATGCAACAAGGCTATGAAACCATAAATCAGCAGCCTCAGATACTATTCTTTGTTTGCTTTCATTTTGTATAGCATTAATAAGTTCATTAGATTCTTCTTCAACTTTGCTACACGTGTGAATAAGCCCTTTTTTGTATAAAGAGGAGACATAGGATTCATCAGCACTTTTATTTTTTCTATCATTCAAGATATTATTCAATTTCTCTAAAATATCAGTCATATGTAACTCGCATGTTAATACCTCTATTTACTAAGTATTCTTTAGCCTCATTTACTGTATATGTTCCAAAGTGGAAAATACTTGCAGCAAGAACAGCATCAGCTTTTCCTATTTCTATGCCATTATATAAATCTTCAAGATTCCCAACCCCACCACTTGCTATAATTGGTATATCTACCTTATCATTAATAGCTTTCATTAATTCTAGGTCAAAACCTTGTTTTGTTCCATCTTTATCCATACTTGTTACTAATAGTTCCCCAGCACCCTTTTGCTCCATATCTATAGCCCATTGAATAGCGTCAATGCCTGTCGGGTTCCTTCCGCCGTGAGTATATATCTCCCAGCTAAGCTCATTAAATTTATTAATCTTTCTTTTTGCATCAATTGCGACAACAATACATTGATTTCCAACTGCATCGCTCGCATCAGCTATTAACTGAGGATTTTTAATTGCAGCAGTATTTATAGTAATTTTATCTGCTCCAGAATTTAGTAAAGCCCTTATATCTTTTATAGAACTTATACCTCCGCCAACTGTCAAAGGGATAAAAACCTGAGATGCAACTTCTTCTACAACACTTAGAATAGTTTTTCTGTTATTTGAGCTTGCAGTTATATCTAAAAACGTAATTTCATCTGCCCCTTGGTCATTATATCTTTTGGCAACTTCAACAGGATTACCCGCATCTTTAATATCAACAAACTTTACACCTTTGACGACTCTTCCGTTATCAACATCAAGACATGGTATTATTCTTTTAGTAACTGTCATAATTTATTCATCAAACACTTTTTTAGCTTCTTCTATATTAAATTTTTTTTCATATAAAGCTCTTCCTATAATGATGCCAGAGATGCCTGATTTAGTATAAGCTCCAATTTTATATATATCTTCTATACAGCTTACCCCCCCTGATGCAATAATAGGTATCTTAACATTTTTAGCTAAATCTAAAGTTGCTTCAATATTAAGTCCTTTCATCATTCCATCTTTCTCAATATCTGTATAAACAATCTCTGCAACTCCTAAATTTTCAAATATTTTTGCAAAGTCTATTGCATTTTTATCTGAAATAGACAGCCAGCCTTCTGTTGCAACTTCTCCATTTTTAGCATCAATCCCAACTATTACTTTTTTAGGGAATTTGCTGCATAATATTTTGATAAAATTTGGATCCTCAACTGCTTTGGTCCCAACTATAATGAAGCTTGCTCCTGCAGATAAATATTTTTCGGCAGTCTCTAAATCTCTAATGCCCCCACCTATTTGCACAGGAATGCTAGGGAACTTGTCGCATATTTTTGAAATAACCGCCATATTTATTGGGCTTCCAAGTCTTGCGCCATCAAGATCAACTATATGTAGTCTCTCTGCACCCTCATCAACCCATTTTTGGGCCATATCGATCGGACTACTATGGAATATTGTTTCTTTGGTGAAATCACCCTGTTTTAGCCTCACACAGTTGCCATTTTGTATATCTATTGCTGGTATAATTTTCATTTTTATCTTTAATTCCTTATAAAATTTTTTAAAAATTGCAAACCTATGGATGAGCTTTTCTCAGGATGTCCTTGAATTGCTACAATATTATCCTTTGCAATTACAGAAGAAAATATATGGCCATAATTTGTTTCTCCTATTACACTTGATTTTTCTACTGGATTTGTGAAATAGCTATGGACGAAGTAAAAATAAGATTCGTTTTCAATTTTGTGCCACACAGGATGATCTTTTTTTATAATTATTTTATTCCACCCCATATGAGGAATTTTTATTCTAGTATTGATATTTTTTTTAAATTTTTTAACCTTGCCTTGTATTATTCCAAGACAGTTAGTACCTTTATTCTCATCACTATAATCCATCAAAACTTGCATCCCCATACAAATTCCTAAAAATGGTTTTTCTTTTGAACTTTTTTTAATCGCTTGATCAAGATTTTGATCATATATGGATTGCATGCATTTTTTAGCAGCGCCTTGTCCGGGGAAAATAATTTTATCAGCGTCATTTATTTCGTCTGAATTAGCAGTAACTATTACATTATCATTAGGCGCAACATATTTAACAGCTTTAACAACAGAACTTAAATTGCTCATTCCATAATCTATGATAGCAATAGTATTCAATTTTTATCGCCTATTAAATTAAAGAACACCTTTTGTCGAAGGCGGCTTGTTACCATTATTCATAAAATCTACTTCTTTAGCATATCGGAATGCTCTACCAAAAGCTTTAAATATCGTTTCAGCAATATGGTGACCATTTTCACCCTTAATATTATCTATATGAAGCGTAACCATAGCGTGATTGCAAAAACCTTGAAAGAATTCGTGTATAAGATCAACATCAAAATCATTAATATATTGTCTTGGATATGATGCAGTATATTCTACGCCCGGCCTTCCAGAAAAATCTATAACAACTCTAGATAAGGCTTCATCTAAGGGTACATATGCATGCCCATATCTATTAATGCCTTCTTTTCCGCCAATGGCTTTATCAAAAGCTTGTCCAAAACAAATACCAATATCTTCAACTGTATGGTGTGCATCAACTTCCAAGTCCCCTTTTGCTTGAATTTTAAGATCAATTTGACCATGTCTACATATTTGTTCGAGCATATGCTCAAAAAAAGGCATACCTGTCTCTATTTCACATATACCAGTTCCGTCAATATTGAGATTTAGCTCAATATCTGTTTCGTTAGTTTTACGTTTTATAGATGCTTGTCTTTGGCTCATTATTATAAAAAATATATTAAAAGTTGAGTATAATTAAAATTTTATACAATATACACTAAAATAATGATAATTAGCACAATACAAAAAATAAGTCTTTTTATATTAAGTTTTTGTGGATTATCCATAACTCATAGACTGGCTAATATATTAGCAATTATACTTTTTTCACGCAAAAGTAAAAAATATATTGTGGCACAAAAAAATCTCAAGGCTTGTTTTCCTAACAAGTCAAAAGAATGGATAAATCAAATAGCAAAAGACAGTTTAAAAGAATATACAAAATCATTATTAGAAGCGCCTTTTTTATATAGAGTTTCTCAAAAAAATATAAGTTCATTGATAAATAAAGTGCATAATGAACAAGTTATTGATGAGTGTGAAAAACAAAATAAAGGAATCATATTTATGACCCCGCATCATGGCTCTTGGGAATTAAGCGGATTATTTGTAGCAAGTAAGATCAAGACATTTTCAATGTTTAAACCTTTAAGAAATGAAGTTATTAATGATTTTGTATACAAAGGAAGGGCTGCCCAAGGTGCTACTTTAGTAGAAACAAATAATAGTGGAGTTAAAGCATTGCTCAGGGCTTTAAAAAATAATTTTGGAATAGGTATTCTTCCTGATCACACGCCAAAATTAAATCAGGGAGTAATGTCGAGGTTTTATGGCGTTCCTGTTAATACCGCAACATTAATCCATAAATTAGGAAAAAAAAATAAGGTCCCTATAGTTTATATATTTGCAGAACGTTTGTCTGGATTTAGAGGTTTTGATCTTCATCTTGGGATTATTGATAAAAAGGTATATGAACTGAGTGAGTTTGAGTCAGCAGATATTTTAAATGAAAAAATTGAATATTTGGTAAATAAAAACATTTCTCAATATCTTTGGTCTTACGAAAGGTTTAGAAATAGAACAGGCGTAAGTGAAAATATATACAATTAAGGAAAATTTATTTTTTCCAAAAATCAGGTATAAATATTACTAATAAAGTAAATATCTCAAGCCTACCAACAACCATGCTAAAAGATAAAATCCACTTATTAACATCAGATATACTTGCGTAATTATAAAGGACTTCGCCTTGCCCAGGACCAAGGTTATTTATTGTGGCAGCAACAGCCGAGAATGATGTTAAAAAGTCCAAACCAGATAGCATCAGCAACAGTAAAACAGTCAAGAATACAAAAACATAAATCGCAAAAAACCCCCAAATAGTCTCCAATGTTCTTTCATTAATTGCTGTATTCCCAACTTTTACTTTAATTTTTGAATTTGGATGGATCAATCTTACTAATTCCCTGTATCCTTGTTTTAATAAAAGCATTACTCTTATAACCTTCATGCCCCCTGCGGTTGAGCCAGCACAACCACCAATAAAACTAAAAAGTATTAATAACAAAGGAAGAAATCCTACATAATTAAAATAATTCGAGTTAGTGAAGCCAGTAGTTGTAGATATTGATACCGCATAAAATATATTTCTGATTATTTCTTTAACATTCATGTCTTCTGAAATATTAGAAACGTACAATATAGTTAATAATGAAATGAGAAATATTAGGAAAATAAAAAAATAAGCTTCATTATCATTTTTATACCCTGATAAACTTTTATTCTTAAAAGCTAAATAATGCAAACTAAAATTTAAGCAGGCAGCAATCATAAAAAATATTGCTACTAACTCGATCCAATGATTATCATAATAACCAAAACTTTCATTATGAATAGAAAACCCACCTATAGCTATTGTAGAGAAACTATGGCATATAGAATCAAAGATTGGCATGCCTGCGATATAGTAACTTGCCCCACAAACAATTGTCATTGTTAAATATACTATCCAAAGCCATTTAGCGGTTTCAGTTATTCTTGGAGTAATTTTATTTTTTATAGGTCCAGCAACTTCAGCTTTATAAAGTTGCATTCCCCCAACACCTAGCATTGGTAAAACTGCGACTGCTAAAACTATTATGCCAAGACCGCCAAGCCATTGTAAATATTGTCTATAAAACAATATTGATTTTGGAAGGTCATCAATATTGTTTAATATAGTGGCACCAGTTGTTGTTAACCCGGAGATTGATTCAAATATCGCATCTGTAATTGAAATACTCAGAGATTCACTTAGTACCATTGGCAATGAAGCAAAGGTGCTTAATACAAACCAAAACAATACTACTATTATAAAACCGTCTCTTAATTTTAAATCAGTTTTAGCTTGCATGGCAGGAAGCCAAAGCAAAAGTCCAGAAACAAAAATTAATATTAGAGCATAAAAGAAAGACCATGTTTCCCCATCTGAATATATAATACTTACCACAATAGGAGGGATTATCGCCAAACTAAACAGCATTAAAAGTAAGCCAAGTATTCTTATTACAGATTTAATTTGCATTATTTTTACTCAAATAGATCTTCAATTTGTTTAACATCTTTTTTACTAACTAAACATACCAACCTATCATTTTGTTCTAATAAAATATTGGATGTATTAAATATAAAGTCATTATTTCTTATGATGCAACATAGAATTGTATTATTCGGAATATTTATTTGTTCAATATTTTTCCCGAGAATCTTTGAATCTAAATTATCTCTTACTTCTATCTCAAGAAGCTCGACAAATCCATGCATTATGGAGTGAGCTTTTAAGATACTTCCTTTTCTGATGTGGGTTAAAAGAGCCCCCATTGTTAAATCTTCAGGGGATATAGTTATGTCAATTTCCTGTTTTTCCACCAAATCGGAGTAACTTGACTTATTAATAATTGACATTACAGTTTTTGAACCGAGTTTTTTTGCTAACATAGCAGAAAGTATGTTTGCTTCATCATCATTTGTAAGAGCGCAAAAAATATCCATATGCTCAATATTTTCTTCCAGTAAAATATCTTCGTTTGATGAGTCTGCATTAATTATAGTTACGTCATCTAATACTTCAGATAAATATTCAGCTCTATCTTCATTTGCCTCAATCACTTTTACTTGAAAATTACTACTCATACTTTCAGATAAATGTTTGCCAATATTTCCTCCGCCTGCAATCATAATTCTTTTATTATGCTTCACATTATTAAAAATTTTTGCCATGTCTATTATATTTTCTTTTTTACATATAAATAATAATTCGTCTCCGTCTTCCAACAAATCATTATCTTCAATAGAAAATAATTTATCATCTCTAATAAAAGCACATATTTTTGCATTAAATTTTTCACAAGCAGATTGATAATAATTGATTGAATTTTCAAGATTATCTTTTGCTTTATATATTATATTTACAAAGGAATTTTCTTCGTTAGAAAAATTAAATATTTGATGAGCGCCTTGATTTGAAATTAAATTTTTAATGTAATTTGATGCTATTAGATCTGGACTAATTGTAAAATCAATAGGAGTTGACTCATCTGCGAATAAATTTTCATAATTCAAATACTCCAAATCTCTTATTCTAGCAATTTTTTTTTCTACACCAAAGACCGTGTAAGCAACTTGGCAAGCAATCATATTTGTTTCGTCACTTTTTGAGACTGCGACGATCATATCAGCTTTATGAGCTCCTGCAGCTTCAAGTATTCTTGGGTGCGCGCCATTTCCATGAATAGTTTGAAGATCAACCTTATCAGCAATACCTTCTAAGAGATCAGAGCTTTTATCAATTAGCGTGACATCATTACCTTCTTTAACTAAATTTATAGATAATGAGCTCCCAACTTGACCTGCACCTACGATAATAATTTTCATAATAGTTGTGTATTATAGAATAAAATTAATAGATATAATAAATATTTGTTTATTCAAACTTTTTACCTTTTAGGTCAGTTGCATTAATGAAATCTGCAGCACTTACTGCTTTTGAGTTATCTTTTTGTAGCTTTTTAATTATTAATAATCCATTTTTTGTAAAAACTTCAATAAAATTATTTTTTGTAGATTTAATACTACCTGGGATTCCATTAATATCTAGTTCCTTAAAATCGCTTTCATGAATTCTTATTCTTTCACCTGATAATTTTGTTTCTGCTACAGGCCAAGTATTAAAAGCCATAATTTTCTTATGAATTTTTTCTGCATTATTTTCCCAATCAATTATTGCTTCAACTTTTTTTATTTTTTTTGCGTATGTAACCAAATTTTCATCTTGAGGGTGAAGCATGAAATTATCCTCCAAAATAGAATCAAGAGTTAACAATAAACTATCCACTCCAATTTTGATAAATTTCTCGTGCATGCTTAATGATGAATCGTTATTAGTAATCTGTACTGGCTCTTGATAAATAATGTCTCCGGCATCTAGCTTCTCCACCATTTTCATTATGGTAATACCAGATAGTTTATCTCCAGCCTCTATAGATCTTTGAATAGGAGCCGCTCCCCGCCATCTTGGAAGTAATGAGGGATGAACATTTATGCATCCGAAGCGGGGTATAGACATAAATTCTTTTGGTAGAATTAAACCATAAGCAACTACGACTACAATATCGGGTTTAAAATCTTCAAGAGCATCAGTTTCTTTCATAGTAATTTTTTCTGGTTGCCTAATATTAATATTATTAACTTCAGCAGTATCTCTAACAGGACTATGGGTAAATTTTAATCCTCTTCCGGATCTTTTGCTGGGCTGGGTGAAAACACAGACAACCTCGTGTTTGGATTTTATAAGAGAAGATAAATAGCTTTCTGCAAACTTTGGTGTTCCAGCAAACACAATTCTTAGTTTATTCATAATTTTTTAAATATTATGTTGCTGATTTATAATTAGGGGCGCTTGCTCTTGAAGCTAAAGCACCTTCTTTTTTTAATTTAGTTATTTTTTTCTCTATTCTGCTTTTTTTTAACTTTGATATATGATCAACAAATAGTTTACCATTAAGATGGTCTATTTCGTGTTGGATACATGTAGATAAAAGACCATTAGCTTCAAACTCAAATAAATCCCCATCAAGATTTAATGATGATACTTTTATATTTTTAGGCCTTGAAACTGTTTCATAAAACCCAGGTACTGACAAACACCCTTCTTCCATTTCATCATTATCTTCTGAAAGAAATAATATTTCTGGATTTATTAGGAAAATTTTTTCATCCTTTTTCTCTGAGACATCAATCACAATAATTCTCTTATGAATATTTACTTGTGTAGCGGCTAAGCCAATGCCTTTTTCTTCATACATGGTAAAAAACATTTGTTCAATAATATCTTTTACGCCCTGATCAACTTTTTTTATTGGCTCTGCTACCTTCCTAAGTCTTTTATCTGGAAAATGCAGTACTTCTAATTTATTCATTATTCTGTTGTACATTGTTAATAATTCTTATAATTATACTATTCTCTATATAATTGTGTAGAAATTAAGAAATTTCTTAATTCTTAGCCACAACTACTTTTGACTAAATACAAACAATGTATTAATGTTGAAAAATATGACGTTATTTTAATGAGATAAAATTTATTTTTTTAATATAAATCAAACACTTAAGGATAAGCCCTATGAAAGAAACCATTTTAGATGTATTAATGTACATGTTTCAAAGCTATGTAGAGGACAATGAGGAAGTGGAGCTAGACAAGGAATCTTTACATAAAAACCTCGCCGAAGCAGGATTTGCCGATCAAAATATTGAGAAAGCATTTGAATGGTTAGAGGGTCTTCCTGGGGTAGATGATAGTACTTTATTAAATAAGCCAACAAAAAATAGCTTTAGACTTTTTAGTGACGCTGAGCACAGAAAAATTGGAGAAGAAGGTTTGAGTTTTTTAATGTTCTTGGAAAGATTAGGAATCTTCCATGGAGAAATTAGAGAACATGTAATTGATAGAATAATGGCATTAGATACTCAAAGCGTAGATTTGAGTCAAATCAGGTGGGTAGTACTGATGATATTATTCAACACACCTGGAAATGAAAGTAATTATACATGGCTACAAAATCTAAATTCAGATAAGGCATTACCTTACATACATTAATTAAATTCAAAAGATATATGAGAGATGTTTAAATTATGAGTGAGAATTTAGTAATTGTTGAGTCTCCAGCAAAATCAAAAACTATTGAAAAATACCTAGGTCAAAATTACCGGGTAATTTCTACGGTTGGTCATTTGAGAAACCTACCATCAAAAAAAGGCATTGATGTAGATAATAACTATCAAATGAATTATGAGCTCATCGATAGAGATCATAACAAGCCTCAACAAATAATTCGCGATATTAAGAGCGCTTTAAAAACCGCAAAAAAACTTTATCTAGCAACTGATCAGGATAGAGAAGGTGAAGTCATAGCATGGCATCTAATTGATATATTAGAGAAAGAGAACTCTTTATCTGGAATAGAAATTGTTCGAATAGTGTTTAATGAAATTACTAAAAAAGCAATTTTAGAATCCATAGCAAATCCAAGAGAATTATCTTATGACTTAATAAATGCGCAATTTGCGAGAAGGTCAATTGATTATCTATTTGGTATGGGAATCTCACCTCTTCTTTGGGGTATAGGAATAAGAAAAGGGTCTGCTGGCAGGGTTCAAAGCCCAGCATTAAAAATGATAGTTGAAAGAGAAGAAGCTATTAGAAAATTTATCCCACAAGAATATTGGACACTAAATGCGAATTTTTTTAAAGATGAAAAACCTTTTGATGGTTTTTTGCATAGCAACAATAATAAGAAATTAGCAAAGTTTGATATCGATAATGAAAAAGATGCTCATAGAATAAAAGCAGAAATAATAAATTCTTCAGATAATGGTTTTGATGTTTTAAAAGTTGTAAAGAAAGAAAGAAAAAGGCAGCCAGCAAAGCCCTTTATCACATCTACACTTCAACAAGAAGCATCAAGGAAATTAAGATTTGCCGCGAGAAGAACCATGGGTATCGCTCAAGAGTTATATACAGGAATAGATTTAGGTGAGGGCCCGATTGGATTAATAACTTACATGAGAACAGACTCAATTAACCTTGCTCAGGAAGCTATAGAAGAAATGAGACAAATCATTCCTAAGCTTTTTGGTGATAAGTCTTTGCCTGAGATGGTAAGAATATACGCTAACACATCAAAAAATGCTCAGGAAGCTCATGAAGCTATTAGACCAACCTCATTTGCAAGAACTCCTGATGATGTCAAAAAGTACTTAAATAAAGATCAGTTTGATCTTTACTCTTTAATTTGGAAGAGAACTATTGCGTCTCAAATGAATGATGCGATATTAGATTCGGTTTCAATTGATTTGGGTATTAGTGAAAAAATTTTTAGGGCAACTGGACAATCTATTAAATATACAGGATTTATGCAGGTTTATTTGGAAGGGACAGATGAAGAGGATACTGATTCAGAGTCAAAAATACTACCATCAATGAATGAAGGTGATAAAGTTAAGCTAGAAAATTTAGAGGCGATCCAACATTTTACTCAACCTCCAGGTAGATATACAGAAGCTAGTTTAATAAAAAATCTAGAGAAGGAAGGTATCGGAAGACCGTCAACATACGCTGCGATTATAGAAACACTTAGGTTTAAAGAATACGTAGAGATAGAAAATAGAACTCTAACGCCAACAGGGAAAGGTGCTTCTGCTTGCGCTTTCTTAGATAAGAATTTTAATGATTTTATTAAATATAGTTATACAGCTGAACTTGAAGAAACTTTAGATAAAATTGCTAGAGGGGAAGTTGAATGGGTACCAACAACCGATTCGTTTTATAGATACTTAACTAAAATGGTTGGGGAGACCGAAAAGCTATCACCAGAAGAAAGAAAGCAGGAACGAGTTTTAGGCTTGGATCCAAAAAGTGGACGAACAGTAAGCGTAAGACACGGTCCCTTTGGACCACATGCAATGATTGGTACAAAAGATGATCCAAAAGAAGCTGGAAAACCAAAGAGTGCGTCGTTAAAAAAAGGACAAGATATAGCATCAATAACATTAGAAGAAGCATTAGATCTTTTTGTGATACCTAGATTATTAGGAGAAACCCCTGATGGTGAACATATAACTGCTTGTTTGGGTAGATTTGGGCCATATTTAAATTATGGTGAAAAGAAAAACTTATCATTAAAAGGTTTGGAAGAAAAAGGCCAAGAACCTTATGACCCTTATACAATAACATTTGAGCAAGCACTTCCCCTAGTTGAACAAAAAAAGATAATTGAGGCCAATAAAGTAATACAAGATTTTGAAGAGAATGATATTCAGGTTCTAAATGGAAGATGGGGACCGTATGTGACTGATGGTAATAAAAATGTAAAGGTTCCAAAAGACCAAGATCCCAAAGAACTGTCGCTCGCTGAATGTCAAGAAATGATAGAGAATGCTCCAGAAAAGCGTGGAAGATTTGGTTCAAAAAAGAAAGTAGTAAAAAAGAAAACTACAAAAAAGAAAGTAGTAAAAAAGAAAGCTACAAAAAAGAAAATAAAAACTAAAAAGAAAGAAGTAAAAAATCCTACTGCCAAAGAATCTTAAATAGCTTTATGTCAAAAATTATAGATCTTAACAATGAAGAAAATCGCATAGAGTTTTCTAATGGTGTAATTAAAGGAGCTATATTTGCATATCCAACCGAAGCTGTTTTTGGTCTAGGTTGTGACATTAGAAATAAGGAATCAATTCTAAAAATATTAGATCTAAAAAAAAGAGATATTTCAAAGGGCTTAATCGTAATATCAGATAATTATGAAAAAGTAAGAAACTTAATAGACGATGATTATTACAAACTTTTTGTAAATAATAACAGCGAATCAATCCCAACTACTTGGCTTTGTCCTTCTAGTAGAATAGTACTGCCTGAAATCACTGGTAATAGTAGAAAAATAGCTATTAGAATAAGCAAACACAAAATTTCTTGCGAAATATGTAAATTATTAAATTTGCCAATTATATCAACTAGTGCAAATATAGCTGGAGACGACCCTATAATTAAATTTGAAAAAATAGATAATTATTTTGACAATAAAATTGATTATATAGTGCAAGGGGAAATTGGTGATAGCAATAAACCTTCAAGAATTATAGATCTGCTAACAAAAAAAGTTTTGAGGGAAGGAGGTTGAGTGCAGAAAATTAATAAAGATCAAGTAGTAGAAGTTAGAAATTTTTTATTAGAATTACAGAACAATATTATCTCTATGATATGTAGTTATGATAATTCTGAGTTTAATAAAGATAATTGGTCTCGCGATGAAGGCGGGGGTGGTATAACTTGTGTATTACAGAACGGAAATGTATTTGATAAGGTTGGAGTAAACTTTTCTGACATTTTTGGAGATCATCTGCCATCTGCAGCAACAAATCTTAGGCCAGAATTACAAGGAAGAAACTTTCAGGCTATGGGTGTTTCAGTAGTTTGTCACCCAAAAAACCCAAATGTTCCAACAGCTCATTTAAATGTAAGACTATTTATAGCATACAGTGAGAATCTCCCACCAATTTGGTGGTTTGGTGGTGGATTTGATATGACCCCATATTATGGTTACGAAGAAGACGCAGTACATTGGCATCAAACTGCTAAGGACCTATGCGCTCCTTATGGCGAAAAAATTTATAATCAATACAAAAAAAATTGTGATGATTACTTTTTTATAAAGCATAGAAATGAGCCTAGAGGCATCGGCGGAATTTTTTTTGATGATTTAAATATATGGGAATTTCAAAAATGTTTTAATTTTATTCAATCAGTAGGGAATGGATTTATTGATGCTTATCAGCCTATTGTAGAAAAGCGTATACATGAGACATATACTGATACACAAAAAGATTTTCAAATTTTTCGAAGAGGTAGATATGTTGAATTTAATCTTGTATACGACAGAGGCACACTATTTGGTTTGCAGTCAAATGGAAGAACAGAATCAATTCTAATGTCAATGCCGCCATTGGTAAAGTGGGAGTATAAGCATAAAGTTGAAGAGGGTAGTGCAGAGGAAAAATTATATAGTAACTTTCTAGTAGCTAAAAAATGGGTTTAATTATTTACTAGAATTTGGGAAAAACAATTGTTGCCCCATTATTTTATATTTAGAAATTAACTTTTGTCCTTCGTCACTAATAAGCCAATTTGATAAATTATTTGCTAGCTCATATTTTACATGAGGATGTTTCTCTGGATTTATAACAATAACACTATACTGGTTATGTAACGGAGGTACTCCTGAAAATAAAACTCCTAAATCTTGTTTATTATTAAAACTTAACCATGTTCCGCGATCGGTAATGGTATATGCATCCATACTGGCAGCCATATTAAGGGTAGCTCCCATACCTCTACCTGCATCTATATAGTATTTTTGATCGAGTTTACTTGTTTCAATTTGTGCACTTTTCCATAACGAGACCTCTTTTTTATGAGTACCACTATTATCCCCTCTAGTTAAAAAAGGAAGATTTTTAATTTTTATAGTATTAAAAACATCTTTTATACTATTTTTTGCTTTTAGGTTTTCTGGATCACTTTTTGGTCCAATAATAATAAAGTCATTATACATAAATTCTTTTCTTTCTACGCCATAACCTTTTAATATAAAATCTTTCTCATCTTCTTCTGAATGAACTATTAATAAATCGCCATCGCCATTTTTTGCATTTTTAATAGCTTGCCCAGTTCCTACAGCAACAACTCTAACGTCAATACCAGTTTTTTTTTCGTAAATTGGAAGTAAGAAATCGTAGAGCCCAGAGTCAGATGTCGAAGTTGTAGATTGCACTACTAGAAATTCTGAGGCATTAGTAAAGTTTGAAATTGCGAATAAAAATATAATTTTTTTTAACATAATTTAGCTGGTTTAGTTAAGTATTTAGATTATTTGATAAAAAAAGTAATTTTATCTGTTATCAAGGGAATTTTGTGAGGAGTATGACTATAATCAGCAAACAAAAGCTGAATTGTATATTCGCCAGGATCTAAATTCAAAGATGTAGATGTTTGCCCTTTACCAAAGTGTATAATATTTTCAGTCATAGGTAACGGTAATTCTAAATCAGGAAGTTTATCTAGATTTATTAATAAGTGGTGATGACCGCTATTTTTTTCTTTTACACCAGCTTTGCGAACTTTCATATTCTTTACAATAAATTTTAATTCAATAGGTGACGAGTATGTTTTGCCATTACTTATTCCTTCTAGTTTAATTGAAGGATTTTTGTGATGCCCACTATGTGATAAATTTAAAAAAGATAATAAAATGGTGATGAAAAAAATTTTTTTAAAATTAGTCATGTTTTCCTCTAATCAATATTCTAATATTAATTATAAATAATATTAAGAACAAAATAAATGTGTACATTGGTATGGAGAGCCCAAATAATTCCCATTTAATATCATTGCACGGTGTTGGATTATCAAAAATATTCATAATTGCTTCTAAGATTGGCAATGTTGAAATATAGTAAAAAAAATCTCCACCACAGCCAAAACCATCCATAGATCCTTTATCATAAAATTTCTGAAGCCATATATGCCTTACAGTACTGATAATTCCAATTAAACAAAGAATTAAATTAAAATAGGTTAATGTTTTAAAAAAATACTTTCTTTTAGTGATTAAAGAAATTGTAAATATTATCGCAATACCAAAAAGTAAAAATCTGTCCAAAACGCACAGTGTGCAAGCTGCTAATTCTTTAATTAAATCAAAGTATATATATGCTGTTAGAAGAGATAGAATGCATAAAATTAAGCCAACCGATTCTAATTTGATTAGTTTGAACATATCTATATTATAGGCTTATAAATAAATAATTACAGCTTAAAAGCTATGAGCAAGAGTTACCCAAATATCAGAATGAGAAGAAATAGGTCTTCTGAATTCATTCGAAATTTAATACGTGAAACTTCATTTTCTACTAATGATTTAATATACCCAGTTTTTATTTTACCTGGTAAAAATAAAGAGGAATCTATAGAGTCAATGCCAGGAAAGAAAAGATACTCTGTAGATAAACTTATTCCTTTATTAGGAAGCCTTCATAAAAAAGGTCTTAATGCTATAGCAATTTTTCCAGTTGTTGAAAAAGAAAAAAAATCTCACGATGCAAAAGAAGCATTTAATACTAAAGGATTAGTTCAGACTGCAGTAAAAATAATCAAAAAAGAATATCCAGATTTAGGTGTAATAACTGACGTAGCTTTGGATCCATTTACTATAAGTGGGCATGATGGGTTAGTAGATAAGAACGGTTATGTATTAAATGATAAAACTGTAGGTGTTTTAACTAAACAAGCATTATCACACGCAGAAGCAGGTGCTGATATTGTTGCGCCATCTGATATGATGGATGGAAGAATCTTAGAAATTAGAACAATACTAGAAAAAAATAAATTTTATAATACAAAGATTTTATCCTATGCTGCAAAATATGCTTCAAACTTATACGGACCTTTTAGAAATGCTGTTGACTCTTCAGATAATTTAAAAAACTCTTCTAAAGAAACCTACCAAATGGATTTTGCTAATGTTGCGGAAGCGTCTCTAGAAATTAGTCTGGATATTAATGAAGGTGCAGATATGGTAATTATAAAGCCAGGCTTGCCTTACTTGGATATAGTTACAAAAATAAAAAATAAATTTTCAATACCTATATTTTCTTATCATGTAAGCGGTGAATATTCTATGATAAAAAGTGCAGCTCAAAAAAACTATATAGATGAAAAAGCAACTGTTTTGGAAGCGATGTATTGTTTTAAAAGAGCAGGCTGTAATGCTGTACTTACATACTATACTCCTGAGATCATAAAATGGCTGGGTGAGAAATAATGAAAAAATATGCTGTCTTTGGCAACCCAATAAAGCATAGCATGTCCCCTTTAATACATTCTTATTTTGCCAAAAGTTTAAATATAGAATTGAGTTATGAGCCAATTTTAGGGTCTTTAGATAAATTTGAAACCGAAGCTGAAAAATTTCTTAAAAATGGAGGCTTGGGATTTAATATTACACTTCCGTTTAAGCAAGATGCATTTAATTTTGCAGAAATTAAGTCTGATATTGCTATGATTACTGGATCAGTAAATACGATTTCATTAAAGGGCGGCGTTATACATGGCGATAATACCGACGGATCAGGCTTTATTAAAGACTTAAAAAATAATATTAAATATGAGGTCACGAATAAAAAAATTCTTATACTAGGCGCTGGTGGTGCAGCAATGGGAGTTATTCCAAATGTTTTATCTGAAGAACCATCAGAATTAAAAATTTGCAACAGAACTTTTAGTAAAGCCCAAATTCTCAGTAAAAAATTTTCAAGTTTTGGTGATGTTGATGCTATTACTATGGATAGTCAAAAAAAATTACAATTTGATCTAATTATTAATGCTACCTCGATAGGAATTAATAACTTAAAGTTTGATTTGCCAAATAATTTTTTTAAAAAAGAAACGGTTTGTTATGATATGTCTTACGGCAAAGCTGCTAATAGTTTTATGAACTGGGCAAAAAAAAATAATTTAAAATTTTATAATGGTTTAGGTATGCTTTTAGAGCAGGCAGCTGATTCATTTTATATATGGGAGCAAAAAAGGCCTTTGATTACAGACGAACTAAGAAGTATATTAAATAAACAACTATGACCCATATTTTTCTTTATAATTAATTATACTATCTTTAAATTCTTCAAATTCTTGAGTTTTACTCACATACTCTATGACGTCAGAAATGCTTATTAAGCTATAAACCTGAATCCCATAATCTCTTTTAAGTTCATTTGAAGCAGAAATACTATCACTACCTTTTTCTTGCCTATCAAGTAAAACTAATAACGCATCTGTTTTAATATTATATTTTTCCAGTTTACGCAAAGTATTTTTTATTGCAGTTCCAGCTGTAATCACATCGTCCACAATTAATGTATTACCATTTTTAAAGGATCCAACAATATCACCTTTTTCACCATGCAATTTTTGATCTTTTCTATCATATATAAAATTTGTTTCTAAACCATCAAGTGATGCAAGTTGGGAAGATAATGCTGCTGCCAAAGGAATTCCTTTATATGCAGGACCAAAAATATTTTCAAATTTTAAATTTTCTTCTTTTATTAATTTTAAAAATAAATTACTGATAATTGAAAGAGAGAGTCCGTCTGCAAAGACCCCGCTATTAAAAAAGTATGGACTTATACGCTCTGATTTCAGTTTAAAACTACCAAACTTAAGTGCATTTTTATTTATTGCTAGTTCTATAAATTCTTTCTTATAATTCATTGTGTTTTATCAAAGTTATAATAGACTAGGATATATTATATATTAAAAAGACCAATTATATGAAAATAGTATCTTGTAATCTTAATGGTATACGCAGTGCTCATAGAAAAGGATTTTTTGATTGGTATAAAAAGCAAAGGTCGGACGTACTTTGTATTCAAGAGCTAAAAGCCCAAGAAGATCAAATAGACACCAGTTCAATGTTCTCAAAAAATACATTTTCATACTTTAAATGTGCTGAAAAAAAAGGATATAGCGGGGTATCAATTCACTCAAAAATTAAGCCAGACAAAGTTATATATGAATATGGTGATAATGAATTTGACAACGAAGGAAGATATATTGAAGCTCAGTTTGGAGATTTATCTATAATTTCACTGTATGCTCCATCTGGATCATCAGGAGAATCTAGACAAGAAGCAAAATTTAGATTTTTGAAGTCCTTTAAAAAACATTTATCAAAAATTTTAAAATCAAAAAGAAAGTATATTATATGTGGAGATTGGAATATTGCGCATAAGGAAGTTGATTTAAAAAATTGGAAAGGAAATAAAAAGAACTCAGGTTTTCTTCCTGAGGAAAGAGCGTGGTTAGATGATTTATTTAAAAATGATAATTATGTAGATGCTTTCAGAGAGCTTAATAAAAAAAGTGATGAGTATACATGGTGGTCAAATAGAGGCAATGCTAGAGAAAATAATGTTGGATGGCGAATAGATTATCAAATAGTATCTGGAAATCTAAAAAATCATATAAAAAAACAGGCTGTGTATAGAGATGATTTTTTTTCAGACCATGCCCCCTTAATTTTTACTTATAAAATATAATGAAAGATTTTTTTAATAAAGAAGCCTGGATTAATATTTTTTCACATTTAAAAAATAAGAAATTATTGACAATGTTTTTACTGGGTTTTTCTGCAGGACTGCCTTTATTATTAGTTTTTACAACATTATCTGCATGGCTTAGAGATGAAAACATAGTAAGATCTACCATAGGATTTTTTGGATGGGTTACAATTTTTTACGGCTTAAAGTTTTTGTGGGCTCCATTAATAGATAGTATTAAATTACCATTAATACATAATGTCTTGGGGAAAAGAAGAAGTTGGCTTTTGCTCACTCAACTTTTAATTTGCCTATTTCTTTATTTGCTTGCAACAATATCACCAACCGGCGATAGTTTGGTTGCATTTGCAATATGCGCATTATTTGTATCTTTTTTCTCAGCATCTCAAGACATAGTGGTTGATGCATACAGAATTGAGATCGCCCCAATAGAATTGCAAGGTATATTAACTGCTGGATACCAATTTGGTTATAGAGTTGCTATTTTAGTATCTGGAGCTGGCGCATTGTACATAGCAGATAGCTATACATGGGAAATATCTTATAAAATTATGTCGTCTTTAATGCTAATTGGAATTATAACGACATTAATGTCTTCAGAGCCTGATGAACATAGGTTAAAAGTTGATAATTCAAGTAATCTAATAGCAGCAGTATTTTGGGCGCCTATTAGAGATTTCTTTTCAAGGTATAAAAATGCAATCTTGATATTAATTTTCATTGGTGTTTATAGATTAAGTGATTTATCAATGGCAGTTATGGCAAATCCATTTTATTTAGATATTGGTTTTACTCTAAGTGAAATTGCAACAGTTACAAAAGTTTTTGGAATAGCAATGACATTAATTGGTGCATTTATTGGAGGGATAATTATTTTGAGATACGGCGTTAGCAAGCCCTTATTTTATGGGTCAATAATGATAGCCTCAACAACTTTAATGTTTGTTGTCCAATCTATTTTTGGTAATGATATGAATTTATTTATATTAACCATTGCTTTAGATAATTTCACTGGAGGATTCGCTGGAACTGTTTTTATAGCTTATTTATCAAGTTTGACAGATCCAAAGTATACAGCGACACAATATGCGCTCTTTAGTTCATTAATGCTAGTTCCAGGGAAATTTTTATCTGGGTTTTCAGGGTTAGTAGTAGATAGTTTTGGATATTTAGAGTTATTTTTAATCTCTGCTTCTTTAGGAATACCTGCAATTATAATATCTTATTACTTAAATAATAAAAATATCAAGGCCTAATAAGAATTTGTGTACCCTCTTCAGTTAGATCCCAAAGTTCTTTCATATCAGAATTATTTAAAGCAATACAGCCATCAGTCCAATCTGCGCCATCAAATAAATATTGAGCTAACAAATTCAATGGGGGCAAACCATGAATCGCTATATGCTCCCCAGGATTTACTTTATTTTTTAAAGCAATTTGTTTGTCGTGGAAATTTGGGTATGAAGTGTGAAGTGACAAGAAAAACTTACTTTTTGCATTTTTTCCATCAATAAAGTAATAGCCTTCAGGCGTTTTTTTATCTCCTTCAACTTTTTTGTGACCATTGGGGTTTTTTCCCAAAGCGATATTATATTTCTTTATAACCTTATCATCTTTAATTGCGTAAAGAACTCTTTCAGACTTTTTAACAATAATTATATCTATCTTATCTTTAGAATAAGAAGAAAATGGAATAATAAATAAGCATATTAATATAAAATTTTTCATTTTGATATTGTGAGTAAATGCTTAGGATTAATTCTTACTTTATTCCAATAAATATTCCAATGAAGATGTGGGCCAGTTGACCTTCCAGTAGATCCAACTGTACCAATAGTTTGTCCTTGCTCAACTAGAACTCCTGTCTTAATACTTATATCTTTCATATGAATATACATTGATTTAATGTCATAACCATGATCAATAATGACTATATTACCAGTATAATAAAGACCTTTTGTTGCCAATATAACTTTACCTTTGGCGGTTGCCCTAATTGGCGTTCCTTCAGGAGCTGCAATATCTAGTCCACCATGAGGATTTTTTTTAACGCCATTTAGAATTCGTTGACTGCCATATATTCCAGAAATTCTCCCTTCTGTAGGCTTAATAAAAGTTAAAGGAAATTCATCAACAATATATTTTTCATTCATGCTTTTTTTGATAAGAGCTCTGTCCTTATTAATCTTTTTATAAAACTCGGGCCCTGGGGTAACCATTTTCCCTGGCAAGCCATTAATTTTTTCAATTTTGTATATACTTTTTTCAATATTCAAATTATATTTTAAAATATCATCTCTGTTGTCTTTAATAATTTTTAAAGTTGATGATGATTTATGGTCTCTTCCGAATCCAAAAATGAAGAAACCATCTTTACTAATTTGTAAAAGTTTATCATTAAAGAACACTTTCTTTGCCAACTTATTTTGCCCTATTACTATGCCACCTTGTACAAATTTTCCATTAAATGTTGTTTCATTTGAAAAAGCAAAAGACGTAGAAATTAAAATAACTACAAAAGAAATAATTTTTTTATAAAACATTATATATTATTTTTGAGTTCTTCTATTATTTCAGACGCATGCTTACTAGGATTTACTTTCTTATAGATCTTGTGAATTTTGCCTGATGGATTGATGATAAATGTATGTCTGCTGGCATATTTAAATCCAACAAATGAGCCATAACTATCATATTTTTTTGCTACCTCGCCATTTATATCAGCTAAAATTGGAAATGGTAATGAATATTTTTCTGAGAATTCTTTATGGCTTTCTTGTGAATCAACACTTACTCCTAAAATATTAGTATTAAGATTGTTAATTATTTCTATATTATCTCTAAAAGAACATGCTTCTGTTGTGCAGCCAGGAGTGTCGTCTTTTGGATAAAAATAAAGGACAACCCATTCTCCTTGAAAATCAGATAAAGTTCTTTTAATGTTATCTTGATCCACGAGTGTGAAATCTGGAGCCTTCATTCCTGCAGATAACTTCTCATTGGCGTTTGTATTGAAAATCATAAGCAATAATACTAAAGTAGTACAAATTATTTTTTTATTTAAAAACATAACTTTATGATATCAAAATTTAAAAATACATTCCTGATTATTTTATTATGTTTAATAAATGCACACTGTTTAGCATCAAATAAAGTCCCCGACACCATATATGCTTTTGTTACAAAGGTTGTTGATGGAGACACAATTTTCCTAAAACACAATAAGTATGGAAACATAAAAGTTAGGCTAGCTGAAATTGATACTCCAGAAAAAGGTCAGCCTTTTGGTAAGGAGGCAACTAGAGCTTTGTCAAAAATAATTAGTAAAAAAATTGTAAGGCTTGATAAAGTAACTGTTGATAGATATAAAAGAATAGTGGGAAAAATTTCTTATAATAATATAGATATTAATCATTACCTTGTAAGAAATGGATATGCGTGGTCTTATGATAAATACAATCGCCGTAAAGAAATTAAAGATGCAGAAAATCTAGCAAGAAAAGAAAAAATAGGTTTATGGTCACAAATAGATGCTCCACCAATACCACCTTGGAAATGGAGAGAGATGAGCAGGCAAAATGAATAATTCAGAAAAAGTTTATAGCGTTTTTTTAATTTCTTTTATTACTATGATAGTTTTAACAAATATTATTGGTGTAAAGTTATTTGAATTAAATTTAGAATTTTTTAACAGCAATTTTTTTTCTAACCCAATTACATTAACAACAGGAATTATAACTTACCCTTTAACGTTCTTGATAACCGATATAGTATGTGAAGTTTTTGGTAAAAAGAAAGCAAGTATAATGGTTATTTTTGGCTTCTTTGCTAGCATCCTTTCCTTAATATTTATAAATTTAGCAGTTATTTTGCCAGGATCAGAAGTTTGGATAAATAATTCATTAGGGTATGAATCAGTAACAGATATGCAAAAGGCTTATGAGTCAGTATTTACGTTACCAGGTTTTTTAATTTCAGCATCTATGTTTGCATACTTAGTTGCACAAACCATTGATGTTCGTATATTCCATTATTTAAAGAAACTAACTGGCGAGAAGAAATTATGGCTTCGAAATAATGTTTCTACAATGTTCTCTCAGCTTATAGATACAATAATTGTAAATTCAATATTTTTGCATTTTGGTTTGAATATAGAATGGTCAATTATATTAAAAATTATGATCGCTAGTTATATTTTCAAGATTCTGATTGCGGCTATAGACACACCGCTAGTTTATCTTGGTGTATTTTATACAAAAAAATTTATTAATTAATTTTTTTAATTTTCTTTTTGACTTTTAAATCAATATATTTTGTAACAGTTGTTTCGTATCTTAAAAAAGCTAAGGTTAAGCCTATTTGACCGTCTAGAAAACCCAGTTTTAAAATATACATTTTTAAGAATGCCCAAAAACCTCTTAAAAAACCAATAAGCAGACCGCCAGATTTTTTATCAATATTTTGCGTGCTCCAAGCATCAATATACATACTCATTTTTAGATAATAGTCTTTCATATTTTTATATGTCTCATGATAAAGATCCCCATAAATTTTCACTGGCTTAAAATTTTTTGGAATTATTAGTGTTTCATGGACTAGAGCATCATTGTAAGTAGTTAGATTTCTTGGATATAGTCTGTTTATCCAATCTGGATACCAACCAGAATGCTTTACCTCATGCCCAAAGGCTTTACTCAATCGGTTTACTTGATAAATATTAGGTCCCTCGTTAATAGCTATTTTTATAGACTTTTGTAGACTTTGACTTATTTCTTCATCAGCATCAAGCATGAATATCCAGTCCGAGGACGATAACTTTTGGGCATTTTGCCGCTGTATACCAAAGCCAGGCCATTTATTTGATATATGAATATTCTTTGTGTATTTTTTTGCAATTTTTAAAGTGTCGTCTGTGCTTCCAGAATCTAATACAATAATTTCATCTGCCCATACTGAGCTTATTAGAGCTTTCTCAATAAACTCTTCTCCGTTTTTTACAATAATTACGATGCTTATAGTATTCATTTATGAGAAAAATTATAGCATATATGGTGGCCCCGGTAGGACTCGAACCTACGACAAATGGATTATGAGTCCACTGCTCTAACCAACTGAGCTACAGGGCCTTTTTGTGAATAGAATGTAAGATACATTTAAAAGTATTATAGCACAATTGTTTTTAATGATTATTTCAAACTGCTTAAAAAATATAAAAAAGCCCACTTTTCAAATGAATCGCGGGCTTCTTATTAGGAGATTCTAATAAATATTTATTAAGGATTATTTTAAAGCTCAAAGCTATATCTTAAGCCTAATCCAAATCTTTCATTTACTTCTGCTTCTTCGTCAGCTCTTTTAAAGCCAAAATTAATTTCTACAGCAGGAGTTACCGCATAGCCAATTGAAATTTGAAGAATTTTCCCATCATCACCCTCGTGTTCTGAATGTTCGTGTCCTTCTTCTTCCTCTTCCTCTTCTTCCTCTTTAACATCATTATCAACAAATGAGTAAGTAGTAGCAAAATTCCAACGGTCCATTTTTAATCCTAAAGATGCTGTAAAATATGATCTATCATGCCCTGTTTCTCCTCCATAATGATCAATATTCATATATTCAACGATAAAAGTTTTACTTATTCCTTCAGAAAATTTTTCTTTATATACAAATGAAGCAGAATATCTTTCTTCATCACTTTCTGTGCTTCCGGCTTCTTGATGTGCATAACCTAGCCTATAACTAACTCTTTCAGCAATATTATTATTTAATGAATAAAAATCTTTTCCTCCAAGAGAAATTGCATACGAATCAAAGTCTTCTGTATTTCCTAAACCGCCATCTTTTTTACTCGTATGACCTCTTTGATCTAATAAAGAATCACTTAAGAATGTTGTGTCAGCATGGAAAGCACTAATATTTAGTTGGTGTGTTCCAAAATCCTCAAGGTTAGTTCCATATTTTATACCTGCTCCAATACGTTCAGCAATTTTATATTCTTCAATCATTGAATATGACCAAAGCCCAGGAAAACTATGATAATCAAGACCTACTTTTGGATTAAATTTTCCAAGATAAGCTGAAAAATCTTCACGGTTATATGTAAGTGTTAATGATTCTACTATTAATGGGTGATCTTCAAAAATCCTACTTTCACCATCATGTGTTCTGCTTACACCTCCGTGACTGTGGCCACCTGGCTCACCTTCAATTTTTAAATTTGTATCAATATTTAGACTTTCCGCAATTCGTGATCCAAGTTCAATATGTGAGTGTGTATATAATTCATTCACTTCTTCTTCTCCTTCACCTGCATCATTAACATGATCTGCGTGAAGTCGAATACCAACATGCCCATAAAATTTTTCATCTGAGTGAGCCGAGTGATCATGATCATGTTCATCATCTGCAGCATAAGCACATTTACTTAATACAAATGTTAGAACTAGTAGTTTTGTTAATAATTTGAATTTCATATTTAATATTCCGCAAGTTAAAAAAAGTAATGTTATAATATAACATTGGTAATGTCGAATATTATTTGTAATTTGTACTTAATTATTTTTGTTAGTTAAAAAGGAAAAAATAGAAATAGTTATAAATATGATTGTTGAAACAACTACAATGGATGGTCCTGAAGGAGTATCTAAATACAAAGAACTAAAAATACCTATTGCAACAGACAAGACTGCCAGCAATGAAGATATTATAGCCATTTTTTCAGGTGATTTTGCAAGCTGCCTAGCTGCTGCTGCAGGAATAATTAATAATGAAGTTATAAGCAGTAGGCCAACAATTTTGAATGAAACAGCAACTACAATAGTCATCAATAGCATTATCAATAGTTGATAAAGTACAATATTGATTCCTTCGGCTTTTGCTAATTTTTCATCTATAGTCATTAGGACAAAGGATGACCAATTAAAATAAAGGAAAATTAATACAAAAAATCCACCAAACAAAATAAAATAAATTTCTGCTGAATTGACAGCAAGAATATCACCGAATAAATACGAATGAAGATCAACACTTTGCTCAAGCAAACTTAAGGTTACCATTCCAACAGAAAGAGCTGAATGAGCAAGAATGCCAAGAAGTGTATCAGTCGCCAATATTTTTTTTTGTTGCAACCAAATTAATACAGAAGCAAAAATTGAGCATATAATTACCGTTCCTAAGTTTGTGCTTATACCCATAACAAGACCAAGGGCAACACCTAGTAAAGCGCTGTGTGCAAGTGAATCGCCAAAATATGCCATTTTTCTCCAAACTACAAAGCAACCAATAGCACCGGCAATTATTGCAATACCAACGCCAGCAATTATTGCTCTAATAATAAATGGCTCAATCATTAAGAATCTC
>JAQWPG010000004.1 GCA_029268385.1 Gammaproteobacteria bacterium
ATGCGTCGTATCCAAAAAAATCTGGAGTGCAAACAGCGCCATATTTTTTAGCAATTTCTTGGCTTTCATCATATAAATAAGGAAAAGAAAATTTATTTTTTTTCGCTACCTTACACATGTTCTCAAATGAGTCCTCAGGATAATCATTAACGTCATTGGACATAATGCCAACAGAATTTATACCATGATCAATTAGAGTATTAGTTACTTTTACAAGTTTTGGAATAATGGCTTTAACGTAAGGACAGTGGTTGCAAATGAAAAAAATCAATAATCCTCTCTCGCCTTTAAGGTTACCTAAATTCCAGGTTTTTTTATTTGTACAAATTAAATTAAAGTCGTATGCATTTTGTCCATATTCGCATACAGGTGTTGTTTTCTCTGGCATTATAAATTTTACTTATAGTTGATTAAAATTTTGCTATTAGCATTCTTTAACTCTTGTGGAGTATAGTATACAGCATACTCAAAGATGCAAAAAGACATCTAATTAATTTTGGTCATAACAGGAGGGGATATGCCAACGTTTATAAATATAAATCCGTTTGTGGAATTATCAAATTCAATTCCAACAGTTGCGTTACAAGGTTTTTTACTTTGTATGGCGGCATTAACAGCTGGCGGAGTAATCTTAGATATTATGCATAAGAAGAATGTTAAGTATTTCTTCGATAATGCTAAGAAAGCAAAAGAAAAAGCAAAAACACATGTCCCAACAGGGAAAAAAGTAGGGATTATAGTTAACACAGTCGCTCATGATGTTCTAACATCTGGTGAGTTTTGTGGATGGAAAAGAAGAGTAGCTCATTTATTAGGTATGTACGGAACAATAATTTTTTGGGTAACATCTGCAATTATGGTTTTTAAATATGCGACACCTGTTTCTGAAACACCTGTAATTATTTCACAACTATGGCATTTAGGTGCTGCGATGACTTGTCTTGGTGCTTATTGGTTCTGGTTCTTTTTAAGAGTTGATGTAGCCGCAGAAGGACACAAATGGTATCGAGTGGTATTCACTGATATGTTTGTTCTGTCATTAGTAGTTACCTCAACATTTGGTCTAGCTTGGTCTTACTTGCAATTTGCAGGTTCAGCTTGGAGTCAATTATTTTTAGTTTTATTTATACTATCAAATATAATTTTATTCGGTGGTGTTTACTGGTCTAAATTTGCACACATGTTCTATAAACCTGGTGCTGCAATTCAGAAGCATTTAGCTGAAGCAGATGGCTCTAGAGATAGTTTGCCAGAACCAGCAGATGCACCAGAACAATTTGGTTTGGGAATTAAACGTGAAGCACCTAGACATTACTAATAAATGTTTAGTGAGAAAAAGAATTTTTAATTAATTTATATAGAGAGTAATAGGAGAAAAATTATGTCAACATTTGTATATATGACCCGTTGTGATGGTTGCGGACACTGCGTAGATATCTGCCCTTCTGATATCATGCATATTGATCCAAAAATTAGACGTGCAGTAAACATTGAGCCAAACTTTTGCTGGGAATGTTATTCATGTGTAAAAGCTTGTCCACAAAACGCTATTGATGCTCGTGGGTATGCAGATTTTGCTCCTATGGGACACAAAGTAAGAGTTCTTAGAGAAGAAGAAAAAGGAACTATCTCTTGGAAAATAACATTTAGAAATGGAACCGAGAAAAGCTTTGTATCACCTATTACCACAAAGCCTTGGGGAAAACATATTCATAAAGTTGCTGATGCTGAAGTTCCAAATGAAGCAGCTCATGATTCTCAATTACTTTTCAATGAGCCAGATTATTTAAAAATTGGCGACAACAGAGATGCTAAATTAATTAATGATGATGGTCTTCCAAGTCGTGAGAAAGATACATTCAAACAAGGAGTTTACTACTAATGGCTAATCATAAAACAGTTTACGAGGATTGCGATATTCTTATAGTTGGTGGTGGAATGGCTGGTACTGGAGCAACATTTGAATCCAGGTATTGGGGCCGTGATATGAACATTGTGTGTGTAGAAAAAGCAAACATAGATCGAAGTGGTGCTGTTGCTCAAGGTCTTTATGCAATTAACTGCTACATGGGAACACGTTGGAATGAAAACCAACCAGAAGATCATGTTCGTTACGCAAGAAATGATTTAATGGGTATGGTTAGAGAAGATTTAGCTCTTGATATGGCGCGTCATGTTGATTCATGCGTACACATGTTTGAAGAGTGGGGTTTACCACTAATGAAAAATAAAGAAGGTCGTTACCAAAGAGAAGGTAAATGGCAAATTATGATTCATGGTGAAAGTTATAAGCCAATCGTAGCAGAAGCTGCTAAGAAATCTGCAAGTAAAATATATAACCGCGTAATGATTACTCATCTTCTAAAAGATGAAAGTAAAGATAATCGTTGTGGTGGTGCAGTAGGATTTAATATGAGAACAGGTGATTTCCATGTGTTCCGTGCTAAAGCTACTATTATATGTGCAGGTGGTGCTTCTCACATATTTAAGCCAAGAGCTGTTGGTGAAGGTATGGGAAGAACATGGTACGCGCCATGGAGTAATGGTTCATGTTACGCATTACCAATTCTGTTAGGCGCTAAAATGACTCAAATGGAAAATAGAATCGTGTTATGTAGATTTAAAGATGGTTATGGTCCTGTTGGAGCATACTTCCTACATCTTAAAACATATACTCAAAATACATATGGTGAAGAGTACGAATCTAAATGGTATGACCAAACTAAAGAAATGGTTGGTGAGTATATTGATCACCATCCAACACCAACTTGCCTAAGAAATCATGCTTTCTTAGAAGAAGTGAAGGCTGGAAGAGGACCTATACACATGGTAACAATGGAAGCTTTCCAAGATCCTCACCTAGAAACTATTGGTTGGGAAAACTTTTTAGGAATGACAGTTGGTCAAGCGGTTGTATGGGCATCACAAGATATTGATCCTAAGTATCAAAACCCAGAATTAACAACATCAGAGCCTTATGTTATGGGTTCTCATGCAACATGTTCTGGAGCTTGGGTAAGTGGACCATCAGATCTATCACCAAAAGAATATTTCTGGGGTTATAACAGAATGATGACTGTTGATGGTGTATTTGGCGCAGGTGACACAGTAGGTGGAACAGCACACAAATTCTCATCAGGATCATTCACTGAAGGACGTTTAGCTGCTAAAGCCGCAGTTCAATATATAAATGATATGGAGGCTAAGCCAAGCGTTTCTGAAAAGCAAATAAGTGATTTTAAAGAGGAAGTTTTCAAACCTCTTGATAATTATACTATTGGCCGTAACGAAATAACTGCAGGTACAGTATCTCCAAGTTATATATTGCCGATTCAAGGACTACAAAGACTGCAAAAAATTATGGATGAATACTGTGGTGGTATTACAACCGGTTACCAATGTAACGAAAATCAATTGAAAAAAGGATTGAAAGATCTAGGTATTCTTCAAGAAGATTTAGAGAACATTGGGGCTGAAGATCTTCATCAATTGATGAGAGCATGGGAATTAAGACATCGTGCACTCGTTTCACAATGTGTAACAGAGCATACATTGTTTAGAGAAGAAACTAGATGGCCAGGATACTATTACAGATCTGACAAGATGAAACTAGATGATGAGAACTGGCACTGCCTAACTCTTTCTAGAAGAGATCCAGAGACAGGTAAATTTACCATGGAAAAAGCTCCGCTTTATCATATAGTAGATGAGGAGCAAAAAAAGGCAGGGTAAATGGATTTTTTAAAAAAAACGGATGAAGAAATATTTAAAATAGCAGATCCTTTTTGGGTAGATTTAGTAAAAGCTTCTAATCAGCAAGACTATGGAAGCTTTACTAAAAACTTCTCAGAGACAATGCTTATGGGCGCGCACGAAGTTGAGATAGGTAAACAGTGGGCTAACAACAAACTTCTATCAACACTAAAAGAAGAAGCTAATCCATTGGGTTGCTTGCGAAGAAATGAGCATATAACTGTACTTTACAAACAAGAGAGCACTGAATTTCCTGGTGACTATATGGGAAGATTAGTATTGGGTTTGGAAGACGATGAAGTTAAAGTTTTTGGTGCTACTATATTTTAATTAATGAGAGACGTCAGTTCTATATCAATAATCTCCGACACACACGGACATATTGATAGCCATATAATTAGTTATTTAAAAAATACAGATGTAATTATTCATGCTGGAGATATCTGTAGCACACAAATTATTTCTGATTTAAATAGATATTGCGATAATGTTTTTATGGTAGCCGGGAATAATGATATCCCTGAAAAATACGATGATCTCAATGATAAAATAATAATTTCTAATCTAAAAAAATCAAAAAAAATTAATATAAATAATCAACTTATAGCAATAGAGCATGGTGATCGTTTTGGTCATAATGCCGATCATATAGGATTAAGAAAATCCTACCCAGACGCAAAACTGATTGTTTATGGTCATACACACATACAAGTTTGTGATCAAGATGAAGATCCTTGGGTAATTAATCCTGGTGCATGTGGTCACACAAGAAATAATGATGGAGGCCCTTGTTTTATGCAGATCGAAATTAGAAATGATAAATGGGATATAATTCCTTATTGTTTTAATTAGGCGCAACAATATAAATAATAAACAACTTGCGAAGAACGCATTAGTAATATATTTTTGTTGTTTTACAACAAAGGACTCAAATGGACGCAAATTCATTTAAATCAGAAGACTTTATAATTCAAGAAGAGCCTTATTATCACGCCGTTAAAGACGAAATTGAGGTTTTTGAGAGTGCTTATAACAACCAATTGCCAATATTATTAAAGGGCCCTACAGGCTGCGGCAAGACAAGATTTATGGAATATATGAGTTGGCGTTTGAAAAGACCGCTTATAACAGTTTCCTGCCATGATGATCTAACAGCTTCAGACCTAGTTGGTCGATATCTTATATCAGGTAGCGACACAGTATGGATTGATGGTCCACTGGCAAAAGCTGTAAGGTCTGGAGCTATATGTTATTTAGATGAGATAGTAGAGGCAAGAAAAGACACAACTGTTGTTATACACCCACTTTGTGATGATCGAAGAGTATTGCCTATTGAAAAGGTTGGTGAAGTGCTTGAAGCTACATCAGAGTTTTGTATGGCAATATCATACAACCCAGGTTACCAAAGTATTCTTAAAGACCTAAAGCAAAGTACAAGGCAAAGATTTGTAGCATTAGAATTTGATTACCCAGAAGCAAAAATCGAACAATCAATAATTGAAAGCGAGACAGGAATAGATTCAGAAATTAGCACCTCTCTTGTTAAATTTGCTCATATGACAAGAAACTTAAAAGGAAATGGATTAGATGAGGGTGCAAGCACAAGATTATTAGTGCACGCTGCAAAACTTATAGTCTCAGGAGTAAATCCTAATACTGCATGTAGATGCTCAATTACAGAAGCAATTACAGACGACCCAGATATGGTTAAGGCAGTTAATGAATTAAGCTCATCCCTATTTTAAGAAAATTAAGGCGCTATTTGAAAAAGGAGCGAACTTAATCTTTAATAACGCCTCAACTTCTGCCCTGCTTAACTAACAATTTTTTTATATGATAAACCTCTGTAAGTTATATACAAAAGATCACTTTTATTTTCTGGTTTTGAAGATTTATTGTAAGTAACACCCCTATAATTAAGCTTTAAATTATTCTTAATTTTAGGGTCGGAGGCTGATTCATCTTTATGATTTATGCCTCTATAAATTTTGCCTTGCATAACAAATCCCCACTAAAAAACTAAATATCAAACAATATAGTGAACTTGTTACGCAGGTTCTTGCGTGGTATAACCAAATTTAAATATATCAGTTTTTTTGCAATAATCAACCATTAGAAGATTTATATTTATAAAACAGTAAGATAGAAGGGGTAAATTTTGACATCAACATTTGAATTAAAAAATATATTTGATAATAAATTTTGTCAGCTTTTATGTGATGTATACAAGTTTGATGAGCAAAATTTAAATATTATGAGTAATGAGTTATCTGATGTTTTTAGAGATTTCATAATATTAGTATTAAGTGAAAATAATAGCTATTCAATTGAAGAGAGAAATAAACTATATAACGAAGCAATTTATAATTTACAACATGCAAGTAAATTATTAAAAGGGATGCCTCACCCAGCAAGCTCAATGAGCTATAAATTACTTAAGATGTCAGATACTTTAAAAAAAGTAACAAGTGGAAATAAAAAAGAAAAATCAAAAGCAAATAGGTTCATCGAAAAAAATTTAGTAAGAAAGTTTATATTATTTTGGGATAAAAACAGTATAAATAAGTACTTATCACCTGAAAATAAAATTAATTACGATGTATGCAAATGCTTTTTTGAATGCTCAAAAAAAATATCTTCGGTATATCCTGAAATTGAATGGTTTAGAGTGTGTGAAATCGAATTTATTGAAAGTATATTTGAAAATATTTAACTTTCAGATGCTTCATTCATGGCATTTATTTCTGTTTCTGTAGCGTCTCTAATACTTACAATACTTACATTAAAATTTATTTTTACATTACTTAATGGATGATTTCCATCAAGGATTATTTTTGATTCTGTGATTTTTGTTACCGTAAAAGGTTTAACATCGCCAGATTCATTTTGAAACTCAACGATTTTTCCAAGTTCTCGGTATTCTTCAGGAACATTTTTGAGATCATCTTCAAAAATAAGATCTTCATCAACTTTACCAAATACTTCACCCGGCTCAAAGTATACACTTATTTCATCATTTACTTTTTTATTTTCTAGAGCGTCCTCTAGCTTTGGCCACAAACCCATTTTAGCGCCATGCACATAATTTACAGGAACTTCAACTTGTTCTATGATTTGGCCATCATCATTTAGAATCGAGTAAGTAAATTCCACATATTTGTTTTTTGTTACAAAATCTGTCATAAAATTAAAAGTATAGTTTCATCATCATCCCAGTTAAACCTAGTGTGAGCAAAAGAGGTAAAACCCCTACTTTTGCCTTTATTATTGCTAATAAACTTAACACAATAAGAATGAATAGATGTATATCAAAGTTCTCAGTACCACCATTATCAGTCCATAATGAATTATAAGCAAGCATATAACCAAGATTCGCTATTAAACCTACAACAGCTGAAGTTATAAAATTAAGAGGAATTTCTAGAGCTTTATTTTTTTTACTTAATTCAATAAGTGGAGCGCCTATAAATATAAAAGCAAACGATGGCAAGAATGTAAAAAAAGTAGCAATAGATGCGCATAATAAAGCTCCAAATAAAGGTGATCCTAGTCCCAAAATATCATTATACCAGCCAACTATAAAACCAACATACGTTACAATCATAATAAGCGGACCAGGAGTAGATTCGCCCAATGCTAAACCATCAATCATTTGTTGGCTTGTTAACCAACCATGAGATTCTATAATATTTTGAAAAACGTATGGCAGTAATGCGTATGCTCCACCAAAAGTAACCATGGCAGCTTTACTAAAAAATAATGATAGGCTGATTAATATATTTTCACTTGAATATACTATAATTAAAAAGACTGAAGCCCAAATTAAAATAGTTTTTAAAAAAGTTATTAATGATTTTTTAAATAATTTTTTTTTAACGGGATTCTTTAATTGCTTTGTATTTTTATCTTTTTTTATATAATGAAAAATTAAACCAAAAATTCCTGCGCTAATAATAATGAAAGGTAAATTTAAACCTAAAACGTTTATAGAAAAAAAAGCTATAATTGCAGTTAACCAGTAGTAATATTTTTTTAATACTTTTTTTGCTATTTTTATTGAGGCTGAAAAAATAATAGCAATTACTGCTGCTTTAATTCCATAAAGAACTCCTTCCCCCCAAATATTATCTGAGTAATTAATATAAAAATATGTAAGTAAGATTAGTATAAAAAAAGAAGGTAGTATAAATAAAGTTCCAGAAATTAATCCGCCAATTCTGCCATGCATCAACCAACCCATATAGGTTGCTAGTTGCTGCGCTTCTGGACCTGGAAGTACCATAGTAAAATTCAAAGCGTGAAAAAAATTTTTATCAGTAACCCACTTTTTTTTATCCACTAACTCATCATGCATCATACTTATTTGAGCGGCAGGACCACCAAAACTTATAAAGCCAAGTTTTAACCAATATAATGTTGACTCCTTAAGAGATATTTTATTTTCCATATATAAATTTCATTGAACGACTGTCTTTTTTATTGTAGAATAAACCCTTAAAAAAATAGGGGTAATTAAAATGTCTAATGATATTGTATCAAAAAATGGAGAAGTTGTCGGTCAGTGGGACGGAGAAAGCGTTGAGAGTCTAAAAAAAATACTATTAAGCGCAAGAAAGGATCTCAAGAAAAATAAAGATAAGGTTGAGCATACAGGAATTCCGCATAGCGACCAATTTCCAGATGATTTAAAAAATTTCACAGCGTATATACTGTGGGCAGTTGATAAAAGTGGAAAAGTTTTAGTTGGGTCTGGAGCTAACAGAACAGAAACAGTAGAAAGTATTAGAGAGTTTTATGCTAATGATGAAGCAAAGGCTTCAATTGATAGACACAATCTAGAAGAATAAAATTAAAGTAATATTATTTCTCCCATTCTTTTAGTATGGGAGCATCTCTTTTTTCAAGAATTAACATTTCAGCCTCTAACATGTCTTCTGCAAACACCACTTTAAAAGCATTTGGGTCATTAGGTGATTTCTCTTTACGCAAATCTTTTAAAAGTGCTCTTGCTTCTTTATAAGTGTCAAAAGTCTTTATATGATCTACAGATCTGAATTTATTGTCTTGATATTTAAATACAAAATATG
Organism: Gammaproteobacteria bacterium; assembly: GCA_029268385.1. Classification (GTDB taxonomy): domain Bacteria; phylum Pseudomonadota; class Gammaproteobacteria; order Poriferisulfidales. The sequence goes on from JAQWPG010000004.1 coordinate 8,841, forward strand.
GCATATATGGATTATAATACAAATTCATCTAATATTGTGTAGATTTTATGAGTAACTCTGATAAAAAAAAACAAGATGTCGCAAGAGCAGCAATCGAGTACGTTGAATATGATGACATAGTTGGAGTGGGTACTGGTTCTACCGTTGATTATTTCATAGAGTATTTAAAACCTTTGAAAAATAAAATATCGGGCGCAGTAGCAAGCTCTATTTCTACGCAAAAAAAGTTAGAAGCAAATGGAATTCGCGTATTAGATTTAAATGATGTTAGTGATATTCCAATATATATTGATGGTGCAGATGAGGTTAATGCAAATTTGCAGTTAATTAAAGGTGGTGGTGGTGCATTAACTAGAGAAAAAATTATTGCTAGTGCTTCAAAATTTTTTGTGTGCATTGTGGATGAATCAAAAGTAGTAGATGTGTTAGGTAAGTTTCCATTACCAATCGAAGTATTACCAATGGCAAGATCATTCGTTGCAAGAGAAATAATTAAAAAAAGTGGCATGCCTGTGTGGCGCGAAGATTTTACGTCAGACAATGGAAATATAATTTTAGATATAAATCACATGAGTATTACAGAGCCAATAAAGTTAGAGAAAGAATTAAATCAAATCCCAGGAGTTGTAACTGTTGGTTTATTTGCAGAAAGACCAGCTGATAAAGTTTTGGTAAGCAGTGACACAGAAGTTGTAGAGTTGAAAATAAAGTAATGTTAAATCTTTTTGGCAACCAGTCTTTTAAATTCACCTAATTTCATACTATCAATAGAATAATCCCCATAGTGAGTCCTGATGATTCTATTTACTGTAAGATCAAAGCTTTCAAAAATTTTTCTGATTTCTCTATTTTTACCTTCTATAAGCTTTATGGTGTACCAACTATTAGTTTTTAATTTTTTTGTTAAAAAAATCTCTTTAACGTTGTGCGTTATGCCACCAATTCTTATTCCTTGCTTAATTTTTTTTATATCTATTTTTTGTATATTTCCGTATACCTTAACTCTATAAGTCCTACTAATTTTATTTTTTGGAAGCTCGTAATGCCTTGCATAATCTCCATTATTTGTGAAAAGTAACAATCCTTCTGTATTATAATCAAGTCTACCAATACTGATTAGATGCTTTTTATCATGAGGAAGTAAGTCATATACGGTATTTCTATTTAATTCATCTTTTTTTGAAGTTATGTAGCCTTTTGGTTTATTTAAAGCATAAAGTTCTATTTCTTTTTGACTTTCTACAAGAATATTATTAACAAAAACTTTATCGCTCTTAGTTACTTGATATGAAAAATCATTACAAACATTATTATTTATTATAACTTTATTTTCTTTAATAAGTTTTTCAGCATCTCTTCTTGAACAAACTCCAGAGTGAGCTAAGAATTTTGATAATCTCATTATGGAGCAGGATTAGGTTGGTGCTGATGTATAGTTTCAATCTCATCCAATACTTCTTGATTTAATTTAATATTGATACTATTAATATTTTCTTTTAATTGAGTTAAGTTTGTAGCGCCAATAATATTACTTGTAACAAACGGTTGCTGATTAACAAATGACAAGGCTAGCTGAGTTGGCGTTAAGTTATATTTCTTAGCTAATTCAGCATATTTTTTTGTTGCATCTTTAGCATATTTATTACTATATCTATTAAACCTATTCCACAAACTTAGTCTTGAATTCTCTGGCTTATTGTTGATATATTTTCCTGTTAGCATCCCAAAACCTAAAGGCGAATATGCCAATAGCTTTACATTTTCTATTTCTGAAATTTCCGACATATTAATTTCAAAGATTCTATTTAATAAACTATATGGATTTTGAACACTAACAATTTTAGGAAAGTTTTTAGTTTTTGAAATCTCCAAAAATTTCATTACCCCCCATGACGTATCATTTGATAAGCCAATTGATCTTATAATTCCAGAATCTACTAAATCATTCAGAGCCTCGTAGCTTTCATTGATATTATCTAATATCTTATTGGTATTAATTTGGCTATATTTATAATTTAACTCACCAAAATAATTTGTTTGTCTTTGTGGCCAATGAATTTGATATAAGTCTATATAGTCTGTATTCAATCTTTCAAGGTTTTTAATAATTGCGGCTTTAATATTCTTTTTATCAATTTTAAGAGATTTTCTAATATAAGAAAAATCAGGTGCAGGACCGGTCACCTTTGAAGCTATAATTACATCTTGCCTTTTATTATATTTTTTTAACCATGATCCTATATATTTTTCGGTAAGTCCTTGTGTTTTTGCATTTGGAGGTACTGGATACATCTCTGCTGTATCAATAAAATTAACTCCATTTTCTAATGCATAATTTAGCTGATCGTGTGCTTCAACTTCAGTATTTTGTTCCCCAAAGGTCATGGTCCCCAAACATATTTTGCTAACTTCAATATCTGTATGTCCAAGTTTTGAATAAATCATATGCTTAAACTTTTGTTTTTTTTGGAGTTGATTTTTTTTCTTTAGTTTTAAAGTCAGTTTCATACCAACCTGTTCCCTTAAGCTTAAAGCCGGCAGAAGTGACCATTTTTTTTAGTTTATGTTCATTGCATTTTGGACATAATGTCAGTTTTTCATCAGAAACTTTCTGAATAATATCAAATTGGTGTCCACAAGATTCACATTGATATTCATATATTGGCATAATTTGTTCCTTTCAAAAAAAAAATAACAGTTTAATATTACTACTATGATAATTAATCAAAAATATACTAGCAAAACATCTATTGTTTTGATGCTTTTAGGCCTCGTACCATTTATTGCCGCAATCTACTATTTGCAGACATATGATTTTGAATATGGCCTAGCTATTTTTATTCATTATAGTGCAATTATTTTGTCATTTATAGGCGCAATTAATTGGGGTAGAAATGTTAATGAAAAATCAGCTAAGATATTCTACTTAAGTGTTGCCCCATCAATAATTGCATTTTCAGCTTTTTTCTTTTCTTTTCCAGATAATTTAAATGTATTGGCATTAGGTTATTTTATTGCATGGATTATAGATTGCTTTCTTTTAATAAAACATAAAGAATTTCTTATGTATTTAATAATGCGCACTATAATCACTATAAGCGTAATATACTTACATATATATTTAATGTAATAAAATAAAAAGTATTATCTTTTTGAAAATTGAACGTCTTTTCTAGCTTTGCGAAGACCCACTTTTTTCCTTTCCACAACTCTTGAATCTCTAGTAAGAAATCCATTTTTTTTAAGTAAGGGTCTTAGTGTGTCATCGTATTTGAGAAGTGCTCTAGCTATACCTAGTTTTATTGCTCCTGCTTGACCAGAAGATCCGCCACCTTTTACAGTAATTTTAATATCTGTTTTATCGGTAGTTTCTGTTAATTCTAATGCTTGCTTAACAACCATAATATTTGTTTCTCGACCAAAGTATTTTTCTATTGGATCAGAGTTAACTGTTATTTTACCCGTTCCTTTTGAAAGGAATACTCTTGCTGTAGATTCTTTTCTTCTTCCTGTTGAGTAAAAAACATTGTCCATTTTTATATTTCCTTAGCTATTGGTTTTTGAGCATGATGATTGTGTTCAGAACCTTTATAAACATGAAGTTTCTTTATCATTGCGCTACCTAATCTATTTTTTGGCATCATCCCTTTTACAGCTTTTTCAATAATGCTCTCAGGTTTCTTTGCTTGCAGTTTAGCAAAATTTGTTGATTTTAAATTACCAATATATCCAGTATGTCTGTAATACATTTTATCTTCAAACTTGTTTCCTGTAACTCTTACTTTTTCGGCATTAATAACAACAACATGATCTCCAGTATCACAGTGTGGAGTATAACAAGGCTTATTTTTTCCTCGTAATGTATCTGCTATTTCTGTAGAAAGACGTCCAAGCACTTTGTCAGTAGCATCAATTACATACCAATCTCTTTCAACTGTTTCTTTCTTAGCGCTAATTGTTGATTTTGTCATCATAATTTTAAACCTTAAGTAAGGTTGTGAATAATACCCAAGAAAACGAATATATTCAACTCAATATAGCTATAAAGTCGCTATTTACTTCAATTTCTCAATATTATCGATTATTTGAGACTGAATATTGTCAATACCGCCAACACCATTGATTTCTATATAAGATGTTGAGCCTTTTTCATTTGATAAATCTTTATAAAAGTCCACCAACGGGTAGGTTTGCTCATGATATATCGCAAGTCTTTTTTTCACAGTTTCTTCATTATCATCAGGCCTTTGAATCAAAGCTTCGCCTGTTACATCATCTATATTTTCTTTTTTAGGTGGATTATGCAGTATATGATAAGTTCTTCCAGAAGCAGAATGGACTCGTCGTCCGCTCATTCTTTGAATAATTTCTTCGTCGTTAACCATAATTTCTATTACACAATCAATTTCCACATCTCTATCTTTTAAAGCTGCAGCTTGGTCTAAAGTTCTTGGAAACCCGTCAAATAAGAAACCATTAAGGCAGTCATCCTCATTTATTCTATCCTTTACTAGATCTAATATTAAGTCATCAGGGACTAATTCACCCTTTTCCATTAAATCTTTTGCTTTTAAGCCAAGGTCAGATTTGTTTGCCACCGCTGCCCTAAGCATATCGCCAGTAGATATCTGCGGAATATTTAAATGTCCAGATATAAATTGCGCTTGTGTCCCCTTCCCAGCACCTGGAGCACCTAGTAAGATAATCTTCATGTGAAGTCCCCTTAATTATATTTTTATTATTTTTTTAGTGAAGACAATATAACCTCACGATTACTAATTATCAAATAAGTAACTTGTATAAACCTATAAAAAACATCGAGTGAGTATACTTTAAACGTCATTTACTATGCTAAAATGATATACTAACTTTAATTCAGACTTAGATGATTTCTATGAAAAATAAAAAAAAGAATGCCTTTTATGCTCAGTCTGGTGGAGTAACTTCTGTTATAAATGCCAGTGCATGTGGAGTTATAGAGTCTGCAAGAAAACACAAAAAATTTATTAATAAACTCTATGCAGGAAAAAATGGGATATTAGGGGCGCTCAATCAAGATTTGATTGATACTTCCTATGAAAGTAAATCTGCTATAGCAAAACTAAAATACACTCCGGGCGGTATATTTGGATCATGTAGGTACAAACTTGAAGATTATAAAAAAAATGAAGCTGACTACGATAAACTTATAAAAGTATTTAAGGCTCATGATATAGGTTATTTTTTTTACAATGGTGGTGGTGATTCTCAAGATACAACGAATAAAATTTCGGAATATTGCTCAAAGAAAGGCTTAGATATTCAATGTATCGGCATTCCTAAAACGGTCGATAACGACTTACCGTTAACAGACTGCTCCCCTGGTTTTGGTTCAGTAGGAAAATATACTGCCATATCAACTTTAGAAGCAGGACTTGATGTGAAATCAATGTGCGCAACATCTACCAAGGTTTTTATTTTGGAAGTAATGGGAAGGCATGCGGGTTGGATTGCTGCTTCATCTGCTTTAGCGAGCGAGTCAAGGCAAAATCCACCACACGTTATTCTATTTCCAGAAGTAATATTTAATGAAAAAATATTTTTGAATAAAGTTAAAGAAACGGTATCTAAATTTGGCTATTGTGTTGTAGTGGCTTCAGAAGGAGCAAAAAATAAAAATGGAAAATTTTTGGCAGATAGTGGCTTAAAAGATGCTTTTGGGCATTCTCAATTAGGCGGAGTCGCACCATATTTATCAGAGCTGATAAAAAAGAAAAGTGGATATAAATGTCATTGGGCTGTTGCTGATTATCTTCAAAGGTCTGCGAGACATATAGCATCAAAAACTGACGTTGAGCAAGCATATGCACTAGGCTCTTACGCTGTAGATTTGGCAGTAAGTGGAAAAAATGCTGTGATGACAAGTATAAAAAGAGTTTCTGATAAACCATATAAATGGAAACTTACAACAGTGCCGCTCAAAAAAGTTGCAAATATAGAAAAAAAAATGCCTAAAAATTATATAAGTACTGATGGATATCATATTACTAAAGCGTGCAGAAAATATATGGCTCCACTAATTCACGGAGAAGATTTTCCATCATACGAAAATGGTATACCTCAATATACGTCTTTCAAAAATAAAAAAGTAAAAAAAATAAAAATATAAATAATGAAAGAGTGCAAAAAAGATAATTTATATAAAAAAAAAATTTCAAAAAGTCATAAGTTTACATTTGATAATAAAGTGGCTGATGTATTTGAAGATATGGTTAATAGGTCGGTCCCAGGGTACGATTTTTTAGTAGATAACATTGGAGTGTTATCAAAAAATTTCTACCAACCAAATACGAATATATATGATTTAGGTTCGTCATTATGCTCATGTTCATTATCAGTCCTCGAAAAAATAGATAATTTTAGCGGTAAGGTATTTGCGGTTGATTCATCAAAAGCAATGATTGATATATGTAAAAATAATATTAACAAAGAAGAAATTAAATTTATTAATCAGGACATATGTGAAGTAGATGTAAAAAATACGTCAATTATTATTTTAAATTTAACATTACAATTCGTTGATCTAAAAAAAAGAACTAATCTTCTTGAAAAATTATTTTCGCAGTTAAATAAAAACGGTGTAATAATAATTACAGAGAAAATAACTTTAGATAAGGAGTCTGATGATATTTTTTTTAAAAAATTTCATGATTTTTATAAAGAAAATAATGGTTATACAAAAGAAGAAATCGATAGAAAAAAAATAGCTCTTGAAAAAACTATGTTGATTGAAAGTGAAAAGAGTCATGAGAGAAGATTTTTAAATATAGGCTGTGAAAATTTTTATAAATGGTTCCAGTGTTATAACTTTGCATCATGGATATTAATAAAATAAATATATTATCTTATATTGATTATAAAAATTTATACTCAAGAGAAACTCTCAAAGAGTATAAGTCTTTATTTCAAGCATTTTCTAAAAATGAAAATTTTTGTAAACATGGAAATTTAGAAAAGTGGAAAAATATTTTACATCTACTTCCTGAGTCTAATGCTAACCATATAGATTTTTCTGGTTCCCACATTGTGCTTGGAGATAAAGCTTCACTAGGAGAACAAGATAAGAAAAAGTTACAAGACTTACTTTTAAATTTAAGCCCATGGAGGAAAGGGCCATTTAATATCTGTGATATTAAGGTTGATTCAGAATGGAGATCTGATTACAAGTGGGAAAGAATAAAGGGTTTTATTCCAAACATAGCTGGTATGAGAGTGGCTGATTTAGGATGTAGTAATGGTTATTACGGATATAAGTTACTAGGCTTAAATCCTGAATTAGTAGTGGGTATGGATAAAACCGCTCTATTTATATTTCAATTTTTGGCAACAAAACATTTTGCTAAGCAAATACAAAAATTATTAATATTACCTTGTTCAGTTGAGGAGTTTGATTCAAAGAATATGGACTTTAATCTTATACTTTCAATGGGAGTTTTGTATCATGTTAAAAACATTCCTTGTCACATAGATGCAGTCAAAAAATTAATAAAAAAAAATGGGTATTTGGTATTAGAGACTATTATTTCTTCCTCGGAAAAAAACATAAATATAGAACAAGGTACGACTTATGCAGGAATGAAAAATATAGGAACCATTTTTAGTAAGGCCAATCTAATAGGTTTATTAAATGCTTCAGGGTTTAAGAACATAGAATTAGTAAATGAAAGCTTCACTAGTACGAATGAGCAAAGAACTACAAGGTGGATGCAAGGAAAAAGCTTTAAGGATTTTACATTACCAAATGGTAGAACTATAGAAGGTTTTCCTCCAGTTTGCCGTGTTATATTTGTAGCTCAGAAAAAGTGATTATGATATTATCCAATCAATTGTAAAAAGTAGGAAATATGTATGAAATCTAAAGTTTTTACTTCAGAATCAGTATCAGAAGGTCATCCAGATAAATTATGTGATCAAGTTTCAGATGCTGTCCTTGACGCGGCTTTAAAAGATGATCCAAAAGCAAGGGTAGCATGCGAAACAATGGTGAAATCTGAAGAGGGCTCACTTGGAGTAGTCATTTTAGGTGGTGAAATTACAACGACCGCAAACATAGATTATGAAAATATTGTTAGAAAAACAATCAAGGAAATTGGCTATGACTCAAAGGAACTTGGCTTTGACTATAAAACAGTAGAATTTATAAATAAGATAGGATTGCAGTCTGCAGATATTGCTCAAGGCGTAGATAGGCAAAGTGACGAGGATCAAGGAGCAGGAGATCAAGGTCTTATGTTTGGTTATGCAAATAACGAAACAGACGTTTTAATGCCAGCACCAATTACATACTCGCATCGATTAGTACATAAATTAGCGCAATTAAGAAAAGAAAATGACGTTAAATGGTTAAGGCCTGACGCAAAAAGTCAGGTAACTTTTAAATATGAATCTGGAAAAGTTCATTCTATAGACACAATTGTTTTATCAACGCAACATTCTCCTGATATATCTCAAAAAGAAATACAAGATTACATTAAAGAATCGGTAATTGAGAAAGTTTTGCCTTTGCAATATCTTACTAAAGAAACAGTTATTCATGTTAATCCCACTGGTTCGTTTGAGATCGGAGGCCCAGTTGGAGATTGCGGGCTAACTGGCAGAAAAATAATCGTTGATACATATGGGGGAATGGCAAGACACGGGGGTGGAGCATTTTCAGGAAAAGATCCCTCAAAAGTAGATAGATCAGCAGCATATGCGGCTAGATACGTAGCCAAAAATATTGTCGCTGCAGGTTTGGCAAATAAATGTGAGATACAGGTTTCTTATGCAATAGGTGTAGCTAAGCCAACCTCTATAAGCATTGATACATTTGGTACAGCTAAAATTGACGAAACAAAAATTGTACATATCATTAATGAGGTATTCGATTTGCGTCCATGGGGTATAATAAGTATGCTAGATTTATTAAATCCTATTTATAAAGATACTGCTTCCTATGGGCATTTTGGAAGAGACGATTTAAATCTTTCTTGGGAAAAAACAGATAAAGTTAATATCATAAAAAGTTTAATGTAACGGAGTTAATTATGAGTAAGGTAATAGAAAAAATTGGACCAGATTTTAAAGTAGCAGACATCTCTTTGGCTGAATGGGGTCATAAAGAAATGAGAATTGCAGAAACTGAGATGCCAGGTCTAATGTCTCTTAGAGAAAAGTATGGCAAAGATAAACCATTAGAGGGAGCAAGAATTCTTGGTTGTCTTCATATGACTATTCAAACAGCTGTTCTTATGGACACTCTAATCAGCCTTGGCGCTTCCGTTAGGTGGTCATCATGCAATATTTATTCTACCCAAGATCATGCTGCGGCAGCAATGGCCGAAAAAGGTGTTCCAGTTTTTGCCTGGAAGGGTGAAACTGAAGAAGAATATCTTTGGTGTATTGACCAAACAATTATTGGGGAGCCTGCTTGGAAACCAAATATGATATTAGATGATGGTGGGGATTTAACGTCTATTATGCATGAAAAATATCCCGAACTTCTTAAAGATGTCAAAGGTCTATCTGAAGAAACAACTACCGGCGTTCATAGATTATACGAAATGGTTAAAAATAATACACTTAGAGTCCCAGCTTTTAATGTTAATGACTCGGTAACAAAATCAAAATTTGACAACTTATATGGTTGTAGAGAATCTCTTGTTGATGGTATAAAAAGGGCAACTGACGTTATGATTTCTGGAAAGACTGCTTTAGTATGTGGCTTCGGAGATGTTGGCAAAGGATCTGCGCAGTCTTTAAGAAACGCTGGCGCAATAGTATGGGTCACTGAAATTGATCCTATATGTGCTTTGCAAGCAGCTATGGAAGGTTTTAAAGTTGTTACTATACAGTCAGTAATATCTGATGTTGATATATTTGTCACAGCAACTGGTAATGCGTCAGTAATCACATATAAGCATATGGAAGGTATGAAGGACCAATCAATAGTCTGCAACATTGGGCACTTTGATAATGAAATTGATGTTGATTCTATAAAAAAATGTAAATGGGATAATATTAAACCACAAGTTGATCATGTGGAATTTCCCGACGGAAAAAAGATAATCTTGCTTGCTGAAGGAAGATTAATTAACTTAGGATGCGCTACGGGACATCCAAGTTATGTTATGTCTGCATCTTTTACTAATCAGGTCCTAGCTCAAATGGAATTATGGAAAAACTCATCGAATTATAAAAATGAGGTATATGTTCTTCCAAAAATTTTAGACGAAGAAGTGGCTAGATTGCATCTCGAAAAAGTTGGAGCAAAGCTTACAGAACTTTCAAGTGAGCAAGCTGACTATATCAGTGTTAATCAAAAAGGACCTTTTAAAAATGACACATACAGATATTAAATGTTGTAGTGCGACTTATTAGACTTTATACCGAAGAATCTTTAAGCGAAAATAATACAGTTTTTTTAAAAGGCAATGCGCATCACTATTTGTCAAAAGTATTAAGGGTAAAAGAAAGCCAAAATGTAGTGTTGTTCAATAATACTGGATTTGATTACTTCGGTCATATAAAAAAAATAACTAATAAGTATTTTGAAATATATTTAGAAAAAAAATGTTTTATTGATGCAAAAGGTCAAGATATAGAAATAGCATTCAGTGTTTGTAAAAATCCATGTTCAGACTTAATTGTGCAAAAATTAACTGAGCTTGGAGTTGGTTCTATACAACCAATAATTTCAAAAAATTCTATATTTAATCAAAAGAAAATAGATTCTAAAAAGAAAACTGCACATTGGAAAAATATTTCTATCAGTTCGAGTGAACAATCTGAAAGGACATACTTACCAAAAATAAAAGATATTCTCTCATTTCAAGATTATATTAAAAATTGTAAATATAAAAAAAAAATTATATTAGATACAAACTCAAAAGATATGCTCAAAGATATTTATGAGCTTCCAATGGATTCATGCACTGTGCTTATAGGTCCAGAGGGCGATTTTACAGATGAAGAGTATACTTATGCAAGAGAATCAAATTTTTCATCGGCTAGCTTAGGTGATAATATCTTAAGAGTTGAAACCGCTGCAATAGCTGCATTTTCATACATACAAATTATAAATAGTAGTGAAAGTAAATGATAGAAAAAGTACTTATAATTATGGATCCAATAGAGTCTATAAATATAAAAAAAGATACAACATATCAGCTAATTTTATCAGCTCAAGAATTTGGGCATGAAGTGTATTATTTAATGCCAGGGTCACTAGCAATAAAAAACTTAAAACCTTCAGCGCAGATTGGCAAACTTAAAATTAATAAAAATACAAATCCTTTTTTTAAAATATCAGATATTAAACAATTAAACTTAGATAATTTTAATTATATATTGATGAGGAAAGACCCGCCTGTTGATAATAACTATATATACATGACTTACATATTAGATTTAATAGATAAAAAAAATACAAAAGTTATTAATTCAGGATTTGCACTTAGAAACCAAAATGAAAAACTCATAACATTAAATTTTCCAAAACATATTCCTGAAAGTATTGTTACAAGTAAAAAAGAAGACGTTGAAGAGTTTAAAAAAATTCATAAAAAAATTATTTTAAAACCTTTGAATTTAATGGGTGGGCACTCAATTTACTTAATAGATGAAAAAGATAAAAATTTTAATGTAATACTTGAAGATCTAACAAATAGAGGTAGAAATTATATAATAGCTCAAAAATATATTGATGAGGCTATAAATGGTGATAAAAGAATAATTATTATTAATGGAGAAGTAATAAAAGAAGCTGTAATAAGAAAACCAAATTTTGAGGATCATAGATCTAATCTAGCTTCAGGAGGAACCATTGAAAAATATATTTTAAATTCTGATGAGGTAAAAATTTGTAATGAAATTGCTTTTTTTCTTAAAAAAGAAGATATATTTTTCGCCGGGGTAGACATGATTGGTGATAAAATAACAGAAGTAAATATCACTTCACCAACATGTATTGCGGAAATTAATAAATTTCATAACGTAGATTTAGGTAAAAAATTTTGGAATAAAATTAAATGAGCTTAGTTAAAGTTTTATCTATAGATTTTGGAGAAAAGAGAATAGGGCTTGCAGTTGGTGACACCGAAAGTAAAATTGCTTCTCCTTTGAAAACAATAAAAAATAGTGGTTATGAAAATAATTGCAATTCTATTAAGTTAATCGTGAAAGAATGGGGGATTTCTAGAATTATTATTGGGGTTCCTCAATTATATAAGGAGCAAGAGATTAACAAAAAAATTGTAAATTTTGGCAAAATCCTAAAAAAAAATTTAAATCTTGATGTAATTTTTTATAATGAGGATTTTTCCTCCAACTACGCACAGGCTGAGCTAGCTGCGCAAATGAAAGCTGGCAGAAAAAAAAAGATTAATAAGGAAGAAATAGATAGAATTGCAGCAGCTTTAATATTACAATCTTATTTTGAAAATGAAATATTCAAAAGACCAGACACAGGCATTACTTCTAAAGATTGAAAATTCTTTAAAGAGCTATCTTCTAAAAAATAATATTGAAAAACCTATAATTATTGGAGTCCATACCGGTGGAGTCTGGATAGCTGATTGGCTGCAAAAAAGACTTGGATATGAAGGTAGGGCAGCAACTCTCAATATAAGCTTTTATAGAGATGATTTTAGTAAAGTCGGGGTAAATCCTACTGTAGAACCCACTGAGATGCCAGTTTCAGTAGACGATAAGCATATTATTCTCGTGGATGATGTTTTATTCACTGGAAGAACAACTAGAGCAGCGATAAACGAGATATTCGATTTTGGCAGGCCGCTATCAGTAACTTTAGTAGTTCTAGTTGAAAGAAATGGAAATGAACTACCCATATCTGCAGATATCACTGGAGAAAAATTAGAGTTAGATAATAATAAAAATATTAAATTATTAGGCCCTGACCCAATGATACTTGAGGTAGTTGATAAAGATAATTAAGAGGAACGTATTGTGAGTGAAAATATAGAAATAGGTTTGGATCAAAACATAAAACAAAGTGATATTGTTTCCCAAAAACATCTTCGCCACTTCTTGGATATTGAAAATCTTCCAAAATCATTAATTCTTGATATCCTTGATTTGGCAGAGTCATTTGCTGGTGTTTCAGGCCAGCCAGTGAAAAAAGTGCCATTATTAAGAGGTAAGACAATTGTAAATCTATTTTTTGAAGCAAGCACAAGGACCAGAACAACTTTTGAATTAGCGGCCAAGAGATTATCAGCAGATTTTTTAAATATTAATATGGATTATAGTGCTACAAGAAAAGGTGAAACATTGCTTGATACCTTGAGAAATTTAGAAGCAATGCACTGTGATATGTTTATAGTTAGACATCCTTCTTCAGGAGCTGCTGAATTTATCTCTAAAAATGTCTCACAGAATATTAGCATTATAAATGCAGGCGATGGAAGACATGCTCATCCAACTCAGGCGATGCTTGATATTTTTACAATTAGAAAATACTTTCCTGATTTTAAAAAAATAAAAGTAGCTATAGTTGGAGATATACTTCATTCAAGAGTAGCCCGTTCCTTAATGCACGCCCTGAGAATTTTAGAAGTGCCTGACATAAGAGTAATTGGACCTAAAACACTCTTACCAAATGGAGTTGAGCACATGGGCGTAACGTCTTATGTAGATATGGACGAAGGAATAAAAGGTTGTGACGTTGTAATAATGCTTAGATTACAAAATGAAAGAATGAACTCAAGTTTTATTCCTGATGAGCACGAATATTATAACCTATACGGCTTTTCTCCAAAAAGACTAGATTTAATTTCAAAAAAAGGAATAGTTATGCATCCAGGCCCAGTAAATAGAGGCGTAGAAATAAGTTCAGAAGTAGCGGATGGCGATAGATCTGTTATTCTTCAGCAAGTTTCAAACGGCATTGCAGTAAGAATGGCAATTTTATCATTATCAATGCAACCATAGGCGTAAAGAGAGAATGAACGATTTAATTATAAAATCAGGTAATTTGGTAAATCCAGGAGGAGACATATCTGGTGTTCATGATATTTATATCAAGGATGGAATTATAATTGGAATAGATGAAGACACCACTAAGCTTAATTCGCCGGAAATAATTGATGCTGAAGATTGTATTGTTTGCCCAGGACTAGTTGATTTATCAGTGCGATTTAGGGAGCCAGGGCTTGAAAAGGAAGCAACAATTCTAAGTGAATCAAAAGCAGCAGTTTCATCTGGAGTAACAACTGTCTGTTACATGCCAGATACACAGCCAATTATCGACACTCCTGCCCAAATAAAACTAGTAGAAGATATCTTTAAAACTGTTAATTTGTGTAAAGTGAAAGTTTTAGCATCTCTCACAAAAGATCTTGATGGTAATAGAATTAGTCCAATGATGGAACTAAAGCAAGCTGGAGCAATAGCATTAACTAATTGCTATAACCCAATTAAAGATCTACTTGTTCTGAGAAGGGCTATGGAATATGCATCTGGTCACGAAATCACAATATTTTACCAACCACAAAATAATTGCTTAGCTAACTATGGATGTGTTCATGAAGGAAAAATTTCAAATAAATTAGGACTGCCCGGGATCCCATCAGCCGCAGAATCAATTGCTGTGGCCGAAGCAATATTATTAAGTAAATTAACAGGTGTTAAACTTCATTTATGTAGAATCTCATGCCTAGAATCAATAATGTTAATAAAAAATGCTCATTCTACTGGAATAAAAGTGACAGCAGACGTGGCAATTCATCAGTTATTTTTTGATGAAAATTCTATAAATAATTTTAATAATGATTTTCATGTAATGCCACCTTTTAGATCTAGTGAAGATTTAGCAGAAATAAGAAGTGCAATTTCTAAAAAAATAATAACAGCAATATGTTCAGATCATCAACCACACAATGAAGATGCAAAGCAAGCTCCATTTAGCGATAGTCAATTTGGAATAGCTTCCATTGAAATCTTATTTCCACTAATTATGGAATTAGTGGACTTAAATATCATGGACTTAAATACTGCAATATCAAAGGTAACATCTAATCCTGCTCATATATTAGGAATTGATACAGGAATTATAAAGAAAGGAAGTTCAGCAGATATATGCATTCTGAAAAAAGAAGATTGGGTATTTGGCCAAGAAAAAATTCTTAGTTCAGGAAAAAATAATCCGTTTATTGGCAAAAAGTTTAGCTCAAGAGTTTATAAAACAATCTGCGAGGGAAAAATTGTTTACGAGCATAAATAAGTACGTATAGTAAAAAATTACTAAAAGTATTTTAATAAACAGAATATTGTATAAATTTAAAAGGTAATTTGTCTTGGGCTATATAAAAAAAAATATATTCGATCTTAAGTATAAAATTTCAAAATCTGAAATTCAATATAATAGGCCTAAAAATAGTGTTTTGCTTATGGCTGTTAGTAAAACGCAAAGTCTTGAAAATATTATCGAAGCTTTTAATGCAGGCCAGAGAGATTTTGGAGAAAATTATATCCAAGAATCTATAGAAAAAATTTCTAAGCTTAAAAAATTAGATATTATTTGGCACTATATTGGAAAAATTCAAAGCAACAAGTCAAAAATAATAGCCAATAATTATGATTGGGTTCATAGTGTAGATAAAATTTCCACTCTAAAAAAAATAAATAATTATAGGTGTGATTCAAAAAATAAAATAAATATATGTATTCAAGTTAATATTGATTATGAAGATAGTAAATCTGGTATTGCTCCTGAGGAAGTTGAAGATTTTATAAATGATACTATCGAACTAGATAAGATCAATATTAGAGGTTTGATGGCAATTCCTATGCATCAAGCTGAACGTGGCAAACAATATCAAACCTTCATGAAGATTAAAAATTTATTTGATGAGCTTGTAAATAAAGGATATAAATTAGATACTTTATCAATTGGTATGAGTTCGGACTATGAAGCTGCTATTGCAGCAGGATCTTCAATAGTTAGGATTGGTACAGCAATATTTGGCGAAAGAAAAAAATGAAAATAGCGATTATAGGTTATGGAAATATGGCAAATGCATTATTAAATGGCATTTTGTCTTCAAATGATAATATTGTGTCTGACAGTATATATATATTTCATAATAAAAAAAATGATACGTATTCTCAAGATAAATGTATATTTCTAAATTCTGGACAAGCTTGTAATAAAAAATTTGATATAATTTTATTATGTGTTAAACCAAAAGACATTGAGTCAGCAATTAATGAAAATAAAAATATATTTGAGGATAATCAGGTATTAGTATCCATTATTGCAGGCATTACAATAGAGAGCATAAAAAAAACTATAGAAAAAAAAGTCAGCGTTGTAAGAGCAATGCCAAATTTATGCGCAATATTTAATGAGAGCATAACAGGTATTTGTTCAGATGATTCTTTGAGCTCAGACAAAAAAAAATATATCGAAGATATATTTCGGACTATTGGTCATCTTAAAGAAATTAAAGAAGATGAAATGAACTCCTTCACAGCATTATTCGGAAGTGGGCCTGCATACATAATGTATTTTATTGAAGCTTTGATAGATTCTGAGGAGTTTTCAAGCATTAGTAAAGAAGATAAGTCTCTGTTAATTTTGCATTTGTTAAGCAGTACATCAAAAATGCTTTTTATTACAGAAGATATAAAAGAACTAAGGTCAAAAGTTACCTCCAAAGGTGGAACTACAGAGGCAGCGATAAAAACTTTAGAAGAAAATAATTTTCCTAAGATTTTAAAAAAAGCAATTAGCAATGCTAGAAGAAAATCTTTGGAAATATCAAAATAAGGATTCATATAATGTCAAATTCATTTCCAGAATTAGGTTTTTTTATAGTTGATTTAGTTATATCTTTTTTAATATTAGTCTTTACATTAAGAATACTTTTATCAATATGTAGCGCTAGTGTAAACAATCCAATTACTCAGTCTATAATAAAAATAACAAGCCCAATAAGGTCGTTATTATTTTTTATACCAAATATTAGTAGATTTGAAGTATCTAGTTTTATTGTGATTTTTATATGTCACTTTTTAAATATATATATGCAGAGCACGATTTTGGGAAGCAACATTATTATTGAAAGACTTTTAATCTTTTCTTTTAAAAGCTCAATTTTTAGTTTGTTAAATGCACTCACTATAATTTTCATCATCTTAGCTATTTCAAGTTGGTTCGTACAGTCTCAGCAACTAAATAGAAATCCAGCTTTAGATATTATTTACCAGATCACAAACCCCATTCTATATTTAATTAAAAGAATTATTCCCACATCTGTAGGAATAATAGATTTCTCAGTTATTATCGCTTTGGTTTTAATACATTTCTTGCAAAATTTCCTAAATATTATTTTATAAGCGGATTTGTATATTTAAGTGAATTCGTATATATTAAATATACACCGATTTGAAGTCAGCTTGCGGGTGGGAAATTTCAGCTAAAGCGAAAAATAATATCTTGCGTAGCATATTTCCCAATAAAAAAATATTTTAGCTGATTTCAAACTTATGAAAAAAGTTTTTAATATTATGGATAAAATTGATAATAATTCTATTGGTATCGTAAAATCTAATACTGTTGAAATAAAACAGAGTTTGAAACTTGACTGTGGGAAAACTTTAAATAATTTTTCTTTAATTTACGAAACATACGGAAGATTAAATTCTAAAAAAAGTAATGCTATATTAATTTGCCATGCTTTGTCCGGAGATCATCATGCTGCAGGATATTATAGCGCTGAAGATAAAAAGCCTGGTTGGTGGGATTCATGCATTGGACCAGGGAAACCCTTTGATACAAATAAATTTTTTATCGTTTCATTAAATAATCTTGGAGGCTGTAAGGGTTCAACTGGGCCTAACTCAATTAATAAAGAAACAGGTCTAGAATATGGGCCTGATTTCCCAATAGTTACAGTCAATGATTGGGTAAATAGCCAAAAGCTTTTAGCTGATTATTTAGAGATAGATAAATGGGCTTGTGTGATAGGCGGAAGTCTTGGAGGAATGCAGGCATTGCAATGGGCAATAAGTTATCCAGATAAAATAAAAAATTCAATAATAATAGCTGCGGCAGCTAAACTTTCCGCACAAAATATTGCTTTTAACGAAGTTGCAAGGCAAGCAATAATAACTGATCCTGAATTTCACAATGGTCGATACAATGATTTTAATGTAGTGCCAAGGAGAGGTTTAAGTATAGCAAGAATGCTTGGACATATAACGTATTTATCAGATGACTCTATGAGGCAAAAATTTGGAAGGGATTTAAGAGAAGGTAAATTAAACTTTGGATATGATATTGATTTTCAGGTTGAAAGTTACTTGAGATATCAAGCACAAGCATTCGTAGAAAGATTTGATGCTAATACCTATTTATTAATGACAAAAGCATTAGATTATTTTGATCCAGCAAAAGAATATTCAGGTGATTTATCAAGAGCTTTTAAAGACACAAAATCAAGATTTTTAGTAGTATCTTTCACAAGTGACTGGAGATTTTCATCTTCAAAATCGCATGAAATCGTTAAATCACTAATTAGAGCAAGAAAGAACGTCTCGTACTCAGAGATAGAAGCTAATCATGGACATGATGCATTTTTAATGCCAATACCAGAATATTTAAAAGTTCTTCGAAACTTTATGGAGAATATTAATGAATAGAAAAGACTTTAAAATAATATCAGATTGGATTGAAAAAGATTCTGCAGTGCTAGACTTAGGATGTGGCGACTCTACTTTATTAAATTATTTAATAATTAATAAAAATATATCAGGCTATGGCTTTGAAAAAGATATAAATAAGGTGCAAGATTCTATAAAAAAAAATATTAATGTTATTCAGATGGATTTTAATATTGGATTAGAAAAATATTTCGAAAAGAATTTTTTTGATTATGCAATTATGACTCAAGCTTTGCAGGAAAATGAAAATCCAGATCATATAATATTAGATATGCTAAGAGTTGCGGGAGAAGGAATAGTGACATTTCCGAATATGGGTTTCTGGAGAAACAGACTCCAGTTAGGGATTTTTGGACGTATGCCAATATCAAATTCTTTGCCTAATAACTGGTACGATACTCCAAATATACATTTATGTACTTTTAATGATTTTGAAAATTTGTGCAAAGAGTTAGAAATAACAATAATAGAGAAAAAAGTATTAAACACAAATTATGTTTCTAATTTCTTACTAAAAATACTCCCTAACCTTTTTGGGGAAATTGCTATATACAGATTCAAAAAAGATTGATTATTTTGTTTTGATCTTTTCTTTAATAAAGTCAGAATGTTTTAAATATAGTAATTCTGATAGTTTTCTTATTCTATGTTCTTCGTACTTATCTACAAAATTATCTGCTCGGGCAATTTGCCAAGCCATATTGATGAGGTTAATTTTTTGTTTTTTAGTATATTTTTCGTTAATTAACTTTATGTATCTTCTTAAACAATTCGTATCTTTGTGAAGTTTTTGTGCTTCATTATTAAGCCAAATTGCTTTTTCTTTTGATAAACCAAAGTCACTTTCAAAAAAATTAACAATTTTTTCGATTTCTACATTTTGCACCTCAAAATCAGAATAACTTACCTCGATAAGTAATAAAGCACACGCCAAATTTGTATCTGATATTTTTTCTTCTATATTTGTTTTCTTTTTAAAAAGTTTTTTAAAAAAATTAATCATAATCTTCCTTTCTGCATAAATTTAATAATCATATTGTTTGAAATATTTTAACATGTCAAATTATGTTATTGATAAATTCATTATTATTATATAAAGTAACATTAAATTTATTATGGTTTATTATGGTTGATTACACAGAAGAAGAATTCATGTACATAACTAAAACAGTTATGAATGTGTTAGATTCATGGAATCTTACAACAGAACAGACTGTCCAAGTGTTAGGTCTTTCAAGTCAAACAAAGAAAAGGCAGTTAGATAAATATCGAACTTTAAAAGCATTTCCTAAAGATGATTTAATAATAAGAAGATTGAGTCATGTTGTTGGAATCTCAGATGCATTGAGAACAACATTCCCAAGGAACGTCAATATGTCTGAAAAGTGGATGAAAACAGAACACAGAAGGTTTGATAATGAAACTCCTTTATCAGTTATATTAGAAGAAGGTATAAATGGTTTGTGCAAGGTTCGCGCAGAGCTAGATTGCACATTTGCATGGGAAGCATCAGGTCAAAATCAATAAAATGAAAAAATTATATACAATAAAAAATTCTAAATTACATGGTAAGGGTCTTTTTGCTAACTGTAATATTAAAGCTGGTGAAAATGTTATCGAATATGTGGGCGAAAAAATCACAAAAGCGCAATCTGATAAAATCGCAGAACTACAATTAAAAAAGGCCCAAAAAAATAGAGAAGAAGGCCAAGTCTATATATTTACATTAAACGATAAGTACGATATTAATGGCAATGTTCCTTATAACAAAGCTAGATTAATGAACCATTCGTGCAATCCTAACTGCGATACAGATATAGAAGATGGTAAAATATGGATAAGGTCTTTTAAGGATATAAAAAAAGGTCAAGAACTAACATATGACTATGGTTTTTCTTTTGATGTAGACGATTTTAGAGATCATGTATGTAAATGTGGATCAAAAAAATGTGTTGGTTTTATAGTTACTGAAACAGATTGGAAAAAACTAAGAAAATTTTTATTAAGACTAGCAAAAAACTGCACTAAAACTATTTAATAATTTCTGGATTAAAAAGAGATATACTATCAATTGACAAAAATTTACTTATAGATTTTTTTTCTTCATTTGAATCTGGGAAATTTATAGAGACAAGATTTTTTATACCATTTCTGTAAGAATATCTCAGCACATCTTGGTTGTCATCAATAAAAACTGTTTTGTTTTTATTAAAAAAAATTTTTTCTTCGAGAATTTTCCAAAACTCATCAGTTTCTTTTGCAAATTCATAATCTTCAGATGATATAATTTTATCAAAGTAACCCCACAATTTGCATTGCGTAATTTTTACATTAAGCATTTCTCTAGGACAGTTTGTTAAAAGAATAATTTTTATATTTTTTCTCTTAAGGCTTTGAAGAAAGTCAATAGCTCCAGGAAAAACTTTAATTTTATTTTTTGTTTTTAATAATTCTGTGCTTAGATTTATATTTGTCTTTTTACTCCAATATTCTAAACAATACCACTGAATTGATCCTTGTTTCTTCTTATACTCCTTTTCAAGTATTAATTTCGCTTTTTTGAAAGTAATATTGTTGTATTTTGCATATACACTAGGTATGTGTTGATGCCAAAAATAGTTATCATAGGCTAGATCTAGAATAGTACCATCCATGTCTAAAAAAAAAGTTTCTATTGAGTTCCATTTCATCTAATCTATCTTTACAGTTACTTGTTTGGTTGAATATATATGATATCAGAAAAAAATTATTCATTATTAGCTAACTTGCTATTACAAGTTATGTTTGTAGGTATTCTTCTTGGTTTATTCAGAACTGCAATACCAGCACTTTCAGAAAGCACATTTAATGTTCCAAAAAACTCTTTTCTGTTCTTATCGACTTTTATTATTGCTTTTGGAGTTATTAAGGGGGTTTCAAATTATTTTGCTGGTATATTTGCCGATAAATATAATAGAAAAAGTGTACTTTTAATTGGTTGGCTAATAGCATTACCTGTACCATTCATAATTTACTTAGCGACAAGCTGGTATTATATAATTTTAGCAACATTCATAATTGGTATTAATCAAGGCTTGACCTGGTCTGTAACGCAAATTGCAAGTGTGGATATCACAAAATACGAAAGAAGAGGTTTTGTTGTTGGGTTAAATGAATTTTCAGGTTATTTTGGAGTAGCAATTGGAGGAATCTTGGTAAGTTTTATGGTTTCTATTATACCAATAAAAATAGCCCTCTTTTCCTTTAGTTTTATTTTTATTTTAATAGCATTTCTCTATTGTATATTCTTAATTAAAGATACAAAAAAATATGCAAATATTTCCAGTGAAAAAAACCCTAAAAATATTTTTTCTTATGTTAGCTTTAGAAATAAAAAGCTCTTTGCTTATTGTCAAGCTGGACATATAGAAAAATTTATAGATACATGTGTATGGATTTTTTTCCCAATATATTTATTTAATAATGGAATAACTCTAATTGACATTAGTTATATAGTTGGTACATACGCTTTTACTTGGGGAGTACTGCAAATTTTTTCTGGATTATATTCTGATTATATTGGTAGAAATTTATTAATTATAACTGGTATGTTGATATGTTCTATTTCGTTACCTTTATGCCTATTAAGTTTAGAATTTAGTTGGTGGATTATATGTAGCTTTTTCTTGGGCTTAGGAATGGCGTTACTTTATCCCTCAATCAGTTCAGCTGTTAATGATAATTGTGAAGATAGTTGGAGAGCTACAGGTATTGGCATTTATAGATTCTGGCGAGATACAGGTTACGCATCCGGCGCTTTTGGGTTAGGTTTAGTTACAAGTATTATAAACATAGAATCAGGATTTATATTTGTATCTTTCTGTATGCTAATATCAGCTCTAGTTTTAATTTTAAATGTAAAAAAAAATGAATAATAAATTTAATAAAAATATCTTCGGAGAACCTATAGAGGTATGCAGCAAAGAAACAATGACTGGATATCTAAGAACTGGCACATGCGAGACTCTAGATGATGATGTTGGAAGCCATACTGTTTGTGCAAAAGTAACAAATGATTTTTTAGAGTATTCTCGAAAAAAAGGCAATGATCTTATAACACCAAGACCGGAACTAGATTTCCCTGGCCTAAAAGAAGGAGATAAATGGTGTGTATGTGCTTTAAGATGGTTAGAAGCTTTAGAAGATGATGTGGCTCCGCCAATCTTAATAAGAAGTACAAATGAGCTAGCTTTAGAAGTTATCAATCTGGATATTTTAAAAAAGCACGCAATAGATTTGTTTTAAAAAATATTAATCTAATATTAATAAAGGCGATTTTAAAGTTTACTTAACTGGTATATATAAATGGTGGCTCGGGGCAGAATCGAACTGCCGACACGAGGATTTTCAGTCCACTGCTCTACCAACTGAGCTACCAAGCCTTTATCATTCATAAAAATTTTCTAGAAAAAAGTGAGTATACACTAATGGACTCATAGATGAAGTTAAGTTTTAGAAAAAAAACACTTAAGAGATAATTCAAATATCAATATATATAAGCGTATTATTATATTTAAATTAATGAGAATGCTTATCAACTAGAAAAAAAATATCAATATAATCAATGTTTTGGAAAAAGATAAATGTATAGATTTTGCATATAATTAAGGGTTTATTTTTAGATTTATATCCTTAGAATGATATTGTACTTAAAAAAAATATTTTTATAATAAAACTCGAGGATAACGATATGATTAAATTATTGGATTTTAGCAAAAAGTTTTTTGCGATACTTCTAGTGGTAGCTTCCTTGCCAACTTTAGCCTTAGCAGGCGGACATTCATCTGGTCTTGCTGGAGATGACTATGTTGGAGTTACTTTCTGGATTATTTCCATGGCTATGGTTGCATCAACAGTATTTTTTATTGTTGAGCGTGACAGAGTTAGCTCAAAATGGAAAACATCATTAACAGTATCAGCTTTGGTTACATTAATCGCAGCAGTGCATTATTTCTATATGAGAGATGTATGGGTAGCAACTGGTGAGTCACCAACAGTATTTAGATATATAGATTGGTTATTAACAGTGCCACTATTAATGATTGAGTTCTACTTTATTTTAGCAGCTGTAACTACAGTTTCTTCAGGAATATTCTGGAGACTATTAATTGGTACAGTTGTAATGCTTGTAGGTGGGTATATGGGTGAAGCTGGAATGATTTCAGTAATGACAGGTTTCATTATCGGGATGATCGGTTGGCTATATATTCTTTACGAAATCTTTGCTGGTGAAGCTAGTAAAGCAAACGCTTCTAGTGGAAGCGCAGCATGTCAAACAGCATTTGGTGCGTTACGTTTAATCGTTACAGTTGGTTGGGCGATCTATCCAATAGGATACTTCGTAGGCTATCTAACTGGTGGTGGTGCGGACGCAGCGACACTAAACATAGTTTACAACTTAGCTGATTTTGTAAACAAAATTGCCTTTGGTTTGATCATATGGGCAGCAGCTGTTAAAGAATCTGCTTAAGTAGCATTCTTACAAGTTTAACGAAAGGCTCGCTGTAATAAGTGAGCCTTTTTTATTTCTGGAATTATATGAAAAAAATAATTGTTATAGGGTCTGGATTTGGAGGTTTATCTATAGCTTCAAGGTTAAGAAGCCGAGGCTTTGATGCAACAATACTAGAAAAACAACCAGATCTTGGAGGGCGAGCAAGAACATTTGTTCACAATGGATACAAATATGATGCTGGGCCTACAGTAATTACAGCCCCTTATTTAATTGATGAACTTTTTTCAATACACTCAGAAAATTTGAATGATTATGTAAATCTGCTACCAGTAACACCATGGTACCGTTTTCTATTTGATAATGGTGAACACTTAGATTATGGAGATAAATTAAATAAAACAATTAGGGAAATAAAATCAAAGTATGGCTATAAAAATGCAAAATCATATATAAGATTATTAAAACATAGCAAAAGAATATTTAATAAAGCTTTCACTGAATTATCAGACGAACCTTTTGAGTCTATAGGCAGCATGGTTAAGCATTTACCAGAGTTAATACGTATAAGATTTGATAGGTCAGTTTATAAGGCGGTAGATAAATATATGGGAAACAAGTATTTGAATCAGGCATTAAGTATGCATCCATTATTGGTAGGTGGAAATCCTTACAGCACAACATCTATATATCTTCTTATTCAGTATCTAGAATGGAAATGGGGTGTATATTATGCAGAGGGTGGTACTGGGACAGTAATACAAGGACTAGAAAAGTTGTTAATAAGCAAAAATGTTGAAATAAAAAAAAATACAGAAGCACATAAAATTATTGTTGAAAAAAATAAAGTTATAGGCGTAGAAACAGAAGCTGGTGTAATAAAATGTGATGGTGTAGTTTGTAACTCAGATCCAACATATACCTATAAAGAACTCCTAGGGTATAAACCAAGAAAAATTTCTAATAATATTAACTTAAAACATTCAATGAGTTTATTTGTATTATATTTTTCTACAAAAAAAATATATAAAGATGTACAGCACCATACAATTATATTTAGTAAACGACATTACGAATTATTAAACGATATATTTAATAAAAAAATATTTGTTAATGATCCTAGCCTCTATTTACATAGACCTGGCGCAACTGATCCTTCTATGATACAAAATGATAGTGATACATTTTATGTTTTAGCACCAGTTCCAAATAATTTAAGTGATATAGATTGGGATAAAAAAGGAAGTGAGATGTCTAAAATTATAATCAATACACTGCAAGAAAAAATTATGCCAGATTTGGAAAAAAATATTGTAGACAGTTTTTATATCACACCTGATTACTTTGAGGATGAACTCAATACATATGCGGGAAGTGGTTTTGGAATTCAACCTATTTTTACGCAATCTGCATATTTTAGATATGGAAATAAAGCAAAAGAGACAAAAGGATTATACTTTGTTGGTGCTAGTACACATCCAGGAGCTGGAATTCCGGGAGTATTATCAACCTCAAAAGTCACAGAGAAATTAATAATAAGAGATTATGAGAATATTAAACAATAAAGATATTATATATAAAAATAGCACATCATTTTTCTGGGCTAGTAAATTTTTACATAAAAATATTCTTCGTAAAGTAATTAATATTTATTCATTTTGTAGGATTAATGATGACTTAGTTGATGAAGGTCTAATAATTGAAGATTCAAATGAAGCTGCAGAACTTTTAAAGACAATAAAATCATACGGAATAAGTGAAGAATTAATCGAAGAATTAATAGATGGAATAAATTCAGATATTAGTTTTAAAAGATATAAAAATAATCAAGAGCTATTAAGATACTGCTATAAAGTAGCTGGTGTAGTTGGACTAATGATGGTGGAAGCATTAGACATAAAAGGAAAAGAGGCAAAATATTTTGCTATTGACCTTGGAATAGCAATGCAATTAACAAATATATCAAGAGACTTAATGCAGGATCATATGAAAAATAGAATATATTTTCCTGAAAATACTGGTATAAATGAAAATACATTAAATACTCTGACAATAGATAATAAAGATTTGTTAAAAAAAGTAACAAATCAACTCTTGTTAAAAGCAGATATTTTCTATAACAGCTCTTTAAATGGCATAAGGTATATTCCTATAAAGTCAAGAATATCAATATTAATAGCGTTAAGAATATATCAAGGAATTGGAGCTAAAATAAGAAAAACTGGGACAAAATACTTATATGAAAATATTTTTGTAAGCAAATTTGAGAAATCTATAATTGTAATAAAAACAATATTTGAGTTTTTAATATTCTTTATAATTCCCTATTACAAAACTAACCACAAAAAATATTTGCACGAATCACTTTCAGGACTGATAGATGTCCATCAGGAATAAATATGACTTCATTATTATCGGAGCTGGCTGTGCTGGATTAAGCCTAGCTTATAAACTTATCAATAGTAAATATAAAATATGTATTTTAGAATTAAGTAATAATATAAATAAAAGAAATAAATTATGGTCATTTTGGGATACATACGAAACACCATTTAGTCATTTAATTAAAAAAAAATGGAATAACTTGATTATTAGAAATGAGGATGAATCAATAAAAATTAATTGTAACCGGTATAAATATCAAAGCATAAGCTCTAAAGACTTTAATAACTATATTTTAGAAAAAATTAATATTAGTGAAAATATTGATATATTTTTTTCTGAAGAAGTTGTAAATATTTCCAAAAAAACTAATTTAATTGAATTGACTACGAAACAAAGCACCTATTTATGCGATCATATTTTTGATAGCAGGCCTAGCAAAAATAATTTTTTTATGATGCAGCAATTTTATGGGGCATATGTTAAATCAAAGAATGATATCTTTGATGATAATTCTGCTGTATTTATGGAGTTTTCAAATTTAAGAAATAAATTTCATTTTAACTATATATTGCCATTCTCTAGAAATTCTGCCCTAATAGAATCAACATATTTTTCATCTAAAAAAGAATATAATATGTTGAACGAAGATTATATTAATGAGTACATGAAGTTAAATTATAGAAATGAAAAATATGAAATAGAAAAAGTAGAATTTGGTTCCATACCAATGGATACTAGTATAAATAGTTTAGCAGATAGCTATATTACAAAAATTGGTTCTTATTCTGGTGCTACACGAGCAAGCACAGGATATACATTCATAAATATTCAAAAACAGACTGATAGATTAGCAAATTTACTACCAAATTTAAAATCTTCCAGAAATAAAAAATATTTTCATTCATTAGTTTTGAGAAATATGGATAATATTTTCTTAAAGATTTTGTCTAGAAACCCAAGTTATATGAAGAAAGCATTAATGTGTTTATTCAGAACAAAATCACACAACTCACAAATTAGATTCCTATCTGACACACCAAGTTTTATAGATATTATAAAAATTATTATATATCTTCCTAAAGTAAAATTTCTTTATTATTCACTAAAGCGCAAAGATAAAAATGATAAATACAGTAGATAATCTTCAAAAAAAAATGTTTATAGCTTTAAGTTTAGTTACGCTAACTATATTTTACTTATTTAAAATGGAAATTAATTTAGATATACAAATCTACCTTTTATTTTTTTTTGTATCGGCAATAGGTTTGCCACATGGATTTTTCGATTTTTCAATTGGTAAGATAATTTTTAATAAATATATAAAAACATGGGCGTTATGTTTTATTATAATATACTTACTAATAGCAATACTATATTTTATCTCTTGGATTATTATCCCTGGAATTTCTTTAATTATTTTTTTATTTCTTGCTACATATCACTTTGGTTTCGAAGATCATAATTATCTTAATAAGAAGGGAGCTGAATATTTAAACATAAATATATTTGTCAAAGGTTCAATTATTGTTTTTACGCCAATATTATTTTACTTTGATGAGGTAAATCATTTATTTACTATACTAACTGGATCAAGTTTTATTGGAATAGAATTTAATAATATTCAGAAATCTTGCTTTATCATTTTATCTTCGTTCCATATATTTTTTGAAAAAAATAAAAATAAACTTCATAAAATAGAAGGGATTCTATGCTTTTTTAATTTTATTTTGCTCCCACCAATATTATCTTTTATACTCTATTTTTGTTTTATGCATTCTATTCGGCATTTTATTGAATCTATTTATATATCTAATCTAAGGCCAAAAAATTTTACTACTAAAGGTTTCTTAATTTTAATAGTAACTTGTTCATTAATATTTTCTTTTTTTTCCGTAACTTTTATTTCCAGTACTTATGCAATATCTATTAACGATACAATTATAAAATATATTTTTATAATTTTAGCTTGTTTAACTTTACCCCATATGATCTTTAATATGTGGCCTTATGAAAATGAATAGTATTATTCTGGTTTGAAATCTTTCGGAACTTCTGACCCTTCTCCAAAGAAAAATTTTTCCATCTCTTCCTCAAGAAATGTTCTAGCTTTAGGCTCAATAGGTGTTAATCTATATTCGTTGATTAACATAGTCATATGTTTAAGCCACAAAGCCCAGGCCTCTTTAGAAACATTATCAAAAATTTTTTTACCCAATTCGCCTGGGTAAGTTGGTCTATCAAGAGCTTCTAGCTCCTTTTTTAATTTCGCACATACTATCATTCGCATTATTTTTGCTCCCTTTTCAGTTTGTCTATAATCATCATTATTGGTTTTGACGATCCAATCTTATCATAAATATTTTTCCAGCAATAATTATCAACTTCTGTACATTTTTTTAACTCAACTTTTATAATGTCTATTTTAAGTTTTAGATGAGATAGATTGTGTTCAATATAATCATACTGAGAACTTGTGCCTGAGATATTATTAGATAGTAAAAATTTTTTATATTCATTAACTCCATTAAAACTTGGTAGGTTCCATAGATTTGCCCAAATACCATCAGAAGGATTTTTTTTCATCAGTACAAATTTCTCACTTTCGTATTTTTGTATTAGTAATAAATATAAATTTACATGTTTTTTAACTAATTTTTGTTTTTTTTCAGGAATTTTGTCTGTTAATTTCAATTTTAGTGATTTGCATTTTTTATTTAAAGGACATTCATTGCATAAAGGATTTTTTTTTACACAGACTAATGCACCCAAATCCATAATAGATTGCGTAAATATATTATTATTATTAGCTGGTAATAAGGACTCAGAAATATTCCATAGATTATTCTCATTATCATTTATACCTTTAATAGCAAAGTATCTTTTTATTACTCTTTTTACATTACCATCAAGAATTGGATATTTTTTATTATAGGCGATTGATAAAATAGCCCCAGCTGTAGATTTTCCAATACCTGGTAAATCTAAAATATCTTCATATTTTTTTGGAAATATATAATTATATTTATTTTTAAGAATTTGCGATGTTTTATAAATATTTTCTGCTCTTCTGTAGTAACCTAGTCCTGTCCATAGCTCTAATAAATCATCTAATTTTGAATTTGATAATGATTTTATGTTGGGGTATTTTATTAAAAATTCTTTATAGTATGGTAATACTGTTTTAACTTGCGTTTGTTGAAGCATGATTTCAGAAATCCAAACCTTATAAGGTGAAATTTTTATTTGCCATGGTAAATTATGACGACCGTTTTTTTTATGCCAGGAGATTAAATCCTCTGCAAAATTATTTAATAATAATTTATTTTGCTCTATTCCAATCACCGGAGGCGCCACCCTTTTTTGACTCTAATTGAATTTCAGAAATTATCATACCTCTATCTATTGATTTGCACATATCGTAAATTGTCAGAAGGCCAATCTGAACTGCAATAAGTGCCTCCATTTCAACTCCTGTTTGACCTGTGGTTGTAACATTAGCTTTGCAATGCACATATTTTTTTGATGAGTTAACCTTAAATGAAATAGATACAGATGATAAATTTATGTTATGACACAAAGGTATTAAGTCAGAAGTTTTTTTTGAGGCCATTATTGCTGCAATTCTTGCAACACCTAATACGTCCCCTTTTTTATGAGTACCTTCTTTTATTTTTTTTATAGAATTAACAGACATATATATCTTGCCGCTAGCAAGAGCTATTCTATTTGTGTTATCCTTATTATGGATATCTACCATATAAGCATCACCAGATTTATTAAAATGTGTTAGATTTTTTTTCATTAAAATTTTGTTTATAGTTTTATTTATAGTGTACCAAAATATGAAAATAAAAGTAATTTACTTAGCAAGATTATCAGAAGATATGGGGAAAAAAGAAGAGTATCTTGAAATCTCAGAATCTGAATCAACTATTAAAGATATTTATTTAAAGCTTAATCTTGACAAATTAAATTATAAGATTTATTCCGCTAAAAATTTTGAACATTCAGAATTTGACTCTAATATAAAAGATAACGATGAGGTTGCTTTTTTCCCTACGATTACAGGCGGGTAGTTTGAAGAATTATAAGAAATTTATTTTAGTAAAAGGAAAGCTGTCCTATTACCTCTTTGAACATGAACTATAAGTTCAGAATCATTTTCACCAGAAACAATTTCTAAGTCTTTAATTTTTTGTACAGGAATATTATTTATAGAAAGTATAATATCATTTTTTCTAATACCTATAGAATATGCCCTACTGTTTTTTTTAATTTTAATTATTTTTATGCCACTTATCTTTCCATACTCAGGCATTTTTTTTGTAATTTCTCCAAATATAATACCTTGAAGTCTTGGGTTAATTTTAATGCCATCTTTTTTTGAATATTTTGGCTCTGTTATTTTTACATTAGTCGTAACAATTTTTCCTTTTCTATTAATCTCCATTAATATTGTGCTATTCAATTTTAGAAGACCTATTTTATTCCTCATTGCAGAAGTATTTTTAATAATTTCATTATTAATTTTCAGCACAACATCACCTATTTTGATTCCAGCAATATCTGCGGGCGAACCTTCTTGAACGCGAGTTATAATTGCTCCTTTACTCGTATTTATTCCAAAAGCTTTTGATAAATCGCTTGTGAGGTCTTGAGCAGAAACACCAAGATAACCTCTTCTTACTTTGCCGTATTTAATTAATTGTTCTGTTACATCTAGAGCCATATTTACTGGTATTGCTAATCCAATACCAACACTACCTGAGCCACCTTTTGAGCCAATAATAGCTGTATTTATACCAATTAATTCACCTTTCAAGTTGACTAAAGCTCCGCCAGAATTACCAGGATTAATTGAAGCATCAGTTTGAATAAAGTTTTCATATGCCTCTATACCTAAACCTGATCTACCTAATGCGCTTACAATTCCTGATGTTACAGTTTGCCCAATTCCAAATGGATTTCCTATTGCTACAACAAAATCTCCTACTCTTAGTTTTTCAGAATCAGAAAAGTTTAAAGAAGTTAAGTTATTTGCAATAATTTTTATAACTGCAATATCAGAAGCGGGATCTGATCCTACTAAAGTTGCCTTTAGTTCTCTACCGTCATGAAGCTTTACTTTTATATCTTTCGCTTTTGCAATCACATGATTGTTAGTTATTATGTAACCCTTTTTGCTATCTATTATTACCCCAGAACCTAGACCTGACCTATTTCTTTTTTTAGATTTTTGTTGCTCAGGGATATTAAAGAATTTTCTTAAAAAAGGATCGTCAATATAATTATTTTTCCCTTCTACTTCGCTAATAGTATAAATATTTACAACTGCTGGAGTAACATTTTCTAACATTGGTGCAAGCGAAGGAACTCCAGCGCTATATAAATTTGATGTATTAGATAATGATGCTGTAGAAAAAAG
The DNA here is from genome assembly GCA_029268385.1 of Gammaproteobacteria bacterium. Classification (GTDB taxonomy): domain Bacteria; phylum Pseudomonadota; class Gammaproteobacteria; order Poriferisulfidales. The sequence continues at coordinate 40,844 of JAQWPG010000004.1, forward strand.
CATTAGCGATAACAAAATTAATTTTCTTAATAGATCCATTTAATTTTAACTCTTGTTTTCAAATTTTCCTAAATCTATATTTTTTCTTACGTTGTCAGAACTAAAGATTCTGCCACTCATTGCTATATAAATGCCTTCATCTAAACTTAATGCTGCTGCGAAAGCGAAACCTGAATTAAATACTGCATCTGTTTTTTTAAATCTTGCTGGCTGCATAGCTCCAGTTAAAACTATTGTTTTATCTTCTATATCCTCTAAAAATTTTGCTGTATCAATCATAGTGTCTGTTCCGTGTGTGATAAGTATTCTTTCTTCCTCGCATTCGATAACAGATTTTTTTATTAATTCTCTCTCTTCCTGATTTATATCCAGACTATCTTTTTTTAATATAGATTGGACTCTATATTCAGATGTCACATTTCCTTCATCAAGTATTGAAGATATGCATGGCTCACCAATGCTATATTCGCTATTAGCATCGAAATATACTTTGTCAAAAGTACCTCCAGTTGTAAGGATCGCTATACTCATAATTTCTATTCTCCAATACCGTTATATACTATGTTATTATCCTAAATGTGTAATTCTTCACAAAAATAGGAAATAAGCAAATTTATTTTATTTATCAATATATTGAGACAGCAAGTTATGAGAAAAAACGGACGAAAACCAGATGAACTTAGGAATATTGTAATTACAAAAAATTATATCTCTCATCCTGAGGGTTCAGTTTTAGTAGAATTTGGAAATACTAAGGTTATATGTAATGCCACTATAGAAAACAATGTTCCCCGTTTTTTAAAAGGGAAAAATATGGGATGGGTTACTGCCGAATACGGAATGTTGCCTAGATCAACAAACGAAAGAATGAGAAGAGAGGCAAAAAATAAGCAAAGTGGGCGAACAATGGAAATCCAGAGGTTAATCGGTAGATCTTTAAGATCTTCGGTTAATCTTGATAAGTTAGGTGAAAAATCGATCACCATAGACTGCGATGTAATCCAAGCTGATGGAGGAACCAGAACAGCATCTATAACTGGCGGCTTTGTAGCACTATGCCTTGCGTTAAGAAGCCAAGAGAATGATGATTTTAGTTCTGCCGATGCTATAAAATCTTATACAGGATCAGTTTCCCTTGGAAAAGTTAACGGGGAAGTAGTTTTAGATCTTGATTATGAAGAAGATTCGAATGCTGAAACAGATATGAATTTTATAATGAATGACGAGGGGAATTTTATTGAAATACAGGGGACAGCCGAGGAAGGATCATTTTCGCATGATGAATTAAATAAAATGGTAGCTCTAGCATCTAAAGGTATTAAAAAAATTATTGAAATTCAGAAAGAGACTCTAAATAGCTATGATTAAAATTGTTTTAGCTTCAAATAATAATCATAAAGTAAAAGAGTTTGAAAGAATATTAGGAAATACTAATATAGAATTAATACCGCAAAGAAAATTAGGTATTCCAGAGATTCCAGAGACTGGCTTAACATTTTTAGAAAATTCCATATTAAAAGCAAGAAATGCATCTTTATTAGCAAATATGCCAGCTATAGCTGATGACTCTGGCATAGAAGTTGATGCGCTTTCAGGAAGGCCAGGAATATATTCTGCACGATATGCAGGAGAAAATTGTAATGATTCAGCCAATAATCAATTATTATTAAAAGAGTTAAGCGGTACGCCATATAAAGAAAGAACAGCCCGATATAGGTGTGTTATTGTGTATTTAGAGTCATATGATCATCCTACACCCAAAATATTTGATGCATCCTGGGAAGGCCTTATAGGTACCAAAGAAATTGGAAATAATGGTTTTGGTTACGACCCTTTATTTTACGTACCAGAGCATAGTTGTACTGCCGCTGAGCTCTCAGAAAAGCAGAAAAATGCTATAAGTCATCGTGGGAAAGCACTCAAAGAATTTCAAAAAAAATTTATTGCTTAAACTACCAAAAATATATTATTTTTTTTAAAAAAAATAACAAAAAAAAGTTGATTTTTTATATTTTTTTAAAATTACACATGAAATTAGGGGTATTTATACACAGATAATTTTTTTGTCAACATTTTTTGTATATTTATTAAAAATAATTTTAAAGAAAAATAATTAAAATTTATTATTAAAATCAATAACTTATATTGTTCAAAATTTGACCATTTTAATAGCTATGAAAGTATGTTTGAAGACTATTAAAAAAAATTAGTTTTTTACACAGACTTATCCACAATTTTTGTGGATATAAAAAATATCCCTAGAAAACAGTTATTTATGCATATTTATTAAAAATAAATAACAAATACCAACCTAAATGAAGGTTATTTTCTTTAATTATTTGCTCAATTGGCACAATATTACTTGTGGCAGTAAGTTTCTTTAGGTATCATTCACTTTCTTTAAATTGTGATAACATAGAGTAATGCAAAAAAATATTCATCCAAAATATAGTGATATTGAAGTTACTTGTAGCTGTGGAAATAAATTTACCACAAGATCAACATTCAAAGACCCTGTTATGACAGTTGATGTCTGCTCCAAATGCCATCCTTTCTACACTGGTAAGCAGAAAATATTAGATACAGCTGGCCAAGTTGATAAGTTCAAAAAAAGATACAACAAAACTTAATTTCCAGTTAATAATTCTTTAAATCTGTAATTTTTTTCGGCAATATTAGAAGTATGGATAGAAGATCATTTTTAAAAGCTTCAACATTGCTTTCTGTCAGCGGAACCCTCCCCTCATGCGCAACAAACCCCGTTACTGGAGAAAAAGATTTAATTTTGCTTAATGAAGATGAGGAAGCGGAATTAGGAAGAGCTTCTCATAAGCAGATAATGAAGGCATATAGTCGTTACAATGATCCAAAGATTTTGGAATATGTAACAGAATTAGGGGAGAAGTTAGCAACTGTTAGCCATAGAAATGAATTAATATATCATTTTACTGTACTAGACAGCCCCCAAGTGAATGCCTTTGCTGTACCAGGTGGTTACGTATACATTACTAGAGGCATGTTAGCTTATTTGGGAAGTGAAGCAGAGCTATGCGGGGTTCTTGGTCATGAGCTAGGACATATAACAGCTAGGCACGGAGTAAAGCAGTACTCAAAAAATCAAGTCACAAATATTTTTACTACAGTGGTTTCAATTTTAGTTGGTAATAGAAGTCTTGCAAATTTGAGTCAACTTGCAACAACAGCAATTTTAAGAGGGTTCGGAAGAGAAGCAGAATTGGAAGCTGACAGGGTTGGCGCAGAATATATCGCAAAAATTGGATATGATCCTGATGCATTAAAAAATGTTATAGGTGTTTTAAAAAATCAAGAAGAGTTTGATAAAGTCCTTGCTGAAGAAGAAGGAAGAGAGCCTTATGCATATCATGGAGTTTTTTCAACCCATCCAGACAATGATAAGAGGCTACAAGAAGTAATAAAAGCAGCTAAGAAAAACATTAATAAAATAAAATTAGACGAAAATAAAATAAAATATTTGAACACAATACAAGGAATACCATTTGGCCCAGGAGAGGGTCAAGGCTCATCAAGGGGGTCAAGTTTCTACCATACAGAATTAGATTTTACACTAAAGTTTCCTAAAGGTTGGAAAATAGAGAATTTACCAACTTCAGTTTTGGGCACATCAAAAGATAGAGGAACTTTAATAGAATTAACAATGAGAGATTTAAATAGAAAAATTTCAGCAAAAGAATTAGTTGGGCGACTATATGGAGATGATTATAAGAACGGTAAAGAAATTAATACTTCAGAATATAAAGGATATGTAGCAACTGTAGAAATCAATACAAGTTTTGGTGACGGACATAAATGTAGAGTAGCTATATTGTACAAGAATAAAAAAGAAGCATTTCAGTTTATAGCAACAACAAAAGATGAAAAAAACTTTGAAAAAAATATTGGAATTTTTGACGACACTATTAAATCAATTAGAAAACTAAAAGCGTCAGAGAAAGAATATGGTGAACCAAAAAGAATTAAACTATATAAGGTGAAAAAAGGAGACACTTTCAAAAGTCTTTCTCTTAAATCCTCATTCAGCACTCATGCTGAAAATAGACTGAGAGTTATAAACAACATGTTTCCTACTGGCGAGCCAATAATAGGCAGCACCATTAAATTAGTATATTAAGATATGAAAAATATATATTTTTTTTTAAAATCAATCATTTTATTTTTTATTTTATATGGAAACGCATACTCTGATAATTTTTTCACATCAAAACAAACTTCTTTTTTAAAACTTGATGAAGCATTTATTTTATCAATAAAAGAAACATCTAATGAAAAAACATCGATTAACTTTGAAATAGCAAAAGGATATTATTTATACAAAGATAAAATAAAAATTTTTAGAAATAATGAAGAACTTGTAAAAATTAATTTCCCTGATCCAGAAATAAAAGAAGACGAATTTTTTGGCAAAAGCGAAATATATGATAAAACATTTACTTTGCAAATATCTTTAAAAGAAGATACTAATTTTTTAGAAATTCATTATCAGGGTTGTGCGGAGAAAGGTCTTTGTTACCCACCAAATTCAAAAAAAATCAAGTTAAAGGGTTATGATGAACCTAATGATATTAAGACTACAAAAGTCTCTAAAAGCGAAATTATTTACGATCAGCTATCCTCAAACAGTATTTTTATTAACATTTTTCTATTTATAGGTTTTGGTTTATTGCTTTCTTTTACACCCTGTGTGCTTCCTATGGTTCCAATACTCTCAAGTTTAATACTAAAATCGAATAGCACAAATAATAATAAACCATATTTGCTATCACTTTATTATGTTTTAGGTATGTGCATCTTGTATACTCTTGTAGGTTTATTTGTAGGATATTCTGCGAATATTTATAATATTCAAAGTGCATTTCAAGATCCACTTTACTTAATATTTTTTATTTTGATACTTGTAGCTTTATCATTTTCTATGTTTGGGCTATATGAAATAAAAATTGCAAATACATTTCAAAAATGGGTTATAGATTTAAGTAATAAAATTTATATTGGAGGATATGGAAGTGCATTAATAATGGGATTTTTGTCCGCATTAATTGTTGGGCCGTGTGTTGCCCCACCATTAGCAGGAATTTTTATTTATGTAACCTCTGAAAATCCAGGTTCTTTTGTTACAGGGCTACTATTTCTAAGTCTAGCAATTGGAATGAGTATTCCACTTCTAATATATGGAACATTTATGAATAAATTTATTCCAAAAACGGGAAAGTGGATGAAATACATCAATTATTTAATAGGAATTTTATTATTAATAGTTGCAGTAACATTTATTGATAGACTAATTCCAGTTCTAACAATAAATAATCAAGAATCAAATTTAGTTTTTAAAAAAGCTAACAATATTAGCGAACTTAATGAGCTTTTAAATACAGAAAGTGATAATATAATTTTTTTAGATGTATATGCCGATTGGTGCATTGAATGTAAATTGATGGAAAGAAAAACTTTTAAAGATAAGACTGTTGAAAAACATTTAAAAGAATTTAGTCTTGTTAAAATTGATGTTACTGATAATACAAAACAAGACATAGAAATGCTAAAGTATTTAAATATTGTTGGGCCTCCAGCTTATAAATTTTTTACAAGCAACGGGATAGAGATTAAGGGTTTTGGGATTCAAGGCTATATGAATGCAAAAGATTTCAAAAAACATATCGAAGAAATTAAAAAACATTGATTTAAATCATTTTTAGTGTTATTTTACAGAAAATAAGCGAATTTAGAAGAATTTAAAAGAATTTATGAGTAAAATACTTATCCTAAATGGCCCAAATCTTAATCTTTTAGGCGAAAGAGAACCGGAGATATACGGATACGAATCTTTAGATGATATTTCTGCTGGGTTAAATGAAGTTGCAAAAGAAATATCAGTTGATCTTAATCATCAGCAGTTCAACTCAGAAGCTGAGTTAATTGAAGAAATACATACAGCTAAAAAAGATAAAGTGGATTTTATAATCTTTAATCCAGGGGCATTTACACATACAAGTATAGCTTTAAGAGATGCTTTACTAGGAGTTTCTGTGCCATTTATTGAAATTCATATCTCAAACGTTTTTGCCAGAGAAGATTTTAGAAAGAAATCGTATCTTTCAGATATTGCAGTCGGAGTGATTTCGGGACACGGAATATTTGGATATGAATTAGCATTAATGTCAGCATATAATATTATTAATAAAGGAAAATAGCGTGGATATAAGAAAAGTTAAAAAATTGATGGAGATGCTAGAAGAATCTACTCTAAGCGAAATGGAAATTATTGAAGGTGAAGAATCAATTAGATTAAGTAAGTCTTCTAATGTTGCGGCACAAGATACTGTGACTCTCCCAACAAATATAAGTGCTCCAATAATAAATGAAAATACTTCTTTAGAAAAAATAAATAATACTCCGCAGGAAACTAATCACAATATATCTGGGCATGAAATCAAATCACCAATGGTAGGAACATTTTATGAAGCTCCGTCTCCAGGATCCAAACCATTTGTTAGTGTTGGTGATGTTGTTAAAGCTGGTGATACTTTATGTATTATTGAAGCAATGAAAATGCTTAATCAGATTGAGTCAGATAAATCTGGAGTAATTAAAGCCATAGTTGCTGAGAATGCTCAACCAGTTGAGTTTAATCAAGTTTTATTCATAGTAGAGTAGAAAATGATTAAAAAGTTATTGATAGCAAATAGAGGTGAGATTGCATTACGTATCTTGAGAGCATGTAAAGATCTTGGTATTAAAACAGTCGCTGTTCATTCGGAAGTTGATAGAGATCTCATGCACGTTAGATTGGCAGATGAATCAGTATGTATTGGGCCAGCAGACTCAAGAGAAAGCTACCTTCTTCCATCTTCTATAATTAGTGCTGCTGAAATTACTAATGCTGATGCAATTCATCCTGGATTTGGATTTCTATCTGAAAATGCTGATTTTGCAGAACAAGTAACCCAGTCAGATTTTATATTTGTAGGTCCAAAATCTGAGACTATAAAACTAATGGGAGATAAGATACTTGCTAAAAAAGCAATGAATGAAGTTGGTATTACTGGTATTCCAGGATCAAAAGGTGAGGTTTCTAAAGATATCTCTGAAAATAAAAGAATAGCAAAAGAAGTTGGCTATCCAGTCTTAGTCAAAGCCGCTCATGGTGGGGGCGGAAGAGGAATGAGAACCGTTGACAAAGAAGAAGACCTTGAAGAAGCAATTAAGTTAACAAAAAATGAAGCGAAACTGGCATTTGGCAACGATACAGTTTTTATAGAAAAATTTTTACAGAGACCAAGGCATATAGAGTTCCAAGTTCTTTGTGATAATTTTGGACATGCGATATGTCTTGGTGAAAGAGATTGTTCTATGCAGAGAAAACATCAAAAAGTAATAGAAGAAGCTCCTGCTCCAGAAATCAATCAAGAAACTAGAGAGAGAATGAGTAAGTTAGTAACTGATGCTTGTAAAAAAATAAATTATATAGGGGCAGGGACTTTTGAGTTTCTTTATCAAGACGGAGAATTTTATTTCATAGAGATGAATACAAGGATACAGGTTGAGCACCCAGTTACAGAAATGATCACAGGAATTGATATTGTAAGACAACAATTATTAATTGCTTCTGGCGAAAAGGTAGGCTACTCACAAGAACAAATAGAAATAAGAGGTCATGCAATAGAATGCAGAATAAATGCTGAAAACTCAGAAACATTTATTCCTTGCCCAGGCACTATAGATCAATTTCACGCCCCGGGTGGACCAGGAGTGAGAATGGACACACATATATATAATGGATACAAAGTACCGCCAAATTATGACTCTATGATAGGAAAGCTAATATCATATGGAAATAATAGGGATGCAGCAATAAGAAGAATGAGTAATGCTTTAAACGAAATTGTAATTGATGGAATTGAAACTAATATAAACTTACAAAAAAAATTAATACTTGATGATGTATTTCAAAAAGGTGGGTTCAGTATTAATTATCTGGAAAATAAATTTAAAAAAGATAATGGATCAAAATAAATCAACTAGGTTACTCAGAGAATTTGTTAGCCAAGCAATGAGAGAGTATTTTGAGAAAATTGATGGTTATCCTATAGATAAAGTTTATAATTTAGTTATTGGTGAGGTTGAAAAACCTTTAATCGAAGAAACAATAAAATATTGCAAAGGAAATCAGTCAAAAGCTTCAGATTTATTAGGTTTAAGTAGAGGAACCTTGAGAAAAAAAATGAAGCAATATAAAATTTCATAAATAAGGTATTAAATTTTGAGTAAAAATAGAAAATTTGCATTAATAAGCGTTTCAAATAAAACTAATATAAAATGCATAGCAAATTATTTAATAGAAAATAACTTTGAGATCATTTCAACAGGCGGAACATACAAAAAACTTAAAGAAGAAGGTATTCCAGTAATATCAATATCAGATATTACAAATTTTCCTGAGATTATGAACGGTAGAGTAAAGACTTTACATCCAAATGTGCATGCTGGCCTCCTGGCAAGAAAAACCGATGAAGAAATATTGAATAAATTAAATATTCAAAGAATAAATATTTTAATAGTAAACTTTTATCCATTCGAAAAAACAGTTGAAAATGAAAATGTATCTTTCGACGAAGCAATAGAAAATATTGATATTGGTGGCCCAGCAATGGTTAGGGCTGCAGCAAAAAACTTTGAAAATTGTTCTGTTCTAACTGATCCAAATGATTATGAGAATTTTATTAAAAAGTTTGATCCAGATTTATCAAAAAACAAAGAATTAAATAAAAAGATGTCCTTAAAAGCTTTTGAATTAGTAGCACATTACGATATATGTATAGCAAATTATCTAGGCAGAGAAATAGGCGAAGAAAAATTTCCAAAATATTATTCATTAGAAAAAATAAACGATCTGAGATATGGCGAAAATCCACATCAAGACGCAACATTGTATAGAAGTTCGTCTGAAAAAAGGATTAGCATAGTAAATTCTTTACAACATCAAGGAAAAGAATTGTCTTATAATAATATCGTGGATGGTGATACAGCCTTGTCATGTGTAATTAGTTTTAAAGAACCATCATGTGTCATTGTTAAGCATGCTAATCCATGTGGCGTTTCAAGTAATCAAGATCTTCAAATCGCCTACAAAAATTCATATTCTACAGATCCTGTGTCTGCGTTTGGCGGCGTGATTGCCTTTAATAGAGTAGTTGAAGAAGACCTTCTCAAAGATATATTAGGTAACCAATTTGTTGAATTGATAATAGCCCCAAAGTTTACAGAACAATCTATTGAGTACGCAAAATCAAAAAAAAATATTAGAATTATAGAATATTCAGATAATTATAGTTCGGAAAATAAAAACTTCAATCAGCTGAAAACAATTAGCGATGGTTTTTTGATCCAACAGGAAGATTATTCAAAAGATGATTTTATTAAAAATTATCAAGTTGTATCAGATAAAGTTCCAACAGATAAGCAATTTGATGATTTGTACTTTGCCTGGATAGTTGCAAAATTCGTTAAGTCAAATGCAATAGTTTTTGTGAAAGATAGAAAAACTCTAGGAATTGGTGCTGGTCAAATGAGCAGAATAGACTCAACGTTTATCGCTTCCACGAAAGCTATAAATCAAAAAATAGTCTTAAAAGATGCGGTTATGGCGTCTGATGCATTCTTCCCTTTTTTTGATAATGTAGAAAAAGCAGCAGAATTGGGAATCTCTTCAATTATTCAACCAGGTGGTTCACAGAATGATATCCAGGTAATAAAAAAGGCAAATGAGTTAGATATTAGTTTAGTTTTTACAGGGATAAGACACTTTAGGCACTAATTATGAATGTACTAGTAATAGGTAGTGGTGGAAGAGAGCATGCAATAGTATGGAAAATTTCTCAATCTGATAGAGTCAAAAATATATTCGTTACTCCGGGAAATCCAGGAATTAGTAATGAAAAAAAAGTCCATATAGTAGATATACAATCCCCAACTATTAAAGATTATGTAAAATTAGCTAAAGAGAAGAATGTAGACCTTACTGTTGTTGGGCCAGAAACACCGCTTGTTGACGGTATAGTTGACATCTTTAATGAAAATAATTTAAACATTTTTGGGCCTAGTAAGAAAGCCGCACAACTAGAAGGATCAAAAAATTTTTGTAAAGAAATATTAAACTTAGGAAATATTCCTACAGCAAAACATATGTCTTTTTCAGATTCAATATCTGCAATAAATTATGTTAAGAGTAAAAAAATGCCGATAGTGGTAAAAGCAGATGGCTTAGCAGCTGGGAAAGGAGTTTTTATTCTTGAAAATAAAGAAGAAGCATACAAACTTATAAATGATTTATTTACCGGAAAAATTGACGGAATAAAAACCTCATTAATTATCGTTGAAGATTTTTTAAAAGGCGAAGAAGCTAGTTTTATTTGTTTAGTTTCCGGCGATAGGATTATTCCATTAGCATCATCAAAAGATCATAAAAAACTTCTCAATGGTGATGGTGGGCCAAATACAGGCGGCATGGGAGCATATTCCCCAACAAAATTGATAGATGATAAAATAACAGAAAAAGTAGTTAAGAAAATTATATTACCGACTTTAGAAGAATTAAAAAAAGTAGGTATAAAATATAAGGGATTTCTATATGCGGGCTTAATGATTGATCATGATCAAAATCCATATGTTTTAGAATATAACTGTAGGTTAGGAGATCCTGAAGCTCAAGCAATACTGATGAGGTTAAAAAGCGACATTATTGATATATTTTTAGCTGTAACAGATGACAAATTAGATGAATTAAAAATTAAGTGGGAAGATCAAAGCGCTTGTACAATTGTTTTGGCTTCAGACGGATATCCGGGAAAATATAATAAAGAAAAAATAATTGAAGGTCTAGATCACGAAATTAGTGGAACAAAAATTTTTCATTCAGGAACAAAGATAGTTGATGGTTCTTATGTTACTTATGGCGGAAGAGTGTTATCAGTAACTTCACTTGGAGTTAATTTACAAGTTGCTCAAGCTAAAGCTTACGATAGATGTAATCAAATATCTTGGGAAGGAAAAATTAAAAGACACGATATCGGCGAAAAAGAAATTAATAACAAATTTATCTTTTCATAGATTCAAAGAATTCATTATTCGTTTTTGTGGTCTTAAGTTTATCAAGTAAGAATTCAACAGCCTCTATCTCATCCATTGAATGCATAAATTTTCTTAATATCCACATTCTTTGAAGTTCTTCGGGCGAAGTTAATAATTCTTCTCGCCTTGTGCCGGACTTATTAATGCCAATAGCAGGGTAAACTCTTTTTTCTGCTATTCTTCGATCTAAATGAATCTCACTATTACCTGTCCCTTTGAATTCTTCAAAAATTACTTCATCCATTTTTGAGCCTGTATCTACTAATGCTGTTGCCAATATAGTAAGTGATCCGCCTTCCTCAATATTTCTTGCGGCACCAAAAAATCTTTTTGGCCTATGTAGTGCATTTGCATCAACACCACCGGTTAAGACTTTACCTGAGGAGGGTGACACAGTATTGTATGCTCTTGCTAATCTTGTAATGGAATCTAAAAGTATAACCACATCTTTTTTATGTTCAACTAGTCTTTTTGCTTTTTCGATTACCATTTCAGCTACTTGAACATGTCTTGTGGCTGGCTCGTCAAATGTACTAGAGACAACTTCACCATCAACCATGCGAGCCATTTCTGTAACTTCTTCAGGCCTTTCATCTATCAAGAGAACAATTAAATGACATTCTGGGTTATTTGTAGTTATACTCTGAGCGATATTTTGAAGCATTATAGTCTTTCCTGCTTTAGGTGGAGAGACAACAAGTCCCCTTTGACCTTTACCTATTGGTGAACATATATCAATTATTCTTGCAGTTATATCCTCACTACTACCATTGCCTCTTTCTAATTTAATTCTCTTTTCTGCATGAAGAGGAGTTAAATTTTCAAATAAGATCTTTCTTCTAGCGTTTTCAGGCGATTCATAATTAATTTGATCAACTTTTAGCATAGCAAAATATCTTTCAGTGTCTTTTGGCGGTCTTATCTTACCTGAAATTGTATCACCAGTTCTTAAGCCAAATTTTCTAATTTGACTTGGTGAAACGTATATATCATCTGGCCCTGCTAAATAAGAGCTGTTTGAAGAGCGTAAGAACCCAAAACCATCTTGGAGAATTTCCAGAACACCGTCACCAAAAATATCTTCACCATTTTTTGCATGTGATTTAAGAATAGAAAATATTACTTCCTGTTTCCTAGCTCTTGCAATATTTTCAATACCCATGTCTGAAGCCATGGTCATTAAGTCTGACGGACTCTTCTTTTTTAACTCTGTTAAGTTCATAATAATTTTACCTTGGATTTTTTTTGCAGACTAAATATAAATGCTTATTTGCGTTATCTAAATTTTAATTACGCGTGAATTTATTTCTTTGAAGTGCTAAATCTGCAATTGAAATTGAAAGTTAACATTAAAATTAACTTTCGTCTAGCATTTTTTTTTAAATATTTTCCTCGATAAATTTGATTAAATCGCTTTTACTTACTGCTCCGACCTGAGTCCCAACAGCTTCTCCGTTCTTAAATAACATGAGTGTTGGTATGCCTCTGATTCCGTATTTTGGGGGGGTCTGTGAATTTTCATCAACATTTAATTTGCCTATTAGCACTTTATCAGATAACTCTTCAGCAACTTCTTCCAGCACTGGGGCTATCATTTTACATGGACCACACCACTCCGCCCAATAATCTACTAAAATAGGTTTATCAGATTTAATTACTTGATTTTCAAATTCAGCATCTGTTAGCTTTAATATTGTGTCTGACATAAATTTTCCTTTAATATAATTATACTAGTGTTTTTATTATACATATTATTTAATTAAATCAAGATATTTCTTAAGCTAAACACCTTCGTGTAATATTCTCCATTTACCATCCTTTTCTTTTTTCCAAAATAATTTTTTATTCGAAGATGTTTTATAATTATTGCTTTCATAATGTTGTCTAAAGTCTGAGAATATCAAATTTTTATTTTGGGGGTAGTAAAACAAGTTTAAATTTTCAATTTTCACTTTAATATAGGTTTTATTTTTAATAATTCGAAGTATATGTGTAACTCTTTCTTCAAAATCATGTTTTTTGCTTCTAAAATTGATTGAGTGTTGGGAAATAAAATCATGAGGATCTAGGCTTTCCCATGTTTCTTCCCAATCTTCAAGTATTTTATTTGCAGAATTTTTATTTTGATGCCATGTATTTCTTTTTATCCATTTTATATTTTCAACTAAAACTACAGGAGTTTTTCCAATAACTGTATATGGTTTAAGTTTTCTCAGGGTATGGTTACTTGTTACAATGCAGCCTTCACTAGTTAGCGGCGGCCTGCTATAAACATCTCTTGGTACCCCATGAATCCAGATTCCATAACCAGTTTTTTTACTCCTCTTGTCCCAAATATTTGGGTAGTTTATTGGGTATGCGCCATCTCCATAAAGCTCCGGCAAATCTTCGTCTATTAAGTGTGATGTAATCTTATATACTCCAACAGGAGTTTTATTATCGCCAGATGCTTTTTTATTAAAGCCAGCTTTGCCTATAGATACATAAAAATCAGCAATTATTTCCGGCACACTATTGTTATTTTTTACTAAATACAACCTTGATTTTGATAATTCTATTAAGAATGCATATGGAACATTATCGGCTAGCTGGATAATCGATTCCGGAAGAAGGTCTTTATTTTTATATACAGAATTAAAATTTATTCTAGCTTTTGCTTCGTTTTTTAAATCATTTAATTCTTTGTCTATAGATTTAGAACCAAGTTTAGGTTTTTTTTGAAGATATGAAGATAAAAGATCCGCATATATAATCTTGCCAAGTTTAAAGTTTGGATAATTTTTACTTAACTTTTCAGCAATCGCTAATGCCTCTTCATTTTTGCCGTTTCTCATAAAGTCAATAACTTGAAGAAGCTCAGTCTCAGCTTTTTCACTTTGATCAACATTATCTTCTGAATATGAAAAACTACTAGCCAATAATAATATTATTATTGATATGAAATTAAATATAAATTGCATTATTTAAGTATATATTCCCCTGTAATCTTTATATCTCCATTAACTATAGTTGCAGTTGTATGTTTTTTTACAACATCAGAAAATGAATCTGAATTATAAGCTTGAGTAAATTGTATTAAAATATTTTTTGTATCGTAATTGATTAAATTTATATCGGATATCTTAATTTTTATATTATTTTTATTCTGAATTTTTTCTTTTCTATCAGATTTCCATGCTGATTTAGATTTAAAATTATTAGGAAAATAATTTTCTTCATAGCAATTAAAGTACTCATCATATTTTTTATTCTGCCAATAATTTGCCCAGTTTACTATAAATGATTCTATGTTCTCCGGTTTTATATTTTCTTGCGCAATATTTTTTAAGACCGTCACTTCTTTTTTTTCTGGGGATATTTTTTTATTAGCAATATTATTATCTGCTGTCTTTAATTTTTTTATTAAAGATAATTCAATTTCATTTTCACTTTCTTTAATTGACAATGTTTCTTCGTATAAAAGATTTGCTTGGAATGCATATAAGTTGGTTAAATTTTTATATATGGTTTCTATATTTTCATTTTCACTAATTTGCCCCCTAAGAATTTTTATTGCCTTATCAATATTTCCTGATTTTGCTTCTATAAAGGCAATATTATTCATAATTTGGGAATTTTTTGGATTTTTTTTAAGTATCTTTGAAAGTATGTCTTTTGCTTTATTAAGTTCGCCCATAAGTATTAAAGAATTTGCTTCATTAAAATCTTCTGTTATTTCTCCTGCGTTAGAGGGGTAAATATTTAGATTTAATATAAGAAAAAAAATTACTGTTTTTATGCGCATTTAAAATTATGTTTAGTTGCTGTATTATAATAATTATATAACTTAACATTATATGTTAAAAAGTTGATAATACAATAAATCTTAAAATAGTGGACCAGTTATGAACATAACTATACTCGGCGGTACTGGCTTTGTGGGTTTAAGCCTAATAAATTATTTGGCAAAAACTAAAAATAATATATCTGTTATAACTAGGAATAGAGAAGAAAATAAGAAGATATTAGTATATCCGAACGTAAGTCTAGTAGAAGCTAACGTACACAATCTTGAAGAATTAACAGAGCATACAAAAAAGACAGATGTTCTAATAAATTTAATTGGGATTTTAAATGAAAGGGGGCATAGTGGAAGAGGATTTAGAAAAGCACATAGTGATTTAGCAAGAATAATATTAGGAGCTTGTAAAGCAAACAATATAAAGAGATTGCTTCACATGAGCGCGCTAAATGCTGACCCAAAAGGGCCAAGTCATTATTTAAGAACAAAAGGTGAAGCAGAAAGTTATTTAATGACATATGGTAAAAGATTTTCAAATATCACAATATTTAGGCCTTCTGTAATTTTTGGAAAAAATGATAGTTTTATATTAAGGTTTAGTAAACTTTTAGATTTCGTGCCTTTTTTATTCCCACTAGCTTGCCATAACGCAAAGTTTGCTCCAGTTTTTATTAATGAATTAACGGAATTTATGGTTAATACAATTAATGACTCAAAAAGTTTTAATAGAATCTATAATTTGTGCGGCCCAAAGGTATATTCCTTAAAAGAAATTTTAGAATTAATAATACAAACTAAAAATATAAATACAAAAGTTATTCCACTGTCTAATTTTTTATCAAAAACCCAAGCCACAATAATGGAATTTGTCCCAGGAAAACCTTTCTCGGTTGATAATTACAACTCATGCAAAAGAGATAGTTTTTGTGAATCAGATTATAATTTTTATTCTGATCTAGAAACTATAATTCCAACTTATATAAATTTTAAATAAATATATGAAAATATACTTAGTAGGCGGAGCTGTAAGAGATAAATTACTAGGTATTATTCCCAAGGAAAAAGACTGGGTTGTAGTAAATAGTAATCCAAATGAATTATTGTCATTAGGCTATAAACAAGTTGGTAAAAAATTTCCAGTATTTTTACATCCAGAAACATCCGAAGAGTATGCTCTTGCAAGGATAGAAATAAAAACAAACGCTGGACACAAAGGGTTTCAATTCAACACAAATGAAACCGTAACACTAGAACAAGATCTTTTAAGAAGAGATCTGACAATTAATGCTATTGCTGAAGATGATAACGGCACTCTAATAGATCCTTGTGATGGTATAAAAGATTTAGAAGATAGAGTAATACGTCATGTCTCAGAAGCCTTTTCAGAGGATCCATTAAGAATTTTTAGAGTTGCAAGATTTTATTCAACATTAAGTAGCTATAATTTTAAAATACACGAATCTACATACAAAGTAATGAAGCAAATAGTAGATTCTGGAGAGATTGAAGAATTATCAAAAGAAAGATTATGGGGAGAACTTTCGAAAGCATTTAATACCGATTCCCCTTGGATGTTTTTTGAAGTATTAATAAGCGCCGGAGCAGCGCATAAATATTTTCCTGAATTAGTTGATAATAAATTAATAGAAAAAAAAATACAGTATTTCTCTAAAGCGGATATTGAAAAAAATATATTTTTATCGATTGTAGGGTTTTCTATAGAATTTATAGAGTCTTTTGGATTCCCAAAAAAAATTATAGATTTATATTTTTTATTTAATGAATTTATCACAAAATTTATTAATCTTGAATTAGAGGAAAAGAGTATACTTAATTTTCTAAACTCTATAGATGCTTTTAGGAGACCTGAAAGATTAAAAGTTTTTTTAAAACAAACTAATTATTTTTTAGAGTTCCATAAAATGAAAGAATTTAAAAAAATTAATATACTTTTGAATATAAATAACATTATTGAAAATAAGATAGAGTACGGAGATTTAACTAATAAAAGCATTGAAGATATAAAAAAAAATATTGAAAAGATAAATATAAATATTATTAGGTTAGTTTTAAAGAAAGAAGATAATTAGAAAAAATCCTAGAAAAATCCTGTAAATCATATAGGGATAAAAACCTGTTATATCTATAAGTTTTATAAAGTACTTTATTACCAAAAAAGATACCAAAAAAGATATTAATATAGATATTATAGATTTAATTAAAATACTAAAATCATATAAATGATTATTAATCATTAAAATTTCATGTGACATCGCTATAAATATAACGGGGAAAGCTAGGATTAGAGCAATGATAATAGAACTTTTTTTATTATAACCAAGAAGAAGTGCAGCTAATATTATTATCGCTGATCTTGATGTTCCAGGTACTAAAGCTATTGTTTGAAATAAGCCAATGATAAAAATATCTAAATTATTAATATTTTTAATTTCTTTGTTATTTTTTGCAAAGTACTCTGACACCAATAAAAGAATAGCAAAAAATATTGTAGATATACTTATTATTCCAATAGACCTAAAATTTAATGAAATGTAATCATAAAAAATAAATCCAAAAATTAATACTGGGAGAGAGCCAATAATAATTTTTTTTATACTAATAAAATCAGAAGTGTTTGAAGAGCTAAAAATGCCTTTTTGAAATTTATAAAAATAATATACAACTGCCAATAGAGAGCCAAAATGCATAGAAATATCAAGAAAAGTACCCTGATCTTTCCAGCCAAAAATATGAGGAAATATAATTAGATGCGCTGAGCTCGAAATTGGTAAAAACTCAGTAATGCCTTGAATTATAGATAAGAATATTATTTGAAGTAATTCGTTCATAATTTATGCCTATAATCTTTGAAGTTTATTTCAAAATCATTATTCATACTGTCACACAATATCATTATTTTAAAGTTTTCTCCCATATCAGAAGGAAATAATAAAGATTTTAAAATATTACTTTTTTCAAAACTATTTGAAATTTTTTCAGAGTTTTCTAAAATATTATTATTTAAAAGAAAATGTTCCTGTGTTGTATATGCTAATAATTCTATGTTATGAGAACTTGAGATTCTTTTAACTCTAGAAAAATCGACGCTCACAGATATATCAAAAGTTCCTTGCCCAACTAATGGATCCATTAATTTTTTATGATTTTTATAATATTGCAGGGTTCCAAAATTTCTTTCAGTATGATAAAACTCATTTTCGCTGTAGCCATAATCTATTACCAAAAAAATAAAATTTTTGATATTAGTAAATATTTTTGACAGAAAATTATCATAATTTGTATTTATTTCAAAATTATAATTATTTGGTATTTTTCGCTTCATTCTTTTTTCTATAACTTTTATCTCTTCTTTTAATAAACTATTGCAATCTATATCAGAAAGATATAATGCGTTATCTTTTGATTTAATTACTTTTTCATAAAATTTATTTTTTCTTTTGGAGAAAACTTTTGAGGGAATTGCATCTAAAACTTCATTCGCTATTATGAATACATTTTCTATTTTATCTAAATTACTTATCCAAACTACTTTATCAGAGTATTTTTTTGGAAGACTGCTAATTTTTTTCTTTTGTTGTTTAATTAAATGCGTGCTTTTTTCTAAAATATAATATTTTTTTGGCATATCCTGTTCGGAAGTGTTACGAAGAAAATTGTATGCCATCTCTCCGCTACCTGCTCCAAACTCTAATACACTATCTACATTTTTAAATACTTTACAATTTTTATAAAAATTTAATATTGATTCTGCGTATAAAGAGGAAATCTCCGGGCCAGTTATGAAATCAGCATTTTTAGGATTTAAGCTTATATTAGCGTTATTGTAGTAACCTAAATTAGGGTAATACAAGCACATTTCCATATAGTCATCAAAAGTTAAATATTCATTTTGTTTAGCTTTTGCATGTATTTTTTTAAGTAATTCCACGTAGTATCCTAAATTTTATTAATAGTAGAATAGTTTAATTATCTAGTATAATGATTTTATGAAACAAAATAATGAAAAAAGTAGGAAAATTGTTTTAATTACAGGAGCTGCTAGAAGGCTTGGAAATGCTACTGCGCTAAAGCTCCATTCATTAAATATGGATATTATTGTACATTACAATAATTCAAGTGATGAAGCTGATAAATTAGTGTCAAAAATGAACCTA
>JAQWPG010000005.1 GCA_029268385.1 Gammaproteobacteria bacterium
GACATGCATCCTGGCAATATATTTGTATCTTATGAAAATCCGTCAGACCCAAAGTATTGTGCTGTAGATTTCGGTATCATGGGGTCTCTGTCTGAAAGCGATCAAAAATATCTAGCTCTAAACTTTCAGGCTTTTTTTCAAAGAGATTATAAAAAAGTAGCTGAGCTACATGTTGATTCAGGTTGGGTAGGTGAGAATACTAGAATTGACGAATTAGAAAATTCAATAAGAAGTGTATGTGAACCAATATTTGAGAAACCATTAAAAGATATTTCATTTGGTAATGTTTTATTGCAGTTATTTTCAGTTGCCAGGCAATATGAAATGGAAGTTCAGCCGCAGTTAGTCTTACTTCAAAAAACTTTATTAAATATTGAGGGTCTTGGAAGAGACTTATATCCAGATCTTGATTTATGGGTTACGGCAAAACCTTTCTTTGAAAAGTGGGCAAAGGATAATATGAGCCTATCTGCAGTTCTTAAAAAGATTTCTAAAAATAGCCCAAAATTTATAAGTGAGATATCAGATTTTCCAGAAACACTCTCATTAATAAGAAAAAAATTAAATGAAACCAAACTGCAGCAAGAAATAAAAGAGATGAAATCTGATATTAAGTCGTCACGTTTTAAAAATTCAATATTATTTATGATACTTATGATAATGATTTTAATTGAGATACTATAAAAAATGACTTCAGACTACAACCTTAACAGCCTCAACGAAGCTCAACGTGATGCAGTATGCAATCTATCACAAAATAGTTTGGTTATTGCTGGCGCTGGTAGTGGAAAAACTAGAGTTTTAATCCAACGTATTTTATGGCTTGTTGAGGATAATGAATTCTCTCCCTTTTCTATACTTGCTGTTACTTTTACAAATAAAGCCGCAAAGGAAATCAAAACTAGATTATCTGAAAGCCTTAGTATTAGCATTGATAGTATGTGGGTTGGGACATTTCACGGTATATGTTACAGAATTTTAAGAGCGAATTATCAAAAAGTAGAATTACCTAAAAATTTTCAAATTATAGATACCGATGATCAGGTTAGAATTATAAAAAGAATAATGAAAGATAATGAAATTGATAATTCGCAAATTTTACCAAAGCAAGTTGCTTGGTATATTAATAAAAAGAAAGATCAGAGTATAAGAAGCAAAAAAGCAAAAGATAACGATTTCATCAGCATTCAATATAATAAAATTTATAGAATATACGAAGAATATTGCAATGCTAGTGGTTTAGTAGACTTTGGAGAAATTATTTTAAGAACTCTTGAGTTGCTTAAGACTAACAATGAGGTGAGAAAATATTATCATACTTTATTCAAATCAATTCTTGTTGATGAATTTCAAGATACAAACACAATACAATATGAGCTAATAAGAGTTATGACTAGCACAGATACTTCAATATTTGCAGTTGGAGATGATGATCAATCAATATATGGGTGGAGAGGAGCAAAAATAGAAAATATTGATAAATTACAAAAAGACTATAAAGATACAAAAGTATTTCGATTAGAACAAAACTACAGATCAACAGGAAATATTTTGAACGCGGCAAATAGTGTAATACTAAATAACGATTCTAGAATGGGAAAAAATCTATGGACCGAGGATAAAAATGGAGACTTGATAAAGGTCTTTTCAGCTAGTGATGAAATTGATGAAGCTAATTTTGTAATCGAAACAATACAAAACCACATTTCAGAAGATTTTAAAAAAAATGAAATTGCAATTTTATACAGATCAAATGCACAATCAAGAATTTTTGAAGAAAAACTTATAACCAAAGGTATTTCTTATAAGATATATGGTGGTTTTCGATTTTTTGAAAGAGCAGAAATAAAAGATGTTGTTGCCTATATGAGAATAGCAGTAAGTAACAATGATAATAATTCTTTTGAGAGAATTGTAAATACACCACCTCGTGGAATTGGTGAAAAGACAAAAAGTCTTTTAAGAGAATTTTCTAAAGAAAGAAATATTTCATTATATGAATCTATACCACAAGCTATAGAGGAAGCAATATTTACAAAAAAAGCAGGGGAAGCTTTGCTGCAGTTTTATAATTTAATTCAAGTTATTAAAAGTATATTAGAAAAAGACGATTTGCCTTATCAGATAAATGAAATAATAAAAATTAGTAATATTAAGTCCATGTATGAAAAAAATAAGACGGAACAAGCAAGATCAAAACTAGAAAATTTAGATGAATTAGTATCTGCCGCCCAAGAATTTTTAAATGTTGATACGGATGAAGACGAAACAATTCTTGATGCTTTTCTAACTCACACTTCCTTGGAATCTGGAGAAGGCCAAGGAAGCGAATGGGATGATTGTGTACAGATGATGACTCTTCATTCTTCAAAAGGATTGGAGTTTCCAGTGGTGTTTTTAGTTGGGCTAGAAGAAAATCTTTTCCCAAGTAGAATGTCTATTGAAGAGGACAATTTGGAGGAGGAAAGAAGGCTTTGCTATGTCGGAATAACTAGGGCTAGAAAAAAACTTTACATCTCACATGCTCAAATGAGGCGTCAATATGGTTCTGAAAATTACTGTATGCCATCAAGATTTTTAGACGAGATGCCTGAAGAAGTTATTGAGGAAATTGGATTCAGCCCCAAAAAATTTTTTAGAAGAGAGAATACCTCGATGCCGAAAAATAGCTTTAAGACTAATGTAATCATGGGCAAAAGAGTTATTCATAAAAAATTTGGAGAAGGCGTGGTAATATCAACTGAGGGTTCTGAAGCTAATACTAGAGTTCAGGTTTCTTTTGATGAGGTCGGAATTAAATGGTTGATATTAGCTGTTGCCAATCTTGAAATTATTTAAAAATAGGCGGATTTATGAAAAGAAGAGAATTTTTTAAAAAGTTTAGCAGCATTGCCTTATTGGGAGCATTGCCCGCAACATTAAAAGCAAAAAATACAAAACCAGAATATAAGTGGAAGATGGTAACAACATGGCCTAAAAATTTTCCAGGTCTAGGAACAGGAGCTCAGTACTTAGCTAATACAATCAATAAATTATCTGGAGGAAGAATAAAAGTTACAGTATATGGTGCAGGAGAGCTAGTTCCAGCTTTTGAGATTTTTGATGCGGTTTCTAATGGGGTTGCTGAGCTTGGACATGGGTCTGCATATTACTGGAAAGGAAAAAATGATACTTTTCAATTTTTTTCTACGGTACCTTTTGGTATGACGGCCAATGAAATGAATGCGTGGTTGTATAAAGGCGGGGGCATAGAGCTTTGGAATCAAGCTTATGAAGATTTTAATTTGGTTCCTATGGCTGCTGGCAATACAGGAGTTCAGATGGGCGGGTGGTTTAATAAAGAAATTAATTCTTTAAGCGATTTAAAAGGGTTAAAGATGAGGATCCCAGGACTCGGAGGAGAAGTTTTAAAGAGAGCCGGAGGAACACCTGTGAATTTACCAGGCGGTGAACTATTTACAGCTTTAAAAACTGGGACAATAGATGCGACTGAGTGGGTTAGTCCTTATAATGACTTGGCATTTGGATTGCATAAAGCTGCAAAATTTTATTACTACCCAGGTTGGCATGAACCAGGAACAACGCTCGAGTGTTTTGTTAACAAAGATAAATATCTTGAATTGCCTGAGGATTTAAAAAGTATAATTCTCGGGGCATCAAAAATGGCTAATTTGGATATGCTTTGTGAAATGATAGCAAAAAATAATGAAGCTCTTAAAATACTGCAAAATAAACACAATGTTGATATAAGGCCTTATCCTGAAGAGGTTCTCAGTGAATTATATGAAATATCGAAAAATGTTGTGAAAGAGTTATCATTAGCAAGCGATTTTGCAAAAGAAGTATATAATTCTTACTCATCTTTTCAAGAAAAAGCTAGAGATTGGAATGATATATCACTTAAATCTTATTTAAATACTAAGAAATAGAAAGTCTGTACCAAAGACTATTAATAATTTATAATATAAAAAATTATAAGTAGATATATTATCTATAAAACAAATGTAAGGAAGTGGGGAAAATGCAAGAATTACTATCAAATCAATGGTTTAATTATACAGTTTTATTACTAAATGCAATCGTTGCGGGTCAAATACTATGGATTGCAATTAATATAAAGGCATCAAAATTACTACAATACACAATTTTCACCCTAGGTATGAGTTATGCAATAGCAATTGGTGGAATTTTCAAAGCTCCAGGCTTTATATTAAATCCTGAAGTCGAAGTATTTTGGTTATTTATAAATGCACTATTTGGTCTTTTTGTCATTTATTCTTTTATAAGAAACTCTTCCGTACCATCGCTTGCATCATATGCGTCAATAGTTTTTGCTTTAATTGGTTCCGTTACAGTTTTTAGCGGTATCTTGGAGTTCGGTATGAGATACATGCCAACAATCCTATTTTTTACAATATGTGTATATTCCGGCGTTGGATTAATTATATATCAAGTTAAAGTTGCTACAGCTCAAAAAATACAAAAAAGACTCTCATATATAGCTGCAGGCATAGTATTCACAATCGTATGTTTTAATGCATTTGATACTTATACTCTTGTAAGAGATACAGCTTATACAGGAGTATCAGAAGGTTGGGAAGGTGGCGTTACTGAGCAACAAGACGAGCTTAGTAATTAATAGCTAGCTAACCAAAAATTTTATTGGGTAACCAGGTTGTGATTTCCGGAAATATTACTATTAATATTATAGTTATGATCTGAATTACAATAAATGGTATTACGCCCTTATAAATATCCAAAGTATCTATATTTCTAGGAATTACACTCTTCAGGTAGAATATCGCAAATCCAAAAGGCGGTGTTAAGAAAGAAGTTTGAAGGTTAATCGCAATTAATATCCCCAACCATATTGGGTCAATACCCATTGATAAAAGTATTGGTGCAACTACAGGAATGACAACGTATGTAATTTCAATAAAATCTAATATAAATCCCAAAAGAAATATTGCAAACATGACAATAGCTAATTTCGTATAAACATCACCCGGCAAACTAGATAACGTATTATTTATAAAAATGTCTCCTTCTAGACCCCTAAAAACTAAAGAAAATATAGTAGCGCCAATTAGTAGTATAAAAATCATACTTGTAATTTTTGATGCTTGAATAAGAACATCTTTTATAATGTTAAAACTAAATTTTTTATTAATTATTGCTAAAATTATAGATCCAATTGCTCCAAAAGAAGATGCCTCAGTAGCAGTCGTGATGCCTGATATAATTGATCCAAGCACGATAAGTATTAAAAATATTGGAGAAAATAGAGATATTACCACTTCTTTTAAACTAAATTTCTTTTGTATTCTATATCTCGGAATTAAATCTAATCTAAAATTAGAAATATATAATATATATAATATATAAAAGGCTACAAGAATTAATCCAGGAAATATTGCGCCAGCAAACAAGTCACCCACCGAAACACTTTCTTGAGAAAACATCCCTAGCATATTTTGTGCTTCTTGATACGAAGATGATATAACATCGCCTAAAAGTATTAAAATAATGGAGGGTGGAATAATTTGCCCTAGAGTTCCAGAAGCTAAGATGGTCCCAGTGGCAATTTTAACATCATATTTTTGCTTTAACATCGAAGGAAGAGATAAAAGTCCCATAGTTACTACCGTAGCACCAACAATTCCTGTGCTTGCAGCAAGAAGTGCACCAACAATTATTACCGATATACCTAGCCCACCTTTAATATTACCAAATAAGGAAGACATTGATTCTAATAGTTTTTCTGCAATTTTAGATTTCTCTAACATGATTCCCATAAATATAAACATTGGGATAGCAATCAAAGTTTCATTGGTAATAATTCCAAATATCCTGCTTGGTAATGCAAAAAGGATAGATAAATCAAAATTACCAGTTAGACTGCAGAATAAAGCAAAAATTATAGATACTCCAGATAATGTAAATGCTACTGGGTAACCAAGCATTAAAATAATAACTACAAATATAAATAATAATGATGCAAGCACTAAATATCTCCCCTGCCAGAATTCTTAATTAATTCAGATACTGCTTGTAAAAACAATGTAACCGACATTAGTATTATATAAGATTTTAATATATAAATGATTGGTAAACCGCCTGCTTCTCTAGAAGACTCGAGCAGTATTATTGATGAAAGGACATAATCAAAGCTAGTAATTGTAATTAATATACAGGTAGGCAGTAAAAAAAAAATTGTTCCGTAGAAATTCACCATCTTTTTTTTATTGCTAGAAAATTTATTGTAAAAAATATCTATTCTTACATGCGTATCATTTTTTAAAGTATATGATGCGCCAATTGTGAATATTAGAGCATGCAAATAAATTGTGATTTCTTGAAATGCTATATTTCCGAAATCAAATATATACCTCATGAACGCTACTAAAAATGTAATTAAAATCAATGGGATAGCAAGATATGCAGTTAAAATACCAATTTTTTCGTTAAAAACATCAATTTTTTTTGAAACTTTATCCATAGATTTTATATCTTTAATTCATAATTTTTTTTAATTCTATCGATTAAAATAGATTTGAATTTATTTGGATCATGTTGATGCGTTATTTCACCTGCAGTTGGAAAATATTTATCATGAAGCCTCGACAACCAAAACCTTAGCGCTGCGTGCCTCAAAACTTTTGACCACATTTGTTTTTCTAAAACCTCTATTTTACGTTTTCTATTATAAGATTTAATAATCGCATTTTGTCTATCAATGTTAATTGATATATCATTATTTAAGCACCAATCATTAATAATAATTGCAAGGTCATAGAGATAGTAACCATTGCATGCGTAATAAAAATCAATGACTCCCGTTAAGTTATCACCAATAAACATTGAATTATCTCTAAATAAATCCGAATGAATTATTCCAGAAGGGAGACTTTTGTTTTCACAATAAACTTGATTTTTTATTTCTTGATTAATTAAGTTTATATCATCTACATCTAAAACAGAATTTAATTTTTCGGAGGTTTTTTGGAACCATTTAGTATCCCTAAGCCCATTGTTGTTCCCAGAATATTTCTTAGAATATAAATGAATATCCCCTATGGTTGAGCCAATCTGTTCACACATTTTGATTGTAGGAGTTACATTTGTAATAGTTTTTCCTGGCAACAATGAAAAAATTGATAAAGGTTTTCCCTTAATTTTTAATACACTGCCTCCGTCCTTAGTTTTTATAGGAATAGGACACTTTATACCGTTAGTTGATAGTGTGTCCATAAGCTCTATGGCATAATTTAAATTTAAATCAGGCTCTTCAAAAATTGTTAATATATATTTATTTTGCGAGGTGGTTAAAAAATAATTTGAATTTGTAATTCCTTCATTAATTCCTTCTATTTCTATAAAACTACCTATATCGTAACGATTTAGTAATTGTTCTAGTTCTTCTTTTGTAAGTCGTGTATAAACAGACATAGGATTCTTATAATATTTTTTAAGTGATTATAGAATATAGATCGTATGAATGGAAAACAAAAAGAAGATTATTTGGTTTTAATAGATGGAACAGCCTATTTATATAGGGCTTATCATGCTTTACCCCCATTAAAAAATGCGAAAGGAGTAAATACAGGCGCAATTCATGGATTCTTAAAAGCTTTAAATAAAATAATGGAAGATTTTAAACCAAAGCATATTGGCATAGTGTTCGATGCAAAAGGCAAGAATTTTAGACATAAAATATATAACCAATATAAAGCTAATAGATCATCAATGCCTGAGGATTTAGCAGAACAAATACCAAAACTGTATCAAATATTAAAGCTAATGGGCTTTCCTCCAATAATAATTGACAACGTAGAGGCTGACGATGTTATTGGGACGCTATCAAAAAAATTTAAAAAAATAAGTGGGGTTAAAATTTTTTCCGGAGATAAAGATTTTGCTCAATTAGTTAATAAAAATGTTACTTTAATAAATCCAATGTCATCAGACATTATGGATGAGAAAGCTGTTAAGAAAAAATTTGGAGTTGAACCGACAAACATTATAGATTATTTGGCTTTAGTGGGAGATAAATCAGATAATATTCCCGGAGTGCCTGGAGTTGGCAGTAAAACCGCATCAAGACTAATAAATAAATATGGTGATGTAGAAAGTATTATTCATCAGAAAGATATAATTCCTGGGAAAGTTGGAGAATCGATAAAATCTTTTACTGAGCAATTGAGACTCTCTAAAACTTTGGCAACAATCAAACTAGATGTTGAATTACCATTAGGTTTAAATGATCTTGTTAAACATGACTCCGAGAAAGAAAGTTTAATAAAAATACTTAAAGATCTTGAGTTAAATTCTTTTTTGAAAAATAAAAATAGCGATGATGCTAGAGAGACCCCAGAAGTCAAAAAAAATAATGAAATAATTAACAACTTTGACGTATTAACAGATAAGAAAATATTTTTAGATGTATTAAAAAATATTGAGAAAAAAAAATTTATAGCTTTTGATCTCGAAACAACAAGTCTTGACTATATAAAAGCAGAAATTGTAGGCATTTCATTGGCGCTTGATACCAAAATAAGCTACTACATACCCGTTGGCCATGAAGAACAATCTAAATACAAACAGCTGCCAGAAAAATTTGTGTTAGATAGATTAAAACCAATTTTAGAAAATAGTGAAATCAAAAAGTTAGGGCATAATTTAAAGTATGATAGAAATGTATTATTTAATTACAAGATTATACTAAATGGAATCAATCATGACTCAATGCTTTTATCATATATATATGATTCTACCGCAATAAGACATGGTCTGGACGATGTGGCCGAAAAGTATTTATCTTATTCGACAATCCATTACGAGGATATTGCTGGAAAGGGTGCTAAACAAATCCCTTTTTCAAAAATAGATATTAAGACTGCTGCAGAATATTCTTGCGAAGATACATTAATAAGTTTTGAATTATATAACTATCTCTGGAGCAAGGTATCTAAAGATAATAATATTACAAAGATATATCAAGATATAGAAATGCCATTATTACCAATTTTATCTAACATCGAAAGAAATGGTGTGCTAATTGATGCAAAAAGACTATTAAAACTGAGTAAAGAGCTTGAAATAGAATTAAAATCTATTCAAAAAGAATGCTTTAAACTTACAAAAAAAGAATTTAATTTAAACTCCCCAAAACAATTACAAGAAATTTTATATGTAGATTTAAAGATACCCGTTTCGAAAAAAACTCCAACCGGAAAACCTTCAACTGATGAAGATACACTGCAATTTCTCTCTGCATCTCATAAGTTACCAAAACTAATTTTGGATTTTAGATCCTTAAATAAGCTTAAAACTGGATATACTGATAAGTTGCCATTACAAATTTCCGAAAAAACTGGAAGAATTCATACTTCATATCAGCAGGCAATAACAGCGACAGGAAGATTGTCTTCTACAGAACCAAATTTACAGAATATTCCAATAAAAAGTCCGCAAGGTAAAAAGATAAGAAACGCTTTTATAGCTGAAGAAGGAAAAAAAATATTTGCAGCAGATTATTCTCAAATTGAATTAAGAATAATGGCACATCTTTCTAGAGATGAAAATTTATTAAAAGCATTTACAAATAAAATTGATGTTCATTCGTTTACTGCTTCTGAGATTTTTGACATTGATATTAAAAAAGTTTCACCTGAAGACAGAAGGGCTGCAAAAGCCATTAATTTTGGTTTAATTTATGGAATGTCGTCTTTTGGTCTTTCAAAACAACTTGGAATTGCGATACCGGAGGCAAAAGAATATATGGATATTTATTTTAGAAGATACCCAAAAATAAAAAATTACATGAATGAAATAAAGCAATTCGCAAAAGAAAATGGATACGTTGAGACTATGCATGGAAGAAAATTATACTTGCCGGAAATCAATTCTAAAAGAGCGCAGATTAGAAATTATGCAGAAAGAACTGCGATCAATGCGCCAGTCCAAGGTGCAGCAGCAGATATAATTAAAATTGCTATGATAGAAATAGATAAGTGGCTCATGCAGAAAAAATCAAAAACTAAAATGATTATGCAAGTTCATGATGAGTTAGTTTTTGAAATTCATGAAGATGATATTAATCAAGAAGTAAAAAATATTGTTAATATAATGCAGGATTGCGTAAGTCTTGATCTTCCTTTAGAGGTAAATTACGGAATTGAAGATAATTGGGGAGATGCGCACTAATTTTGGTTTTTCAAATTTTCAATTATTTCTAAAACATCATCTACACCATCTCCATTTTTTGCTGAGAAAGTTTGTATATTTAATATATTTTCGTAGTCTTCCAAATAATTTTTTGTTTTTTCTTTTACCTTGAATTTTTCGCTATTACTAACTTTATCTGATTTTGTCAGCATGATATTAGCTTTTATATTAAAACCTTCACATAGTTCAAGCATAGCCTCGTCTAATCTTCCCAGACCTCTTCTTATGTCTACAGCAATAAACATAGATGCAATATTTTTTCTACACTCCAAATAACTCATGACCATTGTTTCCCAAGAGCGTTTTATATTTTTTGGGGAATTAGCAAAACCATAGCCCGGAATGTCTACAAAACTAATGTTGTTATTAATTAAGAAGAAATTAATTAGCTGAGTTCTTCCAGGAGTTTTACTAGTTATCGCTAATTTTTTCCTATTACATATTTTGTTAAGCATACTTGATTTACCAGCATTTGATTTACCAGCAAAAAAGAACTCTGAATAAATATCATCCGGATAGTGTGATGGCTTTGTTGCGCTTTTAACAAAATCTGATTTTTTTATATTTAAGGCCATTTTTATTGTTTTTAATATATTGGTTTTTTCTAAAATAGTATACAATGATTATAAATAGAAATATGAAATAAATTGAGGAGAATAGATGCAAAATAAACCTATTAGCAAAGTAATATTTGCTTGTCTGGTATTAGTGATTTCACCAAATTTAGTATCTGCAGATGAGACGGCTATAAAGTCTGGAGAAAAAAAATCTGTGGCATGTACAGCTTGTCACGGAGTTGTTAATAGTAATAATCCAGAATGGCCTAATTTATCTCAGCAAAGCACAAGGTACCTAATTGAACAATTGCATGCTTTTAGAGATGGAACTAGAAAAAATGCACTTATGAGTCCTCAAGCTATGGGTCTTTCGGATATAGATATAATTGAAATTTCAAAATACTATAATAGTATTCCTGCTAAGAGAGGAAAAATATCTGCTTCAGATAATGTGGTAGAACTGGGGCAGAGTATATACCGTGGTGGCATTGAAGACAGGGGTGTGCCCGCATGCATATCTTGTCATGGTCCAAAAGGATTAGGAATAGATAGAACAGGATACCCTAAAATATCCGGCCAACATGCAAAATACCTTTACCATGCTCTAGAAGAATATAAAGAATATTATGATACTAGGGACAAACGTGGTAAAAACTTTGCAATAATGAGTTCTATTTCTTTCAAATTATCAAACAAAGAAATGAAAGCTCTTTCTGAGTATCTACAAGGTTTATATTAAAAATAGATTATGCTAAAAAAAATAATTTTCATTTTTATTGTTTTAATCTCATTTGTTCATGCAAATGAAAACTTTGAGGCAGGTGTAGACTTTGAATTAATGAATAA
Organism: Gammaproteobacteria bacterium; assembly: GCA_029268385.1. Lineage (GTDB taxonomy): Bacteria > Pseudomonadota > Gammaproteobacteria > Poriferisulfidales. Next base: position 11,631 of record JAQWPG010000005.1, read on the forward strand.
CAATCCAAGTGATTTTGTAACAAAGAAGACAGATAAAATATTAGTTGTCGAAGCATTCTGGTACGGTTGCCCCCACTGCTATATATTTGTAGATTACTTATCAAAATGGCAGACTAAAAAAGATAAGGATATTGAATTTTTAGAAACACCGGCGGTATTTAATAAAACCTGGCTTTTGCATGCAAGAGCTTTTTATACTATGAAAGAACTAGATAACTTTTCAGAACTACATAAAAATTTTTTTTACGCTTACCACGAACAACAAAGAACATTTAACAGTATTGAGTCAATTATGAAATTTCTTGATAGTCAAGGCGTTGATATTGTAAAGGCGAAAAATATAATTTCTTCAGAGGAAGTATCAAAAAAAGTTCAAAAAGCTAATTATACTTTAGAAACTTATAACATTGACAGTGTTCCTGCTATGATTATTAATAATAAATATAAAATAACTGGTAGAATGGCAAAAACTTACGATAGAATGATTGAAATTTCTGACTATATAGTAGATTTAGAAAGAAAAAATAGGGCAAAATAGACGATAATGCGTCTATAGCTCAATTGGATAGAGCGTCAGCCTCCGGAGTTGAAGATATAGGTTCAAATCCTATTAGGCGCCATAAGATATTTAAATAGTGGAATAAGAAAAGGAAAATACTTAATGAACGATAAACAATTTATGACTTTTTTTTTAGGAGTTATGGGAGTATTAACAATTATATTTTTTGTGATATTTTTTATTGCGCAAATAATTGTCCCGGAAATAAAAACTGCAGATGAATTCACGAATAATGCTGTAGTTAGCAGAATAGAACCAATAGGAAAACTAAATTACTCTGATGCTAGCGGTCAAGAAATAAGTGCAGAAAAAAGTCTTGTAAAAGCCGATTTATATTCTAATGGTGAAGAAGTCTATAATGCTGTGTGTCAAAGTTGCCATACTTCAGGCATTTTAAATTCACCAAAATATGGTGATAAAGCTGCATGGAGCAAGAGATTATCTAAAGGTAAGGCAAAACTTTATGCTAACGCAATAAATGGTATAGGCGCAATGCCAGCAAAGGGTGGAAGGCCAGATTTATCTGAGAAATTAATTGAAATGAGTGTTGATTATATTTTAGAATCAGCAAACTAATTACTTATTTTCTTCTAATTCAATAATTTTAGCTTCTAGTTCATCTATTCTGTCTTGGCATTTCCTTAATAGTGATACCTGAATGTCATATTCTTCACGAGTTACTAAATCAAGCTTTTGTAGAACTCCTTCAGCTCCAGATTTTAAAGTTTTATGCATTTCTTCTTTAGAACTTTTAAGAGATTCAGGCATTATTCCTTTAATTTTATTAGCAATATCATCTACATTTTTGGGGTCAAATTTAAACATTTCTTAATCTTTAAAGTAATTTTTTAAGTATATAATTGATTTTAGCTTATCTGTGTTCTTTTTGGTATAGCTTAAACTTATATTTATTTTGTACTTAAATGTCAATTTTCTCAATAATACATATAGGAAAATATTATAACTTCAATAAATTTTCTTATGGTTATAAATCTTTGAAGTCATTTATCAAGAAGGGCACCTAAAAATATCTTCGGACGTAATTTTTTAAACGTAAAATTTCGAAATTTTAATAAAATCTAATATTTTGGCACAAAGATTGCATATCTATATATGTTAAAAAACATAACTTAAATAAAGGAGATTGAAATGTTTAAAATTTTAAGAAGAGCAATTGCAGGTATAGCTCTATTAGCTACTTCGACAGTTTCACTAGCAGAAGGGTCTGAAATGTCATATAGCGGTAATATTGGTTTTATGTCAGATTATATGTATAGAGGTATTCACCAATCTAGTAGTTCGGCTATGGGCGGATTAGACTTGGAGTACGGTAATTTTTATGTCGGGACATGGTTCGCTGACTTACAAGAAGATGGTTGGGTAGAAGGTTCTCATAGAGGTTTTGAGTATGATGTTTATGCTGGATTTGGTTTCGATGTCACTGATTCTATATCGGCTTCTATCGGTTATACCATTTATCGTTACACAGACAAGGGAGCTTCAGCTTTTGATGATGACTACGACGAAGTAAATTTAGGTTTAGGATTTGCAATTTCAGATGATGCGTCAATATCCATCGATTACGCAGTAGGTGAAAATACAGCTACAGACCAATCTGAAACAGACTACGACGTTCTTACTATTTCTATTGATTACTTAGGTATGTATGCATTATTCGGTACCTGGGGTGTTTCAGAAGATGATACAAGCGCAGGGGAAGTAGATGCTGACTGGATGGAATTTGGTTACGCAAGAACTGTTGGAGATTTTGATTTATCAGCTGGATTTGTTTTATCTGAAAAAGAATTAGCAACAGGCTCTGATGCAGCAGAAGATGGTGATTTTTCAAGATTTATATTTTCAATGAGTACTTCATTTTAAGTATTTTTTGAAATAAGGAATAAATAAAAGATTTTCTTAAGACTCCTTACTTAAGACTCCTCGAGAAGCCACAAGCTACTCAATTACAGGGAAGACTAACCACCTTCCCTTTTTTTTTGCCAGATGTATACTATTTATTGAACGCACTATATTTGTGCACATAATTTAAACACTTTTAAAAACTGAACCGATCTTTTTTTATGATAGGGAATATCAAGGCTTTAAAAAATAATTTGAAGAATATAAATGTTGGCACGGTTAATGCATATAGATATATGCTTAAAGTAAATTTTGGAGTAAAAAAATGAAACTAATAATAGCAATAGTAAAACCTTTTAAACTTGATGATGTAAGAAATGCACTTTCTGATATTGGTGTGCAGGGCATAACAGTAACCGAAGTAAAAGGTTTTGGAAGACAAAAGGGGCATACAGAGCTTTATAGAGGAGCTGAGTATGTTGTTGATTTCTTACCTAAGGTTAAAGTTGAGATAGCTGTATCCGATGACATGTTGGATAAAGCTATTGAGGCAATCACTCAGTCAGCAAATACCGGAAAGATCGGAGACGGTAAGATATTTATCATGAATCTTGAATCAGCAGTTCGTATTCGTACTGGTGAGACTGGTTCAGAAGCTTTATAACAAATATGAGGGTTTAAATTATGGAAGGACAAGTAATCGAATTAGCATACGCATTAGATACATTTTACTTTTTAGTAATGGGTGCGTTTGTAATGTGGATGGCAGCAGGATTTTCGATGCTAGAAGCTGGATTAGTACGTTCGAAAAGTACTGTTGAAATTTTAACAAAGAATATAGCTTTGTATTCTATAGCATCAATCATGTATATGCTTGTTGGGTACAATTTAATGTATCCCGCTGATGGTAATGGGGTGATCCCAGCAATAAGTTTTTTCTTAGGTGCGGATAACGAAGCTGCCGATGTAATAGCTAGTGGTGGTGATATTTACTATTCAGCTTTATCTGATTTCTTTTTTCAGGTAGTTTTTGTTGCAACAGCTATGTCGATTGTCTCAGGAGCAGTTGCTGAGAGAATGAAATTATCATCATTCTTATTATTCTGCATAGTTATGACAGGACTGATTTATCCTATTCAAGGATATTGGAAATGGGGTGGCGGTTTCCTAGACGCTGCAGGATTTTCTGATTTCGCAGGATCTGGCGTAGTTCATTTATGTGGAGCTGCAGCAGCATTAGCAGGAGTACTACTTCTAGGGGCTAGAAAAGGAAAGTATGAAAATGGAAAAATAAATGCTATCCCTGGAGCTAATATGCCATTAGCAACACTAGGAACATTTATTTTATGGTTAGGTTGGTTTGGGTTTAACGGTGGATCTGAATTAATGGTATCTAATGTCGGTGAAGCAAATGCTGTATCTCTAGTCTTTGTTAATACAAATGCAGCAGCAGCAGGTGGTGTAATTGGAGCGCTCGTATTTTCTAAATTCTTGTTTGGAAAATTTGATCTATCAATGTCACTAAATGGTGCAATCGGAGGATTAGTTTCTATAACTGCAGAGCCACTTGCGCCAACACCAGAACTCGCTGCTATTATTGGAGCTATAGGTGGTGTCTTAGTTGTCATATCAATTATTTTACTAGATAAATCAAAAATAGATGATCCTGTAGGCGCTATCTCAGCACATGGAACATGTGGAATTTGGGGTTTAATTGCAGTAACTCTTTCAAATGGAGATGCTACTTTGGGTGCTCAACTATATGGAACTATAATTATATTTGCATGGACATTTATTATGGCCTTAATTTTCTGGGGAATTCTAAAAATGATAATGGGCATTAGAATTTCTGAAGAAGACGAAGAAATGGGTGTGGATATTGCTGAATGTGGGATGGAGGCATATCCAGAATTTAAAAAATAATTGTCTTAACTTTCATAGAAGACGTGCATAATTTTTTATGCACGTTTTTTTTGCGATAAGTTTTATAAAGTTTTAGCAAACTCAATCATTTTATTAGTAGAGATAAAAGCTTTTTTCCTTACATCTTCATTTATTATGATTTCATTTTTCTCTTCAACTAAAGTCTCTATCAAATTATCAAGATTATTCATCGCCATCCAAGGACAATGTGCGCAACTAATACATGTAGCACCTCTACCTCCTGTAGGGGCTTCTATAAGAATTTTTGTTGGTGCAGCTTTTTGCATTTTATAAAAAATTCTATTATCAGTAGCAACGATCATTTTTTTATTTGGCAGGTTTTTACACGCTGAAATTAGTTGAGAAGTAGAACCTACAATATCAGCTAATTTGATAACCTCTTTCGGCGACTCTGGATGCACAAGAACAGCAGCATCTTTATTTTCCTTTATTAATTTTAGTAGCGAACTAGCCTTAAATTCTTCATGCACAATACAGCTAGCATTCCAAAGTTTCATATTTGCATTTGTTTTATCATTTAAATAACCCCCTAAATGTTTATCAGGCGCCCATATTATTTTTATCTTTTGCTTATTTAAATACTCGATTAATTTTACAGCTATACTTGATGTTACAACCCAGTCAGCCATTGCTTTTACATCAGCACTTGTATTTGCGTATACAACTAGCTGTCTATCAGGATACTTTTTTCTAAATTCTAAAAGATCATTTGCTGGGCAATTTAAATCAAGCGAACATTCTGCTTTAAGCGTGGGCATTAATACTTTTTTCTCAGGATTCAATATTTTTGCTGTTTCTCCCATAAATCTTACACCAGCTACAATCAGCATCTTAGAGCTTTGATTTGCTCCAAATTTAGCCATTTCAAGTGAATCAGATACATTTCCACCAGTAAGTTCCGCAACTTCTTGAACATCAGCATGTGTATAGTAGTGAGCTATTATTTTTGCGTCTTTTTCCTTAAGTAATTTCTTTATGAGATTAACTTTTTCTTCTTTGATTTGTGCATCGTAAACAGGTGAGCTATTTAGCACATCAATAGTTTTGGGGAAAGATTCGTTAAGAAATTTTACACTGGTTAGTTTATTCATTAATTATATAATATTCAATATTGTTGTTTTCAAGTTTTTTTAAAGTTTTATTTAAAGATCTTTCGCTGATATAAGGTCCTAAAGTAACTCTTGTCATCAATTTTCCATTTATTAAGCGTTTTTTTATTGTAGGCATGAGGCCTAAAATTAAACTTCTAGCCTTAATTTTATCTACTTCATGTGGTTTTGCAAATACTCCTAATTGGACAAAATATCTTATTTTTGAGGACTCATCTGATTTTATGATATTTGAAAAATATTTATTATTTTTTAATTTTTTAGAAATAGAATTCGAAAAAAAAAATATAAAGATTAAAAGGAAAATAAAAAATAAAGCAATCAGTCTAAAAAAAATATTTGAATTTTTACTACTCATTTATTTACATTTTATCTGGCATATTAATTCCAATAATTTTACTGCTATTAACTAAAACATGTTTACTGGCTTCTATTAGAGCAAGTCTTGCATTTCTTAAATTATCATCATCAACTAATATTTGGAATTTATTATAGTATGAATGTATCTCTTGCGCTAATTCTCTCATGTAATTTGTTAATAAGTGTGGCTCATGCTTTTCAGCAGATTTTTTTATAACCTCAGGATAGAAAGAAAGTTTTTTCACAATATTTAATTCTTCTTCTTCAGATAAAAACTCAAGGAATTTTTTATTATAGTGAAATTCATTCCCATTTTCTTTTAGTAGCCTAAAAATACTACATATTCTTGCATGAGCATATTGAATATAATAAACAGGATTGTTGCTGTCATTTGATTTTGCCAATTCAATATCAAAATCCATATGTTGATCTGATTTTCTGGCTAAGTAAAAAAATCTAGTAGCATCTTTCCCAACTTCTTTTAATAACTCTTCAAGAGTGACAAAATCACCAGATCTTGTAGACATTGATACTTTACTTTTCCCTCTATATAAATTTGCAAACTGAACTAGTAAAACAATTAACTGGGATTTTCCTTTTGCAAAGATATTAAATGCGCCATTAATTCTTGAGACATAACCATGATGGTCTGCTCCCCATATATTTATCACGCGATTGAAATTTCTTGAAATTTTATTTTTGTGATATGCGATATCTGTAGATAAGTATGTGTGATCCTTATTTTCTTTGACTAAAACCCTGTCTTTTTCATCACCTAACTCTTGGGATTTAAACCAAAGAGCATTATCTTTTTCATATGTATTATTATTTTCATGAAGATATTTTATTATATCCTTAAGATCGCCATTGTCTATTAATGATGACTCCAAGAACCAAGAATCAAAATTAATACCAGATAATTTTAAAGTTTTCTTAATATCATCCAATATAAATTTGACAGATGTGTCTTTAACTTCTTTAAATTTTTTTTCTGATAAATTGTTCTTAACATTTAATATGTAATCGTCTATAGAAATACTTTTATAATTTTCAAAATCTTCAATCATATAAGTATCACTTAAATTTCTATGTATTTCTGCTGCAATATCCCAAATATAATCTCCTTTGTATAAATTTTCATATTCAAATTTACTATTGCTATCTATAAGTTCATGATATCTTTGCAATACTGACAGGGTGAGGATATCAATTTGTTTTCCAGCATCATTAACATAATATTCCTTAGTCACATCGTAGCCATTTTCTTGCAAAAGACTTGATAAACAGTCACCAAAAGCTGCTCCTCTTCCATGGCCAACATGCAAAGGCCCTGTTGGGTTTGCTGATACAAACTCTATTAAAACTTTTTGATTTAATCCAAGGTTATTTTTACCAAATAGATTTTGTTCTTTTAAAATTTTTTCAATAACTTCAAATTGACTAACTTTGACAATAAAGAAATTAATAAATCCAGGGCCAGCTATCTCAACCTTTAGAATATTTTTGTTGTCGCTGATATTTTCTAATATTTTTTTTGCTAGATCTCTTGGGCTAGAATTATAAACATGGGAAAATTTCATAGCGATATTAGAAGAAAAGTCACCAAACTTATTATCTTTGCACAAGCTCACCTCAATATCTTCAATTGAAATATTTTTATGTTTATCTATTTTTTTTAGCGATTTTTTAATTAAATCTTTAATGATATCTTTCACAAAATTACTCAGTCATAGTCAACAGGATCTATGTCAATAGTCCATCTAATATTATTTGAATAGGGTATATCCTTTATATGAGGAATACAATCTTTGATCACGTAATTTAACTGAGCTTTACTTTTTGCCTGTACAATAAGATTGAGATTGTATAAATTTACTCTTTTATGCATAACAGAAGGCATTGGCCCAAATGTTTCTACTCCACCGTGTTTGCTAATCATAATTTTTATATTCTCTAAAAATTTTTCAGCATTTAAATATTTACTAGATCTAGCTTGAATTATTCCCCAGTTCCTATATGGGGGTAGACCTAAATTATTTCTTAATAACAAAAGATTTTGCATCCATTTTTCATAACCTTCTTTTATTAAGCAATTCAAGTCTTCGTTTTCAGGAAAAGAAGTCTGAAGAATAACTTCGCCTTTTTTATTGCCTCTGCCAGATCTTCCAGATACCTGAATTAATTGTTGAGCTAGTTGTTCAATGGCTTTTAATCTTGGGCTAAATAAACTTTGATCAATATTCATTACTACAACAAGTGTAACATTAGGAAAATTATGACCTTTTGATAACATTTGAGTTCCAATTAAAATATCGTATTTATTATCTTTAATATCATTAAAAATTTCTTCCGTTTGACCCTTTTTTTTCGTACTATCTGAATCAATCCTAATGATATTTGATTCAGAAAATTCTTCTTTTATTATCTCTTCAATTTTTTCAGTTCCCTCGCCTATGAATGCAATATCATTAGAGTTGCAAGCTTTGCAAATATTATTAAATTTTTTCAATAATCCACAGTGGTGGCACATCAATAGATTTTTATTTTTATGAAAAGTCATATTTAAGTTGCACGCACTACACTTTGGAACCCAAGAACAATCTCTGCAAGTTATAACTGGTGAATAACCCCTTCTATTTAAAAAAATTAATGTTTGCTCCTTATTTTTAATTCTATATTTTATTGCGGATATAACTTCTTCAGAAATAATAATACTTTTCTTTCTGTTGGACATATTTATAACATTGAGAGCAGGAAGAGACTGATTATTGATTCTATTTCTCATTTTTATATGGGTATATTTATTTTTGCTGACATTCAAAATTGTCTCGGAAGATGGTGTGGCGCTACCAAGTATTATTGGTATATTTTTATTTTTAGCTCTAAAAACTGCAACATCCCTCGCGTTATATCTTGCTTCAGAATTATTTTTAAAGGATGTATCATGTTCTTCATCAATAATTATTAAGCCGAGTTTTGGGATCTGTAAAAATATTGACGATCTAGTTCCAATTATAATATCGACCTTATGATTTTGTATCAAATTCCAATTTGTAAATTTTTTTTTCGGAGTTAGCGATGAATGATATTCAATAACTCTTACATTTTTAATTTTAAAATATCTCAGTAACTCTGGAATAAGATTTTTTTCTGGAACAATGATTAATGTTTGATAACCTTTTTCATATATTTTATTTTGAATACTTTTATATACTTCTGTTTTTCCGCTTCCTGTAATTCCATCCAATAAAAAACATTCATAAAAATCTAGTGATTTTTCAATAATTTTAATAGCATCATTTTGTTCTTTGGTAAGAACAATATTTTTTGATAACTTTGCCTTATTTATTTCTATAATATTTTTTTCAACTTTGGGTAATTTTTTCCCTTTCCTAAAAAGAGACGGTGTGCCAATACCAAAAACTTGGCCTAATGGAGCGTGGTAGTAATTTGAAATCCAGATAAATAAGTCGATAGTTTCCTTTTCAATCAATGGTTTTTTATCAATAATTTCGAGTATTTTCTTCAATTTATAACTCGAGGGCCCATCTTGCTTTGTTATGTGAACAACAACCCCAATAATAATTCTTTTCCCAAATTCAACGCTAACTCTAGAGCCTGGCTCTAAAATTCCAATATCTTCGGGAATTTCATAATCAAATAGATTATGCAATGGTTTAATAATTGCTATTTTAGCTATATTCTTCATATTCTTTGTACAAAAAGCATTTATCTTTGTATTATTTTTTTGTAATGTTAATGTTGTAGTAATTGTTTTTGGTCATAAATATTTTTATTTTACACCTTAAAATATAAAGGGTCATAATTATGTTGAATAATCTAAATCAACAAATATTAAGAACAGATGTTTCCGGAATGCCTTTAGAATGGGTATCATATCAAGACGCTGTAAGGTTATATTTTAATGATCAAATAGCTTATACATGTGGAAGTAACATTATGACAATTTGTGGTGGGATAAATGCTGTTACTCACCGAAGAAGTAAGGTTGATGTAAATTCTATAATTGCAACATATGGAAATAATAAAAATCTTGCTAATCGCTACTCACCACCGCTAAATAACACTACATTGTTTAAAAGAGATGACCATTTGTGTCTCTACTGTGGTAATAAATTTCACTCGGAAAATTTGTCACGAGACCACGTAACTCCATTATTTCAAGGCGGAAAAGACCTATGGGTTAATGTTGTTTCTGCATGCAAAAGATGCAATAACGCAAAAGCCGGAAGAACTCCAGAGGAAGCTAACATGGAGTTATTGGCTATTCCCTTTGCACCAACCCACGCTGAATATATTTTTTTACAAGGTAAGATTATTCTTTTTGACCAGATGGAATTTTTAAAACAACATTTTCCACGAACTAGCCCACTAAGAAATAGGCTTTAGGCATAATTATTTAATTATTACCAAAAAAAATTTCTTAGTTTGTAGTATATTAAGAAATATGAAATATATATCAGATAAAAACTACTCGCATGGCGATGAGAGAAAAATAGGAGTCCTGCTTGTTAATTTAGGAACTCCAGACGAACCTACTACTTCTGCAGTGAGGCGCTATTTAGCAGAATTTCTATCTGATCCTAGGATTGTAGAAATTCCTCGAGTTATTTGGTGGGTAATTTTAAATTTAATAATATTAAATTTAAGGCCAAAAAAAAGTAGGGATTTGTATAAAAAAATATGGTTAAAAGATGGATCCCCTTTATTGGTGATATCTAAAAAAATAATCGATAAAATAAAAAAAACAAAAAAAATTTCTGAGAAAAAACACTTGGTTCTAGACTTAGCTATGAGATACGGCAACCCTTCAATAAGTGCTGTATTAGACAACTTCAAAAAACAAAATATTAATAGATTGGCAATAATACCTATGTTTCCTCAATATTCAGCAGCAACAACTGCATCAATATTCGATAAAGTAACATCAGAAATTAAGAATTGGAGAAATATTCCTGACATAAGATTTTTATCCACATATCATGATAATCCACATTATATATCTGCATGTGCTAATAGAATAAAGGATTCATGGGTAAAGGAAGAAAAAGCCAAAAAATTAGTATTTTCTTTTCATGGGCTGCCGCAAGTAAATCTGCACAAAGGGGATCCATATCATTGTTACTGTCAAAAAACCGCAAGAATGATAGCCGAAAAACTTGGCTTAATAGAGGAAGAGTATGTTGTGACATTTCAATCAAGGTTTGGAAAACAAGTTTGGTTGCAACCATATACTGATGAAATTCTGGAAAAATTGGCGGAAGAAGGTGTTGATAGTGTTGATATTTTTTGCCCTGGTTTTTTATGTGATTGTCTGGAAACTTTGGAAGAAATTAATATGCAAAGCAGAGAAAATTATCTATCATCTGGCGGAAAATCTTTTAATTATATTTCTGCACTTAATGATTATGAAAAAAATATAGAGTCTATGGAAGAAATTATCTTGGGAGAAATTTTAAATTGGGACAATAATATTTTAAATTCAAAAGATAATGTTGAGATAACAAAAAAAGCTTTTGATGAACAAACGTATAATAAAAATATATGAAATTTCTTTTAATTTTAATACTGCTCCCAGCCATAGAAATATATTTTTTTGTAAAAATTGGCAGTGAGATAGGTGCTATTTCTACTATATTATTTACTTTACTTACAGCTTTTTTGGGAATAGCTACAGTAAAGTACCAAGGAATTTCTTCATTCATGCAGGCAAGACAATCAATAATGAACACAAGCCAGCCTGGTATTGAAATTTTAAGCAATTTATCTTTATTCATATCCGGAGCTTTTTTATTATTACCTGGTTTTTTTACTGATTTTTTAGGAATTTTATTATTATTTCCTCCATTAAGGATTATTTTAATAAAATCTTTTATAGAGAGAGCAGCTTCTAAATACAGAAAATCGCCCCAAAACAACAATAAAAATAAAGATTATATAGATATAGATCCTGACAATTAATTCTTGACATTTCTTCGCCAAATTATAGAATTAGCAGTCTCCAAGAGAGAGTGCTAAAAATTAATTAAATAATACCAGGAGTTATTAGTATGAAAATAAGACCTTTGCATGACAGAGTAGTCATAAAAAGAATGGAAGAAGAAAAAGCTTCCCCAGGTGGGATAATTATTCCTGACAGTGCTACAGAAAAACCTATTAAGGGCGAGGTTGTTGCGGTTGGAAATGGAAAAATTCAGGATAATGGAAATATACAGCCACTAGACGTTAAGGTTGGCGATACAGTATTGTTTGGAAAATATTCGGGTACTGAAGTGAAAATAGATTCCGATGAATTGGTTGTAATGAAAGAAGATGACATTATGGCGGTAATAGATTAAATTTTTTTTATTTAAATAACATACAAAACATAAAGGTGAATTAAAATGGCAGCAAAAGAAGTTAGGTTTGGTGATGAGGCGCGTCAAAGAATGGTCGCAGGTGTAAATTTACTAGCAAATGCAGTAAAAGCAACATTGGGTCCAAAAGGAAGAAATGTAGTTTTAGATAAAGCATTTGGAGCTCCTACAGTAACTAAAGATGGTGTATCAGTAGCAAAAGAAATCGAATTAAAAGATAAATATGAAAATATGGGCGCACAGATGGTCAAAGAAGTAGCGTCTCAAACCTCCGATGTGGCTGGCGATGGAACAACCACTGCTACAGTTTTAGCGCAAGCAATTGTTAGGGAAGGAATGAAGTCAGTTGCTGCAGGAATGAACCCAATGGATTTAAAGAGAGGGATTGATAAAGCTGTAATAGAATCTGTTGCGGCATTAAAAGATATCTCTAAGCCATGCGCAGATAATAAAGAAATAGCACAAGTAGGTTCAATTTCAGCAAATTCAGATTCTCAAGTCGGAGATATTATTGCTGACGCTATGGATAAAGTTGGTAAAGAGGGCGTTATAACTGTTGAAGAAGGTAATTCATTAGAAAATGAATTAGAAGTAGTAGAAGGGATGCAATTTGACAGAGGTTACTTATCTCCATATTTTGCAAATAATCAAGATAGTATGACTTGTGATCTTGATGATCCATTTATACTTTTACATGATAAAAAAATATCAAATATTAGAGAGATGTTGCCCATTCTAGAAGCAGTAGCGAAAGCTGGCAAACCATTACTTATTGTAGCTGAAGATGTTGACGGAGAGGCACTAGCGACATTAGTTGTTAACTCTATAAGAGGAATAGTGAAGGTCGCGGCTGTAAAAGCTCCAGGATTTGGAGATAGAAGAAAAGCGATGCTAGAGGATATCGCAATCCTTACTGGCGGAACAGTATTATCAGAAGAAGTTGGCTTATCGCTTGAAAAAGCTACCTTAGAAGATTTAGGAACTGCTAAAAAAGTAAATATCTCAAAAGAAAACACAACAATAATCGATGGAGCTGGTGGTGCAGATCAAATTAAAGGTAGGGTTGATCAAATAAGAGCGCAGATTGAAGAAGCTACATCTGATTACGATAAAGAAAAACTTCAAGAAAGAATGGCTAAGCTTGCAGGCGGTGTAGCTGTAATCAAAGTTGGAGCTGCAACTGAAGTTGAGATGAAAGAAAAGAAAGCAAGAGTAGAAGATGCTTTGCATGCAACAAGAGCTGCTGTAGAGGAAGGCGTTGTTCCGGGTGGTGGAACTGCTTTAATTAGAGCTATCTCAGCCATTAAAGATTTAACAGGCGACAATCCTGATCAGGATATGGGTATAAGTATCTTAAGAAGATCAATGGAAGAACCACTAAGGCAAATAGTAGGAAACGCAGGTGACGAAGCCTCAGTAATATTAGCTAAAGTTGTTGAAAGTAAAAATAGTAACGAAGGTTATAACGCTGCAACAGGTGAATTTGGAGATATGATTGCTATGGGTATATTAGATCCAACTAAAGTAACAAGATCTGCATTACAAAATGCAGCTTCAGTTGCTGGATTAATGATTACAACAGAAGCAATGGTCGCAGAACTTCCTGCAGATGAAGAAGATGCTGGTGGTCATTCTCATGCTGGTCCTGGTATGGACGGCATGGGCGGAATGGGCGGCATGGGCGGCATGATGTAACCCATTGGCATTAGCCATTAATGAAAAAGTCCTACAAGTTAGGGCTTTTTTTTTGCATAATGCGATATATATGAAAATAAAAAATCATTTATTAGAGGGTGTAAATTTTCTTAGTTCACCAAACTATAACGATAGACCTGTGGATATAAAAATATCATTGATAGTTATCCATAGCATCAGTTTGCCCCCAACAATATTTGGTAATGATTATGTAGAAAATTTTTTTTTAAATAACTTGCCAGAAACTAAAATTAAGTATTTAAATGATATTAAAGATATGAGGGTATCTTCTCATATATATATAAAACGAAGTGGAGATATTATTCAATTTGTGCCTTTTAATAAAAGAGCATGGCATGCGGGAAAATCGTCTTTCGAAAACAAACAGGACTGCAATGATTATTCAATAGGTATTGAATTAGAGGGTTGCGAAGATATTGCATTTGAAAATATTCAATATATTAAATTATCAGAAATTGTGAATTGCTTAATAGATAATTATGAAAATTTAAATGTAGATAGAATTGTATCCCACTCGGACATAGCTCCGGGGAGAAAAGCTGACCCAGGGCCATTATTTGACTGGAAAAGACTTAAAACCATGATAAAATATAATTAAATATATAAGGAGTATTGATATGATAGGTTGGGCGTGGATAACAATTGGAGCAGTTGTTTTAGCTGTAGTCATCATGCAAATTGCCGCAAGATTTGCTGATTATGACGAGTAATAAAAAGTAAGTTTAAGAAGGTTAAAATCAATAAAAGTTTTATGTTTCTCCTAATAATTTAGGTGCCAAATATGATTGATAAGTTTTTAAAAAATTTATCTGAGCATCCCTGTTCATTATTTTTAGCAAACTCAAAAATTGGCTTAGAAAAAGAATCACTAAGAGTAGATGGTAATGGCACAATTTCGCTTAAAATGCATCCTGAAATTTTTGGATCATCTCTTACAAACAAATATATAACTACAGATTATTCTGAAGCACTAATAGAGATTGTTACCCCACCATGTAACTCGCATAGTGAAGCCTTAAAGTACTTAGAAAATATCATAGCATATATATATAGAAATTTAGAAGATGAATATCTTTGGCCTGCGAGTATGCCATGTATAATAGCTGGGGATAAGAGTATCCCTATTGCGTATTATGGAACGTCAAATCCAGCTAGAATGAAAACAACATATAGAAGAGGTTTGGGAAATAGATATGGTAGGGTTATGCAAGTCATATCTGGCATACATTATAATTATTCTTTTTCAGACAAATTTTGGAATTCATATGCTCAACTGAAAAAAACAAAAAAAAATCTAAAAGATTTTAAATCAGAACAATATTTTATTATATCAAGAAATTTACTAAGAAATGACTGGATGATTGCTTATTTATTTGGATGTTCACCTGCAGTTTGTAAATCATATTTGTCAGGAAAAAAAACAACTTTAGAATCTTTTGATGAGTACACGTATTATGAAAAATACGCAACATCTTTACGTATGGGTGATATTGGATATCAAAATAACAAAGAAGAGGATATGGGTGTTCATATAGATTACAATTCTTTAGAAAAATATACTGAAAGTTTAAATGAAGCAATAAAAAAACCAAGTAAAGAATATAAAAAAATAGGGGTTCATTCAGATGGATACTATAAGCAAATTAATGAAAATATTTTGCAAATAGAAAATGAATATTATAGCACAGTAAGACCTAAGCCAGACCCAAAAATTAAAAAGCGACCATCAAAAGCTTTGTTAAAAGGTGGGGTTAATTATATAGAATTGAGATCAATAGATAATAATATATTTTCAAACACTGGGATTGATGAAAATCAAATGTATTTTATAGAACTTCTAATGATTCATAGTTTAATAGAAAATGATGAAGAAATAACAGAAAGAGAATATAGAGAAATAAAAAAAAATCTCACAAATTGCGCACATAAAGGTAGAAACAAGAATTTTAATATAATAAAAAAAGGTGAAAAAAAACCAATTTTTGAGGTTTTAGAAGAAAAACTAAAAGAGCTGAAAAAAATAGCTGATATGATGTTCGCAATAACAAAAGACAAAAAATATAATGAGTGCGTCGCTGAACAGGAAATTAAAATTAAAGATAATAGTAAATTGCCGTCAAACATTGTGATTGATACGATGGTAAAAAACAAAGTAAGTTTTTATGAATTTTGTATGGAAAATATATGGAAACAAAAAGATCACTTCTCCAAAATTACTACTGATGGCATTATAGCTAAGAAATTAAAAAAAGAAGCTATAGAGTCTATAAAGACACAAGAAGAATTAGAGAGTGATTTTACAGAAAGTTATGAAGATTATATTAATAAATACTTTTTTGAATAATGAGTTTTAGAATAATACAGCTTGAAGAGTTAGAAGTGTCGCTAAATGAAGATAGTGGTAATATTTCCATGTCTTTTAAGGACGCGTTTATTAAAAAAACAATGGATGATGCTGAAGAAAAAACGTTATGGGTACAAAGTGGATCTATTGAGCTAAGAAACGCAAAAGAACAAAATAATTTTTCTTTAAAAAACGATAAAATATCTTTCATAAGTATTAGTTATGATTTTTATACATATAAAAACATATTAATTTTACCTTTTCTAAAAAAAGGGGGAGTATTAGTTGACCTTAAACTGGAAAATATTAATAAAATAATAAATATTCAGTGTGATGAAGTAGAGATATTATTGGAAGGTGATCCAAAATACGTTAAACACATAAAGAAAACGGAGTAAGTAATGAAATTATATATGGTAGATTATAATGGCGCAGCCCTAATGGCAGTTGGTAAAAATAATAATAAATATATTATTCCGGGTGTTTTAGATAATTGTCCAGAGCACTTTAAGTCTATAGATAAATTTTTAAATTATGATAATGCAGACTGCAGCAAACTAAGAAATTTTATTAAAGCATCAAATTTAGAAGAAATTAAATTATCAAATAGCTGTATTTTAGCCCCAATACCTAAGCCCCAGCAGAATATCATTTGCATGGGCTTAAATTATGAAGACCATATTAAAGAATCTGAGAAGGTATTTTTAAAAGATATAAAAAGACCAAAGTATCCAATAATATTTACTAAATCATCCCTTAGTATTAATTCCCCATATGGAGATATTCCTTTAAGAAAAAATGTTTCTTTAGAAATGGACTGGGAATCAGAGTTAGCGATTGTAATTGGAAAGCCAGGCATTCATATAAAAAAAGAGGATGTGTATGATTATATTTTTGGATATATGGTTTTAAATGATGTATCTGCAAGAGATATTCAGAGAAATCACAAGCAATTCTTTTTAGGAAAAAGTTTGCCAGGAGCGTGCCCTATAGGACCATGTTTAGTGACAAAAGACGAAATTATTGATCCACATAATCTTGACTTATCATGCAAGGTAAATAATATTGTTAAGCAAAAATCAAATACAAAATATCAAATATTTGATATACCAACGCAGATAGAAACAATTTCTAAAAGTACATACTTGGTTCCGGGAGATATAATAGCAACAGGCACGCCAAGTGGAGTTGGATTTGCAAGGACTCCTCCAGAGTTTCTTAAAGATGGCGATATAGTTGAATGTGAAATTGAAAAAATTGGAAAAATTGTCAATAAAGTTGTTGATCAGTCTTACCAGTAATTTTCGGTAGTAATATGGCCTGGAGAGCTTCTCCTATGTTTTTTCAAGCCAATTTTTTTTAATTCTGTTGTCGTATCTTTTACCATTTCAGGATTACCACATATCATAACGTGGGTATTATCTGGTGACATTTTAATATTTGCTTTATTTTCAAGTAGTCCGTTAGCAATATGTTGTGGAATTCTTCCTTTTAATGAATATTTTGAGTCCTCTCTACTAACGTAGCTAATATAAATAAATCTGTCGCCATACTTTTCTTTTAAAAAACTAATATTTTTTTGGTAAGTTAGTTCTTTCTCGTATCTCACAGCATGCACTAAAATAACTTTCTTAAATTTATTCCATGAGTCTTTTGTATTCAAAATAGATAAATATGGTCCAATTGCAGTACCAGTGGCTAGCATCCAAATATTATCAATATTTGGTATCTCATTAAGAATTAGAAAGCCATTACCTCTTGGACTAACATTTATAGAGTCTCCACCTTTTAGTTTTTGTAATGCTGTGGATAATGGGCCATTCGGCACTGAAACAGAATAAAATTCAAGAAAATCTTCGTTTGGTGAGTTTACAAAAGAATAAGGTCTAGAAATCTCTTCATTATCAATAGTTAGAGATATTTTTGTATACTGCCCAGCAATAAAATTAACATCTGGCGCATTGATTCTTATAGAATAAAGAGATTCTGTCCAATGTTTGACGCTAATCACTTCTCCTTGTATCCACTTTTCTGTCATAATATTATTAATTCTTCTATTAAAATGGTTATACTATACATACATAAAATATAAGCAATCTATAAAAATAAAATAAGCACTATAATATACATGAACATAAATTATATAAAAGAAATTAATAATAGTAGGGTTTATGATGTTGCGAAGAAAACCCCAATTACTTTGCTTAACAAGATTTCATCAAAGTACAATAATACCGTGTATTTGAAAAGAGAGGATTTGCAACCAATTTTTTCATTTAAGTGTCGTGGGGCATATAATAAAGTAAGTAATCTTTCTTCAAAAGAAAGGCTTAATGGCATAATCGCGGCATCCGCTGGAAATCATGCTCAAGGAGTTGCGTTATCTGCAAGTAAATTAGGCATAGATGCTTTAATAGTAATGCCAACAACAACTCCATCAATTAAAATTGAGTCTGTTAAAAAATTTGGGGTAAGCATTAAGCTTTTTGGTGATTCTTTTGACGAAGCATATGAGCATGCATTAGAGGTATCAAATAAAGAAGCAAGAGTATTCATACATCCGTTTAATGACCCATTAGTAATAGCAGGGCAAGGCACTGTAGCTAAAGAAATTGTTGAACAAAGTGAAGATTCTACAGATATATTCTTTATTCCAGTTGGCGGCGGAGGGCTAATATCTGGCATGTCTATCTACCTTAAAAAACATTACCCTAACTGTAAAATTTTTGGTGTTGAATCTGAAGATGCGCCAACATTAAGTATGTCATTAAAACATGGTGAGCCAACAAGTTTAAGTCAAGTTGGTCTATTTGTAGATGGGTGCGCAGTAAAAAGAATTGGGGAAGAAACGTTCAAAATATCTCAAAAATACGTTGATGATGTAATTCTTGTCTCAATAGATGAAACATGTGCAGCAATCAAAGATATATATGAAGATACAAGAGTGATGTCGGAGCCAGCAGGTGCCTTGGCAGTAGCAGGAATGAAAAAATATATTTTGAACAATAATTTAGAGAATAAAAAAATTATTGCAATAAATTCTGGAGCAAATTTAAATTTTGATAGACTGAGACATGTTACGGAAAGAGCGGAGATAGGGGAGGGAAAAGAACTTCTTTTGTCAGTAAAAATACCTGAAAAGTCAGGAAGTTTTAGAGCTTTTTGTGAAGTGATTGGAAGAAAAAGTATAAGTGAATTCAATTATAGATATTCAAATGAAAATTCTGCGAATGTTTTCGTTGGTATAAAAACTGATAATATAGAAAAAGATACAAAAAATTTATTTAGTGATCTAAATGATAAAAAATATGATTATATTGATCTTACAAAAAATGAAGTTGCAAAATTACACTTGAGATATATGGTGGGCGGAAAACCAAGTGCGGTAATTAATGAAAAACTATTTAGATTTGAGTTCCCGGAAAAACCTGGGGCATTATTAAACTTCCTCAATAAAATGCAAAAAGATTGGGATATAACTTTATTTCACTATAGAAATCATGGTTCGGCATTTGGAAGAGTTTTAGTCGGGATTGATATTGGGACGCATAACAAAGATGACTTAGAAGAATTTCTTACTGATCTTGATTACAAATACACTGAAGAGACTAAAAATAAAGGTTATCATTCATTCCTAAAATAAAAAAAAGGCCTCTTGCGAGGCCTTTCATATTACTTAATAACGAAACAGACTATCTTTTCTTTCTTGTAACCTTACGTTTCGTTTTTTTCTTCGCAACTTTCCTTTTTGTAGTTTTTTTCTTAGCTACTTTTTTCTTAACTTTACGCTTAGCTACTTTTTTCTTCGCTACCTTGCGTTTCACTTTCTTTTTAGTTGCTTTTTTCTTAACTTTTTTCTTAGCTACTTTACGTTTAGTAACCTTCTTCTTCACAACTTTGCGTTTCACTTTCTTTTTAGTTGCTTTCTTCTTAACTTTCTTTTTAGTTACTTTCTTTTTAGTTACTTTACGTTTAGTAACTTTTTTCTTAGCTGCTTTTCTAACAACTTTCTTTTTAGCAGCTGTTTTTCTTACTACCTTTTTCTTCTTACGTTTAATGGCCATTTAAATCCTCCAAAACACTTAAAGTTGGTTATCAAATAAAAGTTTAATGATATTAAAAGTAAATACAATCTTTTTTTTAGTAAAAAAAATACTACACAACGTTTTTTTTGTTTTTTTTACCATTTTCTTACATATATAGCTAAATAAAAAAAAATTATGTTTTTTTTATTCATAATTTAATGATTTTTTATTAAAATATTTTTTTTTAACTAGTTTTTTTGTACTTTTACTGTAATTTTTACGTTTTTTTAGCTATTTTTTCTTTTATTTAGCAATATAAATTATTTTTACAGTATTTATTGCTGTTTTATTCATAATGATTTAAAAATTTAAAAAATTTTTAGTTTTTTTTAAGTTTTTTCTTAAAATTAAATAATTTCTTATTTTTTTGTTACTGTGCAACTATTTTTGTGGGGGAAAAAAATAAAATCGACGTTTTTTTTAAAATATTTTATTTTTATCTAAATATTGTATTTAAGAGAACCGATGTACCGTTATTATTAATTCTCCTTGAACCAGTGAGTTCAGGTGGGTCTAGGTTTTATACATTAGGCTACCTAAATATTAGGTTTGCACACCTGTTATAAATTAAATAGTCCCTGTTTTAAAATTAGGAACAAAGACATAACAATAATATCGAGTACATCAGTTGTTTAAAATATATCAAATTAAGTAGTATTAAACTAGTGGATAAAATTAATTTTTAATTTTGTAGAAGTGAATCTATTTTTTCATTTAAATCGAGAATTTTTTGTTTAATTGTAGAATTTAACTTATTTGTAATATCTTTGTGTCTTAGCGAATCATTTGCAAAATTTAATGCTGATATTACTGCAATTCTATCAAGACCAATTGTTTTTCCTTCAGCTTTTGTTTTCATCATTTTGTCATTTAGTAGTTCGGCAGAATTAAATAAAGTATCTTTTTCGTCTTCTCTACAAAATATGTCATAATTTTGATTTAGAATTTTAACTGTAACAGGAATTTTTTTATTATTATCGTCCATTATTGAGTATATTCCAAAGACCTCAACCTATTGATTATTCCCTCGACTTTATTTTGAACTTTCTGATTTTTTTCTTTGATTTTAAACTTTTCTGAAACTTCAGCTTCTTGCCTTTCTTTTAATAGAAGGTTTTCCTTCTTAAGAACTAAATATTTGTTAGACAAATCTTCTATTTTTCTTTCAAGCTCGTCTAAGTCTTTATTTAGTGAAGATATTATGTGATCATTATTCATATGTTATATATATTATTATTGCGAGCATTCAAGGTCAATAGATAAATACAATTATAACAATATTAATTTTTGGTTGGTAAAATATGGATTTAAATGAGCTCAAAACTAGAAGAATTGCGTTAATTTCGATGATGCCAAATAACTCGATTGCTATATTATCATCTGCTAATAAAAATTACAGAACAAGAGATGTGGAGAATCCTTATAGGCAAAATAGTGATTTTCTTTACCTGACTGGCATTAGCGAACCAAACCTTATTTGTGTAATCTTTAAGGAAGAAAATATACCCAATATAATATTATTTAGAAATAATACTTCGGCCCATGAAAAAGTGTGGGAAGGTGAGCGTTCTGATAATAAGCAAGTAAAAGAACTTTATGGTTTTACCCAAGTGCATAATTATGATGATTATGAAGATAGAATTTTGAGCTTTGTAAGTGGTCAAGATAGCTTATTTATAGAATCAGGAGTAAATAGTGAATTAGATGATTTTATAAAAAAACAAACCAAAAACTCTAGTCAGAATAATAGAAGAAATTATTCGTTCCCTAAAAATATTATTACCTTGCATTCAATTACGCAGAAACTAAGATTAATTAAATCTGAGTATGAAATTAAAATGATAAAAGATGCGGCAAAAGTCTCAATTAAGGCTCACAAATTAGCCATGAAAAAATCAAAGCCAGGAATGTATGAATATGAATTAGATGCAGAGATTAAATATATTTTTAATAAAAATAATATGCATATGGCTTATATGTCTATAGTGGGGGGTGGAAAAAATGCATGCACACTTCATTACGTAAAAAATAATTGTAAATTAAAAGATAATGACTTAGTTTTAATAGATGCAGCTGCCGAAAATCAAGGTTATGCTTCAGATATTACAAGAACATTTCCAGTAAATGGAAAATTTAATGAAGAGCAGTCGCTAATTTATGATGTTGTTTTAAAAGCGCAAGAAAAAGCTATTAAATTTATTAAACCAGGAGTTACCTGGAACGAAGTTCACAAAGAAACGGTAAATGAGATTTCGAGAGGCTTGATAGAGTTAAATTTAATTAAAGATAGTTTTGAAAATGTTATAAAAAAAGAATTGTATAAAGATTTTTTTATGCACAAGACTGGACATTGGCTCGGACTAGATGTGCATGATGTTGGAGAATATGAAAATGTTTGTTTTCAGCCGGGCATGGTAATAACAGTTGAGCCTGGTATATATATAGATTCTGCAAATAAAAATGTTTCAGAGAAGTGGAGAGGTATTGGTGTTAGAATAGAAGATGACGTATTAATAACAAATAAAGGTAACGAAGTAATAACTCTCGATCTAGCTAAAAAACGTAATGAAGTAGAATCTTTATGCAATAAATAAGATGCAAAACCAAAAGAATAACATAACAATGATTGGAGCAGGGCTCACAGGACTAGCCTTCTGTAATTTATTGCGAGACGAAAATATAAAAGTATCCTTAATAGATATCAATTCAAAAAATTTTTATAAAACAACGGATGATATAGATAGATATATAGTTTTATCAAATACAAGCAAAATCATCTTTGAAAATATAGGAATTTGGGGAAAAATTTTCAAATATTGCACAAAAGTAAAAGACATACACATATCAAAAAAAAATATTTTTGGGTCAACTTTAGTGAAATCATCAGACGAAGACTTAGAATCACTTGGTTATCAATTGCCAGTTAAAGAACTAATAAAAATTCTTTATGAAAATATCGAAAATAAAAAAAACATAGAATTTATTCATGAGGCTGAGGTAATTAAATTAAATAAAAGCAAAGATCTTGAAATAAAATACGTTAAAAATAAAATAGAAAAGAATATAACATCTAATTCAGTCATATTTTCAACTGGCGCAACAGATAATTTAGTAGACAGTATATTTTCTGAAAAAGTACAAAAAAATTACAAACAAAATGCATTAACATGTGAGATTACAACTGATAAATACAACTCTGAGACAGCTTTTGAGAGATTCACTGATCGAGGTATTATTGGGATAATACCTAGAAATAGTAACTCTTGGACTTTAATTTATTCCACTGATGAAGATGAATCAGAAGTTATAATAAAATTACAATTTCCCGAAGCAAAAGAATATTTTCAAAATCTAATTGGAGATAAATGTGGCAAGATATTGGATTTAAAGAATATAAAAAAATACCCTTTACAGATGAAATATTATAAGGACTTTGCTAGTGAAAATATTTGCTTATTAGGTGATGCTGCACATACACTTCATCCTATAGCGGCTCAAAGTTTTAATTTATCGTTGAGAGATTGTGCATATTTAACAGGCATGATAGAAAATTCAAATACGTTAGAAAAAAATGATTTTTTATTAATATTTAATAATTATAATAAAAGTAGAATAAAAGAAGTTACTAGGCTAGTGAAATTTACAGATTTTTTAGCATCATTTGTTCACGGCAATGGTTTTTTAAGAAATAATATTATTGGCTTATCGTTCATATTGATGGATATGAATAAGAATTTAAGAATTAATGCAATAAGATACTTATTAGGTGTGAATTTTTCACAATCACTAATTTCCACTTTAAAAGATTAAATATGAGAACTGATTTGATAATAGTTGGATCGGGAATTATAGGGATGTCTTTGGCACTTTCGCTAAGTATGAAAAAAAAGAAAGTTATATTAGTTGAAAAAAATTTTTTTAATAATTTGAGAGTAAATAGGATATATGCAATATCAGAAAAAACAAAAATATTTTTTGAAAATATTGATATATGGGACAACACAGAAAATATAAATACACTATCCGGAATGAATTTATTTTATAGGAAATTTAATCAAGAAAATTTATTAAGTTTAGCAAAAAAAGATAGTTGCAGTAATATTGGTTACATAGTCCAAAGTAAAGATATAATGTCTTCACTTAAGAAAAAAGTTGAAAAAGATGAAAATATCAGTTTTTTAGATAATAGTGAAATTAAATCATTGGATGAATCTAGTGGCAAGGTGACTGCCGTAACAAGTGATAATAAAAAAATAGAATCAGAATATTTATTTAGCTGCGAAGGAATAAATTCAAGTATGAAAAAAAAATTAAGTATTAGTAATATTTATGATAATTATAATTCTAAAGCTTTAGTGTTTAATATAGATCATACGGCAAGAAACAATAATATAGCTTATCAAATCTTCTTAAAAAGTGGACCGATTGCATTTCTCCCAATATCAGAAAATTCTTTTTCAATGGTTGTAAGTATAAAAAATAGATATATTGATGAAGAAAAATTTGATAAAGATAATATATGTGAATATATAAAAAACATTACAAATAATAAATTCGGAGAAATTAAGTTGAGTACAAAATTGATTTCGTTTGATTTAATAGGATTTGATTCTGAAAAATATAAACATGGAAAAATATTATTCGTAGGTGATTCAGCACATTCTGTACATCCCCTAGCTGGCATGGGTTTAAATTTGGGAATATCTGATATTATAGAATTAGATAGAGTTATGAAAGAAAATAAAAATAATTTTGAAAATAATAACTATTTCTCTGGCTATGCAAGAAAACAACGAATAATCAATAAGAAGGCTAGGCAACAATTAAAATTTATAGAAAAAATTTACTCTATTGAAAACAAGTTTTTAAATAAATTCATACTCAGTTCAATGGCTAAAATACAAAAATCTCAATTTGCAAAAGAAAAAATAATCAAGCATGCTAATAATAATCTTAGTTTCTTCTAAAGTTAAGCGTAATTTATATAATTTTTAATTAAATCACAATGCTCTTCTGAAAAAAAATCTTTTACACATTTTTGATATATAACTCTTCCATTATCTAGAAATATAATCTCTTCGCCTATTCTTTTGATTTGTGATACATCATGAGAAGTCATAAATATTTTTATATTATTATTAGAGAGATTTCTTATTATACTTTCTATCTCATTCTTGTATACAGGATCAAGTTGTGATGTAGGTTCGTCTAAAAATATTATTTTTGGGTTTCCTATTATTGACATTGCTATAGAGACTTTTTGTTTTTCTCCACCTGAAATATATTTAGCATTTATATTAGAAATATTTTTAATATTTAACTTTCTCATGATTTTTTCGATATAGTTTTTTTCTGTAATGTTCTTTTTTATAGCTACATAATGCAAATTATCATAAACTGTTCTATTAAGGAGAATTGGTGTTTGAAATACCATAGACTGCTTTTCCTTGACTTCAGAAATAAAATAATTCCCCCATTGAATAACATTGTTAGGAGTTTTTATTAGTCCATGAAGTATTTTAAGTAATGTACTTTTACCAGAGCCATTGTTACCAGCTATAATTGTTACTTTAGGTTCTGCGCAGCTGAAATTTATATTTTTTAATATTTCGTTATCATTTGCTGAGTATGATAAATTATTTATTTTTAAAGGCAGGATATTCATTCTAGCTAATTTTCCTAAGTGACTTAATTAGCAATGTAATTATAAAAGATATTAAAATTAAAATTAAACCCAATGCAACAGCTAATTCAATACTACCTTTGCTGGTCTCGAAAGCGATTGCAGTTGTCATCACTCTTGTAAAATGATTTATGTTACCTCCAACAATCATTACTGCCCCAACTTCTGCACTTGCTCTACCAAACCCAGTTAAAGCAACGGTTATAAGCGCGTATCTAGATTCATATATAAGTGTCTTTAACTTTGATAATTTATCTAGATTTAAAGAATTTAATAACAAATCATATTCTTTATTTTTTTTATAGATTTCTTCATAGGTAAGTGAGACAACTATAGGGACGATAAGAAGTGTTTGCGCAAGAATCATTGCTGATGGGGTATATAATATATCTAGAAATCCAAAAATACCTTTCTTAGATACAAGTGTATAAATTAATAAGCCGAGAACAACAGGTGGCATTCCCATTAAAGTATTAGCAATTAGAACTATTAATGACTGGAATTTATTTTTATAAAATACAAGAAAAGCGCCAAAAGGAATACTAATTAAAACCGAAATTATTAAAGCAGATAATGTTACTTTAAGAGAAAGATGTATAATTTCAAATAAATCGTTATTTAAAGTAATAATTAAATTAAAAGCTGTTTCTAAAATATTAATTAACATTAGTTCCTAAATTATTTTTTATAATCTCATAGCATTCATTTGCAATTGTCCTTCGATCTTTATTATTAGTTATTACTAATTCTGATACTGTAATTTCTGCAGTAATATCATTTTGAAAGAGTACCTTTATTATATTAAGAAATAACGAATTTCCTCTAACAAACGGAACACTTGGATGTATAGCCTTATTTTTGTGCGGATATTTAATAATAACACACTGTACTGCGCAATTGCTATCAATACAGCTAGCAAATAATCGAGGTTTAAATTTTAGAAGTTCTTTACCTCCTGAGGATGTACCTTCTGGAAATATTGTTACACATCGTTTATTATCTATGAATTCAGATATTCCATTAACAGCCAAAGAGGCAGCATTTTTAGCCCCTCTGTTAATAAAAAGCATATCTACAGCTGTAGTAATTTTTCCAATAATTGGCCAACGACTCACTTCAATTTTTGATAGGAAAGTAGTTTGGAATGTACTTCCTAAAATAATAATATCTAGCCATGAAGAATGATTTGAAATAATTAAGTAGCTGCCTTTTTTAATCTCGCCTTTAATTATTGTTTTTACTTCAATTATATCTAGAATTTTTTTGAACCAGAGTCGTATCTTTTCTGACTGAACTTCGTTAGCGCAAATATTAAAATTTCCAATATCAGATATAATTTTCTTGGTATTACTTATATGCACAATAAATCTAAATAGTTTTTTTAAAAAATTAAATATTCTCATAAAAGATTAATCCTAGATATAAATTCTTCAAGATCAAAAATAGGTTCTTCACAGGTATAATCAGTACAAATGTATGCTGTTACCTCACCCAATAATATTTTATCATCAATATTTGAATACCCAGTATTATTTTTAGGAACATGATAATAGTCTATATAAGGTTTATTTAAATTAACTAAAGGGTCAAGCCATAATGCTAAATCTTTATATGTAGATTCCGCCTTTAAAATTATAATAACAAATGGTTTTTCTTTTAATAAATAGCTATCAAGTAATGAGCTGTGTGCATTCGGCGAATCATTAATCTGTTTTGATGCATAAGTAAATACAGAGTAAGCTGAATCTAAATATTGCGTATTATTCATGAGGAAACCCAATTTAATTAAAACTTTTGCTGCAATACTATTTCCTGATGGGAAAGCCTCATCTGCAGTTGGCTTAGGCTTTTGAATAAGATCTTCATGGTCTTTTGCAGTAAAGAAAAATCCCCCGTCATGATTATCTAAAAATTTTTCTATTAACAAATCTGATAAAAGTATAGCTTGTTTTAATAATTTATTATCCCATTTTATTGATAAAAAATTTAAAATAGCATCAATTAAAAAAGCATAATCATCTAAGTAAGCATTTATATGAGATTTACCATCTTTATAGGTAGCATTTAAGCCATCTTCAAACAACATTTCTTCAATTAAAAAATTGATAGCTTTTTCTGAATTTACAATGTAAGTCATATCTTTAGAAGTCTTGCAGTAATCAATTAATGATTTGATAGTTAAAGCATTCCAAGAAGTAAGTATTTTTTCATCTGTAAATGGTTTTTTTCTTTTATCTCTGATTTTTAAAAGTATATCAATACTTTCATTAAGTAATTTTTTATCAATATTTTTTTTTCTTGATTTAAAGTCAGCTTTGGAATTATAGGATACATATAAATGATATTTTTTATCAAAATTATCCCTCTTATTTAAGCCATAATATTTAGAAAATACTTTATATTGTTCGTTGCTAAGATTTTCTTCAACTTCAGTTTTCTCCCAAATATAATATTGCCCCTCACCGGTATCTGAATCGGCATCTATACTTGAATAAAAACCACCTTCTATTGATTGCATTTCATCCACGATCCAATATGCTGTTTTTCTTGCTGTGTTAAGAAAATTTTTTTCTTTAGTCATAGAATATGCTTTGCAATAACATTCTAATAAGCATGCATTATCATAAAGCATTTTCTCGAAGTGAGGTATCATCCAAACGTCATCTACAGAATACCTAAAAAACCCACCGCCTAATTGATCATTGATACCACCTTCTTGCATAGATAAAAGACTATAGAGAGCCATATCTAAATCTTTGCAATTTTCTTTCTTATTATATTGATTACTATTTAAAATATGCATTAACAAGCCTGGCTGAGGAAATTTTGGGGCTGAGCCGAAACCGCCCATTGTATGATCAAATATTTTTTGAACATTTTGAATGTACTTTTCCTCTATATCCTTGTGAATATTTTCGTTATTTTTATTTATTTTATGAATATCTCCAAGAGCTTTTATAATTGACTGATTGTGATCCAATATTTCTTTATAATTTTCTTTATAATATTCTTGAACCTTTATAAGCAATTCCTTAAAGCTGGGTAAATTATATTTTGCAGTATTTGGAAAATAGGTACCGCCAAAGAATGGAGCTTGGTTTTCATGGGCTAAAAACATGGTCAGTGGCCATCCCCCTGATCTTTGATTAAGAAGTATCTGTGATGTCTGATATATCTTATCTAAGTCAGGCCTTTCTTCCCTATCAACTTTTATATTTATAAAATATTTGTTCATGATTTTAGCAGTTTGATCATCTTCAAAAGACTCATGCGCCATTACATGACACCAGTGGCACGCAGAGTACCCTATTGATAGCAGTATAGGTTTATTCTCTTTTTTAGCTTTGTCTAAAGCTTCTTTACCCCAAGGATACCAATCAACAGGATTTTCAGCATGTTGTTGAAGATAAGGACTGGTTTGTTTAGAAAGACGATTTTTATTCATAGCTCTGCTATTATATACATTTATACGAAAAATTATTAGTCATGATACACGATATAAATCCGATTTTTATTTCTCTGGGAAGCTTTCATATATATTGGTATGGAATTATGTACCTTTTGGCTTTTTCGCTTGCTTGGTGCGTTGGAAATTTTTATATTAAAAAAAATATTGTAAAAATTAGCAAAGATAATTTTTCAGATTTGATGTTTTATAGTTTTTTAGGTGTGCTTGCTGGAGGAAGAATTGGTTACTCAATTTTTTATAATTTCTATTATACATTAGATAATCCGATAACAATATTTTATTTATGGAATGGAGGCATGAGTTTTCATGGAGGCTTCATTGGTGTAATGGTAGGCATAATTTACTTCTGTAAAAAAAATCAAATACCTTTCTTTGAAATATCAGATTTTATAGTGAAATTGGTTCCAATAGGTTTATTTACAGGAAGAATTGGAAATTTTATTAACGGTGAATTATGGGGAAAACCTACCGATTTAGTTTGGGGTGTAATCTTCCCTAAAATAGACAATCTTACAAGACACCCAACTCAAATTTATGAGGCATTTTTAGAAGGTATTGTTCTTTTTGTTATTTTGAATTTTTCACTACCTAAAAATACCAGAACCTCACGAGTTACTGCATATTTTTTAATATTTTATTCATTATTTAGATTTATTGTAGAATTTTTTAGGGAGCCAGATGCACACATTGGATATCTTGTCTTTAGTTGGGTTACAATGGGACAAATTCTTTGTGCGCCAATGTTTTTACTAGGTATTTATATTTTAAAATATGGAAGAGGTAAATAAAATTTATGAAACAATATCTCAATTTATTAAATCATATTATACAAAATGGTGTTGAAAAAAAAGATAGGACAGGTGTTGGAACCTTTTCTACATTTGGATATCAAACAAGATTTGATCTTTCAAAAGGTTTCCCTTTAGTTACAACAAAAAAAATTCATTTAAAGTCTGTTATACATGAGCTTTTATGGTTTATTAATGGGGATAGCAACATCAATTATCTAAATGAAAATGGGGTGTCAATTTGGAATGAGTGGGCTGATGAAGATGGTGATTTAGGAAAAATCTACGGTGTTCAATGGAGAAGTTGGAAAAAAAATGACGGAAGTCACATAGATCAGCTTAAAATTTTATTAGATAGCTTAAAAAATAACCCTAATTCAAGAAGACATATAGTGTCTGCTTGGAATGTAGGAGAGCTTGATGAGATGGCGTTACCACCATGTCATTGTTTGTTTCAATTTTATATCGCAAACAATAAACTATCATGTCAATTATATCAAAGGAGTGCTGATGCATTTTTAGGTGTTCCATTCAATATAGCATCTTATTCGCTATTACTTCACATGATTGCGCATGTTTTAAATTTTGACGTTGGTGATTTTATATATACAGTAGGAGATTTGCATCTGTATAGTAATCATTTAGAGCAAGCAAAATTACAAATTCTTAGAAAGCCTTATGACCTTCCAAATATAAAAATAAATACAAAAAAAAATGATTTGTTTTCATTTAAATATAGCGACTTTGAAATTATAAATTATAAATCGCATCCACATATTAGTGGAGAAATAGCAATATAATGAATATATCTATGATAGTTGCGATGTCTAAGAATAGGGTTATAGGGAAAGATAACGGTATGCCTTGGCATTTATCTGACGATCTAAAGAATTTTAAAAAAATAACTATAGGCAAAACAATTATAATGGGAAGAATGACATACGACTCAATTGGAAAAGCACTTCCGGGAAGAAAAAATGTAATTTTATCTAGAAGCCTAAAAGACAAAAATATATTAGTTTTTGATAATCTTGAAAATGCATTAGTTGATGCAGGAAACAAAGAAGAGATATTTATTATTGGTGGGCAAGACATATATTCTCAAACAATAAATAAGGCAAATAAACTATATTTAACCACTATCAATGACGAAATTGAAGGTGATAAATTTTTTCCACATTTTGATAATTCTAATTGGGATATTGTTGATACAAAGTATTATAAAAAAAATAAAAATAATACGCATGATTTTAAGTCTGAAATTTTAATAAAAAAAATTAACACTTAATTTCAATTTTTTTGACTTTCTTATTTTTCAAAATTTTTATTGAAGTTAGTTTGTTCCCCCAAGAACAACCTGTGTCAATAGAGATAAAATTTCCTTTATTTCTATAACCTAATGTTGACCAGTGTCCAATAATAACTTTATAATTTTCATATATATTATTATTAAAATCGTACCATGGCACTAGTGAGCTATTTTCAAGGTTTTCTGGATTCGTTTTTTCATCAAAATCTAAGAATAAGTTTTTATTTAAATATCTCATTCTGGTAAAAACATTTGTAGCAAAAATTAATTTTTCTTTTTTACTTAAATTTCTCTCCCATTTATTTGGTTCGTTGCTCCATAAAGTTTTAATAAAACTTTTGCACTTTTTTCCTTTCAATGCATTCTCAATTTGAGCTGCTAATGATATTGTTTCATTTAAGCTCCATTCTGGGTAAATCCCAGCATGTGAGAGTATATAGCCTAGCTCACTATCTAGATGTATTAGTTTTTGATTTCTTAGCCAATTTATTATTTGATCAGCGTCTTTACTTGATAAGATATCTTCAAAATTATTATTTTTATATGGCCAAGGATCTAATTTATAATACGAAGCCATTAAAAAAAAATCGTGATTTCCCAAAACAGTAATAGCGCTTGAGTCTAAATCCATAATATATTTTATTACGTCGTAAGATTTGGGACCACGATTTACTAAATCACCAGCTAGCCATAAAGTGTCCTTCTTCTTATTAAAGTTAATTTGCTTAAGAAGTTCTTTAAATTCTTTATAACAGCCTTGAATATCACCAATGACATATGTAGACATTTTAATTTAATATTTTTGGTTTATTCAGTGAAAATATAGGTATTTCAGCCTTAAATTCGTATCCATTATCCGCAATCATTCTATAATTTCCATGCATTGATCCAACAGGAGTCCTTAATATAGTGCCACTTGTATATTCAAAAGACTCATTAGTCAGTAATCTTGGCTGCTCACCAATAACTCCAAGGCCTTCGACTTCTTCTATTTTTCCATTTGCATCAGTAATTATCCATTTCCTGCTAATTAGTTTTGCAGGAATTTTTCCCAAGTTCTTTATTTTTACAGTATAGGAAAAAACATATCTTTCTCTATTTGGGTCAGATTGATATTCAATATATTCGGTTTTAACCTTAACCGCAATTTTGTATAGATTTTCCATCATTCTTTATATCTCTATATAATTTAATCATTTCTTCTATTGATAATTCTTCAGCTCTTTTTTCTATATTATCATATAAAGCTTCATCGCCTAAATTTATGCAATTTTTTATTTTTTTTCTTCTTGTATTAAATATTAATTTTGAAAATAATAAAAAATCGTTAATCTCATTTTTTTTAAGTAAAATTTTTTTTCTAGGAGTTAAACTCATAAATGAGGAATAAATCTTAGGAGGAGGATAAAAATCTGCAGGATGAATATCTATATATTTTTCAGTAATAAAAAATAGTTGTATAAGTACTGATAATCTTCCGTAAGATTTATTACCATGTTTTGATATAACTCTATCAACAAATTCTTTTTGCATCATAAAATGAATATCAGTAATTTCTTCTTTATATTCAATGCACTTTAATAAAAGTTTAGAAGATATATTATATGGAATATTTCCAACAATTTTATATTTTTCTTTATATAAATTTTTAAAATCAATTTTTAATATATCTTCATTTCTAATATCAATTTTATTTTTATAATTTTTTCTAAGGATATTACATAAATTATTATCTTTTTCTATACCGATATAGCTATTAGTTTTTTTAATTATGCTTTCTGTTAATGCTCCTTTACCAGGGCCTACTTCTAATATTAAATCATTATTAGATATATTTAATATCTCTATTATAGTGTTTATGGTGAATTTATTTATTAAAAAATTTTGCCCTAATTTTTTATTTGGCTTTAGCTTATCTTGCATTTTTTTGATTTACAATATCAATCGATGTGCGGACTGCCGTTACTAAGCTTTTCGAATTTGCTATGTTTGTCCCAGCTATATCTAAAGCTGTACCATGATCAACGGATGTTCTAATGATTGGCAATCCTAGAGTAGTATTTACTATATCCCCAAATCCAATAGTTTTAATGACTGGTAAAGCTTGATCATGAAACATGGCTAAAATAAGGTCAGTTTTCTCATTCCTTGTAAAAATTGTATCAGCAGAAAAAGGACCTTCTACATTAAATCCCTTATTCTTTAAAGATTTTATAGCTGGAATAATAATATTTTTCTCTTCAGTGCCAATATATCCGTTTTCTCCAGCATGTGGGTTTAATCCGCACACGGAAATTTTTGGATTATTTATTCCAAATTTTTCAATTAAGTCATTAGTAATAATTTCAACATTAGCCTCTATTCTCTCTTTTGTTACAAGACTCGGGACTTTTGATAAAGAAACATGAGTTGTTAATAGAGCAATCCTAGTATCAACTGTATGCAACATCATTATTGGTTGACCTCCAGTCTTTGATGCAATGTATTCAGTATGGCCGGGAAATTCTTCTCCATACTCCATAATTGTGCTCTTCTGAACTGGCCCTGTTACCATTGCATCTGCAAAATTGTCTAAACATGCATCTATTGCTGTGTCGAGTGATTTGAGAACTAGAGGTGCGTGTTTAATGTCAGGCTTACCAATAACTACTTTATTATTTTCACTGATATTATGGACAAAAATAGTATTATTTACTTCTTTCGCTAAATTTTTATCAAAAATACTAACTTCAACAATATTTATTTTTTTATTTAGTAGATGGGCGCGATCTTTTAATAAATCTATATTTGCAACCACTATTATACTAGCTTGAAAATTTTCTTTTGAGATATCCAGCACTATATCATAACCTATTCCGGATGGTTCTCCTGGTGTAATAATAATTTTAGGAATATTTTTCATTCAGAAAATGGATCCCATATTTTTTGCATTTCTAAATCACTATCTTTAATTTTATTTCGATAAATTTTTGGAGTGCTCTCTGAAAGATATTTTATATAATTTTTTTCTTTAAGTTCTATAATCCATGCGTCAATAATTTCTTCAGATCTACTTGCAGTTATATATCTCCTAGCAAGGTTCCTTTTAACAATCTCAGTATTATTTTGATTTCTCTTTTCAAGCACTTCTAATATGTGCCAGCCATATTGAGTCGCAAAAGGATCGCTGATTGTATTTATATTAAGCGTGTCAATTTTATCCTCAAACTCAGGAACAAATGATCCAGGAGCAGACCAATCTAGTTCCCCGCCTGATGCTGCAGATAGAGTATCTTCAGAGTAAGTTCTTGCAAGATCAGAAAAAGATTCTCCCCCAAGAATTCTTTTTTTAAGTTCTAAGAGTTTGCTTGAGGCATCATCATCTGTAGTGATTGCATTTTTCTTTATTAATATATGTCTAACTTTTCTTTCTTCAATTTCCACATTGTCCATTTCTTTTTTATCTTCCAGATAAAATAAGTAATATCCATTACTAGTATCAATCACATTACTAATTTCTCCTTTATTTACCACCTCTAATTCTTCTAAGAACATTCTGGGTACTTCACTAATTCTTCTCCAGCCAAGATCTCCACCAGATGATGCATTTCCACTATCTGAATAATTTCTTGCTAAAGTTGAAAATTTTTCACCATTCAAAAATCTCTTTTGTATCATTTCAATTTTTTTCTTTGATCTAGATTTTTCATCTTCTGATGGGCTTTCCGAAATAGAAATCAAAATATTAGATAGTTTGTATTGATTATTTTCCTTGAATACATGAGATTGATGTTTAATAAACTCTTCAATTTCTTTTTTACTTACTTTTACTTTTTGAGACAGTACTCTTCTTTTGACTTCTCTTGTAATTAAATCTTCTCTTAATACGTTTCGATATGAATTATAATTGACTCCTTTACTTATAATCTCTTCCCTAAATTCTGTTAGTGTGATACCAGATCGTTTTGCCATATCTTCCATAGCCTTATCAATCATCCATTCTTCAACTTCCACACCAATTTTTTTACCATGATTCAGTTGCAACCTTGTATTAACCATGCGATCTAAAATTTGTTTTTGAAATGCACTTCTGTCCTGTGGCAATTTATTGCCACTTATTCTATATTGATTGAGTAGAAAATTTAATTTTTCTTCAAATTCAGATTGAGTAATAACATCATTTTCAATAATAACGATGGCTTGATCTAAAATTTTTGCAAATGAATTTGTACAAAATAAAATTATAAATAAAATTGTATATTTCATATTTTTAGTAATCTTTGTCCATATAACCTTTTATACTGTCAGAAATTAGATCTCCGAGTGGAGTTCCTACATCTGTAAATCCTTTTAACATTATTTGAAACTGTATATCTTTTTCATATGTTTCTGCGTCAATCTTATATTTTCTTTGCACCAGCCTTGCTTTCCAACAGCAGCTTTCATATTCTAGCCCAGCTAAAGTTTCTATATCGCCAGAATCTTTTCCATAAATATTATTTTTAAAGTCGTAATTCCATCTACCAAGTATATTTAAATGATTATTAATTGCCCAGGCAAAACTAACATCACCTTGTTCAATATCGTTTTTCCTATATCTATAACTTGCATTAAGAACATTATTTCCTTTGCCTCTGTATTGAAAAGTATGAATATTTTTTTCAGTTTTATCATTTCCACCATTTGTGTCATATAAAAAAGTTGATATTAAACTCATATTTTCTGATGGATTATACTCTAATTCACCAACGATTTTAGAATTTGATTTAGTATATGATGTATCATTATTAATTGATATATTCCTATTCTCAAAATATAAAATCCTTCCAATGCTTGCAGTAAAAATATTTCTGTATTCATCTAGATCATAAAAACTTGAGGACAGAGAAAATGTCATTTGATTTGTATTATTATTTCTATCCAATCCCGAGTAACTATTATCTCTAAATAATTGGGCGTAAGAAAAATCGTTTAAACCAGTATCAAAAATTGGTATATCATCTTGATTTTCTTCACCTGAATATAAATAAAATATTCTTGGTTTTATTTGATGAGCTATTTTTGTATTTTTTATTTGTTTTGACAAGGTTAATTGATTATCAAGTGTGAAGATCGGTATTGTCTTACTAGGAGTTGAGGTAAATCCATCAGTTTGATTATCTAAATCATAGCTTGTATGTTGAACTTTAAGCCTCGGCTTAATACTTAATCCACGCATATTAAAGGTTTTATCAAAGCCAATTTGTATATCTGCTCTTGTACCATCAACCTTTGAAACGTGATCCCATTGTGTTAAAGATGATCTTAAGTCAAAATTAATTAGATCTTTGTCCCATCTTTTGCCAACATTTATTTCTGGCAAGATATCGTATGGCTGAGAAGAAAGGTTGATGTTTTTATCAAATACTTGGTACCCTAAAAATTTAGAATTTATATCCCAACCATTAAAACTATAATTTAACTTTGCATGTCTTGTTTTATAGGATGTACTACTTCTTGTTATACCAGAACCAAAATCATCAAAGAAATCTTTGTCTGAATATTTATCATATAACAAATCAATTTTTATATTTTTTGCAAATGTTTGTTTATGACTTAAGTAAAAGTTATATCTGTTACTATTCCCCCTTAAATTTTTACTTGCTTTTTTATACTCAGAGTCATCATCTAAGTAAGATAGAAAAAACGACCCATCATAATTTTTATTTAAATATCTAAAATGAGATGAAATTTTACTTCCTCTTTCTTGAATGTATGACGGCTCAATTAACATGTCCATGTTCTCAGCAATATTCCAGTAAAAAGGAGTAATCACATCAGGGCCCTTAACCCAACTACCAGAAAAATCCGGAACTAAAAATCCTGTTTTTCTTTGCTCATCAAGTGAAAATTGCATATAAGGAGAATAAAAAACCGGCATACCTCTTACTGTAATAAATACATCTTTGCCAGTCCCAACTCCTTTTTCAAAGTCTAGATTTGTACTTTTACTAATTAGGTTCCAATCAGGATTAAGCAAATCACAGGTTGTGTAAGTTGAATTTTTCAAGTACATATTTTTATTTTTAAGTCTTATACCGTATCTTGCTTTACCAGATATGTTGAGAGCTGAAAATTTATATTCTGGGGATATAAAATCTGTCCTAGATTCTTTCGTATTGTATTCGGCATAAGGAGCTTTAACTTCTATGCCGTCAGCATTATATTGTACATTTCCACTCAGCCTAGCTCTATTTTCTAATTGTAAAAAATTGGTTAATTCACCTTTTATAATTTCGTTACCTCTAATAATTTTGGTATCGCCTTGCAGAATTGTTAATTGTTTATTTTCATGCCAATAAGATTCATCAGCTTCTATATGTATAAGATTTGCATCTATATCAGAACCCACTTCTAAATTTACATCAACTTTTTTTGGCTCAATTGAAATATTTTTTTCCGGAATACTATTTTCTTTATTAATATCTTTAATAGAAGATTCGTCAGACACAGTTGTGCTTACTTTTAGAAATTTATTTTTGTTTATTAAATCTTTATTTATATTTTTTAATTGAGCATCTTCTACAATTTTTTCTGAATAATCAGTTTTGTACAAGTCATATATAGAGCAACAGAAGAAAGATTTTTCTTCTAAATTATCAATATTTTCAGCATACAGCCTACTATTTAATAGTAAAAATAGGCATATTATTATTTTGCTTGAATTTTTCATATAACATATATTATATAGTAAAAATTTGAGATAATGGTTGTATTATATTGCTCAAATGAGGAAATTTTGAACAAATTAAAAAGCTATAAAATCCTTAAAAATCAAGGCCAGCTAAGCATATTAGCTTTGGTGGTATTTTTATCTGTGTCAGTGTTATTGGTTGTTTTTCAACCTGAGCCTGAAGCAAATGTAAATAAACCTATACCGGTGGTTGTTAACGCTGTTAAATTGCAGATGCAAAGTATTTCGCCAATAGTAGATTATACTGGAAGATTGGAGCCTTCAAAAAAAGCAGAGCTGAAATTCGAAATAAGTGGAAGATTAGCAAAAAAACTAGTACAACCAGGAGAATACATAAAATCCGGAAAAAAAATATTAATTTTAGAAGAATATTATATATATAAAAAATTATATGAATTAGCCAAAAAAAATTATGAATTACAAACCAAAGAAGTTGAGAGAATGGCAGTCCTTGACAAAAAATCATTACTATCAAAATCCCAGTACGATAAGACGATTCAAAAGCAAATTGAATTAGAATCAAAAATGTACAGAAGCAGGCAAGATTTTCATAAGACTTTCATTAAAGCTAATTTTTCAGGAGTCATTAATGAAATAAATGTAGATGAAGGAGATGTTGTTAGCCCTAATAACATTGTTGCGAATCTTATAGACACTTCAGCTTTAGATCTTTACGTTGAAGTAAGAAGAGATGTAATAGAGGGTTTGAAACTTGATATGGATATAGAAATTTTATCAAATAAAATTATTACAAAGGGAAAGTTGATATCATTTCAAACAAGTCCTAATTTGGAAACCTATACTCATTTACTTAGAATAAGAATAAACGACAATAGATTGAGATCAGGCATGCTAGCAAAGGCAAAATTTATTTTACCTAAAATAGAAAAAAGTTTTGGAGTCCCGGTAGCATCAGTTCTAAGCGATAATGGAAAAAAGTTTGTTTTTATAATTAATGGTAAAAAATTGCAAAAAAAGGAAATTAATATCCTTACAAGATTTGATGAAATTTATGTTATTAATGGCAATGTAAAATCAAATGATTTAATTGTAACAAAAGATGTTTCTTCGCTATCAGAAGGTCAAGATATTTTAATATCTAAACAATAAAAACACTATGATAGATTACTCTATAAAAAACCCACTTGTAGTAAATTTATTTTTAATTTTAATTGTGATAATAGGCGTAATGTCTTGGCAATCAATGCCAGAAGAGATGTTCCCAGTTGTAGAAAAAGATTCTATTAAAATAATAACAAAATATGATGGTGCTTCACCTGAGGAAGTTGAAAAACAAGTTACTATTCCAATAGAAGATACTTTAGATAATCTTCAAGATATTGATTTTTACTATTCGAAAAGTTCTGAAGGAGTTTCTAGTGTAACTTTAAGACTAAAGCCAAAAGCGGATGTTGATGAGTTATTAAGAGCAGTCAGAGACCTTGTTGATGCTATAGATGGATTTCCAGAAGAGGCAGATGAGCCAGAGATTTCACGTGTAAAAACAAGATTTCCCGTTATAAGCGTAAGTATTTATGGTGAAACCAGGCAAAGCTTATTATTTGCGAATGCAAAAAATATTAAACAAAAAATTATGCAGCTAAACGGAGTTGCAGGTGTTGGAATTGCAGGAAATAGGGACGATGAAATTTGGGTTATAATTAATCCAGCGGTTATTTCTGCAAAAAAAATATCAACAAAAGAAATTATTAATGCTCTAACAAATAATATTAGAGATCTACCTGGTGGTTCAGTTAAAGCGTTAGAGGGAGATATACTATTGCGAGGTTTAGGGTCGTCATCTATTAAATCCATAGAAAATATAACCTTAAAAAATAATGATATTGGGGGACAATTGTTATTGAAGGAAGTAGCTTCGGTTGAGCAAAGACTAGAAGAAGAAAATTCTGTAGGAAGATTTAATGGAAAAAAGGCTGTGAATATGTCTGTAACAAAAACAGCTGAAGCTTCTGTTTTTGATGTATCAAAAAATGTAAGAGAAATAGTAAAAGAATATTCATTACCGCAAGGTCTCAAGTTAAGTGTTTTTAGTGATTTTTCAAAAAATGTTAAGACTAGACTAGATACAGTTAAGTCTTCCGGATTAATAGGTTTATCATTATTGCTTATATCTTTGTATTTTTTCCTAAACTCGCGAGTTGCTTTTATAACTGCATTTGGAATACCCGTATCATTTTTAGTAGCAGCATTTGGGATGTATGCCTTCGGATTCACAATAAATATGATTTCATTGTTTGCTTTTTTAGTAGCATTAGGGATGGTGGTTGATGACGCAATCATAGTAACAGAGAATACTTACAGGCATATTGAAAATGGCATGGAGCCAATCGCAGCATCAAAGCTAGGCGCGAAAGAAGTATTTTGGCCAATAGTTGCATCTACTTTAACAACCATTGCTGCCTTTTTGCCTATGCTAAGTATTTCCGGAACTTTAGGGAAATTTATTGAAGTTATCCCTTTAGTCGTTACTGTTGCTTTACTTGGATCTCTAATGGAGGCATTTATTGTGCTTCCTTCACATTGCGCAAGTTTTCTTAAAAAGCCAGAAAAAACAAGTTCTACAAAAGAGAAATGGAACAAAGCATTATTAATTTATAGTAATTACCTAGAAAAATGTATTAAAAATAGATATTTAGTCTCAAGTATTACAGTAGGCGTTCTTATCGTGATTATAACGTTTGCAGTAACAAGGATTCCTTATTATCAATTTGGAAAAGTTGATAGTGGACAATTCTTTATAAATGGGGAGGCTTCCATTACAAGCAGCGTAAGAGATAGTGAAAAGTTAGCTATAAAATTAGAAGAAATTATTTTAAAAGAGCTTGGTGATAATGAACTAGAGTCACTATATACGAATGTAGGTGTTAGTTTTAAAGATTTCAGTCGGTTTGATCTAGGAAGTCAGTATATTCAAATTGTGGTAAGTTTGAAAAAAAGTAGCCCTCAAGGATTTGTTGACTATGTTGTAACACCATTATTTAACTTATCATTTGACAGTTATGGTAAAAGAGATAGAAGTGAGAAAGAGATAATTAATATTTTAAGAAAAAAACTTTCTTCAGTATCAGGTTTGCAAAAACTATCTGTTAAGAAAGCTTCCGGTGGTCCAGGTGGGTCTGATATTGTTATTGGAATTGTTGGGCAAGATCAAAAAAGACTTACAAAATACGCAAAAGAAATTGAAGACTTTTTATCTAGTATTGACGGCGTTAAAGATGTTGAGCAAGACCAAGATCCAGGCAAGGTTGAGTTTAAATATCAACTAAATGATAGAGGAAAAGAGTTAGGTTTAACGCAAGCGGATATTGCAGAGTCAGTTAGAACAGGGTTTCTAGGTTTAGAGGCAGCTTATTTTAATTTAAATGGTGAGCGTGTGCCGGTAAGATTAATATATTCAGAAAAATACAGGAACGATAGCAGTAAACTTTATCAATTACCTATCGTTTTGCAGTCAGGCAAGACTATTTACTTAGCAGAAGTTGCAGACATAGAAGTATCTAGAGGGATGAACACAGTAAGAAGAAGGGATGGCCAGAGACTTGCTAAAATAAGTGCTGATGTTGATCCAAATATAATTACTCCTTTAGAAGTGACTGCTATTTTTGATAAAAAATATGAGAATATTTTCAAGCAAGATTCATCATACGATTATATGTATCTTGGAAGTAAGAAAAGAAGCCGAGAGAATTTTGCAGATATGAAAAAAACAGCAGTTATATCTTTAGGGATTATATTTTTTATTTTAGCGGTTTTGTTTAAAACAATTTTAGATCCACTTGTCGTTTTATTTTCAATTCCATTCGCTGTAGTTGGTGTTATTTTAGGTCATATAATATTTGGATATAATCTTCAATTTTTATCAGTTATAGGCCTGCTAGCTTTAATTGGCATAGTAGTGAACGATTCTTTAATCTTGATAGATTTCTTAAAAAAATTAAGAAAGGATGGAAAAGATAAAATAGAAGCTACTATGCGGGCATGCAAAGTAAGAGCTAGACCAATTATTTTAACCTCTGTGACAACATTTTTAGGAATATCACCTCTAATATTTTTTGCAACTGGCCAAACTAAGTTTTTATCCCCAATGGCAGTAAGTTTAGGTTTTGGTTTATTATTTGCTACTATATTAATATTAATTGTTTTACCATGTTTTTACTTAATCATGGATGACTTAAAAGAATTGGTTATTAAAAAATTTAATATAAAATTTTAATAATATTTCTTTTTTAAAAAAAAGAGGAAATAATTTGAGAAGATCATTTTTAGATTTTAGTAGAGTAAATACCGAGAAGTTGTTTGAAAAAAGACTTTCTGTCTTAATATCTATCTTGCTTATTTTAACAATTTTATTAATAGGTAGGCTATATTTTCTACAAGTCATAAGTTATGAGCACTTTGAAACACTATCTGAAACAAATAGAATAAAGCATATTCAAATTCCACCAAGAAGAGGAATAATATATGATAGAAATAACATGGTTCTTGCAGATAATTCCTCTTTATATTCAGTTGAAATTAACATTAAAGAAGCTACAAATATCAAAAAAATCATCACAGCAGTTGACGAAGAGATTGGTTTAACTAAAGAGGAAATAAATATTTTCTTTAAGAAAAAATCGAAATATTCGCATCACAATGTGGTCACATTAAAAAATAATTTATCAGATGCAGAAATAGCAAAAATTTTGTCTATTCGATACAAATATGATGGTTTGGATGTTACAGCAAGTTTATTGCGAAGATATCCTTATGAAAAAATAACAAATCATGTAATAGGTAATGTTGGTTATATTGACAAAAAAGATTTATCAAAATTAAATAAAAAAAAATATAAGGGTAGCAAGTATATTGGTAAAACTGGTATTGAGAAATACTATGAAAATATACTTCATGGTGAGCCAGGATCAAAGCATGTTGAAATTAATGCTAGGGGAAGGCAGGTAAGAGACATAGACGAAAAAAGGCCTTCTCCAGGGCAAGATATTCATCTTACTTTAGATGTGGAACTTCAAAAATACATGTATTCTATGCTTTCCGACTATGTAGGTTCATCGGTCGTTATGAATCCAAAAAATGGCGAAATTTTAGGAATGGTGAGTGTACCGTCAATAAATCCCAATAGAAAGCTCTGGAAATTTAGTGTTAATAATGATGAAGAGATTAAAAAACTAAAAAGCCCTATGTTTAACCGATCTATAAACGGTTTATATTCTCCAGGATCCACAATAAAACCAATTGTAGCTTTAAATGGTATACAGAACAAAATAATGGATCCAGAAAAAGAATATTATGCTGGACCATATTATCAACTTCCAAATAGCTCAAGAAGATATAGAGACTGGAAGGAAGAGGGTCACGGGATGGTAAATATGCAAAAGGCTATTATTCAATCATGCGACGTATACTTTTATATGTTAGCAGATAGACTTGGAATAGATAAAATAGAAAACTTTTTTGAGTATTTTTCTTTTGGGGAGAAGACGGGTATAGATATGCCATATGAATCATTTGGAGTTTTACCATCAAAGGAATGGAAGAATAAAAATATTGGGGACAAATGGACAAAAGGAGATACTGTTATAACAGGGATTGGGCAAGGATATTTTTTAACTACTCCGATTCAATTAGCATATGCAACAAGTATAATTGCAAACAAAGGGGAAATATTTATACCAAAGCTAAATAAAAATTTAAAGATAAAAAAAAATAATAAAATAAAAGAAAGAGAATTTTTTCTAAAAAATAATATTAATTCAGATGATTGGGAAATGATTACCGAAGCTATGTTTAAAGTTGTAAATCAAAAAAATGGAACAGCTTATTGGACAACAAAAAATAAAAAAAAT
This sequence comes from Gammaproteobacteria bacterium, assembly GCA_029268385.1. Taxonomy (GTDB): domain Bacteria; phylum Pseudomonadota; class Gammaproteobacteria; order Poriferisulfidales. Next base: position 55,813 of record JAQWPG010000005.1, read on the forward strand.
AATATTGCAGGGAAAACAGGAACCGTACAAGTTTACTCGCTTTCGCAAAAAACGAATGAAAGAGAAAAAGACAATATTCCTGATCATTTAAAAGATCACTCGCTTTATATAGGTTTTGCGCCAAAAGAAAATCCTGAGATAGTGATAGCAACAATTATTGAAAATGCAGGAAGTGGAAGTAAATATGCTGCACCGATAAGTAACAAAATTATAAATTACTACCTTGATGAGATAAGAGAAAGATATTGAATAATAAAAATTTTTTTGGAATTACAGATACAATATTATTTTTATCAATAATTTGTATATCTTTTTTTGGTTTGATCCTATTGTATAGTGCTACAAATCAAGACATTGACTTGGTATTTAGGCAAGGGACAAGATTAGGCTTCTGTTTCATTCTTATGTTTATGATTGGCTCAATTAATATTAATCATATAAAAATGATTGCTCCTTATATATATATCGTGTGTATTTTTTTATTAGTGATAACGATACTTTGGGGTCATGATTCAAAAGGTGCAAAAAGATGGATAGTTTTTTTTGGATTTTCTTTTCAAGTTTCAGAAATTTTAAAAATAGCTGTCCCTTTAATGCTTGCTTGGTTTTTATCTTTAGATGAAGATAAAAATTTTGACTTAAAAAAACTTTTGTTTTCTTTCTTAATTATATTCTTGCCAATTTTGCTTATTATAAAGCAGCCTGATTTAGGAACTTCATTAATAATATTATTGTGCGGAGGAATTACAATATTCTTAGGCGGTATTAAAAAAAAGCATATCGCTTATCTTTTAGGGTCATTAGTTATAATAATTCCTGTTATGTGGAAATTTTTTCTTCTTCCATATCAAAAACAAAGAGTTATGACTATGTTCGATCCTACATCTGATCCATTAGGATCTGGTTATCATATTATACAATCTAAAATTGCAGTGGGCTCCGGCGGCTTATTTGGAAAAGGTTTTCTAAATGGAACACAATCGCAGCTTGAGTTTCTTCCAGAAAGAGGTACTGATTTTATCTTTGCAGTTTTTGCGGAAGAATTCGGATTTATAGGAATATTAATATTATTTTTATTTTATCTAATATTAATAGCTCGATGTATACATATAGTAGGAAACGCAAAAAATTATTTTTCGAAAATTATCGCAGGAAGTATAACATCAATATTCATATTGTTGATTATTACAAATATTTCAATGGCCATAGGCGTTTTGCCTGTAGTAGGAGTTACGTTACCACTATTGAGCTTAGGTGGCAGTTCCTTATTATCAATTTTTATAGCCTTTGGTATAATATTTTCTGTAAATAGGAGAAATTAAGTGATTTTAGACAATACAAAATATTTAGTATTTTTGTTTATTTTTTTTATTGTAAATCTTTCTTATGCGGAAGAAAATAAAATTTTAGAAAAGTACAATTCAGAAATCAAAGAGATTAAATCTATTCTTATAAATAAACATAATATAAATTCTAATTACATAGATACTGTTTTTCAGGAAATAAAATTTCGTAAGAAAACTTTAGATTCTATGAGTAATGCAGTTGAGAGAAAAGCTACATGGGAAAGATACAAAAAAATATTTATTACACAAAAAAGGATTAAAGAGGGAGTTGCATACCATAAAAAGAATTATAAAATATTACAAGAAATTGAAAAAAAATATGGTGTACCTTCAGAAGTAATAGTAGCATTTTTAGGGGTTGAAACTAATTATGGCAAAGGTACTGGTAGAGTAAAAGTTCTTGATTCTCTTGCAACGCTAGCTTTGCAGCATCCACGAAGGTCAAAATATTTTAAAGCTCAGCTAATATACTTTATAGTATTAACTTATCAGAATAAATTAGATTTTAATAGTTTGTATGGCTCATACGCTGGCGCTATGGGCGCGCCACAATTTATGCCAGAAAGCTATATAAAGCTTGGAGTTGATTATAACAAAGATGGAAAAGTTGATCTTTGGAATGATAAATATGATATCTATGCAAGTATCGCAAATTATCTTGTTAAGAATGGTTGGAAAAAAAATGAAGCTATCTACTCTAAAATAAAAATTAAAGACGTGTATGTAAATGATATTTTTAAAGATGGTGACGTAAAAACTGTTTCAATAGAAAATACTAGATTAAAAAAAATTCTTAAAGGCAATAATTTAAATTCAGGAAAAAAATACTTAATATTGCTTAGTAAAAAAAATAAAGAATACAAACTAGGATATAAAAATTTTAAAGTTATAATGTCTTATAACCCAAGCACATTTTATGCCATGGTAGTTTCAGAACTAAGTGAGAAGATATCCCAAAACAAATGAAATTAATCCATATAATTATAATCTCCCTAATATTTACTGGTTGTACAGTAATCAAAAGAGATAATGTAAAAAACTATAAAGAAAATTATACTTCGAAGAAAGTAATACCCAAAATAGAAAAATATAGTAAATATGGAAATCCAAAAACTTACAAAGTTTTTGGAATAAAATATAAGACTTTACAAACGCACGTGGGTTATTCAGAAAAAGGTATAGCATCTTGGTATGGAAAAAAATTTCATGGAAAGTTAACCTCAACACGCGAAGTTTATAATATGTATAATATAACAGCCGCACATAAAAGCTTACCAATCCCATGTTATGCCAAAGTTACAAATCTGAGTAATAACAAATCATTAATAGTAAGAATAAATGATAGAGGGCCATTTAAAAAAGGAAGAATCATCGATCTATCTTATGCAGCTGCAAAAAAGCTTGATTTTATAAAACAAGGAACAGCGCGGGTATTAGTTGAGGCAATCGACGTTAAAAAAAATAACTATTAATTATTGATTTTTAAAAATAGATTCAGGTGATACAATATTAAAATTAAAATATATTAATCATAGGAGCATAATGCATAAAATTATAATAAGTCTAATTTTTATATTTACTTTTGCAGTTAACCCAGCATATGCGTCAGAAAACTACCCTTTCGCAGTTCCGGATATTAAAGCAACAAGCTATGCACTTATGGATGTTAGAACAGGCTCAATAATTGCAGGAAAAAACATTGATAAAAAAGTTGAGCCCGCAAGCTTAACGAAAATAGGAACTTTATATCTTGTTTTTAAATCTTTAGAGTCAAAGTATATCAGTGAAGATGATTATGCTGTAGTAAGTAAAAAGGCATGGAAAATGCCTGGCTCAAGAATGTTTATCGAAGTTGGTAAAAAAGTTAAAATTAGAGATTTGATTCAGGGTGTAATAGTGCAATCAGGAAATGATGCAAGTGTAACGCTTGCTGAACACGTTGCTGGCGGTGAAGAATTTTTTGTGACCATGTTAAATAAACTTGCTATAGACATGGGATTAAAAAATACAAAGTTTCAAAATGTTACAGGCATGCCTGATAAAAACCATTATACATCAGCAAGAGATTTAGCAATTTTATCACAAAGATTAATATTAGATTTCCCAGAGCAATATAAAAGATTCTCTCAAAAAAAATATACATACAATAATATATCTCAGCCAAATAGAAATAGATTATTAACAACATATGATTATGCGGATGGAATAAAAACAGGTCACACAAGCTCGGCAGGGTATTGTTTAGCCGCATCAGCACAAATTGATAACACAAGATTTGTTTCTATATTATTTGGGGCTAAAAGCTCAAAAGATAGATTTAAATATACAAAAACACTCTTTAAATTTGGCTTTAGAAATTTCACAACAAAAAAATATTTTCAAAAGAATAAAATAATAGCTAAGGAAAGAGTATGGAATGGAGAGCAAAAATATATTGATATTGGATTTAATAGAGATATATTTATTACACTACTTAAGCATGAAGATGAAAAAGTAACGCCAAAAATAAATCTGTTATCCAGAATTGAAGCTCCTATTAGAATTAACCAACATTTAGGATCTGTTGATTTTATAGTCAAAGGCAATGTGATATCTTCAGAGAAGATATATGCGCTCAAAAGAGTTGAAGAAGGAAATTTATATAGAAAAACATATGATTTTATTGCTAATTTTTTTATAGAAGATTAAATTGAAAAATAAAGTTTTTTTAAATGGCTCAATTAAGAATGACTTGGATGCAAAAGTTTCTATTTTTGATAGGGGATATTTGTTCTCAGATGGTATTTATGAATTAATACCATATTTTAACTCCAAACCGTTTTTAATTGATGAGCACTATTCTAGGTTAACAGAAAGCCTAGGTATGATTGGTATTAATAATCCTTATACAAAAAAAGAATGGTTCAGCAATATTGATAATCTTCTTCAAAATTGTGAATTTGAAAATTTTTATTTATATATTCAGGTAACAAGAGGTGTTCCAGAAAATACTAAAGATGGAATTATGAGAGAGCATGCTGCTACAAAAAAATATAATACTAGCGTTTGCATGTTTTATTCTGAAATAACTAATTTAGTAGAAAGAAATATTTCTGGTAAAAAAGCTATAACCTTAGAAGACAAAAGATGGAAACAATGCGATATAAAATCTATTTCTTTGCTATTTAATACTTATGCTAAAACTTTAGCTTATAACGAGGGAGCGTTTGAGGCTATATTAATTAGAAATAATGTTATTACTGAAGGGTGCTCTAGTAATGTATTTATTGTTAAAAATAACGTTATCAAAACATCCCCAAAAAGCAATCTTATTCTTCCTGGAGTCACTCGTTCATTTGTAATCGATGAGGTGATTAAAAAAAATAATTATAAAATTATCATAGAAAATTTCTCAGAAGATGAGCTATTTGAATCTGATGAAATTTTTATCACAAATTCAACGCAAGGAATATTGCCAATTACATGTTTAAATGAGAAAGATATAAATAAAGGTTTGTGTGGTGATATAACAAAAGAACTTTATAATATCTTCATAAAGTACCTTGTTTAAGTGGATAGTATAGTTGCACATCAAAAATCTTTACTAAAATGCAAAAAATGCAAGGATATGGAAGGAAATCCAATAGTTGGGAATCCAGTAAAGTCAAAAATTATATTAATTGGTCAAGCACCAGGTATTAAAGAAGGTGATCTAAAAAAACCTTTTGCATGGACAGCTGGAAAGAATATGTTTAAGTGGTTTTCATCAATTGGCATCACTGAAGAAAAGTTTAGAGAAAATATATACATGTCCGCAGTATGTAGGTGTTACCCAGGAAAGAATGCTTCTGGATCTGGTGATAGAGTGCCAACAGAAAGTGAAATAAAAAAATGTTCAAATTGGTTGAATTATGAGATTAATTACTTGAGACCAGAATTAATAATTCCAGTTGGAAAATTAGCCATATCTCAATTCTTAGAATTTGAAAAACTCAATGATGTGGTTGGAAAAAAAATCATTTATAAAAAAGGTAATATAAAAACAGAAATTGTATCATTACCGCACCCATCAGGTCTTTCTACTTGGTACAAAAAAGAGCCTGGCAAATCATTATTAAATAATGCGTTAAAAATTATTAAAAAAAATAAAAGCTGGAAATCAATTATTAAAAAATAAATTATTCACATTTTTTAGTTTTTTTACATCACCAACATCATGCCATATACCTTCGTGTTTTAATCCAGAAATTTTATTATTTTTAATTTGCTTTTCCAGTATATCAATCAATTTATATTTTTTTACTTTTTCATTAGTAAATATTTCTGGTCTGTAAATCCCAATGCCTGAATATGTCATATTGTTTTTATTGCTAAATGTAACTCTATTATTATCTAAAGAGAAGTCTCCATATATATTATGATCTGGATTTTCTACCATTACTATTGAAGCAAGATCATCATCGTTAATTTTAATATCTGATAATTTGCAATTAGTATAAATATCTGAATTTATTACTAAAAAGGGGGTGTTTCCAAGCAAAGGAAGAGCATTTTGTATTCCTCCGCCTGTTTCAAGTGGTTCTGGTGATTCAATAGAGTAATTAATATTAACTTTATACTTGTCACCCGATCCCAAGTATTCAATAATCATATTGGATAGATAAGATACATTGATAACTAACTCAGTAAAACCGAACTTTTTTAATAATAAAATATTATGCTCTATAAGAGAAAGTTCGCCTAATTTTATTAAGGGCTTTGGTATAATTTTTGTAATATCGCCAAAACGTTCACCTTTGCCTGCGGCTAGAATAATCGCTTTCATTTATAATCTCTAGAACCTCTTTTGCATACATATTAATAATTTCTAGATTACCATAATTAGAACTAGCATTAACTATATAATTAAGAGTTCTAGAAAGATGTTGTAAGTAATTATGTCTATTATTTCTAACACTTAATCTGCAGAATATTCCTGAAGCTTTAAGATGACGTTGAGCAGTAATCAGATGATAATTATGCAATAATTCATCCTCAGAAAACTTTTTTAAATTATACTCGTTATAAAAAGATAAGAATAGTTTGAGAAACTGATTTTTGCTTGATTTACCTATATCTCTATAGCAATCATTTATAATCGAGACAAGATCATACAAGGGTGATCCATACAGGGCATCTTGATAATCAATAATAACTATTTTTTTATTTTTATAAAATAAATTTTTTGAATGATAGTCTCTATGAACCAATTTAAAATTTTTATATTCAATATTATCTACTATAAAATTAAGAGCATCTGATAATTTTTTACTATCTTTTTTTGAAACTTTTAATAATAAAAATTTCTTGAGAACCCATTCTAAAAATAAGAAACTTTCTTTAAAATACTTTTCTTTTGTATATTTTTTAATATTTCTATTCTTTATTTCCTGGATTTTTATAATATTAAAAATCGCTTTTTTATATATTTCATCAGCTTTAATTTTATTTGCTTTATCATATATTAAATTATTTCCTAGGTCTTCCATAACAAGAAATTTTTTATTTAAATTTTTATTTAAAATTTTCGGAATGCAAATTTTATTTTTTTTAAATATTTCAGTAAATTTCAAAAAATTATTATAATTTCTTTTCTCTAAGCTGCTATCCATTAAAATTAAATTTCTTTTTTTGGATCTTACTCTGTAGTATTTTCTATTACTAGCATCACCTTTTATTTTACTTACAGAAAAATTATCATTTCCAATAAAATTATTTATGTATTTATTTAATTTATCTATTTGCATTATCTTTTGTTATCAGAGTTAATTCTTTCTTCCATATTTCTTTTGCCTACATTTTGATCACATGATATGGTCACTAATGTAGTTATAATTACTAAAAGAATCATCTTTATTTTTCTATTCATATTATTCATATTTTCATTATACTATATATAACTCTTATATATTATGGATGAATATGAAGACTTCTGATTTATTTGTAAAGTGTCTTGAAAATGAAGGTATTGAGTATATTTTTGGAGTTCCTGGAGAAGAGAATGCAGATTTTTTAATGTCCCTGCATGATTCTAGCAAGATAAAATTTATTCTAACAAGACATGAACAGGGAGCGGCTTTTATGGCCGAATCTTATGGTAAATTAACTGGCAGACTATCTTGTTGTCTAAGTACACTTGGTCCTGGAGCAACAAATTTGCTTACTGGTGTAGCAGATGCAAACATGGATCATTCCCCTGTACTTGTTATAACTGGCCAAGGCTCTTCTGATAGATTGCATAAAGAATCGCATCAGATCATGGATGTATGCGGAATGTTTAAGCCTGTTACTAAGTGGACAACTACAGTTAGAAATCCTAATACAATACCAGAGATGGTAAGAAAAGCTGTAAGGCTTGCAACATTAGAAAAGCCAGGAGCTGTTCATATTGAATTGCCTGAAGATATAGCAAAATTAGATGTTGAGGCTAAGCCATTAAAATCTTTTTCGTATAGAAGATCTATAGCAGAAGACGCTATCATACATAAAGCATTTAAAATTTTGAATGAGGCAGATTCACCAATACTTATTGCTGGAAATGGCGCTATAAGAAAAAGATCATCAAGACAGTTAAGAGAATTCTGTGAAAGAACTAATATACCAGTCGTTACAACATTTATGGGCAAGGGAGCAGTTGATTGCAAATCAGAATATTGTTTATCGACAGTAGGTTTAGGGGCTGTTGATTTTGGAGATATAGCAATTAAAAATTCTGATCTTGTAATCACGTTAGGATACGATATGGTTGAATATCATCCTAAATTATGGAATAGAAATGTAAAATCAAAGATTATACATATAGATTTTGAAGCTGCCGAAATTGACGAATACTATATTCCACAAGTAGAGATAGTTGGTGATTTAGCTCATTCTTTATCCGTATTAAATAAAATAATTGATGAAAATGGAATAAAGTCTTACGATTTTCAATATGTAAAAAAGATAAGAGATGCTTTGAAAAAAGACAATGAAATATATAACCATGATAAAAAAAAGGGAATTATTAAACCCCAAAAATTTCTTTATGACTTAAGAAAATTTTTAAGTAAAGACGATATTTTGATATCAGACGTAGGGGCTCATAAAATGTGGATAGCAAGGCACTACCCGTGCTATGAACCAAACACATGTATAATACCAAATGGATTTTGCTCAATGGGCTACGCATTACCTGCAGCAATTGCAGCTTCTTTAACTAATAATAGTAAAAAAATATTTGCTATATGTGGTGACGCAGGATTTTTAATGAATTTGCAAGAAATGGAAACTGCAAAAAGATTAGAGTCTAATTTTGTAGTAATAGTTTGGGAAGATAAATCATATGGTTTAATAAAATGGAAGCAGCAGGCTCAATTTGGAAAGTCAACAGAGCTCGACTTTGATAATCCCCAGTGGGAACAGTTAGCCCAGTCATTTAATTGGAATTATATATATGAGGATGATAGTTCAAAAATAACTAAAAGACTAAATGAGACTAGCAAACTAAAAGGTCCAACATTATTTGTAATACCAATAGATTATTCTGAAAATGAAAAATTAACTAATTTTTTAGATACACTAGAGGATACATATGATTTCTAAAAAAATTAAAAATATTACGCCTGTGAAAATAAAAAATCCATCGTATGTTGATTTATACTCACCATGGGATTTAAAAAAAATTGGAGAGGTAGAATGTATTTCTAATAAAGATGTAGATAAGATACTCAACATTTCAGCAAAGGCTTTTTTAAATAATAAAAATCATCTTAGTAAAATCAAAAGATTAGAGATATTAAAAAAATGTAAAGAAAAGCTTTCTAAGAACTCAAAAAAATTTGCAGATATGATATCACTAGAGGGTGGGAAGCCTTTAAAAGATGCAAAAATTGAAGTTGAAAGGGCAATAAATGGCTTAGAGTTATGTGCAGAAGCATTAAAAAAATCTCATGGAACAGAAATACCTATGAATATTAATAATGCTTCAATCAATAAAATAGCATTTACAAGAAAATATCCAGTTGGGCCAGTTTTAGCTATTAGTGCTTTTAATCATCCTTTAAACTTAATCGTGCACCAGGTAGGGCCAGCTATAGCAGCTGGATGTCCAATTATCATTAAGCCATCACTTGATACACCCATATCATGTTATGAGCTTATAAAATTATTCTTAAAATCTGGCTTGCCAGAAGAATTTTGCCAAATGGTAAATATTAAAAATCATTTAATTACTCAAAAATTAGTTAGCGATGAAAGAATTTCTTTTTTTTCTTTTATTGGAAGTTCTAAAGTTGGCTGGAAATTAAAGTCTATTCTTCCACCTGGAGCAAAAAGCGCAATGGAGCATGGAGGTGTCGGATCGGTAATAATTGATAAAGATACTAATTTAAAAAAAATACTACCATTAATATTGAGAGGTGCATTTTATCATGCGGGACAAGTATGCGTATCAATACAAAAAATAATTGTACATGATGAACTAATGGATGAATTTATAGATTTGATAAAAAAAGAAATTATAAAGATAAAAGTTGGTGACCCAAGAAATATAAAAACAGATGTAGGGCCATTAATTAGGCCATCTGAGGTAAAAAGAATTGATAAAATAGTTAAGAAATCTGTAAAAGAAGGCGCAGAGTTAGTATGTGGCGGTAAAGCTAAAAACAAAACTACTTATGAATGTACAGTCATTAAAAACCCAAAAGAAGATTCAGAAATAAGCACTCATGAAATCTTTGGACCTGTTCTGTGTGTATATAGTTACAATAATATAGATAATGCAATTAATAAGGCAAATAATGATAAGTATGCTTTTCAAGCATCTGTATTTACAAAAAATATTGATACAGCAATGCTGTGTTACGAAAAACTTGATGCTAAGAGTGTTTTCATTAATGAGCAAACTGCATTTAGAGTAGACTGGATGCCATTTGGAGGTATAAAACATTCTGGAGAAGGAGAAGGCGGCATAGAATACTCATTTTCTGACTTATTATATGATAAACTTATGATTATAAATTCTGATAAAATAACTTTTTAACATATTAGGAAGCCATGAAATATATATTTTTTATTATTACATTATTATTATCTATTAACTCAAATTCTGGAACAGATGAACCTCATCCTGTAATAGATTCAAATTATATTTCAAAATATTCATATAACATTGAAAATATGGATACTAAAGAACTTGAAAAAACTAAACTAATTCTTAAAAATTATCTGGATAAGAGTAAAGTTAATAAATTTGAGTCTAAGAAAAGTATGGAAAAAAAATTATTAGATGCTTTGCTAGAATATGACGATGTAAGAATTCAAATCACAAGAGTTATTGATGAAATAATTGATGAATATAATGTAAATAGAGAAATTGAAAATACATTACTAAGTTTTAAAAGTACTTTTAAAAATATAATAGAAGATAATAGGCCGTTAGTTAAAAATTTGAGAGACTACAAAGCGTATGATTTTCGTTTAGGATCCGCATATCTTGCAATGATGAGTGCATTTCATGAAACAGAAGATAGCAAAAAGTTTTACTCTAGGTTAGTTAAAGATAAAAAAAATGATACTACTAGCATAGGAAAATATAATAAAGAGTTGCAACTATCCCAAGCAAATATTAATTTAGTTAAACAAAATATGGAAGCATTTGCAGAGATTTCAGATATTAAAATTGTGATTACAAAAATTGAAAAAGAAATTTCTAAGAGAGATTAATGTATTTTAGACAAAAAAAAAGCTAGTAAACACTAGCTTTTAATTTTACCACATAAAAGATATTTTTTAAGCCACCCTATCACCAGGTTCTTTATCACTATAATAAGCTTCCATGTTCTCAAGCACTCTCATCCCCATTGCAATTCTTGTCTCAGTGGATGCGCTACCTAAGTGAGGAAGTAGTACTGCATTCTCGCAGTCTAAAAATCCAGGATTCAACTCAGGTTCGCCTTCAAATACATCTAAGCCTGCTCCAGCGATAGTTTTATTTTTCAATGCTTCAATTAAAGCATCATTATCAATTACATCGCCTCTTGCAGAGTTTATTAAATAAGCACCTTTTTTCATCATTCCAATTCTTTCTTTATTCATTAGATGGTAAGTGCTTTCTCCGCCAGGACAATGAATAGAAACAAAATCAGCTTTTTCTAAAACTTCCTCAACACTCGAACATGGCGTAGCATTATATTTATTAATAACTTCATCTGAAGGCATATATGGATCAGAAAATATAATTTTCATTCCAAAACCAAAATGAGCTCTATCAGCTGTAGCTTGGGCTATTCTTCCAAAGCCTATGCACCCTAAAGTTTTACCTGTTACTTGCGTACCTCGTAGATGTGTAGGTCTCCATCCAGCCCATTTTCCAGCTCTTAGTTCTCTTTCACCCTCACTAGTTCTTCTTGCTGCACTTAATAATAACGTCATCGCTATGTCAGCCGTGCAGTCTGTTAGAACTTCTGGCGTATTTGTCACAACTAAATTTTCTTTTTTTGCTGCATCTAAATCTATATGATTAAAACCCACTCCAAAGCTTGCTATTATTTTAGCTTTTTTATTTTCTACAGAAAGAACCTCTGCATTAATAGGGTCTGTGACAGTTGGACAAACGCAATCATAATTTTGAAATGCAGCCTGGAGCTCAGGAATGCTCATAGGCACATCCTTTTCATTAAGCGTCACATCATATTTTGCTTTTAATTCTTCTTCAACTTCTGAAGGCCATTTTCTTGTAACTAATACTGTAGGTTTACTCATCTCTTTCCCCAATTAAATTTATAAATGTTTATCCATTACTTCTTTCATTGTACTTCCCATTTCAGAAGGGTTAGGAATTATATGAATTCCAGCTTCTTTGAGAAGTTCAACTTTCTCTGCCGCACTTTCGCCTTTTCCTGAAACAATAGCTCCAGCATGACCCATTCTTCTTCCTTTAGGAGCAGTAAGTCCAGCAATATATGCAGCTACAGGTTTTTTCATATGTTTTTGAACATATTCCGCAGCCTCTGCTTCTTGTGGCCCACCAATTTCACCAATTATCATTACCGCTTTTGTTTTATCATCCTCATTAAATAATTCTAAAATATCTTTATGCGAACTTCCGTTTATTGGATCACCTCCAATACCAACACTGGTTGAAATACCAATTCCTTCTGCTTTCATTTGAGATGCTGCTTCATAACCAAGAGTTCCAGACCTTCCAATGACGCCAACCTCACCAGGCATATATATATGTCCTGGCATTATCCCAATCATGGCTTCACCAGGGGTTATGGTTCCTGCGCAATTTGGACCTGTTAAAATCATTCTTTCATCTTTTTTATATCTAAGCATATATCTTTTAACTCTTATCATGTCATGAGCAGGTATCCCATCTGTAATTGAGACAGCATATTTAATTCCAGCGTCTGCAGCTTCCATGATTCCATCGGCAGCAGCAGCAGCAGGAACAAAAACTATCGTAGCTTCTGCTCCAGTTTCTTCAACAGCTTCTTTTACTGTATTAAAAACAGGCTTTCCAAGATGCGTTGTACCACCTTTACCTGGTGTTACTCCAGCTACAACATTTGTGCCGTATGCAATCATTTCTTCAGCATGGAAATTACCTATCCTTCCTGTAATTCCTTGAACTAAAACTTTTGTATTCTTATTTAATAAAACTGACATTATTTACCCCTATTATTGTTTAGCAGCATCAACTGCTTTTTGAGCTGCATCTTTTAAAGTGTCAGCTAAAATAATTGGAAGCCCGCTATCTTTTACTATCTTAATACCTTCTTCCACATTTGTTCCAGATAGTCTAACTATTAAAGGAATTTGTAAATTTACTTTTGGAATCACTTGAACAAGTCCTTCAGCTATCCAGTCACATCTATTAATACCAGCATAGACATTTACAAGCATTGCTTTTACTTTTTTATCAGCCAAAACAAGCTCAAAAGCTTTCCCAACTCTTTCTGGTGAAGCTCCACCACCTATATCTAAAAAGTTTGCAGGCTCTCCTCCGCAATATTTAATCATATCCATGGAGGCCATAGCCAGACCAGCACCGTTTATAATGCAACCAATGTCGCCATCTAAACCAACATAACTTAAATCATGTTCTTTTGCCGCAACTTCTCTTGGATCTTTTTGAGCATTATCATTTAGCTCATCAATTTCTGGATGTTTAAATATAGCATTATCATCAAAACTTATTTTTGCATCTAATGCTATTAAATCATTATCTTTTGTTAAAACTAATGGGTTTATTTCCAACATATTCATATCTAAATTAGTCATTGCTTTATAACAGCCCATAAATAATTTTACGGCTTTGCCAAGAGCTTCTTTAGGTAGATTTAAAGCAAAGCTTAATTCTCTAGCTTGGAAACCTGTAAGCCCAACTACTGGATCTATTTCTATTTTTTTGATTGAGTCAGGTTTTTCAATAGCTAACTCTTCTATAGACATCCCACCTTCTGCAGAAGCTACCATAACAATTCTTTGTGAAGCTCTATCCATTACAAAAGCTAAATATATTTCTCTGTCAATATCACAACCGGATTCTATGTATAGTCTCTCAATTATTTTACCCTCATCCCCAGTTTGTATGGTTTTTAGGTAGGTACCAAAAAGTTTGTCTGACGCATCTTTAACCTCTTGATCAGTCTTACAAAGTACTATCCCGCCAGCTTTACCTCTTGCGCCAGAGTGAACTTGTGCTTTTACAACGCAAATATCTGAGTTTAGTTTGTTAAATGCTGCTACGGCTTCCGAAGTATTAAGCGCAAGTTCCCCATCTAAAATTTGTACACCGTAGGATGATAATATTTTTTTTGCTTGATATTCATGTATGTCCAAAATACATTCCCCTTTATAATTAATTTACTTTTTTGAATTTATCGCTTTATCTGTTTCAACAATATTTTCTGCCATTTTTGCTGAAGCAGCATCAATTAATCTACCGTCTAATGATGCAGCCCCTTGACCGGCTTTTGCAGCTTCATCTAAAGCTATCAAAATTCTTTTTGCTTTATCAACTTCTGCTGGCGGAGGTGTAAATACTTCGTTTGCCAGCTCAATTTGCGAAGGATGAATAGCCCATTTTCCCTCGTATCCTAGAGCAGCAGCTCTTTTTGCAGCTAAAGTATAACTTGCTGGATCTTTAAAATCTCCAAATGGACCATCTATTGCTCTTAAACCGTATGCTCTACATGCTACTAACATTTGTGATAGATCAGCATGCCATTGATCGCCAGGATAATCTGGATTTAAACCACCGATAACTGTTGTGCGCGCTCTGCAGCTTGCAGCATAATCAGCAACACCAAAATGCATTGCTTCCAGTCTTTCGTCACGACCAGATTTAGCTATATCCATTACATTAGCCATACCTAGAGTAGTTTCAATTAAAATTTCAATACCAATACGCTTTTTAAGACCTTTTGAAGTTTCAATTTGGTTAAGTAATGCTGAAAGCATGTAAATATCAGAAGCAGTCCCAGCCTTAGGAAGTAAGATAGTATCTAAATGCTCACCAGCCTGCTCTACCACTTCAACTACGTCGCGATACATATAATGTGTGTCAATACTATTAATTCGAACAGAAACAGTCTTACCATTGCCTTGCCAATCTAAATCTTGAAGAGCTTCTATGACATTTTTTCTTGCCGATACTTTATCATCAGGAGCTACAGCATCTTCTAAATCTAAAAAAACAAAATCAACGTCGCTATTTAATGCTTTTTCAAACATCTTTGGATTGGATCCAGGAACAGCCAGTTCACTTCTTTGAACTCTTCTAGAAGTTTGTTCGTATATTTTATGACTCATATATTTATCCTTTTTATATTGTTATTTTTTCTTCTTTTTCTTTAAAGCTTTGTTTGGATTACTTGTCCAATATTTAGCAGCTGCTCCAGTTCCACTTCCTGGTGTAAATTTAATTCCAGCATCAATCATAGCCATTTCAACAGCGCCAAGTGCAGCCATCATTCTTGTTTCGTTGTTATCACCAAGATGGCCAATTCTAAATACTTTTCCAGCAACTTGTGTAAGTCCAGCACCAAGCGAAATATTGTATGTGTGGTAGGCTATACTAATAACTTCCATAGCTTTTTTACCATCTGGGTTATTCTTCGAACCTGGTTCTAACCATATAGCACTAACTGTATCTGATTGCCATTTTGGAGAGGAGGCTGCTAATTTTAAACCCCAAGCCTTGATTGCGGCTCTAACACCATTAGCTAATCTTTTATGACGAGCAAATACATTTTCCATTCCTTCTTCTAGTAAAAGGTCTATTGCAACTCTTAAGCCTCTTAGAAGATTGACAGGTGGTGTATAAGGGAAGAAACCATCTTTATTTGTATTTATATGATCTTGTATATCGAGGAAACATCTTTTACATTTTGCTGTTTTTCGCATAGCTAATGCCTTTTTACTAAAGCATAAAATAGCTAAACCAGCTGGAAGCATGAAGCCTTTTTGAGACCCACTAACCGCTATATCCACTTTCCATTTATCAAATCTAAATTCAACACTTGCAATAGAACTTACACCATCAACCATTAAGAGAGCAGGGTGTTTAACTTGATCCATAGCTTTTCTTAATCCTGCAATATCACTTGTGACTCCAGTAGCAGTTTCATTGTGGCAAACAACAACAGCTTTTATTTTTTTGTCTTTATCGTTCGCCAAAGCTTTTTTAAATTTTTCTATTTCAATACCATTACCCCATTTTGTATCAATCAACTCGACTTCTAGCCCAATTCTTTTTGCTAAGTCATACCAAAGATGACTGAATTGACCGAATCTTGAAGTTAAAATTTTATCGCCTGGAGAAAGAGTGTTAGCCAACGCAACTTCCCATCCAGCTGTACCTGTAGCAGGAAATATAAAAGGTGTTCCGGTTTTTGTTAAGAACACTTTCTTTAGGTCTCTTAATATTGGTTTTACTAGTTCTGGGAAATCAGGAGCTCTATGGTCCTCCATAGGGACATTCATAGCATTTTGAACTACTGTTGGAATATGTGTTGGTCCAGGAGCAAATAAATAATTTCTTCCAGGGAATGATAGTTTTTGGCCAGGCATAATATTTTCCTATAAGTTGTTAAATTTGTTAAATTTTAATGAAATCTATATTTTATTAAAATGAAATAAGGCGTAAATAATGCCATAGCATCATGTGAGGCTCAACCTTTAATTATTGCCTATATAGATTTACTTAGATTTGGATTATACCCTGAAGTTGGGCAGCTTTCATCGTATTTTCTAGCAAGCTTGCTACGGTCATTGGACCTGTCCCTCCAGGCATAGGAGTAACTGCTTTTGCAACACCATCCACAGAATTAAAATCTACGTCGCCATGGATACCATTTTCATCACTACTAATACCCACATCAAGCAGGATTGAGTCTTTTCGCACATTATTAGCATTTATAATCCCAGGAACACCTATAGCTGGAACTACAATTTCAGACTCTGAGATCAATTCATCTAGATTTTTTGTTCTTGAATGAGCAAGTGTAACTGTACAATCTATACCTTTAGAGCCAAACATAATAACTTGCGGCATGCCAACTAATCTTGACCTTCCAATTACTAAAGCTTTTTTTCCAGCGGTTTCAAGTTTGTAATACTCTATTAGCTTCATAACACCAAGAGGCGTGCAAGGTCTCAAAACATCATTACCAACTATTAACTTCCCAAGATTTTGCTCTTTGAGACCATCAACATCTTTGTTTGTAGGAATCATTTCTATCACACTATCTTCATTCAAACCTTTTGGTAAAGGCATTTGAATGAGAATTCCATTAACAGAAGGATCGTTTCCAAGCTGAGCTATCTTATCCTCCAATTCAGTTTGGGATATATTTCCTGGAAGATTTACATGCATTGATTTAATAGATGATGCAGTAGCTTGTTTATGCTTATTGTTTACATAAAGCTGACTTGGTTTGTCATCACCCACTAAAACTGTTGCTAGTGTAATTACAACTCCAGAGTCATCAATTTTTTTCTTAATGGATTTTTGCATTTCTTGTGCCACAAACCTTCCATCCAATATCAAAGTTCCTTTTTCTGTATATTTCATATTCTCTTCTATATTGTTATTAAAATTTAAGACTTAGGCTGTTTATCAGGATGAAGATAAATAAAGCTTTTACCAAGTTTACCGTTATAGTTTCCAGCAGAGATCATTAATAAATCTTTGGTGTCTTTTGAGGCCTCAATGGCCGCTTGAGTTGCAGTAATTATAGAATCCATGTTTTTGCCATTCATTATAATTTCCATTACCGAATTAACTCCCTTAGGTAAAGCAGCTTCTATTTCAGGATCGTCTTGTAGCAATGGGCAAAATTTTTCATACGTGCTTGCTATTGTGAAATCATAATCACTTCCAGCTTTAGAGCCACTTCCAGCAATACCGCCTGGAAATGTAGTAATTACATCCGGAATGGGCAATATTGCATCAACACCTTTTTCAGCTGCTGCTAAAGCAGATTCTGTATCTTTTCCGAAATACCATAGATTACCACCCATAAGACCATCTGAATAACCCAATCTTCTATCCATAATAAATTCACCACCAAGTATTGGTATCCACCACATTTTTCTTCCAAATCTTTCAATTCGTTTCTGATGCTTATTCCCAAAAAAAGCTACTTTTTTTCCAAGTTTAAAATAAGATTCACTATCTTCCATAAGATTAAAGCATGATGCTGTTGGGCACGTAAGAATATTTTGACTTATTCTAACTAAGGCAGCTTTTTCTAATTTTTTTGGGTCTTTCCAAAATTTAGGGATATGTAATTGAATTATTGCACCCGGTCTACCGTCAGGAGTGGAAACGCTTTCATCTCCGCCAGGACCCACATATCTGTCTAGCCCAGCTTCACAGTCGCACAAAATACTGCTAGAAGCATTACCTGTTGCTGCATTTACAGCATGATCAAGCCATTTTCTATTGACTGCGGTAATAAGAACTTCTGAGTACATACTTTTAAAGGCTTCAGCATAAGTATCGTCTATAATCGCGCTCATAATTTAACCTCTTCCTTTTCCTTCGTATACATTAGACTCAGTAACTACTTTATCCATATATACATCATGTGGAGCAACAAGAATTTCATCAAACAGCTGTGATTCATAACATAACGCGATTAAAGAACATTCAGGCCTAACTTGTTCCATCGTTCTATCATAATATCCTTGTCCATTTCCCATTCTACCACCAGTTCTATCAAAACCAGTTCCAGGAACCATTATCATATCAAGCTCTTGGGGGGTAACTTCTTTTTCTGGGTTTCCCCATAGTTCTTTTGGTGGCTCTAAAATATCCCATTTACCAACAACCATTTCTTCCAAACTAGACATGTGCCACAGCCCAAGCTTATTCTCACCATTTTCATCTTCAGTACAATAAGGAACGATAATTTTCTTTTCGCCTTTTTCTACTTCTTTTATAAGGTGTGGTTTTGTTCTTGTTTCAGATCTGCAGTCTATGTACCACATAATAACCTGAGCGTTCTTATATTCTGGGAGCGCCATAAATCTCTCACAGGCACTTGCACTAACCTCATCTTTATTTTCTTGGGCAGCCCTTCTGTCATATGCTTCTCTTCGCATACCAGATTTTTTTTCCATTATTTTTTCTAATTCTTCTTTTGATATAGACATTTGTCATTCTCCTAGCTTTTAAAATTCAATTCTCAAGGTATTTATTATTCTATAGTTTTAGGCAAACAGCCATCTATTTTTTATTCGATTTCATAAAAATCTTTAATATTAAACAAAATAGTATATTTATGACAAATAAATACACCTACTTTGCAATATATCTTTTATTGCTATTAAGTGTAAGAATAAAAAACATAATTTATAATAAAAATAGTATTTTGAGTGGAGAAAAAGAATGAACTATTTGCCATTATTTATAGATACATCTGGCAAAAAATGTCTAATTGTAGGAGGTGGGAAAGTAGCAAGTAGAAAACTTATTCCGATCCTTGAATCAAATATGACTGTAAATATGATTTCTTCTGATATCGCTGATGAAATATTGGAAATAATTAAGAATAAGAAAAATTTCACCTATGAGCAAAGAAATTTTGAAGAAAAAGACATAAATAATCAATTCCTCATAATAGCTGCAACAAATGATAAAAGTATAAATTCCCTGATCGCAAAATTAGCTAAAGAAAAAAATATCCTTGTTAATATGGCTGAAGATTCTATTAAGGGTAATGTTTTAATACCTTCAGTTGTTGATAGATCTCCAATTAAAATCGCAATTTCTTCTGGAGCAGCTTCGCCCATTCTAACAAGGTTAGTTAAAACAAAACTGGAAACAATTATACCTTATGCATTTAGCAAACTCGCTGATGTAATGATGGAATATAGGGCGAAGGTAAAAGAGAAATATTCAAGTATTAAAGAACGTAGAAACTTTTGGGAGACATTTTTGGATGGCCCGCTATCAGAGATGGTTTTATCAGGGCATATTGAAAAAGCAAAAAAAATATTAGATAAGTCCTTAAAAGAAAAAAATATACCTTCAAATACTGGGGAAGTATATTTAGTTGGAGCAGGCCCCGGAGACCCTGAGTTACTTAGTTTTAAAGCTTTAAGGCTAATGCAAAAAGCAGATGTTGTGATTTATGACAGGCTTGTTTCTGAACCGATAATGAATTTAATAAGACAAGATGCTGAAAAGATTTATGTGGGGAAACAAAGAGCAGATCATGCTATGCCCCAAGAAAATATAAATCAATTGTTAGCACGACTTGCAATTGAAGGTAAAAAAGTTTTGAGACTAAAGGGTGGAGACCCTTTTATCTTTGGAAGAGGAGGCGAAGAAATCGAAAGTTTAATTAATGATGATATACCTTTCCAAATTGTTCCTGGAATAACTGCGGCTTCTGGTTGTGCAAGCTATGCTGGGATACCACTCACGCATAGAGATTACTCTCAAGCTTGTATTTTTGTGACTGGGCATTTAAGAGATGGAACTGTTAATTTAAATTGGAAGATGCTTGCACATGAAAAACAAACTCTAGTTTTTTATATGGGAATGCATGGATCAAAAGTTATATGCGAAGAATTAATAAAGCATGGGTTGAAAGCAACGACACCAGCAGCCTTAATAGTCAAGGGAACAACAGCTGATCAAGAAGTTATAATTGGAGATTTGTCAAACATGCCAAAAATAATTTTAGAAAATAAAATTATACCACCCACACTTTTAATTATTGGTGATGTTGTAAAATTACACAACAAGTTGAAGTGGTTTGAGCCAATGATGATGCAAGGTAAAAAAAATATTCGATTTTAGATTTCAAAAATCTCCTTTAATTGTTTATTAATACTCTTAGTTGATTTTTTTTCAATAGCATTTTTTCTAGCTTCCTTTCTAGCAAAATTATATTTCACTTTTTCTTTAATATCATTTTTATTCTGTTTAATATCAACAGTTTTTATGCAGTCAGTTGGACACTTAGGAATACATATTTTACATCCCGGACATTCATTGTAATTTATTCTATGTGAAAAATTTTGTGATCCGATAATAGCATCAAATGGACATGCGTCTATACAAATCGCGCAGCCAATACAATTTGTTTCATCTATTAAAGCTACAGACCTTAAATTCATTTTACTCTCGACCCATTTTTAATTTTACTACTTGCTTCTATAACAATAATATCACCATCAGAATCAGCAGCTAGTACCATTCCTGAAGAAGTTCCAAACTTCATTTTTTTTGGTTTTAAATTCTCAACCACAAGAGTTTTTAAACCTACTAGGTCATCTGCTTTATAAAATTTTTTTATTCCAGCAAAAATTTCCTTATTTCCAAGCTCACCAAGATTAACAGTGAGTTTTAAAAGTTTATCCGCACCATCAATATTGTCCGCGCTTATGATTTCTCCTACTCTGAGTTTTATTTTGGAAAAATCTTCATACTCAATTTCATTACTCATATTTTTAACCTTTTTTTTATCTTCATTATTTTTCTCATTTAATTCATTATTAAGTCTTTGGATATCTTCTTTTTGAATTCTAGTTTTTAGTGGCGTAAATTTCTCTATTTTTTTATCAAGTAATGGAGATAAACAATTCTCCCAAGCCAAATTATTTTCATTTAACATATTTTCTGTTTTCTTTAGAAGGTCCGGCATTACAGGGCCTAAAAGGATTATTATAGATCTAAAATAGTTAAGCCCTTGTGTTGAAATTTCTTGAACTTTGCTCAGATCTTTCATTGCCCAAGGTTTATTTTCATTAATATACTGGTTAGCTTTATCCGTCATAGACATTATCTTATTAACAGCGTTACTGTATTTTCTTTGAGAATAAAGTTTCTTTATTTCTCCAACATCATTCAAAAATTCTGTAAATTTTTCTTTGTTTTCTAATTTTTTAGAAAGCATTAAATCAGAATTTTTTTCCAAAAATGAAGAGCATCTACTGGCAAGATTTATAAGTTTTCCAACAAGATCACTATTGATTTTTTTTGTTAAGTCATCGAAGTTTAAATCTATATCTTCTATACTATCATTAAGCCTACTTGCAAAATAATATCTTAAAAACTCTGGGTCAAGGTGTTTTAAATAATCAGAAGCCTTTATAAAAGTTCCTCTTGATTTAGACATTTTTTTCCCATTAACTGTTAAAAAACCATGACAATAAACTGAATTTGGTGTTCTGTAACCAGCTCCATTTAAAATTGATGGCCAAAAAAGAGAATGGAAGTAAGCAATATCTTTCCCTATAAAATGGTAGATTTCACCATGATCTTCATTTTGCCAAATACCGTCAAATTTATTACCGTTATTTTTAGAATATTCTTCAAAGGCTGAAATATATCCAATTGGAGCATCCACCCAAACATAAAAATACTTATTTTCTTCGTTAGGAATTTTAAATCCAAAATAGGGGGCGTCTCTAGTAATATCCCAGTCATTAAGGTTATCATTTAACCATTCATTTAATTTATTTTTAATTGATGGTTGAAGATCATGTTCTTTTGTCCAATTTATTAAATAGTCTTTGAAATTTTTTAAGTTAAAAAAATAATGATTTGTATCTTTTGTCATAGGTTTTGTATTTGACAGTACAGATATTGGATTAATTAAATCGGTAGGGGAATACGTGGCGCCACATTGTTCACATGAGTCACCGTACTGATCTTCAGATTTACATTTTGGGCATGTGCCTTTTATATATCTATCTGGTAAAAAAATTTTTTCTTTCTCATCGTAAAATTGAGAAATTACTTTTTGAGATATATGACCAGATTCATGTAACTTTAAAAATATCTCTTTACACAATTCTTCATTTTTTTTTGAGTTTGTAGATGAGTAATGGTCAAACTGTATAAAAAATTCTCTAAAATCATTCTCATGCTCTTTTTTTGTTTTAGATATTAGTTCTTCAGGAGAAATACCTTGTTGTTTAGCCTTGAGCATTATAGGAGTGCCATGTGCATCATCTGCACAAATATATACAACATCATTACCAATAGACTTATTAAATCTAACCCAAATATCAGTTTGAATATATTCTACAAGGTGTCCTAAGTGAATTGGACCATTTGCATAAGGCAAAGCACTTGTTACTAATATATTATTTTTTGTTTTCATTTTTTCTCCAAAATATATGAACTAGTATATAATATTGTTAAACTTAAGTATTAAAGTATTTAAACCAATGGAGAAAAAAATGTCTTTAACTGAAAACATGGTTCTGGAATCTCTTAAAAAGTTGATTGATCCAAACACTGATAAAAATCTAGTTGATACAAAATCGGTAAAATCAATAGATATAGTAGATGATAAGCCAAATTTAAAAGTATGTTTAGGTTACCCAGCTAAAAACTTTGCTGAAACGCTAAATCATATGATAATTGATAGATTATCATCTGATGAAATACCATGTGGAACCGTGGAGGTGACATGGAAAATTGAGAGCCATTCAGTGCAAAAAAGTTTACAACCAATGCAAAATATTAAAAATGTTATTGCTGTGGCTTCAGGAAAAGGCGGGGTAGGAAAATCAACAACAGCTGTTAATTTAGCCTTAGCGTTAGCTGGCGAAGGTTCAAATGTTGGAATATTGGATGCGGATATTTATGGCCCAAGCCAACCAAGAATGTTAGGACTATCAGGGCAGCCTGATTCTCAAGATGGAAAATCACTTGAGCCAATGGAAAATTATGGTTTACAAGCCATGTCTATAGGGTTTTTAATTGACGAGGAGACTCCAATGATATGGAGAGGCCCAATGGTAACTCAAGCACTTGAACAACTTTTAACAGATACTCAATGGCGTGATTTAGATTATCTCATTATTGATTTACCACCAGGAACAGGAGATGTGCAATTAACTCTAGCGCAAAAAATACCAGTAAGTGGTGCGGTTATAGTTACAACACCTCAAGACATTGCTCTTTTAGACGCAAGAAAAGGTTTAAAAATGTTTGAGAAAGTTGAAGTGCCAGTTCTTGGGATTGTAGAAAATATGAGTTTACATATTTGTAGTAAATGCGGTAATGAAGAGTCAATATTTGGCGAGGGCGGAGGATCTTCTTTAGCTGAGGAAAGTAAAGTAGATTTATTAGGTAAATTACCATTAGATAAATCTATTAGAGAACAAACTGATGCAGGAAAACCAAGTGTAGCTTTTGAGCCAAGTGGAAGAATCGCTGAAATATATGGCGAAATAGCAAGAAAAGCGGCAGGAAAATTAGCTGCTCAGGCTAAAGACTATAGCGCTAAGTTCCCAAAAATTGTAATAGATAATAACTAAAATTATGTCGATAAAGTCTGATTCATGGATTAAAAAAATGGCAAAGGAGGAAAATATGATTTCTCCTTTTGAACCTGATCAGATTAAAACTTTAAGTGGCGGTAAAGTAATATCGTATGGTACATCTAGCTACGGTTATGATGTTCGCTGCTCAAGTATGTTTAAAGTTTTTACAAACATTAATTCAGCGATAGTCGATCCAAAACAATTTGATAAGAATAGTTTTGTAGATTTTGAAGGAGATACTTGTATTATCCCTCCAAATTCTTTTGCTTTAGCTTCAACTGTTGAATATTTTAAAATTCCGAGATCTGTTTTAACAATTTGTCTTGGCAAATCTACATACGCGAGATGCGGTATAATAGTTAATGTTACTCCATTAGAGCCAGAGTGGGAGGGGCACGTAACACTTGAATTCTCCAATACAACTCCACTCCCAGCAAAAATTTATGCAAATGAAGGTGTGGCACAAATGTTGTTTTTTGAATCTGACACTATTTGTGAAACCTCATATAAAGATAGGGGTGGAAAGTACCAAAAGCAAACGGGAGTAACATTACCAAAATAATATAAAAATATGAATCCAGATATGCTTTATAGACAAATAAAAAGACTAGCTATATTTTTAATAGGTATATCTATAGTTTTGATAGGATGTATATTAGTTTTTACACCAGGTCCAGCTATTATAGTTATTCCAGTTGGTTTAGCGATATTAGCAACAGAGTTTATATGGGCAAAAAAATTATTAAAAAAATTTAAAGAAACAACTTCTTCTCTTTCACAATCAGCTAAAAAAGCTATAAAAAATAAATTTTAATTAAAGAAGAAAAATTGTACCCAATGCCAGAAAAGAAAAGAATCCAATAACATCTGTAATCGTAGTTAATATTACGCTTCCACCAAGGGCTGGATCAACACCAATTTTTTTAAGTAGAATTGGTATTAGTACTCCAGACAAAGCTGCAAAAACAAGATTTGCGATCATTGCTATACCAATAACAACCCCAATTAAGTAGTTATTAAACCAATAAGAAGAAACTATTCCAATAACGCTTGCCCATAAAAAACTATTTAAAAGCCCAACAGAAATTTCTTTTATCAATAAAGATTTTGAATTTGTAGAACTTATATTTCCTAAAGCAATACCTCTGATTACTAAAGTTAAAGTTTGTGATCCAGCAATCCCACCCATACTTGCAACTATTGGCATTAATACAGCCAATGCTACTACTTTTTCTATTGTATCTTGAAATAAACTTATTACCCCTGAAGCTATTAAAGCTGTAATTAAATTTATACCGAGCCAAATTGCTCTTCTTCTGGTAGAAGGAATTATTGGGGCAAAAATATCTTCTTCATCTGTTAAGCCTGCCATATTTAAAACAGTACTTTCACTTTCCTCACGAATAACATCCACTACATCATCAATTGTAATTCTTCCAAGCAATATATTATTTTTATCAATAACAGGAGCTGAAACTAAATCTCTATCTTCAAATATATTTGCAACATCACTTGCTAATGTATTTGATTTAATTGATATATAATTTCTATTCATTGAATCGGAAACAGTTTTCTCTGGATCAGCGCATAGTAAATTTGTAACCGACAATATTCCTAGGTAATGATTATATCTGTCTACAACAATTATATTATCTGTATTTTGTGGTATCTTTTCTCGTAATCTTAGATATTTTAGCACTACGTCTAATGTAACATCTGGTCTTATAGTTACTGTGTCAGTATTCATTAACCCACCAGCCGTATCCTCGCCATAATTCATAACAGTTTCAAGACGAGTCCTGTATTGATAATCCATTCCCTGTAACGCCTGAGTAACAACAGTATCAGGAAGTTCATCGAGTAGGTCAGCAAGGTCATCTACATCTAAACCTTTTGTTGCTGCTAAAAGAGATTTTTCATCCATAGACTCCATTAAATTATTTCTTACCTCTTCTCCAACCTCCAAAAGAACTTCACCATCATTTGAGTGGTCAAGCATTTCCCAAATCAATCTTCTTTGCCTAGTAGGTGAACTCTCAAGTAAGCGAGCAATTTCTGCGGGATGCAGACCATTTAATATTAATTTTGCTTTAATCATTGCCCCAGAATTAAGAGACTCTGTAATAGCATCAAGTTTTAAAATTTGACTTTCTTTTGACATAGTTATTCTCTAATTCTAGTTTACATTCTTTTATTATATAGAAAAATCTAAAAAATTATGAAAAAATTATTTAGTTTTTCTTTTAGATGAAGATTCAAAATTAAGAGACTCTCTATATTTTGCAACAGTCCTTCTCGCTAATTTTATATTTTCTTTAAAAAGTATATCTTTAATTTTATTATCGCTATAAGGATTTTTTTTATTTTCAGAATTAATAATATTTTTTATTTTTTCTTTAATAGATTTTGAAGAAAAGTCACTACCATCAATATTTTGTATTGAACTTGAAAAAAAAAATTTCAATTCAAATACTCCATATGGTGTCTCCATATATTTACCATTTGATAATCTGGATATTGTAGACTCATGTACATCCATTAAGACTGCAATTTCTTTTAAATTCATAGGTACTAATTTTTCAATACCATATGAAAAAAATTCAATTTGTTTTTTAAAAATACACTTTGCAAGTCTTAACAGTGTATCATTCCTATAGTTAATATTTTTTATGAATAATTTAGCTTCTTGCAGACTATTTTTTATGAATATCTTGTCTTCTTCAGACATATTTTTTTCTGACATATTTACATAATTTTTATTAACTTTTATTTCTGGCGAAACTATCTTATTATTTCTTATAATCCATTCATCATTTTTTTTTGAAATTTTTATATCTGGAATTATATAGTCATAGTTATGTTTATTTAAGATTACGCTTCCTGGTCTTGCGTTTTGCTCTTTAATAATGATTTGAACTTTAGCCATATCATCTTGTGAAATTTTTAAGTTCTCTTGAATAGTTTTTATTTTGTTATTTGTTAGTTCTTCGAAAAATTCATTTATAATAGTGGATGCTTTATTCAGTAATTTTGGATCATACTTTCCGTTCTGAATCTGAACTAGCAGTGATTCTTGAATATTTTTTGTGCAAGTTCCAATTGGGTCAAGATTTTGTAAAAGGTGTTGTACTGCAATAAGTTCATCCAATGTTTTGTCTGTATTTTTATAAATATCGTCAAAAATCTCAAAAATATCTTTAACAAGATAACCGTCGTCATTTATATAATCTATTATTGTTTCCGCTAATGATTTATCACTGTTACTTATATTTAATAAGTTGATTTGCCAATATAAATAACTTTTCAAGGTATCCTCTTCAGAAGATGTTTTTTCAATAACCTCAGAAGTGGAAATAGTATTTTTTTCAGTAAATGTATAATCTTTATCATAGTGAGAATAGTGATCTACACAACTATCCTCTTGTAGTTCTTCACAGATATCTTCTTTTTCTATAAGTGGGTTTGATTCGAAAATATTTTGAATTTCTTGATTAATCTCAACTGCAGTAAACTGTAAAAGTTTTATTGCATTTTGTAACTGCGGAGTTATAGCTAGTTTTGAGGACTGCTTTGTAGAGAGGTTCAATTTCATAATATTTTTTACATTTTAAAGTTGTCTCCTAAATAAACTTTTTTAACATTTTCGTCAGCTAGTATTGTTTTTGAGCTTCCTTCTGCTATTACTTTGGTATTATTTAAGATGTAGGATCTGTCGCAAACATCTAAAGTTTCTCTTACGTTGTGATCAGTTATTAAAATACCTATATTATTTTGTTTTAATTTCTTGATTATTTCTTGAATATCTATGACTGATATTGGGTCAATTCCAGCAAATGGCTCGTCTAATAGAATAAATTTTGGATTAGAAGCAAGTGCTCTAGCAATCTCTGCTCTTCTTCTCTCTCCTCCAGATAAACTTATACCCATAGTATTTTTTATATGTTGAATATTGAATGTTTCCAGCAGATCAGATAATTTATCTTTTTTTTGTTTATTAGATATATCTTTTCTTTGTTCTAATATAGCTAGAATATTATCATTAACACTTAGACCTCGAAAAATTGATGGTTCTTGAGCAAGGTAGCCAATACCTAAATTTGCTCTTTCATCAATTGATAAATCAGTTATATTCTTTTTATTTATATATATCTTTCCTGATTCTGGAGAAATCAATCCTGTAATCATATAGAAGCATGTAGTTTTTCCAGCACCATTTGGCCCTAATAAGCCAATAACTTCTCCAGTATTAACTTCCATAGAGACATTAGAGACTATTTTTTTTGAATCATATGTTTTTGAAATATTTTTTATATCTAATTTATTCATTATCTTTTTTTGGCTCAAGAGTCATTTTTACTCTTGATTTACCTTTTTTATCTCCAGCAGTAATATTTTCAGTATCCGTTTTGTATACGATCCTATTGCTTCTAACAATATTGTTTGTTTGAGTTAAAATAGCTTTATCTAAAAAAATTATTTTCGCTTTATCTACATAATATTGAATTTTTTTGGCCTCTCCATTAATGATCTTCCCGGTTATGGTTTTTTGCTTGTATCTAGCCTTTTCTCCAGTAATTACCATTCTGTTTATTTCATTATTTTTCGAAGTTACTATGAGTAATTCTCCTGTAAGAAGCATACTGCCTTGAGTGACAATAACGTTTCCACGATATGTACTCTTTTGTGATTCTTCATCCCATTTTGCAGAATCAGATTCTAAAAAAATTGGTTTATCGCTATCAGATTCATACGCATTTAATACAGTGCTTGCTGCAGTTATAAATATAATAAAAGTAAAAAATATAATATTAGTTCGCATGTTTTCCTCTAGTCTCTTCAAAAAGTATAAATTCACCTTTTGTTAAACTACTTTTCATTCCAATTCCGTTTAGATATGAATTATTTTTTTTTATAAATACTTGTAAATCAGTTACAGCAAGCTGCTCCTTTAAATATATATATATTTCTTCCGTATTTAATTTTAAAAAAGGGCTCTTTATCTCTTCTTGGAAATACATTTGCACATTTCCAGTCAGCTTTATATTCTGCCTTTTATATGCAATTGAGCCAAAATTCGAAATAATTTTTGTAGGTGGTTTATTTTTTCTAAAAAGAAGTATATTTGGGTTATTAGCTTCAATAACTTCATTATTAAAAAATTGTTTCATGTGCGGACTAGAAATAGTGTAAAGGGGATCACCGTCATTATTCATTGCTATATATTTAACTTTATTAAATATATTATCTGGCATAGTTTTAATATCATTTGAGTCTATATCTAAAATACTATCCGCTTTGTTATTAATAATTAATACAGATGTAAAACCAAAAATTATAATAACTAGATTAAATAAATTTTTTCTAATGTAACTCACGATTTAACTAATTCCTGAATCAATTAATATATGCATGTTTATAGCACCTACGATTTGTTCTTTATTATTCAATACGGGCAATGAGTTAATTTTTTTTTTATTCATAATTTCTAAAATGTCTAAAGCATAATCACTTTCTTTGCATGAAATAAATTTTTTTGTCATAGTATTTTTAATTACAGTTTCATGAATATCTAATAAATTATTAATACATCTTCTTAGATCGCCATCAGTAAAAAAACCTATAGCTTTATTTTTTTCATTTGCAATTATTACACATCCTAAATTTTTTTTAGTCATCTCTATTAACGCATCTTTAAGTTTTTTTTGTATTTTTACTATAGGGATATCTTTACCTTTTTTCATTATATCTTTAACTTTTAAATTAAGGTTTTTACCAAGACGACCACCCGGATGATTTTTACCAAAATCAGTAGAACTGAAATTTTTCATTTTAATTAAAATCGCGGCAATCACATCACCCATAACTAAAGTAGTTGTAGTGCTTGACGTTGGAGCTAAATTTATTGGACAGGCTTCTTTTTTAACACCTATATTTATTGAAATATGTGATTCTTCAAAAATTTTTGAATTATTGTTGCCGCAAAGACTTAAAATTTTACAGCCAGTTTTTTTAAAATTTGGCAAAAGAGGTAATATTTCTGATGTGCAACCAGAATTTGATATTATGAGAATTAAATCTTTTTTTGTAACAGCACCAACATCACCATGCAAAGCTTCACTTGGATGCATAAAAAAAGAGGGGCTTCCAGTACTAGAAAAAGTTGCTGACAATTTCCTTGCTATGTGTCCAGACTTTCCAACGCCAATAATAACTAATTTTCCCTTACACTTATGGATTTCTTTGCAAAAAAGAAATAAATCTTTACCAATAGATCTTTTTAGATTATTTATGGCTGTTACTTCGGAACTGATTACCTTTCGAGCTAATTTTAGAGCATCAATTTGATTGAATTTAGTCATAATTTTTATAAAAAAATATTTAATTTATTATATAAGATAATATAAGTTATATCTCTTAAATTCCACAAGAATGCTGGTATAAAAACAATATAATGATAATATTAATCTTATTTTAAGCAATTCAGCATTTAATTTATGAATATCATATCGAAAATTACAAGATTGTACGATTACTCAATTATTGAGAAACCTTACATATCTTTTTTCTTGGCATTATCAGTAATATTATTTTTTTCCCTAAGTATTCCAAATTTTAAAATGGACGCATCAGCTGACTCTTTGGTTTTAGAGAATGATGATGCTTTAAAATACTATAGAGCAACAAGTGCTCGTTATGGTACAGAAGATTTTGTTGTGGTAACTTTTAAGCCTAATAATGGAATTTATAATAAAGAATCATTAAGTAACTTAGATAATTTAGCAAAAGAAATTAAAATTAATGTTGATGGCGTAAGTGAAGTTTTAACTATTTTAGATGTACCGTTATTAAATAGCCCAAAAATAGGATTTTCAGATCTTGCAAACGAACAAAGAACTTTGAGATCTGATGACATAGACCTTAATATGGTAAAACAAGAATTTTTGTCTAGCCCGTTATATAAAAATTTATTAATGAGCCAAGATTCATCAACAACTGTTATTGTTGTGTATTTTTCCAAGGATAAGAAATATTTTGATTTGTTAAATAATAGAAACAGTCTAAGAGAGCTTGAATTAAATAGAGAATTAACTCAGCAAGAAGAAATTTCATTAGAAAATTTTGAATTAGATTTTAAAAACTATAGCTCAGAGTTTGCTGCAAAAGAAAAAGAAAATATAAAAAAAATGAGAGAAGTAATATCTAATTACAAAGAAGATGCTTCTATTTTTTTAGGAGGGGTTCCGATGATAACTTCAGATATGACTGATTTTATTGCCGAGGACATAAAAAAGTTTGGAGTCGGTGTATTTGTATTTTTAATTTTAATCCTATTTGCCATTTTTAGAAGTGTGCGATGGATTATGATCCCTCTATTTGGATGTATCATTTCAGTCATTTTTGTTAGTGGTCTTTCGGGCTTCATAGACTGGCGAATCACAGTTATATCTTCAAATTTTGCTGCAATTTTATTAATTATAACTATGTCTATGACAATACATTTAGCAGTAAGGTATAGAGAGATTAAATCTAAAAGTTTGGGTTTGAATAATAAAAAGATTGTCCAAGAGACTATTCATTATATGTTCGTTCCATGTGTTTATACTTCACTTACAACTATAGTGGCTTTTGCCTCCCTAGTTGTTAGTGGAATAAGGCCGGTTATTGATTTTGGGCACATGATGACTCTTGGAATAACTTCGGCATTTATTATAACTTTTATTGTATTTCCAACAATTCTAATTATTTTACCAAATGAAAATATTCAAGAGAGAAATGATATAACAAAAAATATAACAAATAAATTCGCATCATTTTCAATTAAAAATAATGGAAAAATAGTTTTAATTTCATTTTTCATTTTTCTTGTAAGTATTTTTGGTATTTCTAAAATTAAAGTTGAAAACAGATTTATTGATTATTTTCATTCCGACACAGAAATATACCAAGGAATGTTAGAAATTGATAAGAAACTTGGTGGTACTACACCACTCGATATTATTATTGATAAACCAATACAAGATGAAAAATATTCAGAAGAGTTTGAAAGAGAAGAAAGCTTTGATGATCTTTCAGAGCTTCTTGGTGATGATGAGGAGGAAATACCGGGCTATTGGTTAAGTAATCCTAAATTTAAAGAAATAGAAAAAATACATAATTTTTTAGAGGCGCAACCAGAAACAGGCAAGGTGTTATCAATAGCTACTTTATATAAGTTAGCCATTGGTTTAAATGATAATGAACCTTTATCTGACCTACAAGTTGGTGCTATTAAAGATTCTTTGTCAAAAAAAGTAAGAGAGGTTTTATTAGATCCTTATTTATCTTCTGATGAAGAGCAAACTCGAATAACTTTAAGAGTTATTGATTCAGATAAAAAACTTAACAGAAAAGAGTTTATTGACAGAGTAGAAAATTTTTTATTAACAGAGATGAATTACCCTAAAGAAAGATTTAATACAACAAATATGTTGGTTTTATATAATAATATGTTGCAAAGTCTATTTTCATCACAAATCCAGACTATAGGCTTTGTTTTTATATCCATTATGTTTATGTTTGTGGTCCTATTTCGATCCTTTTATCTGGCAACAATTGCAATAATACCAAACATACTTCCCGCAACACTTGTACTAGGGTTTATGGGCCTTAAGTCAATACCATTAGATTTAATGACAATCACTATTGCCGCAATAAGTGTAGGAATTGCTGTTGATAATACAATTCATTATATAATTAGGTTTAAAAGAGAGTTTCATCAAAGTAAAAATTATTCACAATCAGTAAAAATCTGTCATGGCAGCATTGGAAAAGCAATGTATTACACTTCATGTATCATAGTTATTGGATTTTCTATATTATCTTTGTCTAATTTTATTCCTACAATATATTTTGGACTACTTACTGGATTGGCCATGTTGGCAGCTCTTTTTGCATCTTTGACCTTGTTACCGGCGTTATTGTTAATTTTTAAACCACTAGGAAAAGAAAAATAATGATGATGTTTCTTGATGATATACCTAATAATGTGAAATAATACGGCATGAAAAAATTTAAAAAATATGGTTTTTTAGCAGCAATACTTCCTATGATGATTTTAGGGAGTGTTAACTCATTCGCAGATAAAAAAACTCCAGAAGATATAATATTGAATGCTGCGAATAACCTATTCTCAGATGTTGAGAAAAACAAAAAAGTATATGAAAACGATATAACAGCTTTTTATGTAAGGGTTGACGAAATATTAACCCCAATAATCGATTTTGAAATTCTTATAAAAAGTATTATTGGAAAAAAAAATTATCAAGAAACATCAGCAGAACAAAAAAATAGATTTAAAATAGCTTTAAAAAACCAGTTAATAAGGATATATGCAAAAACAATAGTTGAGTATTCTAAATCTAAAATAACAATAATCAGCTCCTCTGAAACAAAAGGTTTTTATTTAGTGAAGACCGAACTGTCAATTGGGAAAGGCAAGCCTGCATTCCAAGTTATATATGTTATGAAGAAATCTTCAGATAAAAAATGGAAAATAGTTGAAGTTGTAGCGAACGGTTTAAGATTAGTAAAAAGCTTACGAAAAAGTCTACTTCCAGAAATTCAAGAAAATGGGATTGAATCTGTAATAAACAGATTAGAGTCAGAGTCCTAAGAATGGAAAAATTATTAATAAAAGGCGGCAAACCCTTAAAAGGGGAGGTTAAGATATCTGGCGCAAAAAATTCTGTTTTGCCAATATTGGCTGCAAGTTTACTGTGTGATGAAGAAGTAGTTATTGGAAATGTTCCCCACTTGCAGGACGTAACTACAACCATATCTCTTCTAACAGAAATGGGTGCCACTTTAACAATTGATGAAAAAATGAGAGTTTGCATAAATGCATCTTCGGTTAATAGATTATATGCCCCTTATGAAATGGTAAAAACCATGAGGGCATCAATCTTAGTCTTAGGTCCATTACTTGCTCATTTTGGCCAAGCCAAAGTTTCCTTGCCAGGTGGCTGTGCTATTGGGTCAAGACCTGTAAATCTTCACATTGATGGTTTAAAAGCAATGGGAGCTAATATAAAAGTTGAAGATGGATATATAATTGCTAAAGCTAAAAAGCTTAAAGGTGCAAAAATAACCTTTCCTATAGCGACAGTAACAGGTACTGAAAATATAATGATGGCGGGAGCTCTTGCTTCAGGCAAGACTATAATAAAAAACGCTGCAAAAGAACCAGAAATTATTGACTTGGCAAATTGTTTAAGATTAATGGGTGCAAAAATTGAAGGTGACGGCTCTTCAGTAATAACCATTGAGGGAGTTAAGAAACTCAAAGGATGTGAGTATGATGTGTTACCAGACAGAATAGAAACAGCAACTTTTTTAGTTGCTGCTGCTATTACTAATGGAAATTTAACTCTTACACATACAAGACCAGATACCATTAAAGTTATTATTAATAAGTTGAAAAAAGCAGGAGCAAATATTTCAATAAAGAACGATATTATTAATATTGAGGCTAAATCGCAATTAAATGCTATTAATATAACTACAAACCCTTACCCTGATTTCCCAACTGATATGCAGGCTCAATTTATAGCACTCAATTCAATATCTAAGGGCAAAAGCAAGGTAATAGAATCTGTTTTTGAAAATAGGTTTATGCATGTGCAGGAGTTAGTTAGAATGGGGGCTGATATTGACATTAACGGAAATGTTGCAAATATTAAAGGTGTAAAAGGACTTACAGGTGCCCCAGTTATGGCTACAGACTTGAGAGCATCTGCAAGCCTAATTTTAGCAGGCCTTGTAGCTAAAGGTGAAACAATTGTTGATAGAATATATCATATTGACAGAGGGTATGAATGCA
This sequence comes from Gammaproteobacteria bacterium, assembly GCA_029268385.1. Taxonomy (GTDB): domain Bacteria; phylum Pseudomonadota; class Gammaproteobacteria; order Poriferisulfidales. Next base: position 90,817 of record JAQWPG010000005.1, read on the forward strand.
TTGAAGAGAAACTTACTAAAATTGGCGCAAGTATTAAGAGATTACCTCAATGAAATTGAAAGATAATATTGTAATAGCAATATCAAAAGGAAGAATTTTAGAAGAAGGTATGAATCTTCTAAATTTGATGGGTATTGATACTATTGAAAGCATGGAGGATTCAAGAAAATTAATTTACCAGACAAATAATAGTAATCTAGAGTTGGTTATTGTTAGGGCAGCAGATGTGCCAACATATGTTGGAAATGGAGCTGCAGATATAGGTATAGTTGGAAAAGATACGTTGGTTGAATATGGAGCAAACAATATTTATATTCCTCTTGATCTAAATATATCAAAATGCAGAATGGCCCTAGCTTGCTTGCCAGACTGTAATCCTGGCCCAAGAATAAAAGTGGCTACAAAATATGTTAAATGTGCAACTGACTATTTTATTAAAAAAAAGAAGCAAGTTGATATAATTAAACTTTATGGGTCTATGGAGTTAGCTCCAATTCTTGGCTTGGCAGACTATATAGTCGATTTAGTTGATAGCGGCATGACATTAAGAGCTAATGGTTTAAAAGAAGTTGATTCCATTTTTGACGTAAGCGCACAACTTGTAACAAACAAAGCGTCTATGAAAACAAAAACAGAATCTATAGAAAATATTATTAATGCTTTTGAAAAAATTATACAGTGAGAAATTATGACACTTAAAACAGACGATTTAAGAATAAATAAAATCCAAGAACTAAGCACGCCAGATGAAGTGAGGAAAGAACTGCCAATTTCTGATAATGCAGCAAATGTTATTATAAATTCTAGAAGAACCATAGAAAATATTTTGGATGGAAAAGATGATCGTATTTTTGTCGTTATTGGGCCATGTTCTATTCATGATCCAATCGCGGCTATTGATTATGCAAATAAATTAAAAAAAATGGCTAATAAGCTATCAAAAAATCTATTCATAATTATGAGAGTGTATTTTGAGAAACCAAGAACAACTATTGGTTGGAAAGGTTTAATAAATGACCCCATGTTAGATGGTAGTTTTAAAGTGAATGAAGGCATTCGTATTGGAAGAAAGCTTTTACTAGATATAGTGAACTTAGATATTCCTACGGGAACAGAATATCTAGATTTAATTAGTCCGCAATATATATCGGATATAATAAGCTGGGGTGCAATCGGAGCCAGAACAACAGAAAGTCAATGTCATAGGGAGCTTGCATCAGGTTTATCCTGTCCTGTAGGATTTAAAAATGGAACAGACGGTAACTTACAAATAGTTTTTGATGCAATTAAGTCAGGTTCAGGTGCGCATCATTTTCTTTCTGTGACCAAAAAAGGAAATTCCGCCATATTTTCTACTGAAGGCAATAAGTATTGTCATACAATTTTGAGGGGCGGTAACAAAAAAGTAAATTATGATGAGAAAAGTATTAATGAAGTTTCTGCTCGTCTTGAAAAAGCAAGTCTACCCCAACAAATTGTTGTTGATTGCAGTCATGCTAACAGTATGAAAGATCATAAAAAACAGATTAATGTTGTTAATGACTTAGCTTCACAATTAAGTAAAGGAGAAAATAGAATAAAGGGGTTGATGATAGAAAGTAATTTAGTTGAAGGAAATCAAAATATCCATAGTCCAAATCTCGTTTATGGTAAAAGTGTAACCGATGCTTGTATAGGCTGGGAAGATACAGAAAAAGCTTTATTAATATTGTCGGAGGCAATAGAAAAGAGAAAAAGTAATGCTTAATATTAAAAAAATAAGTTCTATTGATAAAAACTTTTCTGAAAATTTAAAAAAACATATTTCTCAGAGAAAAGTTAGCTCTTCAGATATTAAAGAAAAGGTAAAAGATATTATCTATGATGTTAAGGAAAATAGAGATAAAGCACTGGTAAAATTTTCTAAAAAATATGATAACTATGATATTAATGACGCAAAAGAATTAGAAGTAAAAAAAGAAAAATTTTCTCAAGCTATAAAAAAAATAAGTAAAGATGAGTTGAAAGCTTTACAGTTTGCAAAGAATAGAATAGAGGAGTTTGCATTTCATCAAAAGTCAAAATCTTGGGATTATAGTAGCGAAGGAATAACGCTAGGTGAAAAAATTACACCAATAGATAAAGCTGGTATATATGTTCCTGGTGGTTCAGCAGTTTATCCTTCAAGTGTTTTGATGAATTCTATTCCGGCAAAAGTTGCTGGTGTGAGAGAAATAATTATGGTGGTGCCTTCGCCACACGGTGAAATTAATGATTTGGTCTTAGCCGCAGCATATTTAGGTGGAGTCGATAGAGTATTTAGAATTGGAGGGGCGCATGCAATAGCAGCGCTAGCATACGGTACAAATACGATACCTAAAGTTAATATGATAGTTGGTCCAGGAAACCAATATGTTGCCGAAGCTAAAAAAGAATTATACGGAGAAGTAGGTATTGATAGTTTTGCAGGACCTTCTGAAATATTAGTTATTGCAGACTCAAAAGCAAATATTGAATGGCTAGCAGCAGATTTATTTGCTCAAGCAGAACATGATAAGTTAGCTCAATCCATACTAATTTCACCCGATCAGAACTTGTTAATAAATTTAGAAGAACAAATGAGGCTAAAACTTAAAACCCAAGTAAGAAAAGATATTATAGAGTCCTCTTTAAATAATTTTGGGTTATTGATTCAATCAAAGAATATAGAGGACGCTATAAGTATATCAAATGAACTTGCTCCAGAGCACCTTCAGTTATCAATAGAAGATAGCGAGCAATATTTAAACAAAATTGAAAATGCAGGCGCAATATTTTTAGGAGAATACACTCCTGAGGTCTTTGGAGACTATTGCGCCGGCTCAAATCATGTATTACCTACAGTAGGTACCGCTAAGTTTTCTTCACCATTGGGCGTGCAAGATTTTCAAAAAAGATCTAATGTTATTCAATGCTCTAAAGATTCTTCAAAAATACTTGCAAGACATGCAGCAATTATTGCAAATGCTGAGGGGTTATACTCTCACAAAGATTCTGCAAGCTTGAGAAAAAATAACGAGAAAGATGATGAGCAATAAAGTTAATAATTTTTTGAGAGACGACATTGATTCTTTAAAAGAATATAAAATTGTTGATTCTAAAGGTATGATTAAATTAGACGCCATGGAAAATCCATTTGATCTAGATTTGAATTTTGAAATAACTGGTTTATCCTCTGGGTCTTCAAATTTAAACAGATACCCAGATGCAAATTGTGAGAGTTTGAGAAAAAAATTACGCGCAAAGTATAAAATTGGAAAAGATCACAACATAATTTTTGGTAATGGATCTGATGAGCTTATACAACTAATTTGTTTGGCATTTCTAAAATCTAAAAATACTGTTTTAGCTCCATCACCTTCTTTTAGTATGTATGAGAAAATTTCAAGAGTTCTTGGATTGAAATTTAAAAATGTTTCTTTAAAGAATGATTTTTCTTTAGATCTAAGTTTAATGTTGAAAAAAATAGCTGAGTTCAATCCTGCAATAATATTTCTTGCTTATCCAAACAACCCGACTGGTAATCTTTGGTCAAAAAAAGACATTTTAGAAATTATAAATAAGTCTAACGGAGTAGTTGTTATAGATGAGGCATATGGAGCATTCTCGGGGCAATCTTTTGTTACAGAAATAAATAAATATGAAAATTTAGTTATCATGAAAACCTTATCTAAAATCGGCTTTGCAGGCATAAGATTAGGGTATTTATTTGGAGAGAACTCTTTGATTAATAATATTAACAAGCTAAGACTGCCGTTTAATATTAATTCCGTTTCTCAGAAAATTAGTGATTTATCCTTCGAAAACAATGAGTATATAGATGAGCAAATAAAAGATCTCATCAAATTGAAGGACAAGTTAACTAATCAAATGAAAGATATTAGTAAAGTTAAAGTGTATGAAAGTAAAACAAATTTCGTTTTATTTAAAATATTAGATAAATCCGCAAATGATGTTTTTAACTATCTTATTTCTTGCAATATTTTAATAAAAAACATATCAAGTTCACCTGGCTTGGAAAATTGTCTCAGAGTTACAGTTGGGTCTGAACAAGAAAATAATTTATTTATACAATCCTTGAAAAAATCATTAATTTAAAGATTTTTCACACAAAAAAACTATACATTATGTTAGAATATCGCAAGTTTTAAATATTAGGAATTACGAAAAGGAAATTTACCCATGTCTAACGACAATCCCGATAACAGTAGAAGAAAATTTTTAACAGGCAGCTTATCTATAGTTGGAGGAACAGGTGCGGCAGCTACTTTGTGGCCATTTTTGTCATCTATGGGGCCAAGCTCAAAAGCTAAAGCAGCAGGAGCTCCAGTAAAAGTAGATATTAGCAATTTAAAAGATGGTGAAAAAATTGATCTAATATGGAGAAAAAAGCCTATTTGGGTAGTAAAAAGAACAAAAAATATGCTTGATAGTATAAATACAAACGAAAATAAGCATAAGGACCCAATGTCAGAAAACACTGAGCAACAGCCAGAATTTGCAAAAAATAAGTTTAGATCTCTTAAGCCTGAAATTTTAGTCTTAGAAGGTGTATGCACTCATTTGGGCTGTAATCCAGCCTATAAACCGAGTGAAAATAAATTTTTCTGCGCATGTCATGGATCTAACTTCGATTTAGCGGGGAAAGTTGCAAATGGAAGCCCAGCTGGAGCTAATTTGAAAGTCCCTCCATATAGATTTGAAGATGAAAATACAATTATTGTGGGTGAGTTACCAGATAACAGCAAAACAAAGAAAGGTTAAGGAATGAGCGAAAAAAATCAAACTGCTGGTGTAATTGGTTGGATAGACGAAAGGCTTCCAATTTTAAGTTTTGTAAGAAACCATTTAACGCATTATTACACACCAAAAAATTTTAATTTTTGGTATTTCTTCGGCTCTTTGGCTTTTTTAATTTTATTCTTACAAATATTTACAGGAATATTCCTAGCTATGCACTATAAGCCAGATGCTAAACTAGCATTTGATTCCGTAGAGTTTATTATGAGGGATGTGAATTTAGGGTGGCTTATACGCTACATGCATTCTACTGGGGCATCAGCTTTTTTTATTGTTGTTTATCTGCATATGTTTAGAGCTTTAATGTATGGGTCTTTTAAAAAACCGAGAGAGCTAATTTGGTTATTTGGGGTATTTATCTACCTAGCATTAATGGCAGAAGCATTTATGGGTTATTTACTTCCATGGGGGCAAATGTCTTATTGGGGCGCTCAGGTTATAATAAATTTATTCACTACCATACCTTTTATAGGGCCAGAGCTTGGAATTTGGATTAGAGGAGATTTTGCTATATCAGACCCTACATTAACTAGATTTTTCGCATTACATATTGTTGCAGTCCCAATGGTAATATTGCTTTTAGTTATATTACACCTTTCAGCTTTACATACTGTAGGATCAAATAACCCAGATGGAGTTGAAATTAAAAAACATAAAGATGAAAATGGAATTCCTCTAGATGGGATACCTTTCCATCCTTACTATACAGTTAAAGATTTTGTTGGTATTGGTGTATTTTTATTTTTATTTGCTCTTACAGTATTCTTTGTGCCTGAGATGGGAGGATACTTTTTAGAGCATGCTAATTTTATACCTGCCAACCCGTTAGTAACACCAGAACATATAGCTCCAGTTTGGTATTTCACGCCTTTTTATTCAATTTTGAGAGCGATCCCAGACCCAGCATACGGCGCATTAGCTATGGCATTGTCTATTGTAGTATTATTTTTCTTACCATGGATTGATAGTAATCCGATTAAATCTATTAGATATAGAAGTATGTTGTTTAAAATAAATCTTTTTGTTTTTGTAATAGGATTTTTAATACTAGGCTACTTAGGTGTTAAAGCCCCAAACCCTTTATACAACGCATTAGCGCTCAGATTTAGTGAAATGTATTTTATCTTTTTTGCCCTCTTGTATTTTTATAGCGTAAATAGAAGTAATTTATTTAGTTATGCTTTCTCTGGAGTAATAATATTTTTAATTGCAGTATATGATTTATCAAGAATTTCTAGTGATAATTACACTATGGTATTAGTTGGGCTTGCATCAGTTGTCCTATTTTTGTTATTTATGACATTATCACCATTATATTCGAACTTAAATAAAGAAAAAGAAGTTCCAGAAAGGGTGACAGAATGATAAAAAATAATATTCTTGTTTTTATATTTTTGGTGATAATTAATAATATATCCTATTCTGCTTCACAAAAAAGTGAACTTGCCACAAAATATAAAGCTACAAACAGCATTAATAATAAGGCGTCATTACAAAGAGGTGCAAAATATTATGTAAATTATTGTAGTGGTTGTCATTCTTTAAAATATATGAGAATGAGTACACTAGCTGACGATTTAGGTATTGAGGATGCAGTTTTTTCAAAAAACTTACTTTTTACCGGTAAAAAAATTGGCGAGACAATGACAATATCAATGAAAGAGTCTGACGCAGAGTCTTGGTTTAATGCCATCCCTCCTGATTTAAGTTTAACTGCAAGATCAAAAGGAGCTGACTATATATTTGCAAAGTTAAATACTTACTATGAAGATGATTCCACAAATACAGGTTTTAACAATGTGGCTTTACCTAATACATCAATGCCCAATATTTTAGCTAATCTTCAGGGTGGGCAGAAAATTGTTTTAGACTCTAATAATAATCCAGTGAGTTTAGAAAAAGTTTCAGAAGGAATTTATACAGAAGCTGAATACATACAACTGACAAATGATATAACAAATTTCCTAGTTTATGTTTCTGAGCCAGCGAAATTAAAAAGGTATTCAATAGGTTTTTGGGTTTTATTATTTATATTTATATTCACTATAATAGCTTATTATACTAAAAAAGAATTCTGGAAAGACGTCCATTAAATCAATAGGTAAATATTATGCATACCATGACACTTTATTCAGATCCAAATAGTGCGCAATCCCATAGAGTAAGAATTGTTCTTGGAGAAAAAGATTTAGTGTTTAATGTGGAAGATGTATTACCTGGACAAAACAATGAAGATCTCATTGCTTTAAACCCAAACAATACTACACCAACTTTTGTTGATAGAAATCTTGTTTTATATGAATCTAGAGTAATAATGGAGTATTTAGACGAAAGGTTTCCACACCCACCATTAATGCCGGTCGACCCTGTAATAAGAGCTAAAACAAGAATGGTTTTGCATTATATAGAAAAAGATTTGTACGGTTTGCTTGAGGATGTTAAGTCGAGTGGGGAAAAAAAATCAACAGCAGCAAAGCAAAAACTTAAAGATAACATAATGCTTTCTTTAGATTTTATTCAGGGAAAAAAATTTTTTTTAAGTGATGATTTTAGTATTATAGATTGTAGTATGGCTCCAATCTTATGGAGGCTACCAGAATACGATATAGAACTACCTAATACAGCTAAACCAATTTTAAAATATGCTGATAGATTATTTGAAAGAGCGTCTTTTATTGAAAATTTATCAGAACAAGAAGAAGAAATAAGAAGCGAATTTTAAATAGATTTATTAGGATTTAAAATATTTTTTGGATCGAATTGTTTTTTAATTTTTTTCATAAGGGTTAAAGTATTCTTATCAATTTCCTTATTTAAATATTGTTTCTTTATAACTCCGATGCCGTGTTCCCCCGAAAGAGTCCCATCAAGACTGAGAACTAAATCAAAAATTTCTTCTAAGCATTTTATAGAATTTTCAGATTTTTTTTCTTCCTCAGTATTAAATAATAAATTTACGTGTATGTTACCATTTCCCGCGTGACCAAAATTTACAATTTTAATATTATATTTAATAGAAATTTTTTCTAATTTTTCAAGCAGATCTGTTAGATTTGAAATTGGCACGGCTATATCTTCATTAATTTTGTAACCGCCAAGTTCACGTAATGCTGGAGATAGAGATTTTCTTGCTGACCATAAATTATTTATATCTATTTGATTTTCAGCAATTGTTAATTTCTTAAATTTACTTTTTTTTATTACAGTTATTATTTTAGAAAGCATGATATTAATATATTCATTTTCACCATCTATCTCTAATAATATTGCTGAATTTGTATTTTTTTCATAATGATTTGTTTTTATTGTATTTATTAAACTTATTGATTGTTTGTCAACAAATTCAAGTTTGTATGGTGTTACTGGCTGCGTCATAAGATTTATTATAGTTTTTGATGCGCTTGAAATATCATCAAAGGTAACTTCAATAGTTTTTATGGAATTATTTAAAGGGAGAATCTTCAATGTCGCCTCAGTTAGTATTCCTAATACACCTTCAGAACCAGTAAATAATCTAGTTAGATCTAATCCCACGACGCCTTTTGAAGTTCTCACACCAGTTTTATATATCTCTCCAGTTCCAGATACAAACTCTAGGCCAAGAATATTATCTCTAGGAGTGCCATATTTTATTGCCCTTGGCCCAGCAGAATTATTTGCAATATTGCCGCCAACGGTTGAATAATCCTGGCTTGATGGATCTGGACCCCAGAAGAAATTTTCTTCTTTCAGCATATCTTGTAATTTTTTATTTATTACTCCGGGTTGAACAACTGCCAATCTATTTTTTGTATCTATATTTAAAATCTGACTCATTTTTTCTAAAGATAATACAATAGAGCCGTCTATTGGAACTGATCCACCAGTGTTACCAGTTCCTCTTCCTCTAGTAGTTATTGGAATATTATTTGTAAAACAATATTTAATAATTTCCTGAATTTGTATTTTTTTATTTGCAAATAAAACACATTCCGGTAATACATGAAGTTTGCTATTATCGTAGCCGTAAGCCCAACAGTCCCCAGGTTCGTGCAATACAAAATCTTCTGGTAGCAATTTTTTAAAATATTTAATATGTTTTTTATCTAACATAATTCAAAAAGGTATTTCCTTAGCTTTTCCATTTTTAAATTTTACAATAGTTAAGTTTCTTCTAATTTTATTGAATTCGTCTAATCTTAGAAACCCAGTATTTCCAAGAAGATACTTATGTTTATTTAATTTCAGAGTATTAATATTATAAATAATTTTTATAGAATCCATGCCAATAGCAACAAATCTTAACAAATCTCTTTTATCTACGCTTTCTCTTAAATATTTTTTCTCCAACATATTATTTGTATTATATAGCCATGGTATATCGCAAAATTTTATATTGTTTAAATCTTGATTAATTTCTTTATTATAAACTCCATTATAAATGTGAGATGTTGAATAAAATGGTATGTCCTCAGCATAATTAAAATTAAATTGTGGTTTTATTAGCCTCATATCTTGAGATTTACCAACTGAGAAAATCATATCTAAATTATTGGCAATGTGAGGTTTAAATTGCAATTTTGTTTTTAGAATATTTTGCATATGATTTTTTCTTTTTGTGCTTTCCTCTATATTCAATAAATTTTTAATAGAGTTATTGATTTTTGTATTTTCTCTATTGTATTTAAGCAAATTAGTGACTTTGCCTCCTAATTCTTGAAATCGAAGCGTAAAAGATTCTACAATCCTTTTACCCCAAGTATTATCTGGATATAAAGCAGATGCATTTACATTACCATCTATTATAGCTTTCTCAGCAATACATATGGCTTCATCTTCTGGCAAAAGACCAAATTGATAAACCTTCTTAGAATATTTTTTTAGGTTATTAGAATAGTTTAGTGTTAAAACAGGGAGTTCCTTAGAGCTATACTTTGAAATTTTCTCTATAAAGCCTTTTCTTAGTGGGCCAATCACATAATCAAAATCATTAGAAAGCATTTCAGAATATATCTTTTTAAGATTCGTATCTTCGTCCCCTGTGTCAAAAATTGATAATTCTGGTTTTATGTATTTTGAGGTATCTTTTAATTCTATTTCAATACCATCAAGAATAGCTTTGCCAATCTTGGAATACTTACCAGTCATTGGCAATAGTAAAGCAATTTTATTTATTGTGTTTAAGTTAGTTATTTCAATCACTTCTTTTTCAAGAAGTAATTCATCTATATTTATCTGTTTTTCGCTTTTATCGACTGACCCAGATGATTCTTTACGATTTTCTTCATTTGGCAAAACTTTCATATAGTTTGAATTACAGCCATAAAGCAATATACTAAGTATGAATAGCAATATAAATCTAAAGTCAAATCTTCTAATTATAGGTTCAATAATTTGCATAATATAGGCACAAAAAAACAAAGCAATTTCGGTATATTATATGTTGTTGCGACGCCAATTGGTAATATAAATGATATTACATATAGGGCTGTAGAAGTATTATCAAATGTTCATATCATAGCAACCGAAGATACTAGGCATAGTATAAAAATACTTAATTATTATGGCATTAAAACAAAGCAAATTAGCTATCACAAGCATAATGAAGCCGGAAGATGTGATTATTTGATTGAGCTTCTCATGGAAGGAAAAGATGTAGCTGTTATCTCAGATGCTGGAACCCCTGCAATATCTGATCCAGGAGATATTCTTATTTCAAAAGCTCATGAAAATAATATTTCGGTTTCTCCAGTACCTGGACCATGTTCTCTAATATCAGCTATTAGTGTAAGTGGTTTTGCTTCTGAAGATTTTAAATTTATTGGTTTCTTGCCAAAAAAATTATCTCAAAAATTAAGTATATTTAGTAATAATAATGATCATTCTTTAATTTTTTTTGAGTCTCCAAATAGAGTGCTAGATACTTTAGAAGAATTAAAAAAAATGTACAGTGGAAATAAAACCATTCTTATAGCCAAAGAAATCACAAAAATATATGAGAATATAGGCAATGATTCTATAGATAATTGGATAGACTATCTTAAAAAAAATGATAACGAGAAGTTAAAAGGCGAATTTATCATTGTTGTTCCAAAAAAATTATTAAAAGAAAATAATGTATCAGATGATGAAATTGAAAGACTTCTTAGCCTTTTGTTAGATAATAATGTTTCATATAATTCAGCAATAAAAATTACATCTAGCCACTTTAATATAAATAAAAATTCTATTTACAAAAAATATATCAATCTTGCAAAAAAATAGTTTTTCCTATCTAATTACATAGAGTCAACTGTGTAATCGCTTTATTAGAAATAATGAAGAGGAAAGTCTGGGCTCCAAAGAGTAGAGTGCCAGGTAACTCCTGGGAAGTGTGAACTTACGGAAAGTGCAACAGAAAATAAACCGCAATTTAATTGCAAGGGTGAAATGGCGAGGTAAGAGCTCACCGCAGTAGTAGTAATATTACTGGCATGGCAAACCCCACTCGGAGCAAGGCCAAATAGAAAAGTAATAGTGCTACTCGCACTGCTTTTGGGTAGGCTGCTAGATGTATTTGGCGACAAATACACAAGATTAATGATTACATGCAACAGAACCCAGCTTATAGGTTGACTCACCTTCTGTTTTTTAAAAATTAATTAATGCCAAACTTAATGTTGTTTATGAAGTAAGCAACATAGATCTATGATTTAGACAGTACTTTTATAAAACTTAAATTAGTGTAAGTCATTGACAAATATAGAAAAATCTTGACAAATATTTATAATGTTGCATTATTGTGGCTAATTGTGGGTAATAGTGGGGATGCTATAAAAAATGTTCAGGGGAATTAGTAACTTAAGTATAGATGTTAAAGGAAGAGCTTCAATGCCTCAGAGGTATAGAAAAGATTTCTGCGCAAAAAATAAAAGCAAGGTTATTATTACTGCGGATAAAGATAAATGTTTATTAATATATACGCAAAATAGTTGGACAATAATAGAAAAAAAACTTTCTGAGCTTCCTTCATACAACAAAGAAGCAAGATTTGTTCAAAGATTATTAATTGGTTACGCAACAGAATCAGAGATAGACTCACAGGGAAGATTTCTTATACCAAATCCGCTAAGAGAATATGCTGGCATTCAAAAAAAAATAATTCTACTTGGCCAAGGAAATAAATTTGAACTTTGGTCAGAAAATATTTGGAATAAAAATATGAAATCATGGCTTGTTAGTCAAAATGGTGATGATGCAAAAAATGAAGCTCTAAATGAATTAAAACTATAGGATTAAAAATGAACTATTCTCATAATCCAGTGATGCTAAATAAAGTAATAGAGGGTTTAAATATTTTAAGCAATGGAACATATGTTGATTGTACATTTGGAAGGGGAGGGCACTCAAAAAATATATTAAAAAAAATAGGGAAGAATGGAAAGTTAATAGCAATCGATAAAGATGCAGAGGCTGAACATTACGCTAAAGAAAATTTTACTAGTGATCAAAGATTTTTTTTTGAAAAAAGTAATTTTAGTAACATAGAATTTATAATAAATAAGCACTGCAAATCAAGAAAAGTTGATGGAATACTTTTAGATCTTGGAGTTTCCTCACCACAACTTGACGATCCTAATAGAGGTTTTAGTTTTATGCGAGAAGGACCAATTGACATGCGAATGGATATAACAAATAAAATGACAGCCTTATTATGGTTACAAAAAGCAGATGTTGAAGAAATTAGCATGGTGCTTAAAAAATATGGAGAAGAAAAATATTCTTTCAGAATTGCAAAAAATATCAAACATTCAATAGAAAATAATTTATTGCATACAACTCTTGATTTATCAAAAATAATTAATGATTGCTATCCAAAAAATAAATTGGGTAAAAAAAATCCTGCTACAAAAAGTTTTCAAGCCATAAGAATATTCATAAATAACGAATTACAGGAGTTAGAGAAAATTTTAAATAACTGTATAGATTTAATAGATAAAGGCGGAAGATTGGTCGTTATCAGTTTTCATTCTTTAGAAGATCGAATAGTAAAAAATTTTATAAAAATACATTCTGATGGAAAAAATACTATAAGCAAATTACCAATAACTGGCGATAATCAAAAACTAAGTTTAAAAAAAATAAAAATACCGCTAAAGGCATCAGACAATGAAATTGAAAATAACATAAGAGCGCGAAGTGCAAGAATTAGGGTGGCAGAAAAAATATGAGTAATTTGAAAATATATATGATCGGGATCTTGATCTTAGCAAATATTAGCTTGTCATTTGGAGTAGTTTATCTTGAGCATTTAACCAGGAATAAATATAGAGAATTACAATCATTATCAAATGAAAAATATAATTTAAACATTGAGTGGAAAAAAGCAAGTCTAGAAAAAGGGAAACATGATTCATTAAGTGAAATAGAAAAAATTGCACAATCGCATTTAAAAATGATTGCTCCAAAAAAAAGAGAGTTTATAAATATTAATGAATAACTATTTTAAAAAAATAAGAAGAGTTGATCAAATTACATTTTTTGTAATACTTTCTATTTTAATAATCTTATTGAGATCATTTAATCTCCAATTCACTGAATCAGAAAAGTATTCTAGTTTAATAAAAAATTATGAAATAAAAGAACACACTATAAGTACTAGCAGAGGATCTATTGTAGATAGAAACAATATAGTGTTAGCCGAAAGTATTCCCATGAAAACTTTAATAATTAGCAACAAAGAAAAATTTTTACAAGATCACCTAGCTTTAAAAAAATTATGTAAAATTATAAATATAGATTTCGAGTATTTGTTAAAAATAGTTAAAAATAAAGAAAATAAACGCTTTATAAGAATTAGAGAATTAAGATTATTGTCCTCAGATAATATAAATAAAATCTCTAGATTAAACATTAAAGGCATATATTTTACAAAAGAATTTAAAAGATATTACCCCGAAGGAGAGACATTTGCTTCACTCATTGGCATGACAAATATTGATCACATTGGCCATATGGGTCTAGAAAGTTCATATGATAGTTCACTTGCAGGAGTAAATGGGAAAAAAAAGGTAATGATTGACCGTCAAGGCACAATTGTAAAAGAAATAAAAGAACTCAAAAAGCCTAAAGAAGGCTCAAAACTAGTACTTACAGTTGATGCTAGATTACAATATGTTGCTTATAGAGAGTTAAAAAAGCAAGTTAGAAAAGTTGACGCAAAGTCTGGCTCAGTCATTATATTAGATAGTACAAATGGAGACATTCTCGCATCAGCAAGCTATCCATCCTATGATCCAAATGATAATAGTACATATACAGTAGAGGCAGAAAGAAATAGAGGAATCATAGATTCATTAGAACCTGCTTCAACAATAAAACCATTTGTATTAACAGCTGCGCTGTATTCAGAAAAAGTAAATTTAAGTGATAGGTTTAATACAAATCCTGGTTATAAAAAGATGGGGAGAAAAACATATAGGGATGTATCTAATTTTGGAGAGCTTACATCAGAAGGTGTAATTATAAAATCAAGTAATTTAGGTAGCATCATGATTCTAGAAAAAATCAATAAAAAACTATTTTATGATTTATTGGAGCATGTTGGTTTTGGAGAAAAAATAAATTTAAATTTTCCATCAGAGGTAGAAGGTTCATTACCACACCATAGTGATTGGAAAAAAACTGACGTTAGATCATTAGCTCAAGGCTATCATTGTAGAGTCTCACCTCTGCAACTTGCAAAAGCCTATAGTGCAATTGCAAATAATGGTTTGGTAATTAATCCCAGATTAATTAAAAAAAATAAAATAGATATTTTTGAAGATAAAAAATACGAAAAAGAGTTTAATATAGTCAAAAATGTAATTAAAAAAGTTATTGATGAGGGTAGTGCACAAAGAGCAGCAATTCATGGATACACTGCTGGTGGTAAAACCGGTACTGCAGAACTATATATAGGTGGAAAAAATAAAAATAAATATAGCAGCGAAAAACATACGGGACTATTTGCTGGTATAGCACCATTAAAAAATCCAAAATTAGTAATAGTTGTAGTAATAAATCAACCAAGTGATGAAAAATTTGGTGGTGTTGTTGCAGCACCCGTGTTCAAAAAAATTGCGACAGACTCTTTAAGAATTTTAAATATAAGCCCAGATAATATTGATGCTTATGAAAAAAAGGTTTTAAAAAAAGTTAAAAAACAAAATAGTTATACTTATAAAAACCCGGAGGTAAATAATGTCTTTTGAATTAATCGATACTAATGAGCAAAAAGCTGATATTAAAGTAGTAGGTGTTGGTGGTTGTGGAAATAATGCAATTGAGTACATGATAGTTAATAAGGTTACTGGTGTAGATTTCATATGTGTAAATACAGATGCGCAAGATTTAAAAAATAACCCTGTTAATGATAATAGAAAATGTAATATCGGACATAATATTACAAGAGGATTGGGCGCAGGTGCAGATCCAGAAATTGGAAGACAAGCAGCAATAGAAGACAGAGATAAACTAAAAGAATCAATTGAAAATTGTGACATGTTATTTATTACAGCAGGAATGGGTGGGGGTACCGGTACTGGAGCATCTCCGGTAATAGCCGAACTAGCTAAAGAGCTTGGCATATTAACAGTTGCAGTAGTAACAAAGCCATGGGAATACGAAAAGAAAAAAAGAATGCTTAATGCAGAAAAAGGGATTGACGAACTAAGAAGTAAAGTTGATTCTTTAATAATAATTCCAAATGACAAACTATGTATTGATGATGACATGCCATTATCTGAAGCTAAAAACCAATCAAATGCAGTTTTAGAGAGAGCAGTAGGTGGTATAGCTGAATTAATAACTAAACCAGGCGAAATAAATTTAGATTTTGCAGATGTAAAAAGTGTTATGTCGAACGCAGGATCAACAATGATGGGTAGCGGAATCGGCGAAGGAATAGACAGAGCCGAAGATGCAATTCAAGAGGCAATCGCAAGTCCATTACTTGAAGATGTTGATGTAAGAGACGCAAAAGGTTTACTAATAAACATTACATCAAACGGAAGTTTAACAAATGGAGAATTTAAGGCAATAGGCGATCATATTGGGAGTTTAGTTGATGAAGAAGAAGCTGATGTTATTGTTGGAACAACAATAGATGAATTATTAGAAGATAAGATAAAAATTACAGTTGTAGCAACAGGAATGAAAAATTCATATAGTGAAAATAATGCCAAGCAAGAAGTTGATATTATGTTAGACCCAATAAGTAATAAAATAAATTCAGAAGAAAACTTTATGAGTCAAAGCCAAGAGTTAGATAAAGAAGAAGTTCTAAATACAGAGCCAATATTTGAAAATCTTGGGCAGGAACAAGAATTATTTAATGCTTCAAAACAGGAAATATATGAAATAAATAATAATACTGAGGAAAAATTAGCAAATAAAATAAAAAGCGAAAGCAATATAAAATACAAAAAAGATAGTAATGGAGAGCTAGATTTAGATTTTTTGGATATCCCAGCGTTTTTAAGAAAACAGGCTGATTAAAAATACAATACAAAAGGAGATAAAAATGAAAAATGTAATGTACTACGGTTTAATAATAATTGGGTTCACTCTTTTAATAGGATGTAATACTGTAGATGGTATAGGTCGTGATATTTCTGCAGCTGCCGAATGGGTAAGCGGTGAAGCAAACGAAGAATAATATAAAAAAAGCAAATGAAATTAAACGAGATTTATTATGGTATAAAATTATCAAAAGATAATGTAAATATAAATGGAATAAGCGAAAATAGTAAGAATATAAGAAAAAATTATATTTTTTTCTCAAGGAAAAATAAAAAACTTCAAGAAGAGTATATAGAGGAAGCAATTAAAAACGGTGCTATTCTAATAATTCATGCAAAAAAAGATAAATTAAATATAAAAAAATATGAAACCAAATGCAAATTTTTAGAAGTAGAAGATATAAACAAAAGTATGTCCTTGGTATCAAAAAAATTTTATAAAATAAAAAGTAAAGATTTTAAAATAATAGGTATTACAGGGACAAATGGAAAAAGCACAGTATCAGATTACATTGCACAATTAAATAAACTAAAAAAAAATAAAGTTGGCTTAATAGGTACTTTAGGAAATGGGGTATACCCTAATTTAAAAAATATTGCTCTAACAACACCAAATATAATTTCAATAAATAAATATATATCAGAATTTACTAAAAAAAATGTGTCTAAAATAGTAATAGAAGTATCTTCACATGGAATTAAACAAAGAAGAACAGAAGGAATAATTTTTGACACGGTTATATTTACAAATTTAACACATGATCATATGGACTATCATAAAAATATGAGTAATTACTATAAAACTAAATTAAAATTATTCACTGAATACAAAAGTAAAAAAAAAATTATATGTATAGATAATAACTATGGAAAAAAAATAGTAGATTCAATAAAAAATAAAAAAGAGATTCAAACAGTATCTATAAATAATAAAGAAGCTGACTTCTACACAAGTAATATAATATATTTTAATAATGGAATAAAATTTACAATACATTCAAGATATGGAACAGGTGAAGTAACTACAAAAATATATGGAGAATTTGCAATAATAAATATTTTAACCGCAATTGCAACTTTAACCACAAATAAAAGTAATTTCATTGAACTTACAAATAATATATCAAAATTAAAATCAGTAAATGGAAGAATGAATAAATACCATAGAAAAGGCTACCCTATAACATTTATTGATTTTGCTCATACACCAGAAGCTGCAAAACTCGTAATAAATTCGATAAGAAAACATTTTCCTAAAAAAAAAGTTGTAACGATATTTGGATGTGGCGGTGAAAGAGATAATAAAAAAAGAAAAAAAATGGGAAAAATTATTAGTAAAATTTCAGATGAAATTATTATTACCAATGATAATCCTAGAAATGAATGCCAAGATAAAATCACAAAAGATATAATATTAGGTATTGAGAATAAAAAAAAATATGAAGTAATACTAAGTAGATCAGCTGCTATCAAAAAGGCATTAAAAAAATCTAATTTTAATAAAATTGTTTTAATATTGGGTAAAGGACATGAAAAATTTCAGGTTATAAAAAATAAAAAAGTTAAATTTTGTGATCGTGATAAAGTTATAAAGGCTATGTATACGTAAATGAAAAAATACTCATTAAAAGAAATTGCGAAAAATATAAATGGAAATTTATATGGAAGTAATTTATTTGTAAATAAATTTTCAACAGATTCAAGAAATATAAATAATGGCGATGTATTTATATGTTTGAAAGGTAAAAATTATGACGGGCATGACTTTATTGAAGATTCTCTTTTAAGCGCCTCATGTATTATTAGTTCAAAAAATATTCATAATATTAATCTTAAAAAAAATTCATATATAAAAGTTGATGATACTTTAAAAGCATTACAAGATTTAAGCTTATATGTAAGGCAACAAAGTAAAGCAAAATTTATTGCTATAACAGGATCTAATGGAAAAACAACAGTAAAAGAAATGGTTGCTCATATACTCTCTGACTATAATGTTACTTATACAAAAGGTAATTTAAATAATCACATTGGGGTTCCTATCACACTACTTTCATTAAACAATGATGAGGATTTTGTAGTTATAGAAGCTGGAGCTAATCATTTGGGGGAGATAGATGTTTTAGCAAAATTAATTCAACCAGATGTAGCTGCTGTAACAAATATTGGTTATGCTCATATTGAAGGCTTTGGAAATTTAGAGAATACTGCAAAAGAAAAATACAGTTTATTTAACTCTGTAAAAAAAGATGGTGTAGTAGTTATTAATAACCAGGACAAATATCACAAAAAAATTGTCTGTAAAAGTAAAAAAATTTATTTTGGAGATCATGAAAATTTTTTAAATAAAATAATAAAAGTGATTAAAAATCTTTTCTATGAAACAAATTTTTTATATATAAAAAAGATAAATAATAATACTATGGAATTAAATTATCTAAAATATAAAGAATCTTTTAAATTAAATTTAAATGGAGAGCATAATTTCTTAAATTCTGCTTGTGCTGCTTCAATAGCAATTTCTCTTGGAATTAGTTTAAAAGATATTAAAAAAAAACTAGAAACTTTTAAACCTGTTTCATCTAGGTTGAAAATACATAAATTAGAGAACAGCATTACTATTATAGATGATTGTTATAACGCAAATCCAAGCTCTTTTAAAGCGGCAATATTATTTTTATCTAGTTTAAATGAAAAAAAATTAGTTTTAATGGGTGATATGGTGGAATTAGGTAACGATGCTAGAAAATTTCATACTGAGATTGGAGAATATGCAAAAGCTCAAGGTGTTAGCAAGTTTTTAAGTATTGGCAGTCACAGTAAGTTTGCGTCTGATGTTTTTGGGGAAAATGGTTATCATTTTGAAAGTGCTGATAGACTAAAAAGTTTTTTAAATAATAGTATAGATTCATATTCCTGTATACTTATAAAAGGATCAAGATCCTCAAAACTAGAAGAGTATGTCGAATTTTTAAAAAATAGGAGTAACAAATAATGATTTTATTTTTTTTAGACTTACTAATTAGTATAAATGCTAATTTTCTTGTTTTTGAATATATTACTCTTAGAGCTATTTTGAGTATTATTACTGCACTATTAATTTCATTAATACTTGGACCTTATATAATAAAAAGTTTTTCAAATAATAATTTATCAGAAGTAATTAGAAATGACGGACCAAGTTCACATATTAATAAATCAGGTACTCCCACTATGGGTGGTTTATTAATTTTATCATCTTTGTTAGTTACAACTTTATTATGGGCAAATCTTGAAAACAAGTATATACAGTATTTGATTATTACAACCTTACTATTTGCAATTATTGGATTCATTGACGACTATATAAAATTAAAGAGTAGAAAGGGAATATCTGCAAGTTTCAAAATTATTATGCAGATTTTTGCAGCAACTTTTATCTCTATATTAATGTTTAGTCAAATTGAATTAGTGCAAGAGCAACAATTTATAATACCTTTTTTTAAACATATTATTTTAGATCTTGGAATATATTTTATTCCTCTTTCAGCATTGGTCATAATTTCTACAAGTAATGCTGTTAATTTAACTGATGGATTAGATGGACTAGCAATAATGCCTGTAGTACTCGTAAGTGGTGGGCTTGGAGTATTTGCTTATTTAACAGGAAATATTAATTTTTCAGAATACCTCTTGATACCTTACATTAAAGACGCAGGTGAAATAACAATATTTATAGGAGCTATTGTTGGCTCAGGACTAGGATTCTTGTGGTTTAATACCTATCCGGCACAAGTATTTATGGGTGATGTTGGAGCATTATCTTTAGGTGCTGCTGTAGGCCTAATAGCAATTATTGTTCGACAAGAAATAGTTTTAATTATAATGGGTGGAATATTTGTATTAGAGGCTATGTCTGTAATAATTCAAGTATTATCCTATAAAGTAAGGAAAAAAAGAGTTTTCCTAATGGCGCCATTCCATCATCATTTTGAGCAAAAAGGATGGGCCGAACCCAAAGTAGTGGTAAGATTTTGGATTATTAGTTTTATACTTATTTTAGTTGGGCTTGCAACTCTAAAACTAAGGTAAAGAATTTAACAAATATGAAAAAAAATGAACTGCCAATAGCAATAATCGGACTTGGAAAAACAGGTTTATCTGTTGCTAAATATTTGAAAAAAATTAATAAGAACTTTGTTGTATATGATACGAGAAATAATTTAGAGATTAATAGTGAAATAAAAAAATATATAAATAGAAAAAATATAATTTTGGGAGAGCTAAAAGATTTTTTTATAAGTAATCATGAAAAATTTATAATTAGTCCAGGTGTTAATTTACGTTCTGATTTTTTAGAAGAAATAGAAAAGAACAATAAACTTTTAATAACAGATATTGATATATTTAATGAGAAAAATCAAAGTAAGACTATCTGCATAACTGGTTCAAATGGAAAAACTACCGTAACTTCTATTCTAGAACATATATTAAAAGGTATGGGGAAGCATGCAAAAGCAGGAGGTAATATAGGACTGCCTGTTTTAGAACTACTAATTGATAATTTAGAATATAGCATAATTGAGTTATCAAGTTTTCAATTAGAAATGACAAAAAATATAAATTGTGATGTAGCGACAATAACAAATATAACACCAGATCATCTAGATAGACATAAAACTTTGAAAAATTACATTAATATTAAGCATAAAATATTTGATAATGCTAAAAATATAATTATCAATAGAAATGACAATAAAATAAAAAAAGAAATTTATGAATATAAATATTCTTTTGGAGGCGATACTCCGTTTGATAATAATAGTTTTGGTATTGTTGTAAAAAATAATAAGAGATATATTTTTCATGGTAATAAAGAAATTCTTTGCGAGGACGAAATTTTATTAATTGGTATTCACAATTTAGTTAATATATGTAATTGTTTAAGCATCATACTTTCTCTTGGATTAAATATTAATGAAGCAAAAAAACACATAAAAAGTTTTAAATGTTTAGAGCATAGGATGGAAAAATTTTTAGAGTTGGATAAAATTAGCTGGATTAATGACTCAAAAGCTACAAATATTGATTCAACAATATCAGCAATTAAATCCCTAGAGGGTAAAATCATATTGATTTTAGGTGGAAGGTCTAAAACTAATAATTACTCTCAATTAAAACAAGTGCTAGATGATAAAATATTACGAGTCATATTGTACGGAGAGTGCAAAGAAATGCTTAATAAAGAACTTTCAGGTAATAATAATATCGATGTTGTAGAAAATATTAATGAAGCTGTAAAAATAGCAAAAAAATATACTGATAATAGTGATAAAAGTTGTGAAATAACTGTACTTCTATCTCCTGCATGTTCGAGTTATGACATGTTTAAATCATATGAGGAAAGAGGTATAAATTTTAAAAAAAATGTAATAGAAAGTTACAGGTAATTTAATGAGAAAAAAATCTAAAGATAATTTAAGCAATATAATTAAACCTTTTTTTGATATTAGCTTTCTTTTTCTTATAGTAACAATAATATTATTTGGCCTTCTAATTCTTACAACTGCATCTATAGATCTATCATATAAGAATTTTAATGAGCCCTTTTATTACACAGTAAAGCAGTTAATACATTTATTAATAAGTATTTTTATATGTTATTTTTTTATCCATATTAGTACAGAAAACTTAAAAATAAATTACAAGATATTTTTTTTATTTTTTTTATTTTTTCTATTTTTAGTGTTAATTCCGGGAGTAGGAAAAACCGTAAATAACAGCACAAGGTGGTTAAGTTTCTTTGGCTTAAATATGCAGCCAGCAGAATTTTTTAAATTATTTTATATAATATGGCTTTGCGCTTATCTTGATTATAATAAAAAAACTATTCATCAATTAAAAGTATTTATTGTTCCTATATTAATTTTTTCAATAAGTGCATTTTTATTGTTGTTGCAGCCAGATTTTGGCTCAACTGCAGTTATTTTTTTAATGACATTTATAATGTTATATATTGCCAAAGCTAAAGTAATTCATTTAGCATCAATGTTATTTTATGGATTATTGGGAGCAACAATATTAATACTAATTAGTAGTGAAAGGCTTTCTAGGTTAAATTTTTTAGAGCCTTGCAAGGACTACGATAATGCATATCATTTATGTTGGTCACTAATGGCTATTGGAAGTGGTGGATTGCTTGGAAAAGGACTGGGCGCTAGCACAACTAAGCTCTCATATCTTCCAGAGGCGCACACAGACTTTATTTTTGCAATACTAGCTGAAGAACTTGGTATTTTTGGAGTTTTTTTTATAGTCTTTTTATTTTACTTATTTATTAAAAAATGCTTTTTCTTGGGAGATAAAGCCTTAAGAGTTGGCTTGGTATTTCAAGGCTACTTATCTTATGCTATTGGAATATTTATTACTTCACAGGCACTCTTAAATATAAGCGTAAATCTTGGCATTATGCCAACAAAAGGTCTAGTGCTACCTTTTTTTAGTTATGGTGGAAGTAATTATTTAGTTTCTATATTATCTATTACTATAATACTAAGAATTTATAGAGACGTGTATAAGCAAAGTATAAATAGTTCTCTAAGGTAAATATATTGAGTAATCAGAAAAAAATAGTAATTTTTGCTGCAGGAACAGGTGGACACATATATCCAGGAATATCTATAGCAAAAAAAATAATTCAAAATAATGTATCTGTGGTGTGGATAGGTACAAAAAAAGGAATAGAAAATAAGATAGTCTCAAAAGAAAAAATACCGATTGAACACATAAATTTCTCAGGAATTAGGGGAAAAGGATATCTAGAATATCTAAAACTTCCGTTTTATTTGTTAAAAGCAATAATAGAAGCTGTGGTTGTGATAAGAAAACATAAGCCAGATTTAGCATTATCAATGGGAGGTTATATTGGTTTTCCGAGTGGTTTAGCAGCATATCTTTTGAGAGTTCCAATTATAATACATGAGCAAAATATAATATTTGGCATGTCAAATAATGTTTTAAGACATATTTCAAAGAAAGTTATATTAGGGCTACCTATGAATTTATGTCAAAAAAAATATAAGTATTTAGGAAACCCTTGTAGATTCGAAAATAGTAAGATTAAAAAAAAAATAAATAATAAAAAATTTAATATTTTAATAGTTGGTGGTAGTTTAGGGGCAAAAATTTTTAATGAGATCGTCCCGCAAGCAATTCATAGCCTTAAAAAAATGACAGATAAAGAAATAGATATAATACATCAGACCGGAAAAACTTATAAAATCGCAGCTGACCAATACAAAAGTATTGGAATAGATGTTGATGTGAGAGAGTACATTGAGTCGATCAAAGAGGCATATGAATGGTGTGATATTGTAATATGTAGAGGAGGGGCAATCACTATTTCTGAAATTATGAATCTTGGCAAGGCATCTATAATAGTGCCTTATCCATATGCTACAGATAACCATCAAATGAAAAATAGTAAATATCTTCAAAATAATAATGCTGCAATTATCATAAATCAAAAAAATTTTACTAAAGATTATTTGGCAAGTTTAATAATATCTTTTATTGATAATCCAAAAATTAAAGAAGCTTTGTCAGAAAATATTTTAAAATTAAATAAAAAAGATATTTCAAAGAATATATGCATGGAAATAATGAATGAATTAGGTGTTGAGTAATATGAAGAGTGATTTGAAAAATAAAATTATGATGAGAGTGAAAAAAATTCATTTTATAGGAATTGGCGGAAGTGGAATGTCTGGAATAGCATCAATATTAAACGATCTTGGGTATATTGTTTCGGGTTCCGATTTGAATTCATCTAAAACAACAGAAACCCTTATTAACAAAGGCATTTCAATCGCAGTAGGACATAATAAAGACAATATTTTATTAAAAGATGTTGTCGTTATATCAAGTGCCATAAATGATGATAACGTTGAGTATCAATATGCTAAAGATTTAAATATTCCGATAATAAAAAGAGCAGAAATGCTTGCTGAATTGATGAGATTTAGTTTTGGAATCGCTATAGCTGGAACTCACGGCAAAACTTCAACGACATCAATACTTTCTCACATACTTAATGAAGCTAACTACGACCCAACTTATGTTATCGGAGGAAAAATCATTAATTCAGAAAATTCAAAGTTAGGATCTAGTGATTACTTAATAGCAGAAGCAGACGAAAGTGATGCTTCTTTTCTGCATTTGCAACCACTAATGTCAGTAATTACAAATATTGATAGAGATCATCTTGAAAATCATAATAATAGTTTTGATGTATTAAAACAAAATTTCTTAGCTTTTATTAATAATTTACCATTTTATGGTTTATGTTTGTTAAATATAAATGATATAAATACAAAATCAATTATTAATAAAATATCAAGGCCAGTAAAAACTTTTGGAATAGATACTGATGCTGATTATCAAGGAAAATCAATCAATTTAGATACAATACCTTTAAAATATTTATATTTAGAAAATGAAAAAGAATATGAAATTAAAATTAATATGCCTGGGAGGCATAACGCTCTAAACTCTTTAGCAGCACTCTCAGTAGCAAGAGAACTAGATGTGCCAATAACAATAATTCAAAAAGCCATGAATAGTTTCCCAGGAATAAATAGAAGATTTGAAATTTTAGGTGAGTTTGAAATCAATAATCAAAAGTTTACATGGATTGATGATTATGGTCATCACCCAACAGAAATGAAAGAGGTTATAGAAACAATTTCTAAAGTATGGAAAGGACAAAGATTAATAACGATTTTCCAACCACATAGATACTCAAGAACAGCTGAGCATTTTCATCAATTTGTAGATATCTTAAAAAATGTTGAGAATTTAATTATAATGGATATATATGCAGCAAATGAAATTCCTATTGATAATATTAGCTCAGAAACTATATTACAAGAAGTTAAGAAGTATAAAGTGAATGCAGTATTGATAAACGAAGAAAAAGAACTCGCTGAATACTTGAATAAAACAATCAAAAATAACGATATTTTATTAACAATAGGAGCAGGAAACATATCAAAATTTGTAAATTATTACAAAAAAATTGTGATGTAAAAAAATGAATATTACAGAAAGAATTAAACAAGACATAAGGGGAAAATTTAGAGAAAATGTCTCTTTGAAAGATTATAATACATGGAAAGTTGGTGGTTGTGCTCAGTATCTATATGAGCCATATGATCTAGAAGACCTGAAATCATTTTTAAATATTACAAAAAAAGAAAAAATTACTTTTATAGGAAATGGTAGTAACGTCCTTATTAGAGATAAAGGCGTAGAAGGATATGTTGTATGTCTTAAAGATTCTCTTAACAAATATTATAAAAATAATAAAAAACAATATACGTTTGAAGCAGGGTTATCGTGTATGAAAATTGCACAAATTACCGCAAAAAATAATCTTACTGGATTAGAATTTCTATGTGGAATTCCTGGATCTCTAGGTGGCGCATTAAGAATGAATGCTGGCTGCAATAATGGGAGTATTTGGGAAAATGTCCTTAATGTTACAATAATTAATAAAGAGGGTGCTTTAATAAAAAAATATAAAAAAGACTTTGATATAAGTTATAGAAACGTTAACTTAGAAAATGGCAATTTTTTTATTTCCGCAAAATTTGATTTAGTAGAGAATGGGTTAAATAATTCGGAAGATATTATAAAAAAATTTCTAAAAGATAGGAGAGCAAATCAGCCTACAGGCCTACCGAGTTGTGGATCAGTGTTTAAAAATCCTAAAGATAATTATGCTGCAAGCTTAATAGAGTCTTTGGGTTTGAAGAGTCATAGAATTGGTGGGGCATATATTTCAGAAAAACATGCAAATTTTATTATCACTGAAAAAAATTCAAAATCAGATGATGTTGAAGATTTAATATCTCATATACAAAAAAAAGTCTTTGAAAAAATGAATATACTTTTAGAAACAGAAGTGAAGTTTATTGGAAAAAAATAATGAATAGAGATTACGGCAAAGTTTTAGTTATAATGGGTGGTTGGTCAAATGAAAGAGAGATCTCTTTGATTTCTGGAATGAGTGTTTATAATTCATTAATATCCTCAGGTGTTGATGCGTCTGTTTTAGATATAAATAAAAAAAATCTTGAAGAGATAAAAAAAATATCACCGGAAAGAGTTTTTATAGTTCTGCATGGTAAAGGAGGCGAAGATGGAGAAATACAATCATATCTTGATAAGCTATCTATTCCTTACACCGGCAGTGATAGTAAATCATCCGCAATATGTATGAACAAAAGACTAACTAAAGATATTCTACTAGAAAATTCTATACCAACACCTTTTTTTTCTAGAATTAATAATAATATAAAAGAAATAGAAGCGAGTTTTCCATACCCATTTGTCATAAAACCATCGTCAGAAGGTTCAAGCATAGGTGTTCATATAGTTGAAGACATAGAAGATTGTAAGAAAGCGTTATTGGAAAATACACAAATAAGTAATGATTTCATAGGAGAGCAGTACATAAAAGGAAAAGAATATACAGTTGGAGTACTAAATAATGATGCATTACCAATAATTAAACTAGAGCCACCAGGAAAATTTTACGATTATAATGCAAAATACAATTCTGAAAAAATGAAGTATATTTGCCCATCGGGATTACCAACAGAAACAGAAGAGGATTTAAAAAAATTATCATTAAAAACTTTTAAAACATTAAAATGTAAAGGATGGGGTCGTGTTGACTTAATTTTAGATGAAAAAGAACAAAAGCCTTGGATAATTGAAATTAATACAGTTCCAGGTATGACAGAACATAGTTTATTACCTATGGCAGCTAAAGAAAAATGTATAGACTTTGATAGCCTAGTTCTAAAAATTTTAGACACGTCCTACGAATAGATTTTATGACCTTTAATAAAAAAATAATATTTACACTAACATTATTATTATTAACTTTTTTTTTATTATTTTATTATATAAAAAATAATTCTAGTAATAATAAAATAAATTTTCCCATAACAATAATATCTATTGATAAAAAAAATATAATAAACTCTAATGAAAAAACTATATATGATGTTGCAGAAAAATATCTGCGTTTAAAATCTTTTTTTAATGTTGATATTAGTCATTTGCAAAATGAAATAGAAAATATTAAATGGATTAAATCAGTAATTATAAGAAGATCATACCCAAACGAGATTAAAATATATATTAAAGAGCATTCACCTGTGGCTATATGGAATGAAAAAGATTACTTAAATAAATCCGGAGATGTTTTCACTGCAAATAAAATAAATAAAAAACTGCCAATGCTAATTTCAAAAAATAATAGAAACAAAATTATATTTGAGTATTTTTCAATATTTTCAAGTGGTCTTGCAAAGAGCAACATTGGTGAAAAAATTATAAAAATTGAAGAAAATGATATTCAGTCATTATCTGTAACATTGTCATCTAATATTATTATTAGACTTGGTTCATATGATATAAAAGAAAAAATAAACATGTTTTTTAAAGTATATAAATCACTAAATAGTGGCGACGATTTAAAAAAAATAATGTATATTGATATGAGGTATTCGAACGGCTTTTCTGTTGGCTGGAAGTAGAGATAATTTATTATGATTGGGAATGGTAAAAATTTAATTGTTGGGCTTGATATTGGAACTTCCAATGTAAAATCTATTGTTGGCTCTATAAACGAAGATAATGAAATTGACTTCCTTGGTTTTGGTAGAACAAAATCTCTGGGTATGAAAAGAGGAGTAGTTATTGATATTAGTTTAACTGTTCAATCTATTCAGAAATGTATAGAAGAGGCCGAGTATATCAGCGAAGAAAAGATAGATTCAGTTTATATAAGTATTTCAGGAAATCATATTCAGAGTTTTAATGCCACTGGTAGAGCAGCTATTGCTGATAACAAAGAAGTTTCAAAACAGGACTTAAAATCTGTTGAGGAATCTGCTAAAGCTATAACATTATCTAATGACCAGGAGATACTTCATGTATTATCAAAAGATTATGAGATTGATGGACAAGATGGGATTAAAGTTCCTTTGGGAATGTCTGGAATAGCCCTTGACGGCAGATACCACCTTGTAACTGGTGCAAAAAATGCCAGAGACAATTTAGAGAAGTGTGTAAAAAAATGTATTGGCTCAGGAAATAAAAATTTAGAGCCTACAGATGTTGTTTTAGAGCAGCTTGCGTCAAGTATGTCAGTTTTAACAGAAGATGAAAAAGAGCTTGGCGTATGCTTAGTTGATATTGGTGGCGGTACTACAGATATAGCTATATTTAGCAATGGGTCAATTGAATTCACATCTTCAGTTCCACTTGGTGGTGATCAGGTGACCAATGATCTTGCTCAAGCATTAAAAACTTCAACCTACAATGCAGAGGAACTTAAAATTAAATATGGATGTATTGCTAATGAGTTATCTAATGATGATATAATAGAGGTTCCAGGGGTAGGTGATAGAGCGTCCAGATCTATTCAAAGATACACATTAGTCGAGGTGATGAGTTTGCGTTACCAAGAAATTTTTAATTTTATAAATGAAAAAATCTTACAAAGTGGATTTGAGGAGAAGATACCTGCTGGCGTAGTACTTACTGGCGGAAGCTCAAAAGCTGAAGGCATAGTAGAGCTTGCAGAGGAAGTATTTCATAAACAGGTTAGAGTAGGTATCCCACAATATTTACATGGCGGATCTGAAGATGTTGTAAAAAATCCTGAATATGCGGCAAGTGTAGGTTTACTTTTATATGCTAAAAAACGAACCAACCCTCAATTAGAAGACGTAAGCGAAGATTTTATGAATACAGCGAAAAAATTATTCCAGCGAATTTTCTACAATTAATTGATAAAATTACTATACAAATCATTAAATTGGCATAGTATATGCATAAATATATATAAACTTTGTTATAAATAGCTAATTTATATATAATAAAAGGAAAATAAAAATTAAATGATAAATCAAAGAACAATAAAAAATACTATTAAAGCCACAGGTATTGGCCTACATACAGGTAAAAAAATTACATTAACCTTAATACCCGCTCCTTCAGAAACAGGCATTATATTTATAAGAACAGATGTCGATTCAAATATAAAAATTAAGGCATGTCCAGAAAATGTTGGTGATACAACTTTATCCACTACGTTAATATCAAATAATATTAAAGTTTCAACAGTTGAGCATTTGCTATCCGCTATTGCTGGCCTTGGGATTGATAATCTTTACGTTCATCTTGATGGGCCAGAGGTTCCAATAATGGACGGTAGTGCCGGGCCATTTGTTTTCCTACTTCAGTCAGCTGGAATTAAAGAACAAAATAAATCAAAAAAATTTATTAGAATACTAAAACCGATAGCAGTTAATGATGAAGACTCAGGGAAATGGGTAAAATTTATGCCGTTTGAAGGTTTTAAAGTTGCATTTACTATAGGATTTAATCACCCAGTTTTTAATGATAAGACTCACAGTGCAGTTTTAGATTTCTCAACAGTATCATTTGTTAAAGAAGTAAGTAGAGCTAGAACATTTGGATTTATGAGAGATGTTGAATTATTAAGATCTAAGAATTTAGCACTTGGAGGAAGCTTAGATAATGCAGTTGTAGTTGATGATCATAGAGTTTTGAATGAAGATGGTCTAAGATACGAAGACGAATTTGTAAAACATAAAATACTGGATGCTGTAGGAGATTTATATCTACTTGGTAAAAGTTTGATAGGCTCGTTTGAAGGATATAAGTCAGGACATGATTTGAATAACAAACTTCTTAGAAAGCTTTTAGAAAATCAAGATGCTTGGGAAGAGGTGGATTATGAATCAGCAGAAGATTTACCTATTAATTATATGGATGCATATAGTACAGCTGAATAATAATTAAATACTAGGGTTTCTTATAATTTTAAACTTAATTTTTTTTATTTTCCTACTTAGTAAACTAGAAAATTCAAAATTTATATCTTTGATAATTTCACGCTGATAGTTTCTAGCAAGACTTAAATTTGAACTATTGATTGCACCAAGTACCAAAATATTTTCAGTAATATTGCATGCGTAACACATAGTTTTGCTGTTTGTATACTTTACAAGATATTTTGTAATTTCCTCAAGTATTTTAGCTTTCTCTAATATACTAATATCTATGTGGCTACTAAGTTTTTTCATATATATAATATTATTAATGCAAATAAGTTGTATAATAACCATCTTTAATAAAATTTTAAAAAAATGCAAATAGTAATTTTCAAATCTAATAAAAACAAATCGTCTTCATACAAGGTTAATGGATTAATGTTTTTAGCTATGACGAGTTTTGTAGTCGTATTTTTAACATTTATGTTTTCTTCACCAGCATACATATATGGTTATAAAAATGGTTACATAGAATCAAATGAAGATAGGTTGAAAGATATAGCAAAGTATCAAAATGATATTGAGCTAATAAAAAATGAGAATAAAGAAAAGATGGAGTTCTTTTCTCAAAAGTTAATAACTATTTCCTCGGAAATACACAACCTAAATGCGCTAGGAAATAAGATATCGCATATTGCCAAACTCAACAAGAAAGAATTTAATTTTGAAAACCCAAAATATATTGGAGGAAAAAATAAAATTAATATTGAGTTTGAGTATAATTCAGATTTTGAAAAATATTTAGACCTTATGCTAAATGATCTTAAAATAAAGAGCGATGATTTGAATTATGCATACAAAATTATAAATAATATGGAAATGAAAGAGCAATTTTTCCCTTCAGGATTTCCATCGTTATCTGGATACATATCTTCAGAGTATGGGGCTCGAATTAATCCAATCTCTAAGAAAAATCATTTTCATAAAGGTATAGATATAGCGCATAAGATTGAAACTAATATAACTTCGCTTGCTGCTGGGGAAGTAGTTTTTTCAGGAAAAAAATATGGATATGGTAATTTAGTAGTTATTAATCACTTAAATGGTTATACAACAAAGTATGCACATAATAATAGAAATCTTGTAAAGATAGGTGAAAAGGTTAGAAAAGGGCAAGTGATAGCAAAAATGGGGTCTACAGGGCACTCTACAGGTCCTCACGTCCATCTTGAGATATTAAAAAACAACAAGCACATAAACCCAAATAAATTTATTCATTATAGAGAAAAGTTTTCTAAAAGAGATTAGAGATTTTTAAAAGGTAGAATTATGAATATTTTAAAAAAAATTATTGGCAGTAGAAACGATAGAATTTTAAAAAATTATCAAAAAATATTAAGTAATGTCAACTCGTACTCAGACGAGATGCGAAGTATAGATAGTAAAGAATTTCCAAGTATTACAACAAGACTTAAAAAGAGACATCAAAACGGCGAAAGCCTTAGCGAAATATTACCATATGCCTATGCGTTAGTAAGAGAAGCCTCAGATAGAATAATGAACATGAGACATTTTGATGAGCAAATTCTTGGTGGCATAGCTCTAAATGATGGAAAAATAGCAGAAATGAAAACTGGGGAAGGAAAAACTCTGGTAGCGACATTGCCTGCTTACCTAAACGCTTTATCCGGTAATGGAGTTCATATAATTACAGTAAATGATTATCTCGCGAAAAGAGATTGTGACTGGATGTCAAAATTATATAATTTTTTAGGATTAACAACAGGAGTTATCTTATCTGGCCAAAGTATAGAAGACAAAAAAAAATCTTATAAGTCAGATATCATTTATGGAACAAATAATGAATTTGGTTTTGACTATTTAAGAGATAATATGGTTTATTCTTTAAAAGAAAAAACTCAAAATAAATTATCTTTTGCCATAGTTGATGAAGTTGATTCAATATTAATCGACGAAGCCAGAACCCCGTTAATAATATCTGGTGCTACAGACGAAAGCTCGAAGCTTTATAAAAAAATTAATAGTTTAGTTAAGGATTTAAAGAAAGGAAATGAAGAAGACGAAAGCGGAGACTTTTTCTTAGATGAAAAATCTAAGCAAGCTTTTTTATCAGAAAAAGGACATGAAACGTATGAGAATTTATTAATTAAAAATAAAGTCATTCAGCCTGATGAAAGTCTATATGATCCAAAATATATAAATTTATTACATTATATTGGAACTGCACTTCGAGCTCATAATTTATTTATAAAGGATATAGATTATATTGTTGAAGACTCAAAGGTAATTATTATTGATGAGTTCACAGGAAGAAAAATGCTTGGAAGAAGGTGGGGTGAGGGGCTTCATCAAGCTATAGAAGCTAAGGAAAACCTGTCAATTGAAAATGAGAATCAGACTTTAGCATCAATAACCTTTCAAAATTATTTTAGACTTTATAAAAAACTATCTGGAATGACGGGAACAGCAGATACAGAGGCGCAAGAATTTCAAGAAATATACAGCCTAGAAGTAATAATAATTCCTCCGCATAAAAAGATGATAAGAACAGACTTGGGGGATCTCGTATATCTCACTATGGAAGAAAAGTACAATGCTATTATTGAAGATGTTAAAAAGTGCAAAAAAAATAATCAGCCGGTACTAATAGGAACAGCTTCCATTGAATCATCCGAATACTTGTCGAAAGCATTAAATAAAGAAAAAATCTCGCACAATGTTCTTAATGCAAAGCAACACGAAAGAGAGTCTATGATCATTGAAAATGCTGGAATAGCTGGAGGCGTAACAATTGCAACAAATATGGCAGGAAGAGGAACAGATATAGTACTTGGCGGGAAAAATGAGGCAGGTTCATTGAATTGGCATCAAGAAAATAAGAAAGTTCTTGAAAATGGCGGCTTACATGTAATTGGAACAGAGAGGCATGAATCAAGACGGGTTGATAATCAGCTAAGAGGTAGATCGGGTAGACAAGGTGATCCAGGTTCTTCTAGATTCTATTTATCACTAGAAGACAATTTAATGAGAATTTTTGCATCTGAAAAAGTAAGTTCGATAATGAAAAAGCTAGGAATGGAGCAGGGAGAAGCGATTGAACATAATTGGGTTACTAAAGCTATTGGAAATGCGCAAAAGAAAGTCGAAGGCCACAATTTTGATATAAGAAAGCATCTTTTAGATTATGATGACGTAGCTAATGAGCAAAGAAAATATATATATAACAAAAGAAATAACTTTTTAGAAAAAGAAAACAGAAAAGAAACTGTGAATCAAATAATAGAAGAGGTATTTTCAGAATTAATTGAAAACAATATAAATGTAAATAGTATTGAGGATATAGAAATAAACGATATTCTCCAAAGAGATTTCCATGTAAATATAAACGCAAAAGAAATTATAAAAAACTCACAAAAAAAAGATGATGCAATAAAAAAATGTTTAGAAGAAATTAAGGATATATATAAAAAGAATATATCTGAGCTATCAGAGGAAATATATTTAGACCTAATAAAAGAAATATTTATAAATATTATAGATAAATCATGGATTGAGCATATTCAGTCTATGGATTATTTAAGACAAGGAATAGGGTTAAGAAGCTATGCACAAAAAAATCCAAAACAAGAGTATAAAAGGGAAGCATTTGAGATGTTTGCCATAATGCAAAATAATGTGCATTATAGCTTTATAAGTATGTTATTTAGACTTGATTATAAGTTGAACTTTGAAAAAAAAGAATCCGAAAGCAAAAATAAATTAATACAGACTAGCTCAGATAATAAAACAAATAAGAAACCAAATTCAATTAAAAATTCTCAAAAAAGAAGTAGAAAGTCAAAGAAAAAAAGAAAAAAATAATAATCAATTTAAATTATGTAAAGATAAAGTAATCAAAATGATGAAAAAAAAAGATGTTAAAATACATGGTGTAAACGGAATTAGCTTGTCCTCAGTGCACTCTGGAATGTACGCTAAAAAAAGGCTTGATTTATCAATTTTAGAAATTTCTTCTGGTTCAAATATCGCAGGAGTTTTCACAAAAAATAAAGCAAAATCACCATCTGTAATTATATCTAATAAAAATATAAATAAATATTGCCCCAAGTATCTTATTGTTAACTCCGGAAATGCAAATGCTGGAACAGGTGATGAAGGTTTAAAAGACATAAATAAATATTGTAAAAAACTTTCACTTGCGGCCTCTTGTAAAACTGAAGAAATTCTTGTTTTTTCAACTGGAGTTATTGGTGAAAGAATAAAGACTTCCAATATAATAAAATCAATTCCAAAATTACTTAAAAATTTATGCACAGATAGCTGGATTGATTTCTCAAATTCAATTTTAACAACAGATACTTGCAATAAAATTATATCTAAAAAAATTAAGATATCGGGAAAAATTATAACAATAACCGGTGTTGCTAAAGGTTCTGGAATGATTATGCCCAATATGGCCACTATGCTTTCATTTGTTGCTACAGATATGAAAATAGGAAAAACAGAACTTAAAAAAATGTTAAAAAAACTTACAGAATCCTCTTACAATATGATAACTGTTGACGGTGACACATCTACTAATGATTCAAGTATATTAATAGCAACCGGAAAATCATTATTAAGTTACGAAAGTCTTACATTAAAAGATAAAAAAATATTTTATAAGTGCATTGAGAGTATATATAAAGAATTAGCAAAAAAAATTATTTATGACGGTGAGGGCGCAACAAAATTTGTTACAATTAATGTTAAAAAAGTTAATACAAAAAAACAAGGCAAAGAAATTGCAATGTCAATTGCAAATTCACTCTTAGTTAAAACTGCATTATTTGCGCAAGATCCAAATTGGGGCCGTATACTATCGGCAATTGGAAACGCCAACATAAATATAAAAAATTTATCAAATATAACTATATCCTTAGGGAAAATACTAATATTTAAAGATAATAAATTGTATAAAAAATACAATGAGAAATTAGCATATAAGTATTTAAAAAATAAAAACATTGAAATTAATGTAGTCATAAATACTGGTAAGGAAGAAACTACAGTATGGACTACTGATTTATCATATGAATATATAAAAATAAATGCAGAATATAGAACATGATATAAAAAAATATGATCAATATTTTATAACTAAAAATTATAAAAAAAATTCATTAAATGACTATTTAGCATATATTGAGAAAGTTCTTAACACTGGTGTCAAATTAGTACAGTTCAGGTCAAAAAATTTATCTAAAAATCAGTATAGTATAGTATCAGCAGAGATTTATAAGCTTTGCAAAAAATACAAATCTTTTTTTATTATTAATAATATCGATAATTTAGAATTAAATAAATTTTGTGATGGTATTCAATTAACATCTGAGAATTTAAAGTGCACTAATATCAATTCTATTGATAATAAATACATTCTATTTGGATCTTGCCATAACGAACAAGAGATTAATATTTGTAATAAGAGTAATATTGATGCAATATTGCTGTCATCTGTTAATTCTACATCAAATAAAATTGGAATTGGTTGGAATAAATTTAAAATGCTAGCAGATATTTCAGAAAAGCCAGTTTTTGCATTAGGAGGATTGAACTATATTAATGATATCGTCACTGTAAAAGAAAATGGTGGTCATGGTATAGCAGCAATATCGTATTTTAATCAGTTACCTTGAACTTGATAACGAAAGTTCAAAATTGATATCTTCAGTAATTGCTTTAGATAATCTATCTGAGCCGTGAGAAGATTTAAATATAATGTTTATATTCTGAGGATTGACGCTTACGTCTGGGAAGATATTATTATTTTTTTCAATTTTAATTCTTACTAGATCAATCTTAACAGTTTTATCAAGTTTTTTTTCAAAAAATGATTCAGAACATTTGTAAGAATGAAACTTCGAGTTTCGTCTTTTTATATCAATAATTAATTGAGATGCAAGAAATATTGGGTCAAACGGTTTGTACCAGCTATTAATATTATCTAATATAAAAGATTTATTTGAAGATAAAAAGTTTAAATATGACGGCATGTCAAAAAAATTATCACCAGCAGGAATATGAGATTTACTCTTGATCTGCATCAAAAAATCATTATCTACAATAGATTTAGAAGGACTGTCACTAATACTATTTAAATTATTTATACACGTTTCTATATTAGATATAAATTCTTCATACATATCTTCTTTAATTTTATTATCGTCACGTAGTGAAAGCAATAGAATCCTGGTTTTATCTAATTCTTTTAGTAGCTCAATTTTAATATTAATGCGAAAGATAAAATCAGATATTTCAATTAATGTTGTTAAAGAAGATTTTATACCCCAAATATTATTTTGATTTAATCCAGAATTAAACTTTTCAAATAAATATTCTGATTTAAGAAAGTTTCTAATATTCTCTGTTACTGGCTGTTCATATATAATAAATTCATTCATAATCTAATCTAATATTTTACATATTTTATCTTTCAAATCATTCAAAGTCCCATTATTTTCAATAATACAATAGTTGTTGTTTTTATAATTATCTATACTATTTTGATATTTGATAATATTCTCAATCATTTTATTTCCATAATTATTTCTTTTAGAAATTCTTTTTTTTCTAATTTCGTATTCCGATTTAATGTATAATATTTTATAATTTTTAAAAAAAATATTTTTTTTTATTATTGGTATTGCAAATACTAATTTTTTTTTATTTAGTTTTATAATTTTCTCAAATTCTAAAAATACAAGAGGCTGTATATAATTTTCGATTAATTCCATTATTCTTTTATCATTAAAAATTTTTTCTCTTAAGATATCTAAGTCAATACTATTATTTACTATCGCACCTGGATATATATTACCAACATTCTTAATAATATCTTGATTTTTATATAGTTTTCTTACTATTTTATCTGCACAGAAGCATGAATAACCTTTTTCACTGAAAATTTTCATAGCCTCAGTTTTTCCTGATCCAATTTGGCCCGTAATAATATAAATACTCAATTTAAATACCTTCACAATTTTGCTTAAATATATGCTATATATCATATATTAATCAGAATTTATTTGATAATTATATTATGAATGAAAAAATTGAATTTGTTATTGCTCAATTTAATGCTGTAGTTGGCGATATTGAAGGCAATACCAATAGAATTATAAAAATTATTGAGGATAATAGGTCATTAGATGCTATAAAAGTTTTTATATTCCCTGAGCTAGCATTATGCGGTTATCTGCCGGAAGATTTACTTCTTAGGGAAGATTTTGCTAATAAAACAAATATGGCAATTAGAGAGTTAAAGGCACATATTTCTAGCAATGAGTATCTAATATTAGGCGCACCAAAATACTCTAAAGATGAAAGTGATATAAGGAATAGTGTATTTATATTAAATAATAGAGAAATTAAAGACATATA
Source organism: Gammaproteobacteria bacterium (assembly GCA_029268385.1). Taxonomy (GTDB): domain Bacteria; phylum Pseudomonadota; class Gammaproteobacteria; order Poriferisulfidales. The sequence goes on from JAQWPG010000005.1 coordinate 128,453, forward strand.
TGATAAGCAGACTTTGCCAAATTACGGTGTGTTTGATGAAAAAAGATATTTTAAAAAAGGAAATAAAAATTTAGTCATAAATATAAAAGGAAATAAAATTGGTATTTTAATTTGCGAAGATTCTTGGAACATATCATCTTTATACAGTAAAGATCTAGAAAACTTAGATTTTCTTGTAAGTATTAACGCATCTCCTTTTGAAAAATCTAAAGATATAAAAAGAAGAAAATTCTTTCAAAAAGTTTCCTTAAAATATAACTTTAATTTGATTTATCTAAATTCTGTTGGTGGGCAAGATGAGATTGTTTTTGATGGTTCTTCATTTTTAGTTGATAGAAAAGGTTCTATAAAAAACATATGTAATTCTTTTTCAGAAGACGTATGTAAAATATCTATAGAAAACAAAGAATATTCCCAAAAATCACTTTTAAAATATGAAAAAGCTTTACTTGGTAATGATGAGGCTTTGTACGAGGCTGTAAAAACTGGGACCTATGACTATATAACCAAAAGTAATCTTAATGGTGTGTTATTAGGATTATCTGGTGGTATAGATTCAGCTCTTACACTTGCAATAGCAAATGATATATTTGATAAAAAAGATATTGAAGCAATTTTACTTCCCTCAGTTTTTACTTCTGATTTAAGTATTCAGCTTGCTAAGGAGCAATGTAAATTACTTGATATTAATTATTCTGTAATTAGTATTAAAGATATAGATCAAACTATTAATAAAACACTTGAAAAAAGATTTTCTGGATTGCCTAGTGACACGACAGAAGAAAATATACAAGCTAGAGCAAGGGGTTTAATCTTAATGTCAATATCGAATAAAACTGGAAAAATACTATTAACTACCGGTAATAAAAGTGAACTTGCAGTAGGTTACTCGACACTATATGGCGATATGTGTGGAAGCTTTGCACCTCTAAAAGATTTATATAAAAGCGAGGTATATTCATTATCTAAATGGAGAAATAGCAAATCAATCTCTATACCAGAAGCTGTAATACAAAGAATGCCTACAGCAGAGTTATCACTAGACCAGTATGATATAGATACACTTCCTCAATATGATATTTTGGACAGTATTCTAAAGTCATTTATAGAAGATAAAAAATCATTAGAAGAAATATGTAATATGGGTTTCGAAAAAAGCTTAGTAAGTAATATTATAAATATGGTTATAAGCAATGAATACAAGAGAAGACAATATTGCCCTGGTGTTAAAGTTACACCCCAATCTTTTGGAAGAGAGAGAAGGTTTCCAATAGTATCAAGATTTAAATATTAATAATTTACTTAATAAGTTCAATCACCTCATTTTCAGAGTCAATAATTTCTGTATTTTTATTTCCTTCCTCATTTTCATTATTTAAATTTTTTTTATTTGAAGACTCATCTGATATTTCGCCAACGATAATATCTTTTACTTCAAGATCTGTTCTGTCTTCAGATGAAAAATACTCAAGAATATTTAGTTGTTCGTCATTATTTTTTACTGATAACTCATCATTATTTGTGTGAATAATTGAATATCTTTCAGGCTTTATATTTCTAGGTATTTCAACTAGATTTTCATTTGTGAAATATTCTACGTTATAAACACCATCAAAATTATCTTCAATTTGATTCTCAATATCAAAGCCCATTGATATAGCAATATCATCAGCAACTTCGCTCAAAGCAACAAGATTCCTTCTGACTTTATTTTCTAAGACATCATTGAAATATACAGATTCATATTTGGGATAATTTTTCTGAATGATTTTTTCTATTAATCTAGCACTATCATTCATTAATAATAATTCATAAGATCTTTTTAAAAAGAAAAGCGCATCTTTGTTTGCTGGCGCGCTTGGATATTTTTCAATTAAGAAGTTACATCTGTTAATCACTGCTATATATGCCTTACGTTTAAAATAATAATTAGCTACATGTAATTCATATGATGCAAGTGTATTTCTTAAATAGACCATCCTTTTTAGTGAATCTTTTGCATACTTAGAGTTTTTATGATTTTTATATACATAATTAAAATCTTCATATGAATTTCTAATGTTTACAGGATCTTTATCAACCTGAACATGAGGAAGCACATAATTAAAGAATGTTTTTCCTCTACTAAAATTAGTCAAACCTCTTAAGTAATAAGCATATGGAAGTAATTTACTTGTATTGTTCATTGAAATAAATCTATCTATAACAGCAATAGTGCCATCCCACCTATTTAATTTATACATCGCATATGCAAGTTCAATATGACTTTGTTCAGCATATTGTGAAAATGGATAATTAGCTTCTATTTCTCTGTAGTTTTCTATAGCTACATCATATTGCTCTCTTTTAAGAGCACTTTTTGCAGTATTGTATATTTGTTCAGCTGTTAGCTTCAGATCATCTTTCTTTGTTATTTGGCCTTTTCTGTCAATCTCGACATTTTCATTAGTGCCTTTAAAACTTGAGCAAGCTGCTAATGTTGTAATTAAAAGTATATAAATACCTTTTTTTATCATATTCTTATGCATATTTATAAAATAATTAAAAATTTATCATGAGTAACGAAAATAAAAATATTGATATTATAGAATATATAATATCGGAAGAAAGTAAAGGTTTAAGAGCAGATCAGGCTATTGCTCAAGAGAACTCTCAATTTTCAAGAAGCTTGATTCAAAAATGGATTAAAAAAGGTAATATTTTAGTAAATAACAAGACCGCAAGACCAAAAGACGTGTTATTTGAAAATGATAAAATAACAATTATTCCTGAAGCGAGTATCAACTCTGAGTATATAAAACCACAGGATCTTAAACTAGAAATAGTATACGAAGATGACGATGTAATTGTGATTAATAAGGAAAGTAATATTATTTCTCATCCCGCAGCTGGACATGGCGATGGAACAATAGCAAATGGACTTGTATATCTTTATCCAGAATTAGAAAATCTTCCTCGATCAGGTTTAATACATCGTTTAGATAAAGATACAACTGGCTTATTGATGGTTGCAAGAACTATCAAAAGCTACACTAATTTAGTTAAAAGTATGCAAGAAAGAGAAATTAAAAGAGTGTATATTGCCTTTACGCACGGGTTGGTAATGAAAAATGGGCAGATTAATCAGCCAATAGCTAGACATAAAACTGATAGAAAAAAAATGTCTGTTAATATAAATGGAAAAGAGGCTATAACAAATTATGAAGTGATGAAGAATTTTAAAAATAGCTCAAAACTAAAAATCAAACTTCATACAGGAAGGACTCATCAAATACGGGTTCATATGAATCATATGGGGTACCCAATAATTGGTGATCAAATGTATGGTGCTAAAACAAGGGGCTTGGACAAGATTTCTGAACATATTAGAAAATTTCCTAGACAAGCATTGCATGCAGTATCTTTGAGTTTTGAACAACCAAATAACAAGAAATTAATAGATATTAAATCAGATCTACCAAATGATATAAAAAATTTAGAAAATATTTTAGAAAATGAATAGGCTATTTATAAAACCTGACTGGAATGTGTCAAATAATGTAAAAATTATTGTTACCACAAAAGAATTTTATAATATGAAAAATTTTAATCTATCATATTGCAATAGTAGTTATGAAAAAACTAAAAATAATAGAGATTATATACAAAATAGTTTTTTACCCTCAAAGCCAAATTTTGTTCGTCAAATTCATGGAAAAAAAATTATTACTCTAGAGGGAAATAAATTCAACTCATATACGGCAGACGGATTAATTACTAAAGAAAAAAATAAAGTTATTGCGATCTTGACTGCCGACTGTATTCCTATAGTAATTTCAAGTATATGTGGAAATATGATTTGTATTTTACATGTTGGTAGGAAAGGAGCTGAATATAATATTATTAATAATGCATTTAATATTTTAAATAAATATAAATATGAGTTTGAAGCTTGGATCGGTCCTGCCATTAGTAAAAAGTATTATTCGGTTGATAATCACGTAAAGAATTTATTTTTAAATATTGATTCCAAATATAGTGCTTTTTTTAATTCTAATAAAAAGGATTTATTTAATATGGATCTTATAGGAATTGCCTCTTTGCAGCTTATGGAAAATAACATAAAACATATTTCCTATTCAAATCTTTGTACCGTGAAGAATAATATAGATTTTTACTCTCACAGATACTCCTCTGATGTTGAACGATTTGGAACATTTGTATGGTTTGAATAAAAAAAAGGCGATATTTTCATATCGCCTTTAATATTACAAAAACTTAAAGATTATAAGTCGAAGTTATCTCTGTCATCTTCGTTGTTACAATCACGTTTTTTCACACCATTATCTGCAGCGTACTTTTCAGCACCTTCATCAATAATAGCTTGTGATAATGCTACATCACCTTCAATCCAATCACTTGCAACTTTCCACTGACGTTTACCAGCATCCCATTGTTGGAATTTAGCTAAATGTCCACCTACGTGGTCCATACATGTGATATTAATTTCAGGTACTAAGCCAGTTGCACCAAGTGCATCTAGATCAGATTTATTTAAACGTAAGTTCTCAAATCCCCAACGTACTTGCGCACTGTTAACTTTTGGTCCAAAACGTTCTTGTGCTGTTTTTAGAGCTTCTGTGTGGAATACACCAGCTAATACACCTAGATTCCAATATACAGAACCAATACGACTTTTATCAGCTAAGTCACCTTTACCAGCTTTATAAACTGTACCAACGATATCATCGATTACTTTAGCAACTCTTCCCGCAGGGTGAGTTGTAATAGCATAATATCCTTCAGCAGCATCACCAGCAGGGATAACATCACCATCTGAGTTACTCCAGATGTTTCCGATTAATCTTCCTACTGAGAATCCAGTTCTTACAGCTGTTTGCATAGCCACAGGGTTCATTACACCCCATCCACGTAATAGAACATAATCAGGTTTCATCTTACGAATTTTTAACCATTGTGATTGTTGCTCGTTTCCAGGATGCGGAACTTCGATAGCTGTGTGTTCACAACCATGTTTTTTACACATCATGTCCATGAACATAATAGCTTCACGTCCATAAGGTGAACCGTGGAATAACATAGCGATTTTTTTACCTTTTAATTTACTTCTATCACCTTCTAACACATCACCTATGAAATGCATCATAATTGAATGCTCATCATATGTATTGATTCCAGGCATGAAGTAATAAGGGAAAACGTCACCACGTTGTCCAGCTGTTTTTCCATGGTTTACAGCAATGATTGGCATTTTGTCTTTACGACCAGTTTCAATCAAAGCAGTAGATATACCCACACTTAATGGGTCAAAGAATACAGCTCCACCTTTATTATCTTTTAAACGTTTATAACACTCAACGCCACGTTCTACAGAGTATTCTGTTTCACATTCTGACCAAACCAACTTCATTCCATTAACGCCACCATCACGCATATTTAATAGATTGTAGTAGTCCAAAATCCCACCAAAGTAACCAGTTCCACCCACAGCATATGGGCCTACACGGTAACTAGGGATTGGAACATAAAGTTCGCCTTCGCCAGCTTGCACAACAGGTGCTGTAAAAGTCATTGAAGTTAAAAGCGCTATACTAGTAATTATTGCTTTTATTTTCATTTGTACTCCTCCTTAAGAGGTTCATGTTGCAGTTAACTGCAGAATGAACAATTTTTATTATTATTTCATCCTACTTACTAAAACTCAGGCCTATTTCAAAACGCAGTATTTCTCTGATCCTCCTGATTACCTGAGCCCTCCAAAGTTATTAAAATAATCTATGGGGGGACTATCTAATTTACTAGAAAAAAGGACTCCGTCAAGTGTTTATATATATTTAAGTATTTGATTATATTATGATATTAATAAGAAATAATGTTTACTTTAGTCTTTGATTATTATCCATTAATATGACTTAGTATTATGTCTAGCGTAGTTTGTGAAGGTTTTTGACTATTATTATTTTCATTAATTGTAAAGGTTTTATTCAACTTTCTGTCTTTATACTCAAATTCATTCTTTTCAATAAATTTTTTGCCAATTATTATTTTGTTTGGAATACCAATTAGGTCAGCATCAGAAAACATATTGCCAGGACTAATGTCTCTGTCGTCTAACAACACATCTAAATTCATTTTTTTTAATTCCATGTAGAGGTTATCAGCATAATCTTTTATTGTAGTATTTTTAGAGTAACCTATAGATATAATACTTATTTCGTAAGGTGAAATTGATTTTGGCCAAATAATACCTCTATCATCATTTGATTGTTCAATCGCTGCAGCAGCAATTCTAGATACGCCGATTCCATAACATCCCATAATCATTTTTGTAGTTTTATTGCTTTTATTTGAAATACTTGCGTTCATACTATCTGAATAATTTTTCCCAAGTTTAAAAATATGACCAACCTCAATTCCTCTTCGTATTTTTACTTTCCCAGAACCGTCAGGACATTGATCCCCCTCTTTTGGTGCCTCTGAAAATAATTCTGCATTGATAGCGTAGTCAGATGAATCTGAAAAAATTAATTCGTCTTCACCATTATCCGCTATGACATGAAATTCATGTGATTCACTCCCTCCAATTTGCCCGTTATCTGCATTAACAACTTTATATTCAAGACCTATTTTGTTGAAGCAATTTTTGTAAGCATTAAAAACTATATCGTATGTTTTATTTAAACACTCTTCGTTTTCATGAAATGAATAAGCATCTTTCATAAGAAATTCTCTAGCACGCATTACTCCAAATCTTGGCCTAATTTCATCTCTAAACTTAGTTTGGATCTGATAGTATATTATTGGTAATTGTTTGTAGCTTTTTATGTCCTTTCTAGCTATATCAGTTATTATTTCTTCATGAGTTGGACCAAAACAAAATTCTCTTTCATGTCTATCTATAATTCTAAGTAATTCAGGCCCATATTTATCCCATCTACCTGATTCTTTCCAAAGTTCAGAAGGTTGAATTGCTGGCATTAAAATCTCTAATGCATTAATCCTATTCATTTCTAATCTTATTATGTTTTCAATTTTCCTTAAAACTTTTAGCCCCAATGGCATCCAAGTATATAAGCCAGATGCAAGTTTTTTTATCATGCCAGATCTAATCATAAGTATATGACTAGTAATCTCCGCATCATTGGGGGCACTTTTAATTGTTGTAATTCCAGATTTAGAGTACTTCATAAAAAGTATAATTTTAAAGTTATAAAGTTTATATGATATATGATATAACTTAATATTATAAGAGGAGAATACTCCCACAATAAGCGAGGAGAGAATGTCAGATAGAAGATTACAAGTTTTTTATACTGTGGCAAAACTATTAAGTTTTACTAAAGCAGCTGAAACCTTGCATATGACACAACCAGCAGTTACTTTTCAAGTAAGGCAGCTTGAAGATCATTTTAATACTAGGCTCTTTGACAGAACGCATAATAAAATTCTTTTAACAGATGCTGGTCAAAAAGTATTTTTTTATGCTGAGAAAATTTTTGAACTTAATACTGAAATGGAGCATTCCCTTCGAGCTTTGTCCGAGGATACTTCAGGAACCCTGTCTATAGGGGGAAGTACCACAATTGCTCAGTATACGCTTCCTTCTCTTTTAAAAGGTTTTAGAGAGAAATATCCTGATTTAAGCATAAGAATTTGTGAAGCAAATACAGATGGCATAGTTGCTAAAGTCGAAAGCTCTATGATTGATCTAGGTATTGTAGAAGCTCCAGTTTTAAATCAAGATTTGGATGTTGATATCTTTAGAGCCGACGAGCTCGTATTGATTACACATCCAGAGCACGAGCTTGCAGGTAATGATTCAGTTAAACCGATAGATATAATAAACCTTCCTTTTATTACAAGAGAAGAAGGTTCGGGTACAAAATCTGTAATATTTGATTATTTCGCAAAACATAAAATTGAAAAAAGCAGCATAAATGTTTGTATGGAATTAGGAAATTCCGAATCAGTAAAAGGTGCAGTTGAAACTGGAATCGGTGTATCAATTTTATCTAAGACAACTATTGAAAAAGAATTAGAATTAAAAAGATTAGCTTTTGTCCCATTAAATCCAAAATTAACAAGAAATTTTTATTTCGTTAAAAAACGACATAAGTTTAGATTAAAAGTTACTGATGAATTAATCAATTATGCTAAAAGTTGTAATTAATTTTTGTCTAATTCTTTAATGTATTTGAGAACTTCATCAGCATGCCCATTAACTTTTACTTTTCTCCATTCTTTAATTAAAACTCCTTTAGAATTTATAATAAAAGTACTTCTCTCAATACCCATATACTTTTTACCGTACATATTTTTTTCTTTAATAACATCAAACAAATTACAGATTTTTTCATTGCCATCACTAATTAAATCAAATTTAAAGTTAAATTTTTCTTTAAATTTATCATGTGATTTCAAGTTATCTCTTGAGACTCCAAAAATTTTGGTATTTTGGTTTTTTAATTTTCTATAATTTTCTGAAAAATCTATCCCTTCTTGTGTGCAACCTGGTGTATTATCTTTTGGGTAGAAAAATAAGATCAAATAACTCCCCAAGTGATCTTTTAAATCAAATAAATCATTATTTGTTGATTCTGCGGTAAAATTTTTAACTTTTTTACCTATTTCTATCTTTTTCATATAATTATCCTCTACAAGTTTTTCTAAATCAGTTAGAATTAGAGTATACAGAATTATTTTAAAAACCTAGGGTAATATTATGTTTACAGGCAGTATGGTTGCTGTTGCAACACCTATGAATGAAGACGGGTCTATTGATTATGATAGTTATGAAAATTTAATAGAGTTTCATATTGAAAATAAGACTGATGCAATAGTTCCTGTTGGAACAACTGGTGAGTCCGCAACTATTAATCATGATGAGCACTGCGAGATTGTAAGTTTTGTGGTTGATAAAGTATCTAAAAGAATACCGGTAATCGCAGGCACGGGCGCAAACTCAACTTCTGAAGCAATAGCACTTACAAAGTATGCTTACGAAGCTGGCGTCGACGGCTGTTTGTCTGTAACACCTTATTACAATAAACCTACCCAAGAAGGGCTTTATCAGCATTACAAAACAATAGCAGAAGCAGTACCTGTGCCTCTAATACCTTATAATGTCCCAGGAAGAACTTCCGTTGATATGTTGCCCAAGACAGTAGAAAGATTTTTAAAAATTAATAATATCGTTGCTGTAAAAGAGGCAATTGGAGATTTAAAAAGAATTAAAGAGTTAGTAGATATATGCGGAAGTAAAATAAATATACTTAGCGGGGATGATCTTACTGCTATGGAAGCTTTGTTAATTGGGGGCAAAGGTGTAATTACTGTAACAGGAAACATAGCACCTAAATACATGCATTTAATGTGCAAAGCAGCTATTGAAGGGGATAGAAAACTTGCTCAAGAATATGATAAAAAAATAGTAGGGCTGCATAAAGACTTATTCTTAGAATCAAATCCAATTCCTACTAAATGGGCGCTGCACAAGATGGGTTTGATAAAAAAAGGTATACGCTTGCCTTTAACTTCATTTTCTGAGGAGCATCATGCAAAGCTTCTCAATTCTATGCAATTAGCAGAGGTTTAAAATAATGTTTCAAAAAATATATACAGTATTTTTTTTAATATTTGTATTTTTATCCGGTTGTTCAGATAAGCCTATAACTGTAGACGATATTGTAGGAATAGGTGATGATATTTCAGAGGTATTTGGAAGAGATGATTCTGATAATTATGGTGATAGCGAAAGCATTGCAATGCTAGAAATACCTCCATCATTAGACAATCCAAATTATTCCGATTCACTTAAAGTTCCAAAATCCATAGATGCTAGTGGAAAAATATTAGAAATGTCAGATGCCCCAGTTCTTCCGACATACATGGACATGACAATAATTAAACAAGGAATAGCAAGGTGGTTAGAAATACAGTCTGACCCGGTATCTATATGGCCATATATTGATCAATTTTGGCGATCACAAGGTTATGAAATAAAGATTAATGAGCCCATAAACGGCATTCTTGAAACAGATTGGAAGATGAATGAAATTAATTTTAGGACGGAAAGTAAATTAATTGATAATAAAGATTACAATTACAATGCTTATAAAGAAAAATTTAGAGTAAGGTTAGAAAGGCAGCCTAATGGTTACTCAAACATATATTTATCCAATCATATTCTTGAGGCAGACGATGTTATTAATAAAAATAAAATAATATGGAAGAAAAAAGATTCAGATATTTCAAGAGAAGCAGAAATGTTAGTTAGAATGATGGAATACTTTGGGACTTCAAGGGACCTAGCAATTGAATCACTTAATGATAGCGAAAAAAACAATAAACAGTTTTTTATTGATTTAATTGACTTTTATGGCGTCCCAGCGATATTGATAAAAGATTCTTTTAGTAAAATGTGGAGAGAAATAGGCTTGTCTTTAGACAGAAGTGGTTTATTAGTTCAAGATCAAAATAGAAATAAAGCAATATATGTAATTTCAACTAGCATTATAGAGGGAAAAGAGACTTCTTATGAGGTAAAGCTTACCAAGAGAAATGATAAATATATTGTTACAGCACATAAAGTTAATAAAACAAAAAAAATATCCTATGAGGACTCTAGAAAGATATTAAAACATATCATGTCAGCATATAGTTCTAATGTAGCAAAAAAATAATTAGCCTGGAAAATTAGAATGAAGTTGAGAAAATTTTAAATAAGATATTTTGCTTTTTTTGTTATTGTGAATATCCTTTTTTTTGTCTTTTTCGATGTAGGCGTAAGCAGAATGGTTGTGTATTGACTCAAAGTTTTCCGATTCAATTTTGTAAGCTGTGATTCTATCGTCCTTGTTTAAAGTTACAGCAACATCTCTAATAATATCTTCTGTGAATTTAGGGTTCTCATATGCTTTTTCTGTAACATACTTTTCGTCGGGTCTTTTTAGCAAACCATATATCTGGCATGAGGCTTGATCCTCGAGCATTTCGATTACATCATCAATCCACACAGTGTCCTCTGTTCTAATGTGTGCAGATATGTGTGATCTCTGATTGTGTGCTCCGTAATCAGAAATATTCTTAGAACAAGGACATAGGCTAGTTACTGGGACAGTAACTTTTAGATATTTACTAATAACATTATTTTTTACTTCACAGGTATAATTGATTGAATAATCCAAAAGACTTTCTACCTTTGAGACTGGAGCACTTTTTTTCTTAAAGTATGTGAAGTCAACTGATATGTATGCGGATTCGGACTCTAAAATATTTGTAGTGTTTTTTACCAATTCATCAAAATTTTCAATACTTAGGGATTCTTCTTGATCCTCTAAAATTTTTACAAATCTCGACATATGAGTTCCTTTCACATCATCCGGAAGCCCAACTGACATTGTAAAATTACCGATTGTTGATTGAGAAATACCGTCTCTGTCTGAGATCTTAAAAGGGTATTTTATATCTTTGATACCAACTCGACTTATAGGTATATTTCTTACGTCAACTTTATTTTGAGTATCCTGAAGTTCTTTTGATGAAATCTCGTCCTTTTTTTTATCTTTTTCTTCAATAATGTCCATAATAATGCTGTTAATTTTTTTAGATTAATATATTATTTTTCAATGTTACTAGAGTGATTTAAATCATACAAGTTATTATTCTCTATACAATTTTTAATTTTTTCCATAATATTTTCTTTGGATATGCCGCTCTCATATAACTGCTCCTCTCTAGTAGCATGGTTAAAAAATCTATCCTTAGTACCAATATTAATGGTATTAATTGTGATACCGTTTTCACTTAAAACCTCATTAACAGCACTTCCTGCCCCACCCATTACACTATTATCTTCGACTGTTACAATCAGCGAATGATTTTTGGCGCATTCAATTATTATACTATAGTCAATTGGCTTAATAAATCGCATATCTATTAGCGTGCAACCAATCTCTTTTGCGACACTTGTACAAATATCAAGAACTGAGCCAAAACATAAAATTACTGTATTATTTCCAGACATAATAATTTTAGCTTTGCCTATTTCATAGCTTTCAAAATTTTCATTAGTTTTTATTCCCATACCTTCCCCTCTTGGGTATCTGACTACAGCTGGTCCATTATGCAAGTATCCCGTGTAAAGCATATTTTTGCATTCCTCTTCATTGCTTGGCGCCATAATAACCATATTAGGAATACATCTAAGATATGATAAATCATATACGCCGCAATGAGTGCCGCCATCAGCTCCAACAAATCCAGCTCTATCAACAGCGAATAAAACATCTAAATTTTGAAGGGCAACATCATGTATTAATTGATCATATGCTCTTTGTAAAAAAGTTGAGTAAATGCAAACAATAGGCTTTTGTCCTTCACAAGCGAGTCCAGCTGCAAGAGTTACTGAGTGTTGTTCAGCAATTCCTACATCAATATATCTTTCTGGAAATTTTTCTGAAAAATTTACAAGCCCTGATCCTTCCCTCATAGCGGGGGTTATTGCAAAAACTCTGGAATCTTTTTTTGCAATATTGCACAGCCAATCATCAAATATTTTTGTATATGTTATTTTTTGATTTGAATTTTTTTCAACGCCAATTTCTCTATCAAAAACTGGGACAGCATGATATTTCACAGGATCTACCTCTGCTGGCAAGTAACCCTTACCTTTTTTTGTAATTACATGTAATAATTTTGGGCCAGGAATTTTTTTTAAATTTTTTAATGTTTTAACTAAAAAATGAGTATCATGCCCATCTATCGGCCCATAATAGTTAATTCCCATTTCCTCAAAAAGCATGCCTGGAGCCAATAAACCTTTAATATGTTTTTCAGTCTTTGTTAAAAATATCCCTGAGGGAGGTACTTTTTTTAAGATATTTTTACTACCTTCTTTAACAGTAGAATAAGCTTTGCTAGATATAATTTTTGTTAAGTAGTTTGTCATTGCCCCAACATTTGGAGATATCGACATCTCATTATCATTAAGAATAATTAGTATATCCTCATCAATTGAACCCATGTGATTTAAAGCTTCAAATGCCATTCCAGCACTTAATCCTCCGTCTCCAATTACAGCTACTATTTTTTTATCTTCTTTTTTATAAGAAGATGCTATTGCCATACCTATAGCGGCACTTATAGAAGTGCTTGAATGCCCAACACCAAAAGTATCATACTCACTTTCTTCCATTGAAGGGAAAGGGTGCAGTCCATTTTTTTTTCTAATAGTATAAAGTTCATTCTTTCTTCCAGTAATAACTTTATGCCCATAACATTGGTGCCCAACATCCCAAATAATTTTGTCTTCAGGGGTATTAAAAGAGTAATGTAGAGCAATTGTAAGCTCAACGGCACCTAAGCTAGCACCAAAGTGTCCTCCACATTGGGAAACTGTGTCAATTAAAAAATGCCTTAATTCTTCAGAAACTTCATCTAAATCATTAATTGATAAGATTCTCAAATCTGAAGGGTTATTTATTTTATCAAGAAATTCATATTTCATATTTTTAATTTTACAACTAAAAGTGTCTTTTGAATATATAATTTGAAATTTCAAATAACATGGTTTTTTCTATCTTCATATCTATTAATAACTCGTTGATATGATTTTTGTAATCCTCTAATTTTTTTTTAGCATTATCAACACCAAGGATATTGACATAATTAGGCTGATTTCTTATTTCATCTTTATTTTTTGTCTTACCTAAGATTTCAGTAGATATAGTATAACCTAATAAATCGTCTTTAATTTGAAAAGATATACCAAGTATTCTTCCAAATTCTTCAAATTTATTATGTATGGAATTACTTAAATCCACTTTAAGCATAGCTGGCATAACTATGCAGGCTTTAATCAGACTAGATGTTTTTAAGGAATAAATATAGTTTAAGAAATCTATTTCAGCATTCTTATTATTAATGGATAAATCTAAAAATTGTCCTTCTGCAATTCCTTCATAACCAATAGATTTGGACAAATAATTTACCCAATTTAATTGGGTTTTATCATCAACTTCAGTAAACTTTTTTTTACTTAATACTTCAAAAGCTAGAGATTGAAGTGCATCGCCAGCAAGTACAGCTGAAGATTCATTAAATTTAACATGACAAGAAGCAACTCCTCGCCTTATGTCATCATCATCCATACAAGGCAAATCATCGTGTATTAGAGAATATGTGTGAATTAACTCAATAGCTGTTGCTGGCTGGTCAAGAAATTTTTCTTCTAAATTTAAAGCAGATCCGGTTGCATAAACTAGTAAAGATCGAATATATTTACTACCATTTAGCGAAGAGTATCTCATTGGCTCTAAAATTTTATTTGAGCTTTTATCCATAACAAGGATTTTTTCTAATTCGTTATGAATTCGCAATGTAAACTTTTTTTTGAATTCTTTGAATTCTTTGAATTCCATTCTATCATTGCTCATATTTTTTAATTTTAGATTTAGCTTTTTTTAAATAAGACTCGATACTAAAGATTATATCCAATGCTTCTTTATAATAATATTCAGCATCATTTATGCTTATATCTTCATCATCAAGACTTTCAATTATTGATTCAATTTTATCAAAAGATTTTTCAATATTAATTTCATTGTAATTATTTTTTTTACTTTTCTTAAAACTATTTATATTTTTTTCAACTGTTAGCAATTCTTTATCAGCTTCATTAGACAACTTCACTCCTTCCTCGTATAGTTTGAGAGATTTTTCGATCGGTATATCTGAAGAATTAAGTTTTGAAATAACTAATTCAAGCTCAGTAACGATATCTGCATATGTTCTTGTTTTTTCTTTTTTCATTTTACCTAATCAAATATTATATTATTTTTATTATTGTATATTAAAAATGATCTTTGTTTGGCTCTAGCTATCATAGTTACATTTAGATCCTTAGCTAACTCTATACCCATATTGGTAACTCCGGACCTCGATACTATTATTGGTATTCCCATATGTTTTACCTTCATAATAATCTCAGATGTTAATCTACCTGTAGTATAAAAAATAATATCTTTACCTGTAATGTTATTCAACCACATGATTCCTGAAAGTGTATCAGCAGCATTATGCCTACCAACATCCTCAACAAATTCTAATACACCATTAGTATCACATAAAGCACAGCCATGAACAGCGCCAGCTTCTTTATAAATATCATTATATTTCGTTATTTTTGCTAATAGATCAAATATTTCAGATTTTTTTATTTTTATATCTGGCAATATATTGTCATAAAGTTTCTCTAAAGTACCGCCAAATATTGTTCCTTGGCCACAACCTGTGGTAACAGTTTTGTTTTTCAATTTATCCGTAATTTCTTTTATATCTTTATATGTTGTTGATACATTAGATATACCTATATCCCATCTAACATCAATACTGGTTATTTCATTTATATTGCTTATTAAGCCTTGATTTCTTAAGTAGCCTAAAGTGAGCTCTTCAGGCCTTGTGCCAAGGGTCATTAATGTAATTATCTCGGTATTATTGATTTTTATTGTTAATGGTAATTCGCCTGCAACTTTTGAATCAACTTCTTCTCCCAAGTGATTAAAAGTTTTTACAGAGTTTGTTGGTTTTAACCCGCTATTGGATAAATTTATTTTTGTACTTTTATTCATTATTAATTTCTAGATGAACAGTTTTAACAGCATTATCAAGATTCTCTAGTATTTTGAAAGTATGACCTTGAATACTTATTATATCATTAATTTTTGGTAAGTTTTCTATATGCTCTAATATAAAGCCATTGATAGTTTTTGCTTCTTTAGATACAAGATTTATCTTAAGAATTTGATTAATTTCTCTTATATGTACACCACCATCTATTATAAAAATATTCTTATCGTTGGTAGAAATAATTTCTTCACTAGAGCCAGGATCACTTGTAAAATCACCAACAATTTCTTCAAGTATATCTTCTAGAGTTACTAAACCTTGGATATTACCATATTCATCAATAATAAACCCTATCCTTCTTTTTTCTTTCTGAAAATTAAGAAGTTGTTTGTATAGCGAGGTCCCAGAAACTATATAGTAAGGTTTTTTTATGAGTTTTTTTATTTCATCTTTGTTAATGCTTTTACTTGTTAAAAGTGGAGTAATATTTTTTATATGAATCAATCCAAGAAGATTTTCTATATTATCTTCGTAAACTGGTATTCTAGTATAAGGAGTACTTTTAAAATTACTAATAATAGAGACTATATCCTCGCCAATATCAATCCCATATATATCACTTCTGGGTATCATGATATCTTCAACCGTTGCTTTTTCTAAATCAATGATACTTTCCAGCATTTTTAAATGAGGCTTTGAAAATTTTATTGAGGATTCGCTCAGAACCGTTTTTAATTCTTCAGATGAAAGAGAGCTTGTTGAAATATTATCTTTTAACCCCATCATTCTGATTATACTATTAGCAATTAAATTAATTATAAAAACCAATGGGTACAAAATTATTAGCATCGGTTTATAAAGTAATGACGATGAGTATGCAACTTTTTCAGAATGCATTTCACCAATAGTTTTTGGGGTAAGCTCAGCAAATATCAGAATAAAAATTGTCAAAAGGCCGGTTGCAATAGCCAATCCAATGTCACCATAAAGTCTTAAAGAAATTAAAGTTGTGATTTGTGTTATCAAAATGTTTGTTAAATTATTGCCAAGCAATATTACTCCGATAATTTTATCAGGATTTTCAAGTAATTTTTTTGCTGCTTTAGCGCCTTTATTATTTAATTTAGCTTGATGTCTCATCTTGTATTTATTTATAGACATGAGAGCAGTTTCTGATCCAGAAAAGAATGCAGAAAGTAAAAATAAAATTACTAAAATTATAATTAGTATTTCAGTAGATATATTGTTCAATTTTTTCTTCCGTTAAGCATGTAAAATTATAACATTATCTCCAATACTACTTTTGTGCCAAAGTATGATAAAAATAAAATAAAAAAACCTATTAAAGTTATATTTGCGGCCTTATTACCTCTCCACCCATATATTTTTCTTCCAAATACTAGAATCATAAAAACGAACCAAGCTAATATTGAAAGTATGGTTTTATGTGCTAAATGCTGAGCAAAAATGTCTTCAAGAAAAATAAAACCAGATAAGAGGCTTGCTGATAAAAAAACTACTCCTAAAGCTAACATTTTGAATAATAGATTATCCATTGCATCAAGAGATGGAAGTGCTGTAATAAATCCAATTGGCTGATTAGACTGTAGTTTTTTTTCTTGAATTTTCAATATAACCGATTGTGCCGCTGACAAACATAAAACACTATAACTAATTAAAGAAATAATTACATGAATGAATAAGAAATTATTTAAAGATACGTTTACCGGATTATTTGTAGAATCAAATAAAAAAAAAGTGGCTATAATGGGAAGTATAACGATTCCAAGAAATAGCGTATTGCCAATTACTGAAGAAATGTACAATGTAATTGATATAATAAAAGCTACAACAACAAGAGCATAATTAAGTGATAAATTCACATTATAAGTGTCACTAAATATAGGCTGAAGCGAATAAGCATGCGCAATGATAGCTAAAAGCCAAAAAAACCAAACAGCAATTTTTTTAATTTTGTTGCTCGTATAACAAGACATTAAATGCCATATTGATATAGTCGACAGTATATAAAACGTGAATATAAAATAATTTAATGTGTTATCCATTAGTTTTGATCAAATTTTCTAAATGTATGTATTTATAAGAATATTCATACTATATATTATACATTTTTTTTTATAATATGCATTTTTCATAAAATTCGCATGTATTTAATAATTCTATTATAGTAATACTAAAAATTTTATAGAGTTAATTAAAAAAATGAAATACAAGGTAATTATAATAATATGCTCGCTATTTTTTTCAATTATAAGTGAAGCAAGTACAAAAAATAATTACAATGCAGAGAGAGTTAAATATATAAAAGCATTAAAGTATTTTAAGAAAAAAAATTTTAGAGAATTTGAAAATTTGAAAAAAGAATTAGCTCATTACCCCCTTTATGCTAATTTAGAATATAAAAGCCTACATAGAAAAAGAAATATAAATGATGATGATGTAATAAAATTTATACAAAAATATAAAAAAAGCTATCTTTCAGAAAAAGCTTATATAAATCTCATATACCGCTTATCCAGAAAAAATCTTTCTAAAAAATTAGTACTAAATTACCAAGACATAGGATCTGTCGAATTGCATTGCTTGTACTTAAGAGCAAAAATAAAGCAGAAATTATTATCAAATATTGAAGAGGAGATAATACCTATATGGCTTAATGCAAAATCACAACCTAAATCTTGTGATTATATATTTAGATGGTTTTATAAAAATAAAAAATTAACAGACGAGTTGGTATGGCAAAGAATTAAAATGGCTTTAGATGTTGGCAATTACAATCTTGCGAACTATTTAAAAAGATTTTTATCAAATAAGAATAAAGTTTGGGCAAATAGCTTGCTTAAAGTTTATAAAAACCCAAGAAATAATATCTTGTCTAGTAAATTTAAAAAAGACAATAGATTTAGAGATACTATTCTCAGTTATGGTATAGATAGAATTGCAAAAAAAGATTATAAATTAGCAAAAAAATATTTAGTTAAAATTAAAAGTTTATTTAAGGTTTCGGATCAATATTATAATAAGAAAATATTAGATATATATATTATTGGCTTCAAAACAAATCAGGAAAATATTTTTACTGATAAAGATTTTTCTTTAATAAAAGGTAAAAATTTAGAATTTATTATTGCTTCTGCTAATTATTCAATTTTTAACTCAAATTGGAATAAACTTTTAAAATCAATTGCAAAACTTCCCGATTCAATTGCCCAAGAAGAAAAGTGGTTATATTGGAAAGGTAAAGCACTATATAAAACTAAAAATATTTCAAATAGCAGCTTAGAGGTCTTAAGCAAAAATAGGTCATATTATGGGTTTCTTGCAGCTCATATATTAGATAAACAGCCAAGTATTGTAAATAAGAAATATCCTATTGTATCTAATGATTTAAATTACACTGAAACAAGTTATGAAGTTAAAAGACTTTACGAGCTTTATATTTTGGGAAAAAAAAGAGAAGCTAGAAAAGAGCTACAGTATGTTTTTAAAAACTCTGATTTTAAAGATTTCAATATTCTTAATTTACTATTTGAAAAATGGGGTTGGAATGAAGGTGCTATTTTAGGTTACGGTATTACAAAATATTTTGACGATGTTGAGGTAAGATTTCCTGTGATGTACGAAAAATACTTTAATGAAAATTCTAATTCTAATATTAGAAAAAGTATTTTGTTAGGCATTGCAAGAAAAGAAAGTATTTTTTCACAATATGCAAAGTCATCTGCAGGGGCTTTAGGGATAATGCAAGTTCTTCCTAGTACGGCTTATTGGGTTTTAAAAAGAATAAAAAGTAAAAAAGTTTCAAAAAATTATTTATATAATAAAAAAATTAATATTTTAATTGGCTCATACTATTTTAATTATTTATATTCAATGAAAAGAAGTTATGTTGAAGCAATAGCATCATACAATGCTGGTCCAAATGTCGTAACCAAATGGAGAAAGAAAAATAAATCTTCAGAAGATGCGTGGATTGAATTCATTCCGTATAGTGAGACTAAAAAATACGTAAAACTAGTCCTGGAGTATTCTTTAGTCTACGATTGGATATTAAATAAGAGAAATACAATTAGAGTATCTCAGATAATTGACGTCAAAAAATAACTTTCTATTTTAATGCTTGCGCAAGATCTTCGATAATATCGTCTATATGTTCTATGCCTATTGACAATCTAACCATATCTTCTGGCACTCCCGCAGCCTCTAATTCTGATTTATTTAATTGTCTATGAGTTGTTGAGGCTGGATGACAAGCTAACGACTTTGCATCACCTATATTTACTAGTCTAACTATTAGTTTTAACTTATCAATAAATTCACCGCCGGCTTTAATTCCTCCTTTAATTCCAAAACTCATTACAGAAGATGCTTTCCCGCCCATGTATTTATCAACTAAAGAATTATCCGGATGACTCTTAAGGCCTGGGTAATTCACCCAGCTAACTGACTCATGTTTTTCTAAGAATTCAGCTACAGCTAAAGCGTTTGAACAGTGTCTATCCATTCTTACAGCAAGACTTTCAATGCCCTGAAGGATTTGAAAGCTATTCATTGGAGAAAGAGCGCCACCCATATTTCTTAAAGGCACAACTCTAGCTCTTGTTATAAAAGCTGCTGGGCCGCAGGCGTCAGTGAAAACCATTCCGTGATAGGCTGGATCAGGAGAGGTTAGCAAGGGAAACTTATCAGAGTTAGACTTCCAATCAAACTTCCCAGAGTCAACAATCATTCCCCCAATCGTTGTTCCGTGACCACATAAGTATTTAGTTAACGAATGTATAACGATATCTGCGCCATGCTCAATAGGTCTACAAACATAAGGGCTTGGAACAGTGTTATCTATAAATAATGGTATATTATGTTTGTGAGCCAAATCTGAAATTTTCCCAATATCGGTAACATTTGCTGCTGGATTACCTATTGACTCACAAAATATTAGTTTAGTTTTTGAGTCTATTTTGGTTTCTAGATCTTCTAAATTTTTAACATCTCCAAATCTTGTCTCAATTCCCATTTTTGGGAATGTATCTTTAAATAAACTTACTGTCCCACCGTAAAGAGAACTTGTTGAAACAATATTATCACCATTAGATGTAATATTTAATATTGCGGCAGAAATCGCAGCCATGCCAGAAGAAAAAGCTAATCCTCCAACCCCTTTTTCCATAGCTGCCACTCTATTTTCAAGCACTTCAGTTGTTGGATTCATTATTCTAGTATAGATATTGCCTTTAACTTTAAGGTCAAAAAGATCAGCTCCATGCTGAGTATCATCAAATGCGTATGATGCAGTTTGGTAGATTGGTACGGCTACAGATTTTGTAGTTTCTTCAGGCTCGTAGCCCCCATGTATAGCAATTGTCTCAATTTTCATAAAACCCTCTCGTGATTTTTAAATTTTTTGATCTTTATCAAGTTAATAGTGAAATATTATCTTATTATAAGCTTTTATTATAATGTTTTTTTTAAAATGTGTGTGTAATTTATTATAAATGAAGTTATAATGCATGCGAAATTTCAAGATTCAACTTACTAAATTTATGGAGTAAACAAATAACAATGAAGTTATCTATATTCGTGGCAGCTTTTTTTCTTTTAAGTTCACTAAATTCCTTTGCAGAAAAAACATCAGAAGAGTTGTCTTCTACATGTTTAGGATGTCATGGAGTAGTAAGTTATAATAACATTTACCCAACATATAAGGTCCCAAAGCTAGGTAATCAGCATAAAGATTATATAATTGCTGCTTTAAAAGCCTATAGATCTGGAGAAAGATCTCATCCTACAATGAAAGCGCATGCTGTAAATCTAAATGACGCAGAAATAGCTAAAATTGCCGATTATTTTTCTTCTTTGAAAACTGAAAATCAAAATCTACCTTCAATTAATTTAGAAATGATTGATGAGGCAAATTCTTGTGTTGGTTGTCACGGAGTTGACGGCAATAGCATGGTTCCAACTTTTCCAAAAATTGCAGGGCAATACGAAGATTATTTGTATCAAGCTCTTAAGTCTTATCAAGATGGCACGAGGAATAACGCAATAATGAGTGGTATAGCTAGCACTTTAAATGAAAAACAAATGAGAAAGCTTTCAAAATATTTTGCTTCTCATAATGGGCTTGACAAAATAAATCAAGGAAGAGTGGTCTTAAAAAAATAAAACTAAGTTTTTTCTTCTTCACTTGCAAAAGTTTTTAAGCTAATTGCGTGAAGCTCTCCAGATTGTATATACGAGTTTAAAAAGTTATAAACAACTTTATGTCTTTTTACCGTATTTAGACCATCAAAACCTTTATATACTATTGTCGCAGTATATTTTCCTTCACTACCATCCACAACTGCGGTGGATCCTTTTAAAGAACCTTCAATTACTTCTTTTATTGTTTCTTTATCCATAATTTTTATCTTTATCCTTTATATTAATAAATGTATATTTATATTAATTAAAATTAAATTTTTACCTTAAAATGTTATTTAAACAATTATTTGAAAATGAGTCTTCAACATATACTTATTTGATATCATGTCAAGAAAAACAGGAAGCCATATTAATAGATCCAGTATTAGAAACATTAGAAAGAGATTTAAGTATAATCAAAAAACTTAATTTGAAATTAAAATATGCAATTGATACACATGTCCATGCAGATCATGTAACTAGCGCATCAGCATTGAGAGAAATACTGGGTTGCAAAGTTGCAGGGCCTGCAAAAGATTATTTAAAATGTAGAGACGTAAATTTTAAAGATAATGATGAGCTTGCTATAGGGAATACTGTTAAATTAAAAGCCATCTATACTCCTGGTCATACCAATACACATTTTTCATACACAATAAATCACAGGGATGTTAAATTTTTGTTTTCAGGTGACGCTCTATTAATTAATGCATGTGGCAGAACTGACTTTCAGTCAGGTTCTTCAAAAAAACTATACAATACAATTAAAAATATATTTTATAAAATGCCAGAAAATACAATTGTTTTTCCGGGTCACGATTATAATAAAAATAATTTTTCAACAATTTTAGAGCAAAAAAAGGCTAATACGCTTATTGATGACAGTATCAGCGTTGAGAAATTTATAGATAATATGAAGAAGTTAAAATTAGATAAACCGAAAAAAATAGATGTAGCTGTACCTAAAAACATGGATTGTGGAAATTAAATTTAAGTTTAAAAATAGCTGCTAGTAATGCTATTTATTTTTTTCATATCTATTAACTCTTTTCTCCATCCTTTAATTAATCTAGAGTCATCATCTTTATTCTTTAGATAACTAAAAATCATTTTCTTTGGAGATAATATTTGGTAGGAAATTTTATTTTTTAATGATATTGATTTGTAATAATCATATAGTTCATTTGCAATTTTTTTATATTCAGGGTTATGTTTAAATTCTTTGGTTTTCTTCGTATCATAGATAGAATCATTGTAAAATTTGGAAATCACTTTTTCTATCTCCATACTATCTTTTTCTATACAATTAGATTTATAGTTTTTTGGAAAAATTATTTTATTTTTAATTAGAAAATTTTTAGAAATCTCTATTAGATCTTTTTCACTCACTACCCAATTTCTAGGAATATTTTTAGCAATTGCTTTTTTTTCTCTCCAAGAAGAAATTGCTTTAACAATATTTTTTAAATTATTATTTAAGTTCTTTATAGATTTTATTCTTTTCCAGGCATCGTTTGTATCAGGACTCCATTCTATGTCATTTATAAAATTGCAAAATTCCTCTCTAAAATATTTAATTTTTTTTGTTTCCAAAAGTTCATTATTAAGTTCTTCATGTAGTTTGTTTAAATATACTACATCATTTACTGCATAGCTTAATTGTTCCTTGCTTAGTGGTCTTTTTTTCCAATTAGTCATTTTTTCCGTTTTATCTATAGTGATTTTGTAGATATCTTTAATAAGTTCAGCATATCCAATTTGGTATTTGTAACCAAGAAAAGCTGCTGCAAACTGTGTATCAAATATATTTTTTGGAATGTATCCTAGTATCATGTAAAGAATTTCAAGATCTTGTCTGCAAGAATGCAAAACAATTAATTTTTTATCACTAAAAATTTCTTTAAAAATACTTTTGTAATCTATTTTAAGTGTTAAATCAATGCATCCATGGGTAATGCCATTTGATATTTGTATAACACAAGGCTCAGGAAAGAAAGTATTTCTTCTCATAAATTCTATGTCAATAGAAATAATATTTGAATTTGAAATTTTTGAAATAAATGATTTAATTTCATTTTCTTCAGTAAAAAGGGCTATATTAGTCATTTCTTTTTAAGATATGTATTTTTGTCGAATGAATCTTAACACGCTAAATAATCCCGGCCAAATTATGACTGAAAGTAATATGGATATACAAACATCAATAATTTCATAATTTATTCCAAGCGCACTATTAATAACCGTAGACATTAAAAAGTAGGGGGCTAATATAACTAATAGAGAAAGCATTTTATTTAAGTTGGATTGAAGCCTAATTTGAGGGTAATAAATCAACGTTAAATATATAGTAATTGTAAAGCAAAATGTATAATAACCGAGTGGGACAATTAAAAGTACGTCCATTATTAGACCCGTAATAAATGCATAAGTTAAGTTTATGTAATTTGGGAATGCTAATGCCCAATAAATTAATATTAATAATAGTATTGGTGGTTTTATTGAAACCAAAAATTCTGCCACAGGAAGTATATTTATTATCAGTCCTATAAAAAGCGATGTAATTGCTACAATATGTATTTTATTTAATATTACCATAAAACCATCACCTCTCTGTTTGAGGTCAAACTAGAGCTAGGTGTAACATTAACCTTTAGAAAATTATCATTAATTTTTTTATTAATCTTAGATATTGTTCCTATTAGATATCCTTCTGGAAAGATGTTATCTAGCCCGGATGTTATTAAAATATCTCCTTCAATCACATCTTCATTTAAAGAAATATATTTCGCTTTTAGGTTTCTATTATCCCCAGTTCCAGATATCATAATTCTTTTGCCAGTTCTTGCATTAACAGCTAATAACGCATGTCCAGGATCACTAATTAATGTAACAATAGAAAAATCTTTGTTTACTTCGGAGATTTGACCAAGAAGGCCCTCGCTGTCAATTACAGTTTGACCTGAATACAAATTACTTTTCTCACCTTTGTCTATGACAACTTTATTTGAAAATGGGCTCAAGTTTACTTTTATTAATTCTGCTATCAGAATTTTTGAAGTTAACATTGAATCTGAAGAGTTAAGTAATTTTTTTAGTCTGGAATTCTCACTTTTTATTGCGGGAATTTTTTGAATAATACCTGATTGTAAAAATACTTTTTTTTCTAAATCTTTATTTTTATTTATTAGATTTTCTTTTGTATCAATATATATAGATATTGTATTTAATATTTTAGACGGAGCTTCAGCAATCGCATATATTGGTTTTATTAAGTACGATGAATTACTTCTAATATAATTACTAAACTGTAGATCTTTATCCGCTATTAAAGACGATATTGAGATAACTAAAAACAAGATTAGCTTGATGGATACAATGTGGCTTTGTCTAAAATGTAGATTGTTTTTCACTTTTATCGATTAATCGAATTATTATTCTAGAGCTATGAAATCTGCTCCCTTCTTATCAATCATTTCTAAAACTATCCCCCCACCTCTTGCTACGCATGTTAAGGGATCGTCAGCAATTATAACTGGTATCCCAGTCTCTTCTTGTATAAGCTTATTTAGCCCGGTAAGCAGAGCTCCTCCTCCCGTTAAAACTATACCGTTCTCAGCAATATCAGTACTTAGTTCCGGAGGTGTTGCCTCAAGCGCAGTCTTGGCAGCATTTGTAATTCCCTTTAATGGTTCTTGAAGAGCTTCTAAAATTTCATTGCTATTAATTCTAAAGCTCCTTGGAATTCCCTCAGACATATTTCTGCCTTTAACTTCCATTTCTTGCAGTTCCTTACCAGGATAGGCTGTTGCGATAGTATGCTTAATCCTTTCGGCGGTTGCTTCACCTATCAAGATCCCATAATTCCATTTGATATAATTTAATATTGCTTCATTAAATTTATCCCCACCAATTCTTACTGACTCTGAATAAACTATTCCACCAAGTGATAAAACTGCTATTTCAGTTGTTCCTCCACCTATATCAAACACCATAGAGCCAACAGCTTCTGCTATGGGTAAACCAGCACCAAGAGCTGCAGCTACTGGCTCTTCTATCAAGTAAACTTTTCTTGCACCGGCACCTTCTGCCGATTCTTTTATTGCTCTTCTTTCAACTTGAGTTGCTCCAGACGGAACACAAATTAATACTCTAGGACCAAGGAGAAAATTTTTTTTGCTAGCTTTTTTTATAAAATGCTGGAGCATTTTTTCAGTGGTAGTAAAATCAGCAATAACTCCATCTTTTAGTGGTCTTATTGTCTCAATATTAGTAGGTGTTCTTCCAAGCATAGATTTTGCTTCATTGCCAACTGCTTTTACTCTTTTTTTACCCCCATCGTCAGATATAGAAACCACTGAAGGCTCATTTAAAACCAAGCCTTTATTTTTTACAAATATTATTGTATTTGCTGTTCCTAAATCTATAGATAAATCGCTAGAAAATAAATCTAAAATCATTAAAACCCCCGAGTTTTCTGATATGCTTACTTTATTGTTATATAGAGATTCTAACTGAGGTTTGCGAAACCTACAAGGATATGTAATTTATTTAATTTTTAGTGGATTTATAAAATGTTTGATAAAAATAAAGTTAAAGATGTTGCTAAATTAGCGATGATAGAAATAGATGATGATGATTTAAATTATTTTTCTAATGAAATTATAGAATTTTTAAAATTAGTTGATAAAACTGATTATATAGAGCTTTCGGATGTTGAGCCTTTATATCACGCTCCAGAAAACTCTTTACACGCTCGAGATGATAAAATTGACGAAGACCCAAAAAATGATGGAATTAACTCTTCCCCGAATCATAATGGAAAACATTTTATAGTTCCAAAAGTTATAGAATAAATATTATGGATATATATAAAAAATCAATTTCTGAGTTATCAGAATTAATAAATAAAAAAACAATATCATCTATAGAAATGACAAATTACTTTATTCGGAGGATTAGATCTTTTGATAAAAATTTAAATTCTTTTATCACTGTTGATGAAGATTTTTCTTACGCTCAAGCAAAAATTGCAGATAAACAAATCGCAGCTAATAAGAATACTTTTCTTACCGGAATACCAATTGCACATAAGGATCTATTTTCTACAAAAGGTATCTTAACTACTTGTGCTTCAAAAATGCTAGAAAATTATATTCCACCATACGATGCAACAGTTGTTAGCAAATTAAATAATCAAGGAATGGTAACCTTAGGCAAAACAAATATGGATGAATTTGCCATGGGGTCGTCAAATGAATCTAGTTATTTTGGTTCTGTAAAAAATCCATGGGATCTAACTAAAGTTCCGGGAGGTTCTTCGGGTGGATCTGCTTCTGCAGTTGCCGCGAGGCTGTCTCCAATTGCTACAGGTTCTGATACTGGTGGTTCTATAAGACAACCAGCTTCATTCTGCGGCTTAACCGGTCTTAAGCCCACTTATGGTTCAGTATCAAGATATGGGATGATAGCTTATGCCTCAAGTTTAGACCAGGGCGGACCTTTAGCAACCAGCGCTGAAGACTGCGCAATATTATTTAATATCATTAGAGGGTTTGATAATAATGACCCAACTAGTAATTTTAAGATTAAGCAAAACGAAGTTAAACTAAATCTAAATAAAAAAAACTTTAAAAGTATTTCTATTGGAATTCCAAAAGAATATTTTTCAAAAGACTTAGATAAAAATATTTCGGATGTAATTGATCAGTCTATAGGAGTATTTAAGAAGTTGGGGTTTAATTTTAAAGAAATAAGTTTACCTCAGCATGGTTATACTATACCCGCATATTACATTATCGCTTCAGCTGAAGCTTCATCAAATCTTTCAAGATATGATGGTGTTAAATTTGGCTACAGGTGCAAAAACCCAAAAAATCTTGAAGATTTATACTCAAGAACAAGAAAAGAAGGTTTTGGAAAAGAAGTAAAGAAAAGAATAATGATTGGGGCCTATGCTTTATCATCAGGTTACTACGATGAGTATTATATGAGAGCTCTTAGAATTAGAAGAATTATAAGAGATAATTTTTTAAATGCTTTTAAAGATGTTGATTATATATTTGCCCCTACATGCCCATCAACAGCATTTAATATTGGAGAAAAAACATCAAACGCTTTAGAAATGTATCTATCTGATATTTATACAACACCTGTGAATCTAGCTGGACTACCAGCAGTTTCAATTCCTGTTGGTTTTAGTAATAAAATGCCAGTAGGCATGCAAATAATTGGCAATGATTTTAATGAAAACGGTATTTTAAATGTTGCTCATGCATTTCAAAAAGAAACAGATTGGCATAATAAAGTTCCAAGGGAGTTTGATCATGAGTGATTGGGAATGCGTAATAGGATTAGAGATTCATGTTCAGTTATTAACAAAAAGTAAAATTTTTTCTGCTTCTTCCACAGCCTATGGAAAAGAGCCAAATAAGCAGGCATCGTATGTTGACCTGGGTATGCCAGGAACTCTTCCTGTGCTAAATAATATAGTTATAAAAAAAGCAGTAGAATTTGGCCTGGCAATTAATGCAAATATCACTAACAGATCAATTTTTGCTAGGAAAAATTATTTCTATCCAGATTTGCCAAAAAACTACCAGATAAGCCAGTTAGACTTTCCAATAGTTGAAGGTGGTTATATAGAGATAGAGGATGATTGTGGAAATAATAAAAAAATTAATATTACAAGGGCACACTTAGAAGAAGATGCTGGAAAATCAATACATAGTGATGAAAATAATTGTACATATATTGATTTAAATAGAGCCGGCACACCACTTTTAGAAATAGTCTCAGAGCCAGAAATGAAGTCTGCAACAGAGGCAGTTTCATATATGAAGAAAATTCACAACATAGTAACTTATTTAGAAATATCTGACGGAAATATGCAAGAAGGCTCATTTAGATGTGATGCAAATGTATCTATAAGAAAATCTGGTGAAAAAAAATTAGGTACGAGAACAGAGTTAAAAAATATTAATTCGTTTAAATTCGTAGAAAAAGCTATAAATTATGAAATACAAAGACAAATCGATTTACTAGAGGATGGTAAAAAGATCAAACAAGAGACAAGGCTATACGATGAAAATAAAAATATTACAAAATCTATGAGATCAAAAGAAGAAGCTAATGATTATAGGTATTTCCCAGATCCGGATTTACTTCCTATCGAGATAGATAACGAATACATACTAAAGATAAAAAAATTAATGCCAGATTTGCCAGACGTCAAATCTAAATTCTATAAATCAAAATACGATTTAACAGATGAACAAATAAATATAATATTAAGTAATAAAGAAATTACAAATTTTGCGGATAAAATATTATTATTATCTAAAATTAGCGCAAAAAGACTAATTAATCACTTTATTTCATCAGTATATCTAAAATTTAATAAAGAGAATTCCTTGGCTTTAGAAGATCTTATAAAGCCAAACGATTTCTATTTGATAATAGATTCAATAGAAAAAAAAGTTATTTCTAAAATTAATCTAAAAGAAATTCTTGATAAAATTTGGGGAGAAAATATAAATATTTCATCGGTTATTGAAAATTATTCTAGTAGAAATGAAAATAATTTAGATATGATTGATGATTTAATAAAAAAAATCATAGAGAAAAATGAAAAACAGGTAAAAGAATACAAGAGTGGCAAAACTAAAATAGTTGGTTTTTTTGTTGGGCAAGTTCTTAAAGATGCAAAAGGTTCAGACCCCAGTGTAATTAAAGATAAAATAATAAGTTATTTAGATTTGATTTGAGAAAATAGAAACTCTATTTAGTCCAAGGGAATCCTTTTTTGACTCTATTAACCTGAGGTTAAATTTTCTACTGTAGTTTTTCAGAATTAAAGTTTGGTTATGAGAATGCTCAATAACTATATATGAATTTTTACTTAAATAATTTACGCCATTTTTAATAATTTTAAATATGTCATCCAAGCCATTATTTTTTGCATAAAGACTATTATCGGGATCAGATAATTCAGT
The DNA here is from genome assembly GCA_029268385.1 of Gammaproteobacteria bacterium. Taxonomy (GTDB): domain Bacteria; phylum Pseudomonadota; class Gammaproteobacteria; order Poriferisulfidales. Next base: position 158,275 of record JAQWPG010000005.1, read on the forward strand.
ATAAAAAATAGAGTTTTTTTTTGAAAGGTATGGTGGGTTAGTAATTATAAAATCATATTTTTCTTCATCAACGCATGAGAACCAGTTTGATTTTTTAAAGTCTATTTTTTTATCAACACCATTAACTTTTGAATTATGTTTTGCAATTTTTAGTGCAGAAGAGTTTATATCAGTAGCTAGTATTTTTACATTTTTAAAATTTTTTGCTAACGATATGCTGATTGCCCCAGTGCCTGTTCCTAATTCAAGTATATTATTTTTTTCTTTAATAAATTCTTTAATTGCTTTTGGAAATATTTCTACATCTTCTCTAGGCGAGAAAACATCTTTTGATGTTTTTATTTGAAATTTTTCAAATTCGATAATATTAGACTTCATTGTTTGCCAAAAGGTCTGCTTGATATTCACTAATAAGTTGCATTGTAATAGTTAAAATATTCCCATCTAAAAAGTCTTCTAAGTTATATACAGTTAAATTAATTCTATGATCAGTAATTCTTCCCTGTGGGAAATTGTATGTTCTAATTCTGTCAGATCTATCTCCAGTACCTACAAGTTTTTTTCTCATTTGTGATTGCTCGCTCATTTGTTTTGAGCGTTCAGAATCCAATAATTTTGCATGAAGTAATGACATGGCTTTTGCTTTATTTTTGTGTTGAGATCTCCCGTCTTGGCACTCCACAGCTACTCCTGTAGGTAAATGAGTAATTCGTATGGCAGAGTCAGTTTTGTTTACATGCTGGCCGCCTGCTCCACTTGCTCGAAAAGTGTCTATTCTTAATTCATCAGGTTTAATATTGTAGTCTTCGATTTGTTCAACTTCTGGCATAACTGCAACTGTTGCTGCTGAAGTATGAACTCTGCCTTGCGACTCAGTTTCTGGAACTCTTTGAACCCTATGAGCCCCTGATTCAAATTTTAATTTTGAAAAAGCTCTATCGCCTGAAATTTTAATAACTACGAGTTTATAACCGCCTTTGTCACCTTCATTCTCAGATAATAGTTCAACTTCCCAGTTTTGTCTTTCAGCAAATCTACAATACATCTTATATAAATCACCTGCAAAAATTGCAGCCTCTAAACCACCTGTTCCAGCTCTAATCTCTAAAAATACATTACTTTTGTCATTAGGATCTTCGGGTAATAAAGAAACTTCTAAATTTTTTTCAAGAATTGCAATCTCTTCTCTTGTTGCTTTTATCTCGTCTTCAGCAAGTTTTTTTAGCTCTCCTGTTTCATTTTTAGAAATTTCTTCCGACTCTTTTAAATTTTCTTCATTTATTAAGTATTTTTTATAATCTTTTATAATAATTTCTAGCCTTGCATATTCAACAGATAAATTTTTATATTTGTCCATGTCATTGATAATATCTTTATCTGATAAAAGTTCTTCAATTTCATGATGTTTATTATGAATTTCATCAAGTTTTTTTCTTAAAGAATTTTTCATTTTTTCTTGTTTATCAAGAAAATGTCGCAAACTAGATTTATTAATTTTCTATTATTTGTTTGGCCTGCTTTATTGAGCGCTAGAGTGGGTTTGTGCGAAAGTTTCGAAGTTAAATTAATACTTAGTTGATCCAAGACTTCTTTAGGATCTTTTCCTAATTTAAGTTGATTTACAGATTTGTCTAAACAGTTTTTTCTAATATCTTCGCAGTCATCTCTATACAATTTAATGATTGAGAATGCTGATTGTGACTTACGCCAATTCATATATTCACTTACTTTTGTATCGATTATAAGTTGTGCGTCTATGGCAGCTTCTTTTCTCGTTTTGTAATTCTTTTTTATTAAATCTTGTATATTATCTAGAGTATAAAGAAATATATCTGAAAGGTCTTTAACTTCTGATTCTACATTTCTAGGCACACCAAGATCAACCATATATATTGGTTTGTGCTTCCTATGTTTAAGAGCTGTTTCTATAGATCCCTTTCCAATTAAGGGCACATTTCCAGTTACCGCACTTATTATGATATCAGAGTACTTAAGATGCTCCGGGATATCTTTTAAAGACAATGCTTTACCCGAAACTTCTCTAGCTATACTTTCTGCATTTTCTATTGTTCTATTAGCTATGTATATATTTTTTATATTTTTCTTTTGTAAGTTTTTAGCCGCTATATATATAGTTTCACCTGCACCAATAAGTAAAGCGCTTTTATCAGACAAATCATCATAAAATTGATCTGTTATTGAAACAGCAACATTGGCAATTGAAAGTGAATTAGCCCCAACTTTTGTATCCGTTCTAATTTCTTTTGCTGTTGAAAAAGCATATTGAAATAGCCTATCTAAATTTTTGCCTATAGTGCCTGCTTCATTCGCTTCATTAAAAGCATTTTTAAATTGACCAAGTATTTGAGGTTCACCAATAACCATAGAGTCTAAACCAGATGCTACATTTAATGCGTGCCTAACAACCGAGCTATCAGCATAGCTGTATATGTTGTCTGTAAAATCATTAGCCGACAAACCTTTTTGTCGAAGCAACCATTCGGAGATATTATTAGCATACTGCGCATCCTCTACTTCACAGTAAAGCTCAGTTCTATTACATGTTGAAAGTATAAACACCTCGTCTATTAATGGCATGCCATGGAGTTTTTTGAGAATTCTTTTCGATTCTTCTTTGTCAACAGAAAGTTTCTCTCTTATATCAAGAGACGCTGTTTTATGACTCATTCCAATAGTTAGTAAGCCCATTTATTCACCAATTAAATTTTCATTTTTGTAGATTGATTATCTTTCAAAGTATATTATAACTAATTATGCAAACATATTTAAGGCTATATAGTCGCTATATTACTAAATTAGAGTTATTTTTTAAACAAATTATAATTATAAATATTTTATTTATAAGTAACGTCTATCCATTAAGTAATACTAACGATCAAAATTTATTAAATTTAACTACTAGAACTTCTAATTCTGATAGTTTAATTATGCAAAAAGCATTTGAAGCTGAAATATTGGTTAAAAACCAAGAATACGATGAAGCGGCAAAAATATTCCAAGATATTAGCATGAGGACAGATGACCCAGAAATTGCAAAAAGAGCAACTCAGATTGCAGGATACGCCGGCAATTATGAAATGATGTTAAAAAGTTCAGAAAGGTGGTTAGAAATAACAAATGATAAAATTACGGTAAGACACATTAGGATATCAATATTTGCAGCATTAAATAAGATAGATTTAGCAATAAAAGAGACTTTAGAAGCTATAAAAATATCAAAAGATAAAGATAGATTTGCTTTAGCGTACGACACCATAAAAGTTTTTGATGATAAAATTGTAAATAAAGTATTTGAAAAAGTTTATGCGAAATACAAAGACGATTATCTTGCAAACTTCTATTATGTGCAAATACTTTTAAATAATAAAGAATATGAAAAAAGTATTAAATTAATCAATTCAATTGATAAATTTAAAGAATTCAGTAAAAAGGAGAGTAGATGGGGAATATTTTTAGCTGAAGCTTATTATGCTACTGAAAAAAAAGAAACCGCAATCAAAGTATTAAAAGATTATCTGGAGTACTCGCCAAAAGATTTATATTTAAATCAATATTACGTAAGATTACAGACTTTGCAAGAAAACTATTCTGAAGCGATAGACCATTATAGGTTTATGTCTGCAAATAAATTAATAAGTTTTAGTGATATTGATACTGCTAAAAAAATGGCTATATTAAATATAAAAGCTAAAAAATTTGAAGACGCAAAAATATTTATAGAGTCTATAAAAAAAGATGATATTCATAGTTTTAATTATTTAACTGGATTATTACAAATAGAGAATGATAAAAAGAAAAGCGCACTAAGTTTTTTTAAAAAAATTAACAATGAAGATCAAAATTATTTTAATGCAGTAAAAGAAATAGTAAAAATAAAAATAGATGACGAGCAGTATTTTTCTTTAAAAAAATTTTTTAAGAAACAATATAAAAAACTTGAAAATAAACCAGACTTAGAAGCAAGACTAATTTTAATTGAAACCGAAGCTTTTTTTAATGCAAAAAAGTTTATTTACTCAATGGAAAGAATTAACTACGGACTAAAAAAATATAAAGATAATGGGTCATTTTTATATACTAGAGCACTTGTTGCTGAGCAGATTGACCGCCTAGATATTTTAGAAGATGATTTAAAAAAATTAATAAGTCTAGAACCAAAAAATGCACAAGCACTCAATGCGCTTGGATACACATGGGCTAATAATAATATTAAATTAAAACAAGCAAATAAATATATAGATCTAGCGCTAGAGATTGAGCCAAATGATGCTGCTATTTTAGACAGCAAAGGGTGGGTATTATTTAAATTAGGCAAATACAGACAGTCAGAAAAATATTTGATAAGAGCCCTAAGACTTAATAAAGATACGGAGATAGTTAGTCATGTTATACAATTATATATCAAGCAAAATAAAATTGAGAAAGCGAAAAAACTTTATCTAAAACATATAAAGTTATACCCGAAAGATGAAAAATTAATAGAATTAAAGAAGAAGTTAAATGAAATTTAGTTTTATAATAATTTTTTTTTCAATAATATTATCTGGCTGTTCTACGATGGATATTTTAAAATCAAAAAAAAATAAAGAAGTGTCTGGAAATTTAATTAATATTTCTTATGATAATTTTATTGTTAATGGAGTAATTAAATTAAGTGTAAAAAATCAAAAAATTTCTTCTAGATTTAATTATATAAAAAATAAAAATGAAGAAACAATTGAATTTATCGATTTATTTAATAACAAAATTGTATCATTTTTAATAAAAAAAGACGCTATTCAGGTTAAAAAAACAAAAAGAAATATAAATTCTAACGATCTTGAGAAAATAATAAATAAAGATATATTTAAAAAAGTTATAATTAACTTCTCTAATATTTTGACTGGAAGTATAAATAATCCGACTTTTATAAAAAGATATGAAAATGGTTTATTCAAAAATATTAGAAATAAAAATTATGAAGTTTTTTATGATAATTATAATAATAAAAATCTACCTATTGTAATGAGAATAAATTTTTTAAATATTAATTTTAACTTAAAAATAAAGAAATGGGAGTTACTGAAGTGATTGTAATAAAGTCACCTGCAAAACTTAATCTTTTTTTAAATATTATTAATAAAAGAAATGATGGTTATCACAATATTGAAACCTATTTTCAATTTGTAAGTTTGTATGATGAAATTTCATTGAATTTGATTTCAGGCAACAAAATCGATTTTAGATGTAATAATAAGACTTTAAGTAACTCTAAGAATTTATGTGTAAAAGCTGCAGAATTACTAAAGAAAAATATTAAATTAAAAAAAAACTTGAATGCCTCTATTTTTCTAAAGAAAAATATACCTGTTGGTGGTGGTCTTGGTGGAGGAAGTTCTAATGCAGCTATAGTTCTTATGGGTCTTAATCAGTTATGGGGATCTTATTTTACTAAAAATGAATTGATTGAATTGGGAAAAGAGCTTGGTTCTGACGTCCCGGTCTTTATTAATGGGTTTTCTGCATATGGTCAAGAAACAGGCACTTTATTAACAGCTAATGAATTAGACAGAAAATTTTTTCTTATTATTTATCCTAAAATACATGTTTCGTCGAAGGCTATGTATTGTAAATATGAAATAAAAGATTGTATTAAGAGTATAAATTTAGATAATATGCATCACAATATCGGTTTTAATAGCTTTGAAAACTTATTATGCTCAGAATTTTCTGAGATTAAAAGTCTCTTAGAATTACTTAGAAAAAATGGTAATGGAGCAGTATCAGGTTCAGGAAGTTGCCTATTTTCTATATTTGATAACGAAGATAGTGCGCAAAAATTTAGCAAGCTAATACCTGAAAAATATGAAACCTATGTTGTGCACAGTTTAAATAGAATATAATTTCTATATAATAAAAGATATTGGGCCGTAGCCAAGCGGTTAAGGCATCGGGTTTTGATCCCGACATGCGTAGGTTCGATCCCTACCGGCCCAGCCATTTTATTTATTTTTACTTCTTTTTTGATCGTTTTGTATTATCATTACACACATAAATAAACGATATTAACTTCTTAAGGTTTCACATGTCAGATTACGAAAGTTTAAAAGTATTTTCTGGAAACTCCAACAAAGAGCTTTCGTCTAAAATTGCAAAAAAAATAGGAATTCCAATTGGAAAAGCACTTGTGGGAAGATTTAGTGATGGAGAAGTTCAAGTTGAACTTCACGAAGATGTAAGGGGCAAAGATGTTTTTGTTATCCAGTCAACCTGCAAACCTACTGATGAAAATCTTATGGAGCTATTAATTTTTGTTGATGCGTTAAAAAGATCATCAGCAGCTAGAGTAACTACTGTTATTCCTTACTTTGGCTATTCCAGGCAAGATCGAAGAGTTCGCTCAATGAGAGTTCCTATATCTGCAAAAGTTGTTGCCAATTTAATTAGCACTGTAGGAACAGATAGACTACTGACCGTTGATTTACACTCTGATCAAGAACAAGGGTTTTTTGATGTACCCGTAGACAATATTTACGGATCACCCATTTTAATATCAGATATGTGGAAGAAAAAATATCCAAATATTGTGATAGTTTCCCCAGATACAGGTGGTGTAGTAAGAGCTAGAGCTGTAGCAAAACAATTGGGAATTGATGACCTTGCAATAGTCGATAAGAGAAGAGAAAAAGCAAACGAGTCTGAAGTAATGAATATTATTGGTGATGTGGACTCAAAAACATGTTTAATTGTTGATGATATGGTTGATACAGCTGGGACACTTTGTAAAGCATCGGTAGCATTAAAGGAAAAGGGAGCAAGCGCAGTTATGGCTTATGCAACTCACCCAGTTCTATCTGGAAATGCTATTAAAAATATTGAGGATTCTGAGCTGGATGAATTAGTAGTAACTGATACTATTCAGCTATCAAGTGAGGCTCAAAAATGCAAAAAGATTAGACAGCTTTCCGTTTCAAACCTTCTGGCCGAGTCAATAATTAGAGTTCATACTGAAGAATCTCTTAGTTCTTTATTTACAGAGTAAAAAAACTTGTTCTTACAGCAATTTTAATTGATAATACTGCCTCACAAATTATTTTAAAATGATATGGAATTTATAGTAAACGCAGAAAAAAGAGAGAGAAAAGGCACATCATATTCTAGAAATATTAGAAGAGAGGGTCTTGTCCCAGGTATAATCTATGGCGCTGGAAAAGCAGAAGAAATTATTTCGCTAAATAAATTCGAGGTTGCAAAGAATTTAGAAAATGATGCGTTTTACAGCCAGGTTCTTGACATTTCTTTAGAAGGTAAGAAGCAGCAGGTGATCTTAAGAGATATCCAAAGGCATCCTGCTAAAAGAGAAATATTGCATATGGATTTTCAAAGAATTAAGGCTGACGAAAAAATTAACGTAACCGTTCCTATTAATTTCATCAATGAAGATATTGCACCTGGAGTAAAAATTGATGGTGGAGTAATTAGCCATTTAATAAGTGAGTTAGAAATTGTTAGTTTACCCGCTAATATTCCAGAAAACATAACAGTAGATCTAAAAGACCTTTCAATTGATAAATCAATACACTTAAGTGAGTTAACATTGCCTGAAGGTGTTGAGATTACTCTTTTACAACATGGTGTAGAAGATTCTGATATGGCTGTTGTAGTTATTCATAAAGCAAGAGCTGAAGAAGTTGAAGAAGATCTTACAGCTGCTCCTGAAGCATCTGAAGTTGCATCTGATCAGAAAAATGATGAGAGCAATGAAAAAGATAAAGAATCTGAAGAATAAAAATCTACTCAAAGCCCTATGTCAAATTATGATAAAGGAAGTTTGCCCAAAATAAAATTAATTGTAGGTTTGGGTAATCCAGAAAAAAATCTTTTAAAAACTCGCCATAACGTTGGTTATTGGTTTTTAGATAAATTTCTTGAAAAATATAACGTAACATTATCTGAAGATAAGAAACTCAATAGTTTTTTTTGTAAAATAGATTATAAAGAAGATCAAATTTTCATATTAAAGCCAACTTTTTTCATAAATGATAGCGGCAAATCTATTTCAAGTTTTCTTAAATATTACAAAATTTCACCCGAAAGTATTCTTGTTATTCATGATGATATAGATTTGGAAGTTGGAGATGTAAGATTAAAGTTTGGTGGCGGTCATGGCGGGCATAATGGATTGAGAGACATCATCAATCATATGGGTAAAGATTACTGGAGATTAAGAGTAGGTGTTGGTCATCCAGGTAGAAAAGAGTTAGTACATAACCATGTCCTTAGTAATCCATCAAAAGATGAAGAGCTTGAAATTAATATCTCAATAAGCCAGTCCTTTGAAAATATTAATATTTTACTTGATGGCGAATATGAGAAATATACAAAAATTTTACACACGAGGTAAAAAATGGGATTCAAATGTGGAATAGTTGGTTTACCAAATGTCGGCAAATCAACCTTATTTAATGCTCTAACAAAAAATAAAGTAGCTGCAGAAAATTATCCGTTCTGCACAATTGATCCAAATGTTGGAATTGTAGAAGTCAACGATAAAAGATTAAAACAACTCTCTGAGATTGACGAACCAAAAAAGATAATTCCAGCAGTTATAGAATTCGTTGACATTGCTGGTTTAGTTGCTGGAGCGTCTGAAGGAGAAGGTTTAGGAAATAAATTCTTAGCAAATATTAGAGAAACAGATGCAATTGCTCACGTAATTAGGTGTTTTGAAAATGATGATATCACTCATGTAGCAGGCAAGATAGATCCAATTTCAGATATTCAAACTATAAATACTGAATTGTTATTGTCAGATCTAGCTATAGTTGAAAAAAGTTTAGTGCGCCTCAAAAAACTATCAAAAACAGGTAATAAAGAAATAATGCCAGAGTTAAAAGTTATTGAGAAAATTTATCAGGAATTAAATAACGGGAATTTTCTACAAGAAATATATAACGAAAATAAAGAACTTCTTAAACAATATAATTTTTTAACAGCAAAACCATTTTTTCTAATTTTGAATGTTTCAGATGATGAAATAGATGGTAACCAATACACAACTGAAGTTGCGAAATATTGTGAAGAAAAAAATATTTCTAATATAATAATTTCAGCAAATATAGAATATGATTTATCTATGATGAGTGATGAAGAAAAAAAAGAATATTTTGAGTTATATAATCTTGAAGAATCAGGAATAGATAGAGTTGCTAAACACGGTTATGATATTTTAAATCTCGGTACATTCTTTACTTCTGGCCCAACAGAAACAAGAGCATGGACTATCAAGAAAAATGCACTAGCGCCAGAAGCAGCAGGTAAGATTCATACTGACTTTCAAAAAGGTTTTATTAGGGCAGAAGTTATAGCATTTAATGATTATGTTGCTCTTAAGGGTTCAGTAAACGCAAAGAATGAAGGAAAAATGCGATTAGAAGGTAAAGATTATCAGGTTGCAGAAGGAGATATTGTTGTATTTAGGTACAACGTTTAAGTATAATACCACTTTCAAATTGGCTATGTAGCTCAGATGGTTAGAGCACAGCACTCATAACGCTGGGGTCGGTGGTTCAATTCCACCCATAGCCACCAGGATTTTTCCACCCTAATTTAACTTATTGATTTCATTCGTTTCACTTTTTAAAATAGCTTAAAAATATTTCCTTAATTTCCCATTTTATGGGAATATAGATGGGAATATAAGATTAAAATGAGAAAAATAGAATTATGATTGACTGGATATTTTATACATTTATTTCCTTTGCAATTGCTGCTGCGATTGCTGGAGTTGAAGAAAAGGATTGGATTAGATTTAAATTCAATTCTAAATTAAAACCAGAAGAAAATCCAAAAGATAATGGCAGAATGTATTTAGCATTCATTTTTTTTGGTGTTTCGCAATCTTGTTACGTAAATTATAATGCTAATGGATTAGAAGAAGTGCTATTTGGTTTTGCTGTCTCAATGATAGGTTTTGGCCCACTAGCATTTGGCTTGGGTTACCTAATAAGAAAAGCCAATCTTCCTAAATAAAAAAATGTTGAAAATTTTTAGGCCGCATTCAATTTTAATATTTTTTCTACCCAGTTTACTTTTTGCAAGCGGGTTAAGTGATACCGAAAAAAATACATTTATTAAGAGTAGTTATACAACGTGCTATAACAAGAATTTAAAAAATAATAATTACAATAAAGAGCAGAAAGAAGTAATCTCGGAATACTGTTCATGCCAAGGTAGAAAAATGGCTAATTTAGTAACTAAAAAAGAGATTAAAGATATTTCAAAAGGAAAAATTCCGCAATCATTTATACAAAAGAATAAAACGGCAAGGAATTATTGTTTAAAAAAATATTATTAATGGGAATATACATGGGAATATGAAAATCCCACCACTCAAATAGACCTATAGATAGGCATATTAGCGTACACCCATAGCCACCAACTAGTTATGAAGATAATGAATTCAAAATTAAGTATTAATACAAACTCAAAATGTTTAAATAACATTACGTTGGAAGTTGTTAAGAGTGTAAATAATTCTGGGATTAAAAATGGAAATTGCACTTTATTTATTAAACATACTTCAGCATCTTTAGTGATACAAGAGAATGCAGATCCTGCAGTTTTAAGAGATATAGAATCATTTTTTAAAAGACTAGTTTCTGAAGATGAAAATTTATACGAGCATAATTCGGAAGGACCT